>NZ_JAKZLE010000001.1:216909-916346 GCF_022808885.1 Geothrix alkalitolerans | reverse complement strand
CCCCATGCTGACCTTGCCCCTGATGCGCGCCCTCACCTTCGACGACGTCCTGCTCGTCCCCGGGTACTCGGAGATCCACCCGAACCAGGTGGACCTGGGCACCCGGCTCACGAAGGACATCGGGCTGCGCATCCCCCTCCTGTCCGCCGCCATGGACACGGTGACGGAAAGCCGCATGGCCATCGCCCTCGCCCAGCTGGGCGGCATCGGCATCATCCACAAGAACCTCAGCCCCGAGCGCCAGGCGGAGGAAGTGGACAAGGTGAAGCGGTCCGAATCGGGCATGATCACGGACCCCATCACCATCGGGCCCGACGCGCCCATCCGCGACGCCGAGGCCCTCATGGCCAAGTTCCGCATCAGCGGCGTGCCCGTGGTCGAGGGCCACCGCCTGGTGGGCATCCTCACCAACCGCGACCTGCGCTTCGAGACCCGCTGGGAGCTCCCGGTGCGCGAAGCCATGACCAAGGAGAACCTCATCACCGTGCCGGTGGGCACCACGCTGCAGGAGGCCAAGGGCATCCTGCAGAAGCACCGCATCGAGAAGCTGCTGGTGGTGGACGGCCAGGGCCAGCTCAAGGGCCTCATCACGGTGAAGGACATCGAGAAGTCCATCGAGTACCCGAACGCCTGCAAGGACGGCCTAGGCCCCCTGCTTCGACCTACTGGCCCTGGCCCTCGTCAACCTAAGATGCTGAGGGCGAAGGCTTCGTTGGGCCATTGAAGTCGTCAACACAACCTATGTTAGGACTAATAGATTGCTACACCTCGAATACTTAAGGGGACAAGGCAGCGATGATGCTCAATTCGTGAAGCGGGCCACCGGCCGCTACTACACGGGGGAGATAGTCGGTCGGCGGCTTGCACTCCAGGTCGCCGAGATCTTCCACCGCACGAATCCATCTGCCCGATCAATCTCCGTCCTAGATCCATTCGGGGGGGACGGCCGTCTCATTGAGTGGCTTATCGAAGGGTGGGTCAGCTCGGCCCACCCCGAAGTTCAATGGAACATTGTTATCTGGGATCTCGACGATATTGGATTCAGTGATGCTCGCAGGCGTTTATATCGCATCACTTCTCGATACGGTATTCAGCCAAAATGCACCTTCAAAAGGGTAGATACTTTTTCAGAAGCAATGACGAAGTGCGCCCGTTTCGACTTGGTTCTTACAAACCCTCCATGGGAGATCCTTAAACCCGACCGCAGAGAGTTAGAAGCACTAACTTCTCTACAAAATGAAAAATATGTATCAAATATGCGTGCGTATGACCGCTGGCTTGGTGAACACTACCCACTATCGCAACCAAAAAGGAAATTCGCAGGTTGGGGGACGAACCTCTCGCGTGTCGGTTTCGAGGCCAGCCTTACGCTCGTTCGTCAAGGAGGGGTCGTTGGGGCAGTGCTGCCCGCAAGTTTTCTGGCAGATGACCAATCGGTTAATCTGAGAGCACACTTGTTGACCAAACACTCCCTTGATTCAGTAGCGTATTACCCCGCTGAGGCCAAACTCTACGGGTCGGTGGACGTTGCGTCAATTACAGTTGCGGTAACAGTTGGTGGCGCGCCAGCACCGTCACTCAACGTCGGGACATACAACCATGCAACACGTAGCCTAGAACAGGCCACAATCAAATTCGACCTCGAAACTTCGGGCAAGGTCGATTTCGTGATTCCAGTTTCGTTCGGCGCAAAGGCGCTAGCCATTATCAATCGATTAGCGAACCAATTCCCGACCTGGCTTGACCTCGAGTCAAGTGACACAAACTCACTTTGGGCAGGTCGAGAAATTGATGAAACGGGCGTCGCACGATGGCTCCAGCAACGTGGTGGCCGCGCACCACTCTTCATTAAGGGTCGCATGGTTGGCCGATACACGACCATCGAGGCACCAAGGTTGACAATTGAGAAACCCAATTGGTCGCCGCCTCCCTCGATAAAGGCGCGACGTATTGCATGGCGCGACGTATCACGACCTAGCCAAAAGCGAAGGATGATAGCAACCCTAATTGAGGCTGGATGTGTTGCCGGTAATTCCCTAGGTGTGGCCCACTTTAGGGACTTCGCGGAAACACCGCTGCTTACTCTGCTAGGAGTGATGAATTCGACCTGCTTCGAATTCCAACTGCGAGCCCACCTGGCGACCGGGCACTTATCTCTCTCTTCATTGCGCAAAGTCGCTATTCCTAGTCTCTCGCAACTTCGCCAAGAAGGAGCTCTTGCTCTACTCGTGGGTGATGCGATAAGTTCAGCTGACAGCGCAGCACCGATGGTAGATGCGTATGTGGCTAAGAATATGTATCGACTGACTGAAGAGGAGTATCAAACTATTCTCAATTGCTTCGCGATGACTCCATCGGAGCGCCAAAACTACTTGAAGAACTATCGTGAACTGCAAGACAAGAACCCCGCGTGAGAACTGGCATTGCCAACGCCCGTTGACGGGCCCTCTACTTACGACTCTCTAACGTGAACAATCAAAACCTAGGCCACCAGTCGAGCGCACTCTCACCGCATCAGTCCTCCGGCATCGCTCAAGTCGATGAGGCCCACCATGGCATTTTCAATCATATTGCCCCGAGGCTCAGTGATCTAGACATGCGTATGGTGAAATGCGTCCCAGAGGGCGGCAATTGGAAGGATATTCCCACAACCATTCCTTCCAAGCGGCTCGAGCAAATACGTGAAAGCTTCAAACGAGGGGAAGGAAGCCGATCAACGTATTACGGCAGACTACGACGTTGCGATCCGGCATATACAATCAATACATACTTTAGTCGACCTGGAAACGGCTGCCATATCCATTACGATCAAGATCGTGTCCTCTCACCGAGAGAAGCTTCACGTCTACAAGGCTTCCCTGATTCTTTTGAATTTCTCGGTTCACAAGGGGCCATTAGCACCCAGATTGGCAACGCAGTACCACCGTTGCTGGCCTATCAAATCGCAAAATCACTCGGATCACCGGGTGTATTTATCGACCTCTTTTCTGGCGCCGGCGGCATGGGCTTGGGTTTCAAGTGGGCTGGCTGGAAGCCGGTTGTCGCGAACGACATCCATCCTACTTACCTTTCTACCTATGCCAGAAATGTCCACGACAACGTGCTTGTGGGCAGCATCGCAAGTAAGGAGATCTTCGAGAAACTGCTTGATGCCGCAAAGATAGCGAGGCTGGATGGCGGTCCGTTCTGGGTCTTAGGCGGCCCGCCCTGTCAAGGTTTTTCGACTGCGGGGAAGCAACGGTCAATGGAGGATCCGCGGAACCACCTGGCCTGGGACTACGTGCGCTTTCTTCACGAGGCCAAACCCGATGGTTTCGTCTTCGAGAATGTAACTGGGCTTCTCAACATGGAGGGTGGGCGTGTATTTGCGAATCTGAGAGAGGCCTTCTCTTCAGCAATGCCTTCCATCATCCCATCAGTCCTTTCAACAGTTCAATATGCAATTCCGCAGCGGAGGAAACGAGTTATCTTGGTCGGTACAAGAATGAGTCATCTTCTTGAGTGGCTCCCGCCTGCTCCGGTAACGTCCATGCGTTCCGGGAGCGCAATGTTGGCTTCTTTACCAAATGCCATTTCAGTCCAGGATGCGCTCGATGATCTACCGATGCTGTTACCTGGTCAGGATGGGCGTAGTTTGCTCTACAGAAGTGACCCAAGGACGCCGTATCAATCCTTCATGAGAGGCAGGATATCGGCAGAAGAGTACTTACGCAGAGTCGGGAATACCATCCTGCAGAGTTAGGATTGACGCTATGGTGCCAATAACGAGTGACGTGCTCTTTTCTGACGCGCTGACATGTTTGGATCAGCACAAACGCTCTATAGGCAGAGCATTCAGAGGGCGATTCGTTCAGATATTTTTGGGAATGAAGTTCTTTCAAAATAATATTCCAAGTATGTACTCTGGTTCATTCATTGCAACCGAAGTACTCCAATCCTTGCTAGATGATTTATTTGCGAAAACATCACGTCCGCCGAATTCGTGCGTCCTCTCACTATTTGAAGGTAACTATCTGGCACGAACGGGGCTTATTAGACCAGGTAATACCACTCCCCAAAACACATGGAGAAACAACCTCAACCTGCAGAAGGGAATTGGTTGTTATGCCCCCCCTGCGGACCTCTCTAGCCCCACGTTCCTCAACCAAGACAGAAGTCTATGCAGGTATCTTCTAACACCACCTTCGGGCAACTTAGCCGGAGCCAAATGCTCGCTCTGCACCACCGAGGCTGCATATCGAAGCGAAAGCCATCGGAAATGGCTTCGTATCGATCCAGTTGGCAGTGGTTATGCAGCGACTGACCTGCAGAGCACAACAAACTTTGCACCCTACGTCGCACCGGGAGGAGTTCGAATCCCGTTGCTCCCCTTAATCGTCGCACTCTACCATGACGCTGACCCTGGGCTTAGCGTAGGAATGCGAACCGCCGTTTCTATGGACGATTTCGCTTCAGATTTCAACTTCACGCTTCATGAGATTTCTACGTACTTCGATATTTCGATGTCCCATCCACTGAATGCGAAAATGACAACCTCGGCGGCGTGGGTTCCAGGGTCAGTTCTTGGGCCTTCCGCCCAAACTTCCACCGGTGGATCGTCTGCACCCGGTGCAACACTGGTTGTCCCGGCCATTGCACAACCTGTTCTTGGAGGCACGCCAGTTCCACCTCCGAACACCAATAATGGTTGGGATGCAGAACAGTACGTTGCGGCTGCCCTAACCGCGGCTGGTTGGACCACTCATATCGTCTCTCGACAACAACTCGGTTACGACATTTTTGTCCAACGCGGCGCACAAAAACGATATGTTGAGGTAAAGAGTTCACTTGGACTCTGCTCGCCGTCATTAACATCGCGCGAATGGCAACAAGCCAAATTCCATGGGCACAACTACATCCTCGCCATTTCAGAAAACTTTAATAGTGCTGCCCAAAACGTCATCTACTGGATTCCTGATCCAGCAAATCGTTGCTCGGCTAACCCACAGACCACGATATCTCATGGAATCGCCCGAAGTTCATGGACTTGTGCTGCGATACCACTCGCAAACATCTAAATCCTTTAGCCGCTGAATACTTAGCCCCCTAAAAAGCAGGTTCAATTAGCCATTTAAATTTAGAAGTCTGATACACTGCGATCGCCCTTCCAGTTTGAGTTCACGATTGGCTTCCTACTGGAATACGACTCGGCAAGCCCCCGGGTGAATAACCTCTAATAGTTCGGCGTAGAGTTGGCCTGGATAGCGACTTCGTCCCGTGAGACTATGGGATGCAAGGTCCCGCAGGTAGCGGGTCCGGTTTCTGGAAGCCCCATGCTGACCTTGCCCCTGATGCGCGCCCTCACCTTCGACGACGTCCTGCTCGTCCCCGGGTACTCGGAGATCCACCCGAACCAGGTGGACCTGGGCACCCGGCTCACGAAGGACATCGGGCTGCGCATCCCCCTCCTGTCCGCCGCCATGGACACGGTGACGGAAAGCCGCATGGCCATCGCCCTCGCCCAGCTGGGCGGCATCGGCATCATCCACAAGAACCTCAGCCCCGAGCGCCAGGCGGAGGAAGTGGACAAGGTGAAGCGGTCCGAATCGGGCATGATCACGGACCCCATCACCATCGGGCCCGACGCGCCCATCCGCGACGCCGAGGCCCTCATGGCCAAGTTCCGCATCAGCGGCGTGCCCGTGGTCGAGGGCCACCGCCTGGTGGGCATCCTCACCAACCGCGACCTGCGCTTCGAGACCCGCTGGGAGCTCCCGGTGCGCGAAGCCATGACCAAGGAGAACCTCATCACCGTGCCGGTGGGCACCACGCTGCAGGAGGCCAAGGGCATCCTGCAGAAGCACCGCATCGAGAAGCTGCTGGTGGTGGACGGCCAGGGCCAGCTCAAGGGCCTCATCACCGTCAAGGACATCGAGAAGTCCATCGAGTACCCCAACGCCTGCAAGGACACCCATGGGCGCCTGCGCGTGGGCGCCGCCGTGGGCGTGGGCAAGGAGCTTCTGGACCGCGCCGCCGCCCTGGTGGAAGCCAAGGTGGACGTGCTCTGCCTGGACAGCTCCCACGGCCACAGCAAGGGCATCATCGATGCCGTGAAGGCCCTCAAGAAAGCGCATCCTAGCGTGGCCCTCATCGCAGGCAACGTGGCCACCTACCAGGGCGCCAAGGACTTGGCCGCCGCCGGCGCCGATGCGGTGAAGGTCGGCATCGGGCCCGGCTCCATCTGCACCACCCGCATCGTCACCGGCGCGGGCATGCCCCAGATCACGGCCGTGGCGGAAGCCAGCCGGGCTTGCCGCGAGGCTGGCGTCAGCTGCATCGCCGACGGCGGCATCAAGTTCAGCGGCGACGTGGCCAAAGCCATCGCGGCGGGCGCCGATGCGGTCATGATCGGCAGCCTCTTCGCGGGCACCGACGAAGCCCCCGGCGAGACCATCTTCTACGCGGGCCGGACCTTCAAGTCCTACCGCGGCATGGGCAGCCTGGGCGCCATGAAGCAGGGCAGCAAGGACCGCTACTTCCAGGAAGGCAAGGACGACACCAAGCTCGTGCCCGAGGGCATCGAAGGCCAGGTGCCGTACAAGGGACGCATGGCCGATCTGGTCACCCAGCTCATGGGCGGTCTCCGCGCGGGCATGGGCCTCAGCGGGGGCGCCTCCGTCGCCGACTTCCAGCAGAAGGCCACCCTCGTCGAGATCAGCGGTGCCGGCCTCCGCGAGAGCCATGCCCACGACGTCATGATCACCAAGGAAGCCCCGAACTACCGGATGGAGTAGGGACCCCATCAGCGATCAGCTGTCGGCTATCAGCTGTCGGCCACTGATAGCTGACAGCTGACAGCCGACAGCCCAAACTAGACCGGAAACCAGCCCCGGAGCCCCCCATGTCCCTCCTCGTGAAGAACGTCCGCCTTGTGGATCCTGCCCAGAACCTGGATGGGATGGGCTCGCTGCTGGTGGTGGAGGGGGCGGTGGCCGGGATCGGGATCGACGCGGGGAACGATCCGCTCGCCGCCGGCGCCGAAGTCCTGGACGGCGGCGGGGCGGTGCTTGCGCCGGGCTTCGTGGACCTGCACGTGCATTTCCGCGAGCCGGGGCAGACCCGCAAGGAGAGCATCGAGACGGGCAGCCGGGCGGCGGTGGCGGGCGGGTTCACTTCCGTATGTGCGATGGCCAACACCAAGCCCGTGAACGACAGCGTGGCCATCACCGAAATGATGCTGACCCGCGCCGCCAAGGCCGACTTGTGCCGCTACTTCCCCATCGGAACCGTCAGCCGCGAGATGAAGGGCGAGGAACTGGCGGATATGGGCACCTTGAAGGACGCGGGCTGCGTGGCCTTCTCCGATGACGGCCTGCCCATCGGCAACTCGGCCCTCATGCGCCGGGCGCTGGAGTATACGCGCTGGCTGGAGGTCCCCGTGGTGGCCCACGAGGAGGATCGCGATCTGGCCGGCAAGGGCTACATGCATGAGGGTGCCGTGAGCGCGTCGCTCGGCTGTCTCGGCATCCCCGCGGCGGCGGAGGAAGCCATGGTGGCCCGGGACATCGTCCTGGCCGAGCACACCGGCGGCCACCTGCACCTGGCCCACCTCAGCACGAAGGGCTCTCTGCGCATGGTGCGCGAGGCCAAGGCCCGGGGGCTGAATGTCACCTGCGAAGTGACGCCCCACCACTTCGCGCTGTCGGACAAGGAACTGATGAAGTTCGACAGCGACTACAAGATGAACCCGCCCCTCCGCACCGAGGCCGACATCCAGGCGGTGCTGGAGGCTCTCGCGGACGGCACGGTGGACGCCATCGCCACGGATCACGCGCCCCACGGCTGGGATGACAAGGAAGTGGAGCTGCCCATCGCCGCCTTCGGCGTCATCGGCCTGGAGACCGCCCTGCCCCTCACGCTGGAGCTGCTGGTGAACCGCAAGGTCCTCAGCCTGGCGAAGGCCATCGCCCTGCTCTCCTGGAAGCCCGCCCAGGCCTTCCATCTGGACCGCCGCGGTCTTGGCAGCCTCCAGCCCGGCGCCCCCGCCGACTTCGTCCTCTTCGATCCCGGCGCCCAGGTCCAGGTGGACCGCGCCTTCATCCAGTCCAAGTCCTACAACACTCCCTTCAAGGGCTGGAACCTGCCAGGGAAGGTCGTCGGCACCTGGGTGGGCGGGAAGCGGGTGTGGGGCTGAGGCTCCCGCCTAAGAGCCTCTGAGAGGTCGCAACAAAACTCCGCGGCGCTTCAAGGACGGGCCAGCCTGTCGGCGGTCGCCTGTGGGTCGGACTCAACCTGCCGACTGAATCCATGTGCCCGAAAGGGTGATGGAATCCCCCAAGGCCGGGTGGGATCCCACGTCCGGCGCCAACGGATCCGGCAGACCCGATCCAGGCGTAACCGAAAAACCGGTCAAATCTCTATTTAATGCTGATTATTTCATACTAGACTTATGGTGTTGCAAGTCATGGCCAAGCAATTCAGGCTTGATGACCCCACCGGGAAGAGCTCGAAAGGGAGGTCTGTGCTCCAGATGATTTCCAGAAAACCATGCGAAATCGACCGCGGCCAACAACCGCCTTCCCTTGCCATGCAAGCCAAGGCATTACTTGCGCTTGCATGGCCAAAAACCCACGTGAAATTCGAAAGAGACTGGCGCAAGGCCTCCTCCGTGGCCGCCAAGCACTATGAAACCCCGAGCCTCACCCGTGTCGACGCCCTATGGATACCGGTCGATTCGGTGTTGGAAAAGAACCGCGAGGAGAATGAGGTCTACCTGGAGGTGCTGCGCGCAAACGGGGCTCACCTGGAACAGACCCGCTATATCCAGGACATCCAGATCGGGAACCACGGACGGACCCTCGCTTCCGCTTTGGCGAAGGCGGAGGCGTTCCGGCTGCTCGCCCGGAGCGTCGAAAGGGAGGGGATCCGTCGGCCGGTCTTCCTGGCGGATGTGGCCGAGTTCGATCTCCCCTACAGGATGTTCCGATTTGATGGCCATCATCGGGCGATCTGCGCCAAGTACTTGGGCATGGATCTGGTTCCTGCCTTCGTCTTCAAGGTGACGCCACCCGTTGTTTCCAGGCATTGAAGACCTCGGGCAGCACGGAGACCCAGTTCGAGGATCACCTCGGAAGGGGTGTGGAAGCTTCATTGGCCATGCTGCAGGAAAGGCCTATCTTCAGCACCGGCGATAGCCACATGAGGAGGACGATATGAAAAACTATCACCTCGCCAAGGAAGGTAACGCCTGGAACCTCAAGCCTGAAGGAAGCAGCCGGCCAGTCGTCCATGCGATGACCAAGGCGGACGCGATCGGGCAGATGCGTGCCTACATGCACGACCACCCGGGTTCCGTGAAGATCCACAAGGAGGATGGGCAGATCCAGGAGGAGCGAACCTATCCGAGGTCTCTCGATCCGAGGGGCACTCGGGGCTGAGAGCCCGCCACCCTTCCATTGGCACCAGGGCGTGGCCCTCGGGCGGGGTAGCATGGGTTCATGCTTTCCGTCCTCCTCCTCTTCCTGCTCCCCGTTGGGGGCGGGATTCCGGCGGGGGTGCTGCTGGCGCAGTCCAAGGGGCTGGCTTGGCCCCTGACGGCAGGGCTGTACTTCGTGTCGGACGTGCTGCTGGCCCTCGCTTTCGAGCCTGTGCTGCGGCTGTTCGTGGCGCTGGGGCGGCGGGTGCCGTTCCTGGCCCGGTTCGGCGCGGCCATGCGGGAGGCCATGGCCCGTAGCGCCGCGCATGTCGGCGGCCCCGGCGCAGGGCCAATCTCCCTCGTGCTGATCGCCTTCGGCGTGGATCCCATGACTGGCCGGAGCGCGGCCCTGGCCGCGGGTCACGGCTTCCTGGCGGGCTGGGCCTTCGCCATCGCGGGCGACATGCTCTATTACGCGGTCATCGCCCTCACGACCCTGCGCCTGAACACGTGGATCAAGAACCCGAACACCACCATGTGGATTGTCCTCGGCGCCATGCTCGTCGTGCCGGTGCTGGTTCGGCGGGTCCGATCGGGATTCGCCCGGCCGGTCGGTGCGAACGTTGTCTGATCGTCAAACACCGCAAGAGTCGGGTGGCTCGACTCCAGACAGAGCGGCATCCTCGAATCCAGGCTGAGGTGATCGAGAATCGTTCTCAACCTCGCCGTCTCCTTTTCGAGGTGTCTTTGATGAACACGACGGTACGAAGCGCGGTCGCGGGAGATGCCGAAGCCATCGCCGCCCTGGGCCGGAAGAGCTTCTCCTGGGCCTTCGGGGCGCTGTTCAGGGATGACGTGCTCGCCCGCTATCTGGATGGCACGTATTCCGCCGGGAAGATCGCCGGCAGCCTGACCAAGGTGGCCAACCTCTACTTCGTGGCCGAAGCGGAGGGCTGTCTCCAGGGCTTCCTGAAGCTGAAGACAGGAGGCACGGAGGCCTGGCAGGTCCAGAAGCTCTACGTGGATCCAGACCTGATCCAGAGCGGGATCGGGCAGCGGCTCATGCAAGCGGGCGAAGCGGCGATGAGGACCCGAAACGCTCCGTCTGCCTGGCTGGTGGTCTACAAGGGCAATGCCCGCGCCATCCGCTTCTACCGAGGCCTGGGTTACGCCGAAACGGGCGTGGAATCTCATGACTTCGAGGACATCCGGATCGAGTTCCGGCGGATGTCGAAGGCCCTCGTCCCTCCCACCGGCCCCCTGTCCTGACGCGGATCCAGACTCAACCCAACCCGCCACCCCTCTCAGGAGCTTCCCTTGAACGGCGACCTCTACCTGGCCGATGTCCTCAAGCGCTTCCGCGAAGCGCGCATCCAGTGCGACCGTGCCCTCGCTCAGGTGCCCGCGGAACGCTGGGCGCACCGGTTGGACCCGGAATCCAACAGCCTGGCCACGCTGATGCTGCACCTCTCGGGCAACATGCTCTCGCGCTGGACCGACTTCCTGACCACCGACGGCGAGAAGCCGGACCGCCACCGCGACACCGAGTTCGAGGATCCCGGGACCTTCGACCCGCGGGCCCTGCGCGACCGCTGGGAACGGGGCTGGACCTGCCTCTTTGAGGCCCTGGAAAACCTCACCGCCGCCGACCTCGACCGCGTGGTGACCATCCGGCACGAGCCTCATACCGTGCTCGAGGCCATCAACCGCCAGCTCGCCCACTACCCCTACCACGCGGGCCAGATGGTCTTCCTCGCGAAGCACATGGCCCCCGGCCCATGGCAACCGCTCAGCGTCGCCAGGGGTGGAAGCGCGGCCTATAACGCGGCCAAGATGAAGGATCAGTCCCAAGCCTGACGCCCACGCCCCGGAGTCCCCGTGCCTCTCACCCCGAAACGCCTGGTCTCCACCTGGGTCGAGGCCTTCAACCGCGGCGATGCCGAGGCCTTGGCCGCCATGTACCACGAGGACGCAGTGAACCACCAGGTGGCCGAAGCTCCGGTGGCGGGCCGGGAGGCGATTCGGGCCATGTTCGCGCGGGAGTTCGCGGCGGCGGAGATGGTGTGCCTGGTGGAGAACCTCTTCGAGGACGGCGAGTGGGCGATCCTCGAGTGGCGCGATCCCCTGGGCCTGCGTGGCTGCGGCTTCTTCCGCGTGGTGGAGGGGAGGATCGCCTTCCAGCGCGGCTACTGGGACAAGCTCAGCTTCCTCCGCCAGCACGGCCTGCCCATCCCGCCGGCCTGACCTCGGCCTTCCCGCCCATGTGCGGCGCCACCCTCGCCCGCGCGGTCTGCCCTGCTACCTGCCCTGTCACCTGCCTTGTCACCTGCTGAGCCAGGTAGTCGGCGATGGTCTTGTGGACCTGGTGCAGTTCCTCCGGCGGGACGGAGAAGGTATGGTCGCCCCGGTTGCGCCCCTGGGCGTCCTTCAGGTTCAGGTGGATGCGGTAGCCCCGGCCTTCCCGTTCCAAGGTCCAAGTAAGGATCAGCGCCGCCTTTGGCAAAGACCTGTCCGAGTCGGGCGTTTCAGCGGACTGGACGTCGAGGTTCGGGGCGTTCGCAAGGTCCTGCACGAGCTGCCGGGACAGGGCGAAGGCGAAGTAGTCCACGGCAGGGTCGCCGGTGGCGTTGGACAGCGGAGTGAGGACCAGGGTCACCATGTGCGTCCTCATGACCCCCCAGAGCATCACACCGGCGCCCAAAAAAACCAGCCCGAGGACTGCCCCGAGCCACAGGGTCCAGGGACGCCACGGTCGACGGCCCCGAGTGGGAGTGAATGCGTCCATCCCGGAGTTCGAAGGAGGCCTGAACACCGGCATCGGGAAGGATCCGGAGGGCGGAGGGGGCTTGCCTGGGAGGGGGACCACCTTCCCCACGAAGCGGTAGCCCTTGCGGGGGATCGTCTCGATGAAGGCGGGTGCGTCCGCGGAGTCCCCGAGCACCTGGCGGAGGCGCCAGGCGGCCGCATTGAGACCATCCTCGAAGCCCACGTGGATGTCTCCGGACCAGACCCGCTTCTGGAGTTCCTCGCGCCCCACGATCTGGCCCGGCCGCTCCAGCAGGCAGAGCAGCAGCTTGAGGGGCTGGTCCTGGATCCGGACGCAATCCTCGCCCTTCCAGAGTTCGCCAGTGTGGGGGTCCAGCTCGAATCCGCCAAAGGCCAGCCGGGTCATCCGACGCTCCTGGGAGGCGTGGCAAGTATGGGACTGGTCGGGCTCCCATCAACACCCCGATCTCACCCGGAGCTAACCGGCCTCTTCTCCAGGGGAGATCAAGTCTGTCCCGCTCCGCACCGATCACAACAACTCGTTATTTTGGTGTAATTACATCGTAAGCCATCGGTTATGGCGGGGAGAGGTGGTCTTTCCCAGCTTGTCTTTCGCCGCAGCGCTGGCTCGGCGCCACCCGGATCGGTCCGGGTCCCATTCATGGAGGTGGTCCATGTTCCGACCCACCACTTTGCTCGCCCTGGCTGCCCTCACGGCCACGCTCGCCGCCGAGGACTTCGGCCCCGTGGTGAAGGCAGCGGGCCTGATCTACCAGGGGAAAACCCATTTCGGCGTCGTCTGCGACTATGGCCGCAGCCAGGACCAGCTGGCCGATCTCCAGAGGGCCCTGCCCGAGGGAACCACCCTCACGGTGGTCGACGCGCGGCATCCCATGCAGGTGGGACCCGCCGGGTCGACGATCATCCATCGTGGCGTCCAGCTGCTGGCGCTCCTGCCCAACGATCCCCTGATCCGCGATGGTTCGCCCTGGGCGACGGCGCTGGTGCACCAGGTCAACGGCACCATCCCCGCTTTTGGCACCCGTCCCGAGGCCTTGAAGAATGGGTGCGTGATGGCCATGGGCCAGGCCACCAACTGGGAGCTGCTGTTCAATCCCAAGCTGCTGAACCTCGACCTGCAGAAGGGCGTCATCGAGGACATCACGATCACCCCCTGGCAGAACGGCACCAAGGGTGGACCAGCCACCCTGGACCTGGTGTTCCAGTATCGGTAGCCGCCAGTTCCGACCCGAAGCGCCCCGCCCCGCGGGGCGCTTCTCATGGTCCTGGCGGTGAAGCCGCCGCGATGTGACGGTGCAGGTCCTCCAAGGGGCCAACCAGGTACTCCGGGAGATCCCCCCGGGTTTGGGCCCGACCGAGCTGCCCCGCCACCATGGCCGCACCATTCCGGGATGCCTGGAGAATCCTCGCGAACCGAGGGTCGGGGCGCAGCCGCTGCATCTCCGGGTTGGTCATCAGCCAATCCAGGCAGGGGGGGCTGCCCACTTCCACACTCCGCAGGAGGAGCCGGAAGGCGTCGTCCTTCAGCCCCACTTTGACGAGGTAGGGCGCGTTGAACACCGCCGCGTTCCCGATGTCGATGGCCCGCTCCTCCAGGCCCAGCCAGTGCACCAGCAGGCCCTTCGCGAGGGCCCGGGCCTCTGCTTCCTGCCCGCGGTCCGCGGCGCACCAGAACCGGATGGTCGTACCGACGGGTTTGCCGAGACGCGTGAAGTGCGCCTCCACCTCGTCCGGCCGGCCCAGGCGCGCCAAGGCGTAGGGCCGGACCGTGTGGTTGAGCAGCAGGTGCTCCGGTTCCCGAAGGAGGGCCCGATCCGCGATGGCAAGGGCCTCCTCGGCCCGCCCCATCCAGGCCAGACCCAGCGCCACAAAGGCAGGCCCGGTGAGGTCCATGGGATCCAGTTCCATGGACCGCCGGCCGGCCGCGATGAAGAGCCCCACCGACCCAGGTCCGGACAGGATGGTGGCCATGGTGATGTGGACCTGGGCCTGGTTCGGGGCTAGGCACACGCCCTTCACCGCGTATTCCACGGCCAGGTCCGGGTTCTCCCGGCGCCCCTGCACCTCCACGGCCCCCAGGAGGCTCCAGGCCAGCCCGCTGCGGGGATCGATCTCCAGGGCCCGCCGTGCCCACGTCGCCTCGAGCTGCCGCTCGGCTTGGCCCACCTGCGCCGTGCCCGCCTCATAGGCGCGCCATCCGTGCAGGCAGGCCAGTTGCACCGCGGCTTCGCTGTTGCGCGGATCCAGGCGGAAGGCCTTCTCGAAGGCGGCCACAGCCTGATCGAAGTCCTGGCTCCGTCCCAATGCCCGGTAACGATACTGGAAGTGCCGCCCTTCGCCGAAGGCGAGCTCTCCATCAGAACCGGTGGTGGGCCGGGCGAGGACCGGGCCGAGCCCTTCTTCCCGGGTCAGAGTCCGGGCCACGGCCTCCGCCGCGTCGCGCACCAGGGTGTTGTAGTCCGCCTGGGTTCCTTCGTATTGATGCCCCCACCGCACTTTCCAGGTCCGCGTATCGACGAGCTGAACGTTGAGGATCAGGTGCTTGGCGTTCTTCGTGATGGTGGTGACCACCAGGTGGTCTGCGTGGTAGGCCTCCGTGACCCGGGCCAAGTCTCCCTTCCACTTTTCCATCTGGAAACTGGACGGCGGTGCCTTCGTGTCCAGGCCTTCCACTTTCGAGAGGAGCGTGGACAGAGTGTTGGGCACCGCGTCCGTGAGGAAGGCCGACTCCTCGGCGCCGTACACCCGCGCGGGCAGGGCCAGGACGCTGGGCAGGTTTCTCGTCTTGGTCGCCAGCTCTGGGACGGGTTGCTGGCTCCGCAGCCAGGCGTAGATGCCCGCTGCGGTGCCCAGGAGGGCCAGGGCCAGCCCGGCGCCCAGGAACTGGAGCCCACGTGCCTGTGAGGGATAGCCTGAGCGCCCCAGGATCGGACGCGGCCCCAAGTCCGAACGGGCGGCGAAACGCAGGGCTTCCGCCATGGCCCGGGCTGTCTTGAACCGCTCGGCGGGGTCCTTCGCCAGGCAGACCCGCAGGATGCCTCCCAAGGGCGAGGGCAGCCGTTCCTTCCCACCCGGAAGCTCCGGCCGGTTCATCAGGATGGCCCGCATGGTCTCCCCGGGCGTGCTCCGGCGGAAGGGGTGGCCGCCCGTCACCAGCTCCCACAGGATCACCCCCAAGCTGAACAGGTCGCTCGGGGTCTCCACTGCCTGGCCGCGCACCTGTTCCGGACTCATGTAGTCGGCGGTTCCCATGACCAGGCCCGCCTCGGTAAGCCTCCCGGCCAGCTGGGGCGTCCCCGGCCTCAGCCTGGGCGCGTGCGGGTTGGACTGTTCCTTCCGCAGCTTGGCCAGTCCGAAGTCAAGGATCTTCACATGGCCATCCAGGGTCAGCATCAGGTTCTCGGGCTTGAGGTCCCGATGGATGATGCCCTTGGCGTGGGCTGCGGCAAGACCATCCGCCACGGCCGCCGCAAGCTCCGCCGCCTGGCGCCAGGGCATGGGCCCGGTGGCCATCCGCTTCCGGAGGGTCTCGCCCTCCACCAGCTCCATCACGAGGTAGGGGAGCCCGCGGTGCTCGCCTGCGTCGAAGACCTGCACGACGTTCGGATGCGACAGGACAGCCATCGCCCGCGTTTCCTGTTGGAACCGCCGCAACCTCGCCGGATCCGAGGCAAAGAATTCGGCCAGGACTTTGATCGCCACGTCCCGGCCGAGCTTCCTGTCCCGGGCCCGGAAGACTTCTCCCATGCCGCCGGCGCCGAGGGTGCCCACGATCTCGTAGGCACCGAGAGACGAGCCGGGGGCAAGGGTTGGCATGGGACCTCCGCCTGCTGGAGGAGAAGGGGAGCTCGGGAAGGTTACCTCTTCAGATCCAGGCTGCCAACCGCTTTTTTCCTTGTTTCATGCTGTGTTTACGCGGATTCAATCACAATGTCTTCATGTCCAGCACGAACCGGTAACGAACGTCGTTCTTCAGCATCCGCTCGTAGGCCTCGTTGACCTGTTGTACTGGAATGAGCTCGATGTCGGAGACGATGCCGTGCTCAGCACAGAAGTCGAGCATCTCCTGGGTCTCCTGGATGCCCCCGATGAGCGACCCGGTGAGGATCTTCCGGCCGCCGATGAGGGCGTGGGCGGCCACGGGCGTGGGTTCCGGCGGCACGCCCAGCAGCACCATGGCGCCTTCGACCCGGAGCAGGCCCAGGTACTTGTTGTAGTCGTGGGGCGCGGAGATGGTGTCGATGATGAGATCGAACTGGCCCGCCAGCCGCTTGAAGGTGGTGTCGTCCGAGGTGAGGCCGAAGTGGTGGGCGCCGAGCTTGCGGGCGTCGGCCTCCTTCGACTTGGAGGTGCTGAGCATGGTCACCTCGGCGCCCATGGCAGCGGCGATCTTCACGGCCATGTGGCCCAGGCCGCCCAGACCCACCACGCCCACCTTGTCGCCCTTCTTGGTGTTCCAGTGGCGCAGGGGGGAGTAGGTGGTGATGCCCGCGCAGAGCAGGGGCGCGGCGGCGGCCAGGTCCAGCTTCGGGGAGACCTTCAGCGTGAAGGCCTCGTCCACCACGATGCTGGACGAGTAGCCGCCGTAGGTGGGCGTCACGCGGTCCATCTCGGTGCTGTTGTAGCTCCAGGCGCAGCCCTTCTCGCAGAACTGCTCGAGCTTCCGCTGGCAGCTGGGGCAGGTGCGGCAGCTGTCCACCATGCAGCCCACGCCGGCCAGGTCGCCCACCTTGAAGCTCTTCACGTGGGCGCCCACGGCGGTGATCTTCCCGACGATCTCGTGGCCGGGAACCATCGGATACTTGGATCCGCCCCACTCGTCGCGCACCTGATGCAGGTCCGAGTGGCAGATGCCACAGTAGGAGATCTCGATCTGGACATCGTGCGGTCCCACCGCCCGGCGCTCGATCTGGTGGGGGGCCAGCGGGGAGGTGGGAGAGGCGGCGGCGTAGGCTTTGGCGGTGGCCATGGGGAGCTCCTGGAAAAGACCGGAACTCCACTCTAGACCACGGGGCCTCGAGGTGAAGAAGGCACTTCCCGGTGCGTGGCCTCTGGACCTGGAGGTCCCCGATACCCCACGCCTGCGGCCGGCTACAGCGGATGGAGCAGCATCAGGAACCACCCGACGGCGGTCAGGAGGGACAGGCGCGGATGGCCGCGGCCTTCCGGAGCGATGTCCACCTCGACCCGAGTCCGCCGGGGCCAGGGCTCATTCGGATCCGGAGTCTCCAGCCGGAGCGTGAGCAGCACGCTCCCGTCCCTGTACTGGAACGACCAGCCCCCGTCGTGGTGGGCCCTCCGCCACAGGAAGGTTTCCCCATCCATGAACCGGAGCAGCCCCCGTCCCAGGAACCCGGGATGGAATACAGCCAGATCCTGATCGGCACCGGCCTCCCGGATGTGGACGAGCGTGGCCAGGATGCCGGTCTGCTTGAAGGTCCAGCGGCCCTCCGCCGTCTCCACCGTGGCGAAGGTCCGGCAGAGCGGCTCCAGGGACAGGCGCGCCAGCACCTCGTCGCCGGCATGGAGCTCGTACTTCGGCACCCTCACCATGGGATCCATCCATTCGAGAGGTGGCTTGCTGGCATTCCACATGGCTCTCATGGCGCCCCCCTTTCCCACGGGCCGCGGGCCGCGGTCCGCGCCACTCCAAAGGTACGTCCGGTCACGAGCCCGGGCATGGCAGCATCAGAGGTTCACTGGAGGTTTCATGCCCCGTCCCGCCACCCTGCCGACCGTGAACTGGCAGGCGGTGTTCGATTCCGGGCTCTCCTACCTCGCGTGGCTGGCCGCAGCGGAATCCCCGGAGCAACGGGGCAAGATCGAGACCCAACATCGTGCCCTGACCCTGGACCCACCGACGGTGAGCGTCCTTGCCGCCCTGCCCCGGCCTGTGCATGTGATAGCCATCGCCGAGGACTGGTGCGGCGACGTGGTGCGCCACGTGCCCGTGCTACAGCGCCTGGCCGAGGCGGGTCCCAAGCTGGAGGTTCGATATATCAGCCGAATGCAGCACCCGGAGGTGTTTTCCCGCTTCCTCACCAACGGGGGGGAGGCCATCCCCAAGTTCATCTTCCTAAGCGACCGCTTCGTGGAGTGCGGGAACTGGGGCCCCATGCCCGAGCGCTGCAAGGACCTCATCGCCAGGGGCAAGGCCTGCGGCGACGTGGCCGCCGCGCGGAAGAAGGTATCAGCTCTCTATGACCAGGACACGGCCTGCCGCGAGGTCATTGCTGAGCTCATGCGTCTGGTGGACATCGTCAACAGCCGTGAGCCCTAGCTTCCCTCCACCATCCGGAACATCAGGATGGCTCCGGCCGCGGCCACGTTGAGACTGTCCATGCCCGAGGCCATGCGGATGGCCACGGCGCGGTCGCAGCGGGCCAGCTGGTCCGGGTCCAGGCCCGTGTCCTCGGGACCCATCACCAGGGCACAACGCTTGCCGGGCTGCCAGCGGCGAGCGTCTTCTGCCGTGGGCGTAAGCGCCGCCGCGACGACCTCCGAGCCCCCTTCCGCGAGCCTCCAGTCCGCCAGAAGGCTCCAGGGATCCTCCACCCGCCAAACTGGAATGCGCCACACGGCGCCCATGGAAACCCGCACCGTGCGGCGGCTCCAGAGGCCGGGCCCCGGACCCGCCAGCACGCCGTCCAGTCCCAGGGCGGTCGCGCTGCGCAACAGCAGGCCCAGGTTCTCGCCATCGTAGAGCCTCGGCAGCACCAGCAGGCGCCGGGCCGAGAGCAGCTTCGACATGGGGGGAGGCGGCGGCACCTTCGCCAGGGCCATGAGGCCGCGGTGGAAGGAGAAACCCGCCAGCTCCGACAAGGCCTCCGGCTCAGCCACCAGCAGTTCCGTCCCTTCCGGGAGCAGGGCCCGCGCCGCTTCGGCGGCGGTGGTGGTCGCGGCCACGGACACGACCTGCAGGCATCCCGCCCGGCCCGCCGACAGCAGATCCTCCACGAGGATCCGGCCCTCCGCAATGAAGCAGGAGCCATGCACCGGGTGCTCACGGGTGCTGGCAAAGCGCAAGTCGCGATAGGGTTCCCAGGGGTCGAAGGGCATGAGATCAGGGTAGCCCGCCGTCCTCCGGATCCTCTGGACCTTTGTAGGTGCCCACATTGAGAGCCTGCATTCAGGGCCCGCATTCAGGGATGACCGGGCCCCGGACCATTGAATTCGGATTAGAATTCAATGATGGCCTCCACCTCCACGTCTCCCAGCCCCACCCAGCGCGCCATCGACCGGCTCCCGGCCCACCTGCGGCGCTATGTGGCGGCCCAGGACTATGACGCCTACACACCCCGGGACCATGCGGTCTGGCGCCATATCCTGCATCGGCTGGCGGGGCGCCTGAAGGACACGGCCCACGCCAGCTACCTGTCGGGCCTGGCGGCCACGGGCATCGGGCTGGAGCGCATCCCCAGCCTGGACGAGATGAACCTCAAACTCGAGGGCCTGGGCTGGTCCGCCGTGGGCGTGCGGGGCTTCATCCCGCCGGCGGTGTTCACGGAGCTGCAGTCCCTGGGCGTGCTGGCCATCGCCGCGGACATCCGCAGCCACGAGCACATCGAGTACACACCCGCCCCGGACATCGTGCACGAGAGCGCGGGCCACGCGCCCATCCTGGCGGACCGCCGCTACGCGGACTACTTGAAGCGCTGCGGCGAGGCGGGCTTCCGGGCCATCGCCTCTGTGGAGGACCAGGCTGTCTACGAGGCCATCCGCAACCTCAGCGTGGTCAAGGAGGACCCCGAGGCCACCGAGGCCGAAGTCCACCTGGCCGAGGAGCGGCTGCGGGCCGCCTCCGCCAGCCGCCGCTACGTGAGCGAGAGCACCAAGGCCAGCCGCCTCTACTGGTGGACCGCCGAGTACGGCCTGGTGGGCGACCTGGCGGATCCCAAGCTCTACGGGGCGGGACTCCTCAGCAGCCTGGGCGAGGCGGCCCACTGCCTCACGTCCGCCGTGGCGAAGGTGCCCCTCAGCCTCGCCTGCGCGGACACCGAGTACGACATCACCCGCATGCAGCCCCAGCTCTTCGTGGCCCGGGACTTCGACCACCTCTTCGAGGTGCTGGAGGCCTTCGAGGCCACCCTCGGCTGGCGGCGGGGCGGCGACCATGGCCTCGAGGAGGCCCTGCGGGCGCGCACGGTGAACCACCTGGGGCTGGAGGGTGGCCTGGAGCTCACGGGCAAAGTGGTGGCGCGGATCCCCGCCCGGGGCGAGCTGGCGCCGGGCCTGGCCACGGCCCTGGCCCGGGTGGAGGGCCCCGTGATGCTGTCCCGGGGCGGCGTGGCGGAAGGCTCTCCCTGGCCGGGCACGGCCCTGGTGGCCTTCGGAAAGGGCACCCTGCCCCCCCGCGGACCCTTCAGCCTGGACCTGCCCTCGGGTCTCTTCCTCACGGGCTTCCGGGTGGGCGAGCACGAGGTCATCAACCTGCGGGGCCACCAGGACGGCCGCCCCCTGGATCTGCCCAGCTGGGCCCTGCTCTTCCTCAGCTCCAGCCTGCCCTCCGTCGCCGGGGGCCCCGCGGATCCAGGCGCCTGGGACCGCTGGTACGGCGCCCAGGGGACCTTCGCGGAGGGCGAGGCCGAAGCCCAGGCCCGGGCCCGCAAGGCGTCCTCTCTTCCCCCTGGCCTGGCCGACCTCTATCGGGAGACCCGGGCCCTGCGCGAAGCCGGAGACGGGCGGCGATTCCAGGCCCTGTCGGACCGGGCTCGGGCCTACCCGGATGAGTGGCTTCTGCAGGCGGAATTGACGGAACTGGAGGCCACCCTGGCCCAGGAGGCGCGGTCGTGAGTTGGATCGAACGGGACGGATGCCTGGTGAGGGAATTCCGGACGCCGGATTTCATGACCGCTTTCCGGATTGTGACCAGCGTCGTGGAACCTGCCGAGGCAATGAATCATCACCCAGATATCCTCTTTGGTTGGGGCCGCGTGCGGATCACCCTGACCACCCATGACGCAGGAGGCATCACGGAAAAGGACCACCAATTGGCCCGACTCATCGATGAAGCCGTCCTGCGGCTCGACCTGTAAGCCCGCCCCATCCTTGCCTGTCTTCACACTGGAAGGTCCGGTATTCTGACATGTCCCAGAGGAACCCTTTGTTGAAAACATTGACGCCTCCCCACCGACCCTCGTCCTTCATCTCGAAGGCTTCTCTGCTGGCCGGCGCCGGGCTCCTGACCCTAGCCGCCCTCGGGTGCAACCGCGACCAGGTGAGTCACTACCGGGTGCCCAAGGAGTCGGCCGCCGCGCGGCTGGACGGCACGGGCCAGGAAGCCCCTTCCGGACCCATGGGAATGCCGCCCGCCGATGGGGGAATGCCCGCGCCTCCAAGGCCGTCGGGCCAGGGTTCCCTCAAGTGGTCCCTCCCCCAGGGCTGGAGCGAGGTTCCCGGCGAGGGAATGCGCTTTGCCACCTTCAAGTCACCGGTGGCGGGCAAGAACGAAGCCACGGTGGTGGTGCTGCCTGGGGCCGCCGGCGGCGAGCTGGCCAACGTGAACCGCTGGCGCGGGCAGATCGGCCTGGGACCCATCGACGAGGCGGCCCTGGCTGCCGCTCGGAAGGTGGTGAATACCAAGGCTGGCGCGCTCAACGTCTACGACTTCACCAGCGAGGGCCAGACCAAGAGCCGCATGGTGGCCGGCCTGATCTCCACCCCCGACGGCAACACCTGGTTCCTGAAGCTGACGGGGGACGCCGGTCCCGTGGCCAAGGCCAAGCCTGATTTCATGCGCATCCTGGAGAGCCTCCGCCTTGATTAAGACACTCGCCTCCCGCATCTGGAAGTTCTTCAAGTCCTTCCAACTCACCATCGTCCTGCTCGCCTGCCTGATGGCGCTCGTGGTGCTCTGCACCCTCGCCCAGGTGGAGATGGGCACCCAGGGCGCCGTGAACGCCTACATGCGCAGTTTCTTCGTGAAGCGGCAGGTCAGCTTCCTGCCCTTCCCCCTGCCTGTGTTCCCAGGGGGCGGCCTGGTGGGCCTCCTACTCACCCTCAACCTCATCGCCAAGACGCTCGACATCCAGCGCAGCTGGACCAAGGCCGGCATGTGGCTGGTCCACGCTGGCCTGGTGATCCTGTTCGCGGGTGAGTTCGTGGCCGGCATGATGCAGGTGGACACCAACATGTCCATCGAGGTGGGCCAGACCGTCAACTACGTCCAGAGCTACAAGAACATGGAGCTGGCCGTCATCGACATCACCGATCCCACCTGGGACGAGGTCTACTCGGTGCCCGACACCCTGCTGGCCAAGGGCGGGTCCATCGCCATCCCCGATACGCCCCTCACCCTGAACGTGAAGCGCTACTACCCCAATTCGGAGCTGTCCAACCTGCCTCCGGGCGCGCCGCCATCCCTGGCGACCGCGGGCATCGGCCCCGGCATCTCCGTCGTGGAGCGACCCACGGTCACCAACGACAACGAACTCAACACAGGGTCGGTGTTCGTGGAGCCCGTGGCCGGCGGCCGCAGCTACGGCGTCTGGCTGGCTTCCATGGCCCTCGGCGCGCCCCAGTCCTTCACCCACGAGGGGCACACCTACCTGCTCACCATGCGCCTCCGCCGCCAGTACCTGCCCTATGCCTTCACGCTGAAACAGTTCCGGCACGACGTCTATCCGGGCACCGACATCCCCAAGAACTTCTCGAGCCTGGTCCAGGTGGTGAACCCCTCCCGGAACGAATCCCGCGAGGTGCTGATCTACATGAACCAGCCGCTGCGGTACGAGGGCAAAACCTTCTACCAGGCGAGCTTTGGCAAGAACGACACCCTGTCCGTCCTTTCCGTGGTCGAAAATCCCGGCTGGCTTCTCCCCTATGTGTCCTGCGTGCTGGTCTCCCTGGGCCTGCTCGTGCACTTCGCCATCGTCCTGCGGCGCTCGCTGAAGCGGCGCCAGGACAAGAAGGAGGGCTGACATGACCTTCGTGCAGAAATACCTCGCCTGGGCCGCCGGGGCCCTCGCCCTCCTGGTCGCCCTGATCTTCGCCCTCCCCGGCGGGAAGGTCCGCGGCTTCGACGTCGCCGGCTTCGGCAACATCCCCATCCTCGAAGGCGGGCGCGTCAAGCCGCTGGATTCCGTGGCCCGCAATTCCCTGCTGGTCATCCACAGCCGCCAGGGCTTCCGCTACGACGGCCGCACGATCGGGCCCGACGAGTGGATCCTCGACGTGCTGTTCCGCCCCCAGGTGGCGGACCAGCAGCCCATCTTCGTCATCGATGATCCCGACGTCATCGGCCTCATCGGCGCCAAGCAGACGAAGAATCGGAACTACTTCAGCTTCGTCGACCTGTCCTCCCATCTGGAGGAGATCCAGAGGCAGGCCCAGACGGCGCAGCCCATCGCGCCCCAGAAGCGGACCCGCTTCCAGAGCGCCATCGTCAACCTGTTCGATCGCGTCTACCTCTACTACAAGCTGCGGAACACCCTCCAGCTGGCCGGCTCGCCGGGCCTCGGCTGGGAACTGCAGTCCATCAGCGATGCCGAGGCTTCCGCCCGCCACCAGGACCTGATGCAGCTGTCCCAGTTCCGCATCCTGCCGCCCCTCCCCGGCGGCAATCCCGATGCCTGGAAGAATGTGGGCGAGGGCCTCCGCGCCATGGCCGCTGGCCAAGGGGTCCACCCTGCCCTGGCCCCCCTCGCGCGGCTCAACGCGGCCTATGTCGCCAACGATGCCGCCAGCTTCAACCAGGCCCTGGCCGACATGGACGGGGTGGTCTCCACCCTCAAGCCCGGGGCCCTCAGCCACGCGAGCAACGAGGTCGTCTTCAACCGCGCCCAGCCCTTCTTCGTGGGCCTGTCGATCTACTTCGTGGCGTTCATCGTCCTGTGCATCTCCTGGATCTGGAAGCCGGAGCTGCTGCGCCCCACCGCCTACTCGCTGCTCTTCGCGGGCGCCATCGTCCACACCCTGGGCCTGGCCGCGCGCATCATCCTCCAGGGCCGCCCGCCGGTGACGAACCTCTACTCCTCGGCCATCTTCGTGGGCTGGGGTGCCGTGATCCTGGGCCTCATCGTGGAGCGGATGTACCGCAAGGGCTTCGGCACCGCGGTGGCCGCCGTGGCCGGGTTCGCCTCTCTGATCGTCGCCCAGAACCTGGGCACCGAGGGCGACACCATGGAGATGATGCGGGCCGTGCTGGACTCCAACTTCTGGCTGGCCACCCACGTGGTGACCATCACCATCGGCTACTCCGGCACATTCCTGGCAGGTGCCATCGCCATCGCCTACGCCATTCGGAAGCACATCGTCCGCATGGTGGATGTGGAGACGGACAAGGCGCTGGTGGACATGGCTTACGGCATCATCTGCTTCGCCCTCTTCTTCAGCTTCGTCGGCACCGTGCTGGGCGGCATCTGGGCCGACCAGTCCTGGGGCCGCTTCTGGGGCTGGGATCCCAAGGAGAACGGCGCCCTGCTGATCGTGCTCTGGAACGCCATCATCCTCCACGCCCGCTGGGCCGGCTATGTCCGCGAGCGCGGCACCATGGTGATGGCGATCTTCGGCAACATCATCACCGCCTGCTCCTGGTTCGGCGTGAACATGCTTGGCGTCGGTCTGCACTCCTACGGCTTCATGGACCAGGCCTTCTACGCCCTCATGGGCTTCGGCCTGAGCCAGCTGATCTTCATGGCCATCTGCTACGCGCCGCCGCGTTTCTGGGAGCAGAAGCCCCACCACAAGGCTTGATGTCATTTTCCTACCTGCAAAACGGGCTCCCGATCGGGAGCCCGTTTTGCAGGTAGGAAAAGCGCTTGAAGGTCACTTCACCCTGCGGGTGACGCCTTCCACGTAGGTCTTGAAGGCGTCGGGGGCGTTGGGCGGGGCGATCTCGAAGCGGACGGTGACGGCGTCGGCGGCCCCGCGGAGGTAGGTCAGGCGGAAGCGCGGGCCCGGGGCCGGTTCGCTGGTGAAGGCCGCGCCCTGGGGAATGGCGGTGGCCACGTAACGGATGACGTGGCCCTCGTTGTCGACGTAGAAGGCCTTGAGCTGGCCACCCTCCACGAAGATCGTCATCTGGTCCTCGTGATGAGCGGCCGGGCGGCCATTGGCCGCGGGGTAGTCGGCGTGGCTGCGCCGCACCAGGGTCCTCCCCTCAAGCTCGAACCGGAAGGAGGCCGCGCCGCTGGGGGAGCCGGGCTTCCCGTCCGATTCCCCCACCCAATCCCCGACAAGGAACCGCACGGGCTCGAAGAGGTCCGCCTTGGGCGCGGGCGCCTGCGCCAGCAGGGGCGCCGCCAGGGACAGGGCGAGAATGGATGAGCGCATGGAGCCTCCGGGAATCCTTCGAATCTACCCTCGGACGCGGCCGGCGGCCATCGCTGGACAGACCCGGTTCAGCCCAGCCTGGTGGTGCCCAGGAGGCCCTTGGGGTCCAGGTGCCGCTTGAGGGCCTGGTTCGCGGCCTTCACGGGCTCCGGGGTGTAGGTGTCGTAGAAGCGCTGGTTGTGGGGGCCGACCCCGTGCTCGGCGCTGTAGGAACCATCGAAGCCGCGAACCGCCAACTCGTAGATCCGAGACTGCAGTTCCTCGACGACCATCGGCGTCGGCCTGGGTGACTCGGCCTCGTTCCACACGAGGTTGAGGTGGGTCCCGCCGTCGCCCCAATGGCCGAAGTCGCAGCAGCGGACGAAGGGGAAATCCTGGGCCAGCAAGGCCGCCGCGGCATCCGTGAAGGCTGCCATCCGGCTGCGGGGAACGCTGATGTCGAAGGCCAGCACCTTACCCTCGTTCCGCAGGCTCTCGCTGATGTGGTGGCGGATGGCCCAGAAGTCCTCGGGCTTCCCCATGAAGACATCCGTGATGCCCTCGCCGCGCTCGTCTTCCAGGAAGGCACCCAGGCGTTCCTCCAGCACCTCGGCCAGGTCCAGCGCCGCTTCCGGAAGCGTGGAGGACAGCTCCACCAGGGCGGTGTACGCAGGGGGTCTGGCGGCACCGTAGGGGTTCCGGATGTCCTCGTGATACTTGAACACGGGGCCCAGGGCGTTGGCGCTGACGACCTCGTAGGCCGTGAACACGTCGGCCATATCCCCCTCCAGCGCCTGCAGGAGGGACAGCACGGCCTGGCCGGAGGCGCAGCCCACCAGGGCCGTGGCGTGCTGCCGGGGCACAGGCACCACCTGGAGCACCGCCCCGGTGATCACGCCGTACACGCCGCTGGTGCCCACGAAGAGCTGCTTGAAATCCAGGCCCGTATTGTTCTTCCGGAGGTGGTTCATGACCTCCACCACCGTGCCGTCCGCCAGCACCGCCTCCAGGCCCTGGAGGTTGTGGCGCACGTCGCCGTACTTCAGGAGCCGGGTCCCGCCAGTGTTGGTGGCGATCATGCCGCCGATGCTGGGATCCGCCCCCAGGTCGATGGGGAACATGAGGCCGTGCTCCGCCAGCGCCGCGTTCAGCGCGCTGAGCAGTACCCCACCGTCCACCACCGCGGTGCGGTTGATGGGGTCGATCTCCAGGCGCTTGTTCAGGCGCTCCAGGCTGAGCACGAGCATCTCGCCGCTGGCGTCTGGGTTGGAGGCGCCCACCAGGCCCGTGTTGGCGCCCTGGGGCATCACCCGGATGCCCCGCTCGTGGCAGTAGGCCAGGACTTCGGACACCTGCTCCGTGGTCCCGGGGCGCACGGCCAGCAGGGCTCTGCCCTTCCCGTAGCGCCAGCCGTCCTCATAGCGGGCCAGATCGCTGGCCTCCGTCAGGACGGCATCGGCGCCCAGCATGGCGCGGAGATCGGCGGCGGCTCGGGCGGCATCGTGCATAACCGATTCTACTGGAGCCAGGCCTTCACCAGGCTCTCGAAGCGCTCCCCGCGCTTCTCGAAGTTGTCGAACTGGTCGAAGCTGGCGCAGGCTGGGCTGAGGAGCACCTGGTCGCCGGGATGGGCGAGGGTGAAGGCTGTCCGCACGGCCTCGTCGAAGGCCGGCACGACCTCATGGGGCAGGTCGCCCAGGTCGCGGGTGAGCTGTGGAATCGCCTCACCCAGGAACACCAGGCGCCGCAGCTTGCCATCCAGAGCCTCGCGCAGAGGCCCGTAGCTGGCGCCCTTGTCCGTGCCTCCCAGCAGCAGCACCAGCGGGCCCGGCAGGGCCCGGATGGCCGTGACCGTGGCATCCACATTCGTGCCCTTGGAATCGTTGTAGGCGCGCACGCCGGCCTTTTCTCCGCAGAAGGCGATGCGATGGGCCAGCCCCGGATAGGTCCGCAGCCCTCGGCGGATGGCCTCGACATCCGCGCCGCCGTGGTGGGCCAGGAGGGCCGCCGCCAGGGCGTTCTCCACGTTGTGGTCGCCGGGAATGCGCAGATCATCGCGGTGAAGGACCAGCTCGCCTTGCAGGCGCAGGTGGCCTCCGGCATCGCACCAGGCCTCGCACTCGGTCCAGCCGAAGCAAGCGGTCCGCCCATCACCCGGCGCATCCTGCCACCACTCGGGATGAGCCACGGGGACAACCCGGAGATCGCCGGCGGTCTGCCGTTCGAAGATCCGCAACTTGGCGCGACGGTAGGCCTCCAGCGTGCCGTGGCGAGCGAGATGGTCCGGCGTCAGATTCAGGAATGCTGCGCCCTCGGCATGGAAGGCCGCCACGGTCTCGAGCTGATAACTGCTCAGCTCCACCACGTAGACCGCTCCTTGGGTGTCCGCGGTCACGGCCTCCATGACGGGAGTGCCCAGGTTGCCGCAGGCCACCGCAGGCAGGCCGGCCGCCTTGAGCAGGTGGGCCACCAGATCCGTGGTGGTGCTCTTGCCATTGGTACCCGTCACGGCCAGCACACGGCTCCCGTCGCGCCGGTCCCGGAGCGCGCGGTGGGCCAGCTCCACCTCGCCGATGACAGGGATTCCTCGGGAAATGGCAGCTGCGACAAAGGCCGTGCTGGGAGGAATCCCGGGGCTGATGACAAGTTCGCCGCAATGATCCAGGAGCGATTCAGGATGGCTGCCCCACACCCCGGGAATGCCCGCTCGGGCCAGCTCAAGCTCCAAGGCGGGATCGGGCCCGGGCCGGCTGTCCGTCAGCACCACGGGCCGCCCCTGCGATGCGAGGAAACGGGCCGCCGCCAAGCCCGAACGTCCCGCTCCCATGACCACGGTGCGCATGTCGCCCCCCCGATTCCAGCGTAACCCGCGACGGACCTTCCTGCATGCGAGCACCTGGCGCGCGACAGCGCTACACTGGACGAAGGACCCTTGCACGAGTGCGGAGTGGCCATGCCCAAGGGCATCCTGGAAAGTCTGTTGAGCGGAGAGGGCACGATCGTGCCTCACGTCCAGCCCATGTACCGGCTGCAAGACAATCGCATGGTGGCCCAGGAGTATCTGGCCCGTCACCTGGACAAGGCAGGCATCGCCCATCCCGTCGGGCCGATCCTGCAGAACCCCACCCTCCCACCGGAAGACCGGCTGACGCTGGACCTGCGCTTTCTCGACGCCACCTTCGCAGCCCTGGCCCAGCGCGGAACCGGCAACCACCTCCACTTCGTGAACCTCGAGCCCGTGAGCCTGGAAGCCCCGGGATTCTGGGCGCGCCTGCCACGCTGGCTGGAAGCCCTGTCCTTCCCCGTGGAATGCGTGGTGATGGAGTTCACCGAATCCCAGGGCATGCACGACCTCGAGGCGCTCCAGACCTACGCCAAGCGGCTGCGCGACGTCGGACTGCGCGTGGCCGTGGATGATCTCGGCGCGGGCGTGGCGAGCCTCACGCAGATGGCGCGACTGGCGCCAGACTACATCAAGGCCGACCGGAGCCTCGTGGAGCAGGTCCACCGCAGGCCCTACCAGGCCGCCCTCCTCAACGCCCTCTCCCACTTCGCCCGGCACATGTGCATCGGATTCATCGCCGAAGGCATCGAAACGATGGAGGAGCTCGAGGCCGTCATGGACGCGGACGTGCCGTGGGGCCAGGGCTTCATCCTGGGCCAGCCGTGGCCCACGCGGCCGAAGCCTATCGCAGCTTCAGAGAGCTGAGGGCCAGGATCGAGCACACGATGGCGGTGATCCAGAGGCGGATCACCACTTTCGTTTCCTGGAGTCCCCCCAGCTCGAGGTGGTGGTGGAAGGGCGCCATGCGGAAGATGCGCTTGCCGCCGCGTAGCTTGAAGCTGCCCACCTGGAGGATGACGCTCACGGCTTCCAGCACGAAGAGGCCGCCGGCGATGACCAGCAGCACTTCTTGCTTGATGACCACAGCCACGGTGCCCAGCGCCCCGCCCAGGCCCAGGGATCCTGTGTCGCCCATGAAGACCTCGGCCGGGTGGGCGTTGAACCACAGGAAGCCCAGGCAGGCCCCGGCCATGGCGCCCATGAAGACCGACAGCTCGGCGCCGCCGGGGACGTGGGGCACCACCAGGTAGGCCGCGATCTTCGCGTGGCCCACCACATAGGCCAGGATCGCGTAGGTGAGCGACACGATGAGCGTGCCGCCGATGGCCAGGCCATCGAGGCCGTCCGTGAGGTTCACGGCGTTGCTCGTGCCCACCATCACCAGCCAGATCCATGGGATGAGGAACACGCCCACGTTGGGCCGGAAGTTCTTGAAGAACGGCATGGAAAGCTGGCTGGTGGCGGCGCCGCGCAGGCCGAAGTGCAGGATGAGCCAGGCCACCAGCAGCGAGATCCCCGTGAGGAGGAGCATCTTCTGCCAGCTGGTGAGGCCGAGGTTCTGCTTCTTGAGCAGCTTTTGGGCATCGTCGAAGGCCCCCACGGTGCCGAAGCCCAGCAGCGCCATGAGCGCCACCCAGATGGCGCCGCTCTTGAGGTCGCACCAGAGCAGCGTGGACACGGTGATCACCAGCAGGATGAGGATGCCGCCCATGGTGGGGGTTCCCGCCTTCTTCTGGTGGTGCTCGGGACCCTCGCCGCGGATGTGCTGGCCCATCTTGAGGGCCGTCAACGTCCGGATCACCCAGGGCCCCAGCACCAGGCTGAGGATCATCGCCGTGGCCGCGGCCATGGCCGTCCGGAAGGTCACGTACCGGAAGACGGAGAAACCGGGAATCACGTCGCGAAAGGGGTAGAGGAGCCAAGGAAGCATGGGGGGTCCGGAATTCTGAAGATTTGTGGGCCGAGGACTGAAGAATGAGGACTGAGGACTGAAGACTGGGGACTGGGGACTGGGGACTGGATCAGTGGGCGAGGAGCCACTCGACAGCGCGTTCCGTGCGCCAGAACCGGCTGCCTTTCACCAGGATACGGGCTCCCGGCGGGATGGCGGATAGACCTGCGGCGGCCTCGCGCAACGATTCGAAATCAGGGAACGACACGGCGCGGAGGCCGAAGCCCTCCGCGTAGTCCTCCGCGAAGTCCCCGTAGGCCCAGAGTCGGGACAGTCCCAGGGCCTTGAGGGCGGCACCGGTCTCGCGGTGGATCCGCGCCGAATGCGCCCCCAGTTCCCTCATGGAACCGAGGACCGCCACCGCCTCTCCGCCTGGCAGGTCCAGCAGAGCGTGGGCGCAGGCCAGGATGGAGTCGGAGCTGGCGTTGTAGCTCTCGTCCAGCAGACACCCGCCACCGGGCATCCGGTGGAGCCTGCCCCGGCCTGGTTCAGGCACGACCGTTCCCAGGCCGGCCGCCACGCGCTCTGGATCGTGGCCCGCATGGACAGCCAGGGACGCGGCCAGGGCGGCGTTGCGCACCTGGTGCTCTCCGGGGAGCTGGATCCGAACCGGGAACGTGCCCTTGGGTGTGCGCAGGAGGAACGCCTCTCCTGCCGCCCCCAGGGACTCGACGTTCTCCCAGCCGAAAGGATGCCCCTCGCCCACCGGCAGGGCCTCGGCATGCCGGGCCCAGGGCTGCTCCGCGATCCAGCGGCACCAGGGGTCCGAGGCGAGGTGAGCCCATACCCCGCCTCGCGCCAGGCCAGCCACCAGCTCACCCTTGGCCTCGGCGATGCCTTGCTGTCCCTGGGCGAAATTCTCGGCGTGGGCGGTGCCCACCAGGGTGATGAGACCGAAATCCAGGGGGGCGATCTCGGTGAGGCGCCGGATTTCCCCGGGCGTGCTCATGCCCATTTCCAGCACCGCCGCACCGAGCCCTTCAGGCAGGGTGGCCAGGGCCTCGGGCATACCCAGGGTGTTGTTGCGGTTCCCAGGGGTCCTCCACCCGCCCACGGCCGCCGCCAGCAGTTCTTTGGTGCTGGTCTTGCCGACGCTTCCGGTGACGCCGAACACCGCTTTGGGGCGCACAGCGGCCAGTCGGGCCTGGCCCCAGCGCTGGAGCGCAGCCAGGGTATCCGGCACCACGAGCTGTGGACACCCGCTGTCCACCGGATGGTCCACCAGCAGGCAGGCGGCTCCTTTCTCCACCGCCTGGGGGACGAACTCATGCCCATCCCGCTCGACCCGCAGGGCCACGAAACAGGCGCCAGGCTCGAGAGTCCGGGTATCCAAGGAAAGCGAGGACGGCACCACGGCGCCGTCGCCCAGGATCTCGCCGCCCACCTGGGAGGCGGCCTGGAACAGCGACCAGAGGCTCGTAGATGGGCTCATGGCTGCTCCTTCGCCGAGGCCCGCCGCAGACGGTCGCGAACCGCCAGCCAGGCCTCATCTTCTGGCGGGCGCTCCATGAAGATACGCTCGCAGCCTGCGTCGTCCAGTTCGTGGAGGAGGGCATAGAGCCTCGCCCCGACCAGGTCCGCGTCCAGGGGCAGGAGGATGCCCCGGACCCCCGGTGGAAGCGGGGGAAGGGTTCCGAGGGCCACGTACGCCACGGAACCCGATGTCCCGAACAAGGTGCCGCCCGGGGTTTCAGGCAAGCCGGAGCCTGGCGCCACCAGCTGCAGCCGGGCCCGGGGAGCGTAGTGTCGCTCGGCCATGCCGGGAGCCGCCTGGCGGTCGCCCGCCCGGACCGCCCCTTCCCAGAGGTCCACGGGGCCGACCAGAACCTCGAGGTCGGCCGGTGGGATGGGCCCGGGGCGGAGCACGCAGGGGCGGCCCCTGGACAGGTCCAGGATCGTCGATTCCAGGCCCGCCTCCGTCGGCCCCCCGTCGAGGATGAGATCCACCGCCTCGCCCAGGCTGGAGGCCACGTGCTGGGCCAGCGTGGGCGACAGGTGCTGGCTTCGGTTCGCGCTGGGCGCAGCCAGGGGGCGCCCGGTGGCGCGGATCAAGGCCAGAGCCACCGGATGGGCCGGGCAGCGCAGGGCCACCGAGGGGCCGCCGGCACGGACGATGGAAGGCACGGTGCCTGAAGCGGGCAGGACGAGGGTCAGCGGTCCGGGCCAGAACCGCTCCGCCAGCCTCTGTGCCTCAGGGGACCAGTGGGAGACAAGCGTCTGGGCGGAGGCCGCGTCCGCCACGTGGAGGATCACGGGATTCGTGGCCGGGCGCCCCTTGGCGGCATAGATCCGGGCCACCGCCGCCGGATTCAGGCCGTCGGCCCCCAGGCCGTACACGGTCTCCGTGGGGAAGGCCACCAGGCCCCCCGCACGCAGCAGAGCCGCAGCTTCCTCAATGGCCGCATCCGCGGGACCCGCGACGGGAAGGATCCGCGTCATCGGTTCCCTCGCAGCGCAGCTTCGACGGCCAGGCGGTCGCTGTAGGGGTGTTTCACGCCCCGGATTTCCTGGTAGGGCTCGTGGCCCTTTCCCGCCAGCAGTAGCAGGTCTCCGGGGCGGCAGTCGGCCAGGGCCTGCCGCACGGATTCCTGCCGGTCTGCGTTGCGGTGGTATCGGGCGCCATCGGTGCGCAGGGCCTCCGGGATGCCCGGAGCCGCGTCGTCCAGGATGCGTTCGGGATCCTCGCCGCGCGGGTTGTCGCTGGTGTGCCAGAGCACGTCCGCCCCGGCGGCCACGGCCGCGGCCATGAGCGGCCGCTTGGCGCGGTCGCGATCTCCCCCGCAGCCGAAGAGCACGTGCAGGCGACCGCCCGGCGGCAGCAGGCGGCGGCCCTCCGCCAGCAGCTTCTCCAGGGCGTCCGGCGTGTGGGCGTAGTCCACCATCACGCCGAAGGGCTGGCCGCAGTCCACGCGCTCCAGTCGTCCGGGCGCGCCCTGGACCATGGGAACGGCGGGCACCAGCCGGTCCAGGTCGAAGCCCGCCTCGGCGCAGGCCGCCAGGGCCGCCAGCAGGTTGTACACGTTGAACCGGCCCAGGAGCGGGCTCCTGACCTCCCAGCTCCGCCGCTCGGCGGCCAGGGTGAACCGGGTTCCCGTGGGCCCCAGATCCAGATCCCGGGCCTGGTAGCGGGCGGCGCGATCCACGGCATAGCTGGCGTGGCCATCCCGTTCCAACAGCACACGGCCCCAGGGATCGTCGGCATTCACGAGGAAGCGGTCGCACTGAGCCACCAGCCGGCGCTTGGCCTCGAAGTAGGCCTCCATGGTGCCGTGGTAGTCCAGGTGGTCCTGGGTGAGGTTCGTGAAGACGCCGACCTTGAACCGCGCGCCGTGGACACGTCCGAGACAGAGGGCATGGCTGCTCACCTCCACCGCGGAGGCCGCGTCGCCGGCCTCCACACTGCGGCGCAGCCAGCGGTAGAAGGCCGGGCTTTCCGGCGTGGTGCGGACCGCCTCCTCCTCCATGTCCCCGGCCGCGTTCAGCACCGTGCCCACCAGGCCACAGCCGAGGCCGGCTCCCCGCAGAAGCTGCCGGGTGAGCGTGGTGGTGGTGGTCTTGCCGTTGGTGCCCGTGACGCCGATCAGCGCCAGGCGCTCATCCGGCGCGCCGTGGAGACGGCGGGCCAGGTCGGCCATCTGGAGGCGGGGAGCGCCGGTGAAGGTGCAGTCCGCGACGCCTTCCGGCGTAGGCACGCCGGAAGCAGAAAAGATCGCGCTCGCGCCCTGCGCCAGGGCCTGCGGCACGAAGGCGGCGCCATCGGCCTTCTCGCCCTGGAGGGCCAGGAAGCCCCAGCCAGGGCGGACTTCGCGGCTGTCGCTGGTGAGATCCGCCACCTCGACTTCCGGCCCGGAGCGGCGCACGGCCAGGCCATCGATGAGCACGTCCAGCTTCATGGCATCCCCGCCTTGATCTTCACCGCCGTGCCCGGCTCCAGCGGGGTTCCCGGCGCAGGGCTCTGCCCCACCACGTGTGTGGCGGTGGTGCCGGGCGCCGCGTCCACCTTCGGATTCCCGCCTACCAGCACGACACGATGGATGGCGGCCTTGAGGCTAAGGCCCTGGAGATCGGGGACGCGGCCCCGTTCCACGTGCAGGGCGGCCTCATCCGTTTCACTCACCGGCCAGTCCCGCAGGGACAGCTTCAAGTCCGCCTCCCGGTCGGGATCCGGAGAGGTCTGCCGGAACCGCAGGATGCCGTCGCCGATGCGCTTGAAGAGGGGCGCCGCCACGTCGCCGCCGGTGGTATCCCCGGCGGGGTCGTCCAGCATCACCAGAACCCCGAACTGGGGCTTGTCGGCCGGGAAGAACCCCATGAAGGACGCGAAGTGGCGCTTGGGGTCGTACTGGCCGTCGATGAGCTTGCGGCTCGTGCCCGTCTTGCCGAAGGCCTCGACGCCGTTGTCGAGCTTGGCCTTCTTTCCGGTCCCCTGGGTGATGACGCCCTTCAGGGTCTCCTTCATGAGGTTCGCCGTCTCCTCGCTGATGACCTGGCCGCGCACGGTAGGCTTGAACTCCTTCAGCAGCAGTCCCTTGTCGTTGTAGATTCGCTGCACGAGGATCGGCTGCATGAGCTTGCCGCCGTTGGCCAGGGCGCAGCCGGCCATGAGGATCTGCAGGGGCGTGGTGCTGAGGCCGTAGCCGTACGACATGGTGTACTGGGTGGGCACGCTCCAGCGGTCCGGCGCGATGAGGCGGCCGGAGCTCTCGCCGGGGAAGTTGAGCCCCGTCGCGTCGCCGAAGCCGAACTTCCGCAGGTACTGGTAGTGCACCGCCGGGTCGAGGCGGATGCCGATCTTCGCGGCGCCGATGTTGGAGCTCTGCCAGAGCACTTCCTCGAAGGTGAGGAGGCCGTGGCGGTGGGTGTCCGTGATCGGCGGCACTTTCGCGCTGTACTGCCAGCGGCCCGACATGCAGTCGATGCGCTCGCCCAGGTGGATCTTGCGCTCCTCGAGGGCCATGGCGGCTGTGAAGATCTTCATGGTGGAGCCGGGCTCGTACACATCCTCCACCGGGTGCACCTTGCGGGCCGCCTTCTGGCGTTCCAGTTCACGGTTGAGTTCCTCACGCTCCGCGGAGGAAAGCTCGGATTCGGGGCGATTGCGGAACTTCTTGGGCAGGATGTGGTTCGGGTCGAAGGTGGGTGTGCCGGCCATGGCGAGAATCTCCCCGGTGCGGGGATCCACCACCACCGCGTAGGCCGTGCGCGGTCGCGAGAGGCGCACCCCCTCTTCGAGCGTGTCTTCCACGATGTGCTGGATGGAGGCGTCCAGGCTGAGCTGGAGCGAGGCCCCGTTCACGGGGATCCTGCTGTAGTTCTCCTGGAGGATGAGCAGCTTGCCGTGTGCGTCCTTGGGGGCGATGAGCTCGCCCTTCACGCCCGCCAGCTGCTTGTCGTAGGTCTGTTCGATGCCCAGCTGGCCCAGGCCGTCGATGTTGGTGAAGCCGATGATCTGCGCCGCCAGGCTGCCCCGCGGGTAGAAGCGCTGGCTCTCGGGCTGGAACTCGATGCCGTCCAGGTTCAGGGCCCGCACGGCGGCCGTCTTGACCGGAGGCAGGTGCCGCTCCAGGTAGACGAAGGTCTTCTTCCGCAGGAGCTTCTCCAGAACCTGGGCCCGCGTCTGCTCCAGGATGGGAGCCAGCTTCGCCGCCACAGCGGCGGCCGCTTTGCGGTCGGGATCGCCCCACTGCCGCTCCTCCCCCCTTCCCGGCTTGTAGTCCGGGTAGAACACGCGGGGATCGACGAAAAGGCTCTCCACCTTGATGGAAATGGCGAGCGGCTCCCCTCGCCGGTCCCGCAGCTCGCCCCGGATGGGGGGGATCGGCACGATGGTGGTGTGCTGCTGATCGGCCCTGGCCTGGTATTTCCGGTGCTCGATGCCCTGCAGCCAGAGCAGGCGCAGCAGGATGAGCAGGGCCCAGAAGGCCATGCCGCCCATGATCCAGGGCAGGCGCTGGTTCAGCAGATCCTGGGGATCCTGCCGGCCCAGGAGGCGGCGGGACACGCGGGGCTCGGTGGCGAAGCGGATGGACACGGGAAGGCCGGGGCGGGATGGAACGGTGGCGAGGGCGGCGGCCCCCTGCCTACAGACTACAATCCATCGGACGACACCGGGCGGAGCTTGGCCAGGCGCTGATCTTCCGGGGTGAAGCCGCGGCGGACCAGGTGGCTCTGCTTGCGGGGCTGGAGCCCGGCCTTCTCGGCATAGCTCTGGACTGCCTCATCCCGCTGGTAGCGGCTGCGCTCCAGCAGGAGCTTGCGCTGGAGCTCCTCCTCCTTGCGGATCCGCTCCTTCAGGTCGCCCATGGCGTAGCCCAGTCGGGTGCTCTGGATCTTCAGGTACGCCAGGACGCCCAGGGGCATGGCCAGCGCCAGCACCAGGAGCAGCATGCGCAGGATGCCTTCGCTCTCGACCGTCCGGACGGGAGCGGTGGGGCTGGGCAGGATTCCGGCAGCCATGGTTGACCTCGATCAGGGGAGGCGCTCGGCCACGCGGAGGCGGGCGGAGCGGGAGGGGGGATTCGCGGCGGCCTCGGCCTCGCTGGGCGCGAGACCACCGGGATGGATGAGCTTGAGTGTCTTGGGGAGGACGGCCGGGGCCGTGCGGCCGGGGCCGTCGTAGATGCCCGCGAGGCGTCGCAGCGTCTGCTTGACGATGCGGTCCTCCAGGCTGTGGAAGCTGATGACGGCCAGGCGCCCACCGGGGCGCAGGTGTCCGGCGGCGGCTTCCAGGGCGGCGGCCAGCCGGTCCAGCTCCCCGTTCACGGCGATGCGGATGGCCTGGAAGGTGCGGGTGGCGGGGTCGCTATGGCCTTTGCGCTTGGCCGGCTCGCGGGGAATGACCGTGTAGACGGCTTCGGCCAGGTCCTTGGTGGTGGCCAGCCGGCCTTCGCGGTGCGCCCGGAGGATGGCGCGGGCGATGGGCCGGCTGGCGCGCTCTTCGCCGTACTGGTAGATCGCGTCGGCCAGGCTTTCGTCGGTCTGTTCCGCGATCCACTCCACGGCAGTGGGACCGGAGGTGGTGTCCATGCGCATGTCGAGGGGGCCTTCGTCCCGGAAGCTGAAGCCGCGCTCCGGGCTCCGGAGCTGCAGGGTGGAGACGCCCAGGTCCGCGAGGATGGCGTCGAAGCCGCCGGGGGCGGATTCCGCCTTCCAGGCCAGGAAACGGGCATCGTCCCAGAGGTCCTCGTAGGCGCAGGCCAGGATCTCGAGGCGGGCATCGTCGCCCAGGCGGCGCCGAGCCTGGTAGCGGGCTTCGGGGTCGCGGTCCACGCCCAGGTAGCGGGCTTCCTTGTCGCAGCGGGCCAGCAGGGCTTCCGCGTGACCGCCCAGGCCCAGGGTGAGGTCCAGGATCCGGGCCGCCGGCGGCAGCACCAGGTTGTCCAGCACCTCCTGGAGCAGCACGGGGACATGAACGGGGATCGTCATCATCAGATCCCCAGGTCCGCGAGCTGGGCCAGGTCCTCGGCACCCAGGGGTTCGGCCGCCAGGCGGCGCTCGAAGCCGGCCTTGTTCCACAGGGCCAGGTGGTCCATCTGTCCCAGCACGGCCACCTCGCCGGTGAGCTGGGCGGCCTCCCGCAGGATGGGCGGAATGACGAAGCGGCCCTGGGCGTCCGGCTCCACCTCGCTGCCGAAGTAGGCCGTGGTCTCCAGGAACTTGCGCTTGGCGGGACTGGTGGACGGCAGGGCTGCCAGCCGGGCCTCGATGGCCTCCCAGACCGGCAGGGGGTAGAGGCGGGCGGAGCGACCGTCCAGGGAGGTCAGGTAGTGCCGCAGGGCGCCGGGACCTTCACGCAGAGCTTCGGCCCCCTCGCCCTGGGCGAAGGATTCGAGCTCGGCCTTGAAGGATGAGGGGAGCTTCAGTCGTCCCTTCTCGTCCACCGTGGCCGGTGAATTACCGCGGAGTCGCAGCACCGGCATCGCCTTTCAACTGCGGCCTCAGGAGATACCAGGGGGAAGGAAGAGACCACTTTGATCCACTTCAGACCACTTTTCTCCACTGAGAACCACTTCAAAGTCTAGAAAGGCGCCGAGATGCCACAAGCGGAAATAAAAGCGAAAAAGACACGCAAAGGCGTGTCTTTTTCGCTAAATATGAATAGAAGGTAACCGGGTTCAGTTCAAAGGCAGAGCTTCCCGCCCAGGGGCTTGCCGCCGAGGAGGTGGAAGTGGAGATGGAACACGGTCTGCCCCGAATCGGGCCCCGAGTTGGTGAGGAGGCGCCAACCGCTGGCGGCGACCCCGAATTCCTGGGCCAGGCGCGCGGCCACCTGGGGGATGCGCCCCACGGCCTCGGCGATCTCCGGTGTCATGTCCGCCGGGCCCTCGCAGTGCGCCTTCGCGATGATCAGAAGGTGCACCGGCGCCTGGGGCGAGATGTCTTTGAAGGCGAGCAAGCTGTCATCTTCATACACTAGGGTCGCGGGAATCTCCTTCCGCGCGATCTTGCAGAACAGACATTCGTTCCTAGCGCTGCTCATCAGGACCCCCCATGTTCCACATCATCTTGCACCAGCCCGAGATTCCGCAGAACACCGGAAGCATCGGGCGCCTCTGCGTGAACAACGGGGCGAAGCTCCACCTGATCCATCCCCTGGGCTTCGACACCAGCGACTACTACCTGCGTCGGGCGGGACTGGACTACTGGGAGAAGCTGGAGCCCACCCACTACGAGAGCTGGGAGGACTTCCTGGCCCGCAACCCCGCTCAGCGACTGTGGTTCTTCAGCACCAAGGGCGCCAAGCGCCACACCCAGATCCCCTGGGCCTTTGGGGATGGGCTGGTCTTCGGGAAGGAGACCGTGGGGCTGCCCGACGCCATCCTGGACGCCCACAAGGACCGGCTGGTGCGCATCCCCATGATCGGAGACCACCACCGCAGCCTGAACCTGGCCCAGGCCGCGGCCATTGGCCTTTACGAGGCGCTGAGGCAGACTGAAAACTGGTAACCCGACGGAGTCCCCATGAGCCAGGCCCCCATCCGCGTCGTCATCGCCAAGCCCGGCCTGGACGGGCACGACCGCGGCGCCAAGGTCGTGGCCCGCGCCCTGCGGGACGCCGGCATGGAGGTGATCTACACCGGCCTGCGGCAGACGCCCCAGCAGATCGCGGCCGCCGTGGTGCAGGAAGATGCGCGCGTGCTGGGCCTGAGCATCCTCAGCGGCGCCCACAACCAGATCTTCCCCGAGGTCATGCGGCTGCTGAAGGAGCAGGGCGCGGACGACGTGCTGGTCTTCGCCGGCGGCATCATCCCCGACGAGGACATCCCCGGCCTCAAGGCCCTCGGCATCCGCGAGATCTTCCAGCCCGGCACGAACACCGACGACGTGGTGGCCTTCATCCGGAAGGAAGTCCGCGACTGATGGCCAAGACCAGCCCGCTCTTCGAGTGCACGGCTTGCGGCGCCCGCCATCCCAAGGCCCTGGGCAAGTGCACGGCCTGCGGGGCCTGGGACACGGTTCAGGAGGTGCGCGGCAGCCTGAAGCGCGACCTCCAGCGCGCCGGATCGGCCTACTCGCAGAGTCACTACACGGGGCCCGTGGCGCTCCCGGACGTGGAGGTCACGGATACCCAGCGCAGCCCCACGGGCCTCGTTGAGCTGGACCGGGTGCTGGGCGGCGGCGTGGTGCCGGGCATGGTGGTCCTCCTCGGCGGTGAGCCGGGCATCGGCAAATCCACCCTGCTGCTCCAGTGGGCTGCGCAGGCAGGAGGATCAGGCGTGGAATCCGGGCTCGGCCCTGAGGACACGCGGGGAGCGCGAGGGGGACGCAGAGAGAGCGAAGCGAACGGGCGGTCCCCCTCGTCTAGTACCGTCCTCTACGCCAGCGGCGAGGAGAGCGAGCGCCAGATCAAGCTGCGGGCCCAGCGGCTGGGAGCCGAGAACCCCGGCATCCACCTCCTGGCGGAAACGGACGTGCGCCGCATCATCGAAGAGGCCGAGCGCATGAAGCCGGGCCTCCTGCTGGTGGACAGCATCCAGACCCTCTTCGATCCCGACTTCGAATCGAGCGCCGGAAGCGTGAGCCAGGTGCGCGGCTGCGCCGCCATGCTCACCCGCTGGGCCAAGACCACGGGCACGCCCCTGGTGCTGGTGGGCCATGTCACCAAGGATGGCGGCCTGGCCGGCCCGAAAGTCCTGGAGCACCTGGTGGACACGGTGCTGGCCTTCGAAGGTGACCGCCACCACCACCACCGTCTGTTGCGCGCCCTGAAGAACCGCTTCGGCGCCGCCTTCGAGCTGGGCGTCTTCGCCATGACCGAAAAGGGCCTGGTGCCCGCCGAAGGGAATCCCTTCTTCCTGGACGCCCAGCCCCGCCCAGGTTGCGCCGCCACGGTGGTGCTCAGCGGCACGCGTCCCATGGTGGTGGAGATCCAGGCCCTGGTGGCCGCCGCGGGCCTGGGCATCCCCCGCCGCACGGCCCTGGGCATCGATGGACAGCGGCTGTCCATGCTCTGCGCCGTGGCCGAGCGCCGGGGCGGCGTGCAGCTCCACGACCGGGACGTGTACGTGAACGTGGCCGGCGGGCTGGAGATCGAGGATCCGGCGGCCGACCTAGCCGTCATCGCCGCCCTGTGCAGCAGCGCGACGGGCCGCCTGCTGGCCGAAAAGGGCCTGTTCATGGGCGAAGTCGGGCTCACCGGAGAGGTCCGCCCCGTGGCCCAACTCCCCCTGCGCCTCCAGGAGGGCGCGCGCCTGGGCTTCGCCTGCGCGGCCGTGCCCCGCCTGGGCCTGGAGGGGAAGAGTCCGCTCGACCTGTTCCCCGAGACCAGCGTCGAGCGCCTCCGGGGCAAAGCCTGGCTGAAGGGCGTGGTGGAAGAGTAGGCTGTGCCCCCCTTCCAGCCTATGCTCTTCCGATGACCTGGAGACCCGTCCCGCGGGCGGAAGTGGATGCCCGCTCGCTGCCCCTCGATTCCAAGCAGGGCTATCTGCTGTCGCGCCTGGATGGGACGCTGGACATCCCGACCCTGGCCGCCCTCACGGGGCTGGAGCAGGATCAGCTGACGGGCATGCTCGGGGAGCTCGTCGCCCTGGGAGCGGTGCTGCCAGAGGCGCCAGCACCCGCGCCGCGGCCCGTGGCCCCTCCCCCGGTTCCGGTGGTTCCGGTGCTGGAATCCGCCCCAGACGAGGAGGCGGAGGAAGTGGAATCTCCTGCCTCGGCCGCCCGGACGGCGACCCACCGCCAGCTCTTCGAGCACCAGCTGCACCCGAAGCCGGTGGACGAGCGTGTGGCCCTGGCCCGGGCCGCCGTGGAACCCGAGCTGAGCGCCTGGTGCTTCGACCCCACTGCCGAGGTGATCCGTTCGGTGCTGGAGAATCCCCAAGTGGGCCCTGTCCACGCTCGCCTCATCGCGGCCCACCATCGCACCGCGGCGGGCCTGGAAGCCCTGGGCGGACGGGCGGGTTTCACAAACGACACCGGCGTGCGCCGGGCCCTCCTCCAGAATCCGCTGCTTCCGGCCGGCCTCTACCGCCGGCTCTGGTCCGCCCGGCGTCTGGCGGAGCAGTATCTGGTGGCCACCTCCCGCGACGCGCCGGAACAGGTGCGCGCCATGGCCCGGGATCTGCTTCGCGCCAGCTTCACCCAGCGCACGGGCGAGGAGAAGGCCGAGCTCATCCTCACCACCGAGGGCCGCTGTCTGGCGAGCCTGGTGGGCCTCACCCTGGACGGCCACGCCACCGCCCTGCTCTGCCGCCGCACCTACGTCTCCACCCTGCTCATCCAGAACCTGGGCCGCTGGAGCGCCACCCCGCCCCAGCTCATTGCCCACCTCCGGCGCCAGGACGCCGTGAAGCGCAACGCGCCCCTCCGCCAGCTGCTGGAGCGGCATCCCAATGCGGGCTAGCTGCTGCGGGCCGGCCGCTGCGAACTGACGACCGCGAGCTGAGCTACCTCGTCACCCAGGTGGCGAAGCTCATCCAGAGCCCGGTTCCGGCCAGGGCCAGGCGCAGCCAGTGCGACAGGATGACGAAGAGCCCGCCCCACAGGAAGGCGGGATGCAGGCGGCCCGTGCGGCGGCGGTCGTAGATCGTGCAACCGATCACCGCCAGGTCCGTCAGGCCGAAATAGGCCAGAGGTCCGGCCTTGGCAATGGCGTCGAGGGGGATCCTCGCGATGGCCGCCGCGAGGATGCCCACGCAGGAGAGCAGCATGAGCCGCTTGTGGTAGTCCCCCCGGGCCCGCAACCAGAGGCCGGTGCCCACCAGCGTTCCGAACACCACCATGTCCCCGAGGGGCACCACCAGGAAGATCAGCGGCGGCGGCCCCGGAGAACGCCCCAGACGCGCGGCGTTGATGGCTGTCATCGTGCCGATGACCAGCACCGCCATGGCGAGGAAGGCGCCGAGCATCCCAAGCTGCCGGTGCAGGTCCAGCCGGCGGACCGCCACCAGCCGCGTCTGCACCACGAACAGGCCGAACCAGAGGCTCATGACCAGCCCGTGGAGATGCAGCATGGGAGACAGCGTGGGCGTGCCGAAGACCGCCTTGAGGTAGTACGTCTTCGCGAAGCCGAGGACCACGATGGCCGCCACCGCCCAGGCCGCGAAGGTGTAGAGGCGGTGTGGAGGTGCGAGTGCGATGGGGCGCGAATCACGGGCCATGTCCATTCTCCGGGATGGGATCCCATGGGTGAGGCACTTCGGGAGTGGTCCATCCAAGCTAAGCTCATGAGACACAAAATCAATTGCAAATTAACGACATTATTTAGTTTCATGAAATGAATCATGCAGGCCCTCCCCCTGAGGCGGTCCCACTCCCTCCGCTAGACTGGCGTCATGACAGGCATGGAGGCAGGGATGGCCGGATCCGGCGAGCGCGACTATGTCCTCGGGACGCACCGGGAGGAGATCGAGCGGCTGGGTCTGCAGCACCGGGTCTGGCGTCCCCAGGTGCTCGAGTGCTGGCGGCGGGCGGGGATCACCACCGGCTCCCGCGTGCTCGATGTGGGCGCCGGTCCCGGCTACGCCACGTTGGACCTGGCGGAGATCGTGGGGCCGACAGGCGAGGTCCATGCGGCCGAGCGCTCGGGAAACTTCCTCCAGCATGCCCGCGGGGCCTGCCTGGCGCGCGGCCTCGCGAACGTCCGCTTCCACGAGCAGGACCTCATGGCGGGCCCCCTGGAAGTGGCGGACATGGACGCGACCTGGTGCCGCTGGGTGGCTTCCTTCGTGTCCGATCCCGCGAAGCTGGTGGCCACCGTGGCCCGGGCCCTGAAGCCCGGCGGCGTGGCCATCTTCCACGAATACCTGGACTATCGCACCTGGCGCCTGGCGCCCCCCTGCCCGCCCCTGGAGTCCTTCGTCTCGGAAGTCATGGCCAGCTGGCGGGCCTCCGGCGGCGAGCCGGACATCGCGCTCTCCCTCCCCACCCTGCTCGAGGCCGCCGGCCTTACCGTGACGCGCCTCGAGCCGAAGATCTTCGTGATCCCGCCCACGGACTTCATCTGGAAGTGGCCCTCCGCCTTCGTGGAGACCAACCTCCTGCGCCTCCTGGAGCTGGGCCGGGTGGATGAGGCCTGGGTCCGCTCCGTGCGCGAGGCCCTCCGCGCCGCCGAAGCCGATCCGAAGACCCTGATGATCACGCCCATGGTGCTGGAGATCGTGGCGGAAAAACGCTCCTAGGCGTAGACCCGCTGCAGCCCCGGATCCTGGGTCAGCTCCTCGATGAGGTCGCGGACGCTGATCAGCTCGCGGAGCTTGGCGCCGTTGCTGCCGGTGAAGAAGAGGCCATTCTCCTGATCGCCCTTCATGGCGTCCGCCAGGCGGTCGGCGATGCAGTAGCCCACGGCCGCGGCGCCCTTGCCGTGGCCGCAGGGCGACAGGCAGTTGCTCACGCAGCGGACCTGAGGGGCGGTGCCCTCTTCGATGCGGCGCTGGAGGCTGGTGCGCACCCCCCGCGCAGGCAGGCCCACGGGGGACTTCATGAGGCCGATGTCCTCGGCTTTCGCCCGCAGGATGACCTCCTTGAAGATGGGCGAGGCGTCGCACTCGAAGGTGCCGATGAAGCGGGTGCCCATCTGAACGCCGGAGGCGCCCAGGGCCAGGAACTTCTGGATGTCCGCGTGGTCCCAGACGCCGCCGGCCACCAGGATCGGGAAGTCGCCCCACTTGTCCCGCTCCTCGATGACCTCGGGCAGGATGTTCTCCAGCGTGTGGGCCGGATCGGCGCAGCCCTCGTGGCTGAAGCCCTGATGGCCACCGCTCTCGGGGCCCTCCAGCACCACCGCGTCCGGCAGGCGGCTGAACTTCCGCTGCCACTGCTTGCAGATGACCTGAAGCGCGCGGCCCGAAGACACGATGGGCACCAGGGCCACGTCCGCGTCACCCACCATGCCAGGCAGACCCAGGGGCAGGCCCGCGCCGGACACGATCATCTGAGCGCCGCCGGCCAGGGAGGCCTTCACGGCGGCCTCGTAGCCCTCGATGGCGCAGAGGATGTTCACGCCCACGGCACCCCGCCCCTCGGCGCGCTCGCGCGCGGCCCGGACGATCCACTCCAGGGCCTTGGGGGGATTCAGCGAATCGGTGCCGTCGGGCCGCCCCAGGCGCATCTTGGGGCTGGCGGAACCGTGGTAGCCCGTGCCGATGGCGGAGACCAAGCCCACACAGCCCTCGCGGGCCACGGCCCCGGCGAGGCCCTCCCAGGAGATGCCCACACCCATGCCGCCCTGCTGGATGGGGTAGGCCAGGTCGAGGTTGCGGATGCGCAGGCGGGGCAGCGTGCAGGCGCCCTTGCGCACCAGGGACTGGGCCATGGAATCGAGGCCCGCCATGAGCCGGGTCCGGAAGGCCGCCAGGGGCGAGGCATCCAGGAGGGAGGGCGTGCGGGGCTGGAGGCCCACGGCGCCGTCGGCCATGGCCTGCCGGGCTTCGGCCTCGGTGTCGGCGGTGGCCACCACGGGGAGGCCCAGGTGCCGAAGGGCTGCCACCAGGCCCGCCCGGGCCAGGAGGCCCGAGGCGCCGCCAGCCTTGGCCTGGGCCGCCTCCTCGGCGTTCTGGACCGCCACGATGCGAGGCAGGTTGGCGTGGCGCAGCATGGTGAGGGAGGGCGGCAGCTCCGCCGTGTGCAGCAGGAAGGCCACCCCGGCCTCGCGGGCGGCGGCCATGACCGAATCCGCGCTGTCCCGGAGGCCGCGCAGGTCCAACCCGATCCGGGCGCCCTCGCGCATGGAGGCCTTCAGTTCCTGCAGGCGTTCCCGCAGCTTGGCGGCATCCGGAAAGGCTTCGGTGCGCGGCAGGGCCCAGCCCCCCGCACGGAGGAAGGCGGCCTGGAAATCCAGGGACCCGGGCGCCTGCCAGCCCTGGAGAGTCGGCAGGGACGCGGTGTTGAAGAACGACTCGGACATGCTTGGCTCCGTGGGAGCGGAAATGGCTTTTCTCCCAATGTCATTCTGAGGCCTTTCCCCCTGTGACGGGGTTCAACCTTCTACCTGGGGTCAAAATCGGCTGCCTGGAATGGCTGCGAGATCCGGCGGCAGAAGCCGCCGGATCTCGCAGTAGGGAATGGCACAGCTTTAAAAGCTGTTTTGTCAGCCCTTGGCGGCCGGGGCCGGGGCCGGAACCTCGACGGGATCCAGGAAGGGCATCATGCGGCGCAGCTCGCGACCTACCTGCTCCAGCGGATGGTCGTAGTCGGCGGCCCGCTGGGCCTCGAACCACTTCCTTCCGGTGCGGTTCTCCTCCAGCCAGGCCTCAGCGTAGCGGCCATCCTGGATCTCCTTCAGGATCTCCTTCATCTCCGCCTTGGTCTGGGCGGTCACGATGCGGGGGCCCCCGGTGTAGTCGCCGTATTCGGCGGTGTCGCTGATGCTGTAGCGCATGTAGCTGAGGCCGCCCCGCTGCATCAGGTCCACGATGAGCTTCAGCTCGTGCAGGCACTCGAAGTAGGCGATCTCGGGCTGGTAGCCCGCTTCCACCAGGGTCTCGAAGCCGGCCTTCACCAGGGCGCTGGTGCCGCCGCAGAGCACCGCCTTCTCGCCGAAGAGGTCCGTCTCGGTCTCCTCGGTGAAGGTGGTCTCCAGCACGCCCGCCCGGGTCAGGCCGATGGCCGCGGCGTAGGAGAGCGCCACCGCCAGGGCCTGCCCGCTGGCGTCCTGGTGGACGGCCACGAGGCCCGGCGTGCCGCCCCCTTCCACGAAGACCTCGCGGACGCGGTGGCCCGGGCTCTTCGGGGCCGCCAGGCTCACGTCCACGCCCGCGGGCACCTCGATGCAGCCGTAGCGGATGTTGAAGCCGTGGGCGAACATCAGCGTCTTGCCCGGGGTGAGGTGGGGCGCGATGGATTCCTGGTAGAGCGCCGCCTGGCCCGTATCCGGCGTGAGCACCATGACCACGTCCGCCCAGGCCGCGGCCTCGGCGGGGGTGGTGACGGTGAGGCCCTGGGCTTCTGCCTTGGCGCGGGAGGCGGAACCGGCGGGGAGGCCCACGCGGACGTGGACCCCGCTGTCCTTGAGGTTGAGCGCGTGGGCGTGGCCTTGGGAGCCGTAGCCCAGGATGGCGACCTTGCGGGCGCGGATGAGGCCGAGGTCGGCGTCGTAGTGGATCTTGGCCATGGGAGGCTCCTTGGGTGGATGGGCGGTGGGTGGAAGGAAGGGTCAGACGGACATGGCCTGGTTGCTGGGCGCGGGGGTGGGGGCGCGACGGGGGACTTCCGGCGAGGCCCGCGGGCCGCGGGCCATGGCGACGGCCCCGGTTCGGCCCAGCTCGAGGATCCCGAAGGGCCGCAGGGCGTCCACCAGGGCGTCGATCTTGTCGGGGCCGCCGGTGCATTCGATGGCGAGGCTGTCGCCGGCAATGTCCACCACGTTGGCCCGGAAGACCTGGGCGAGCTGGAGGACCTCAGATCGCACTTCCAAACCTGCCGCCACCCGGATGAGGGCCAGGTCCCGAACCACCTTGGGCCGGTCCCCCAGCTGCTGGACCTCGAGGACGCTCACCTGCTTCTTGAGGTGCTCCACCGCCAATCGCACGGTGGCTTCTTCGGCGTCCACGACGACGGTCATGCGGGACTGGCGGGGTCGCTCCGTGGGGCCCACGGTGAGCGAGTGGATGTTAAACCCGCGGCGGCGGAACAGCGAGGCCACCCGCGTCAGCACGCCCGGTTCATCATCGGTGTAGACCACGAGCACATGGGGCATGGGATTCCTTTCAGACGGGGTCGGACCCGGTTTCGGCGATGGCACTGGCGCCGACCTGGGAACTGGGACGGCGGATCATCTCGTGCAGGGCAGCGCCGGCGGGGACCATGGGATAGACGCTGTCCTCCTGCTCCACCCGGAACTCGATGAGAGCCGTGCCCTCGACGGCCCGGGCCTCGGCCACGGCACCGGCGAGGTCCACCCGCGTGTCCACGCGCTGGCCATGGATGCCGAAGGCCCCGGCCAGCTTCACGAAGTCCGGCGACAGGATGGGCGTCGCGGCGTAGCGGCCCTCGTAGAACAGGGCCTGCCACTGGCGGACCATGCCGAGGAAGCCGTTGTTGATGATGGCGATGTTCACCTTCACGCCCTCCTGCACGGCGGTCATCAGCTCGGCGAAGGTCATCTGGAAGCCGCCGTCCCCGGCCACCACCCAGACCTCGGCCTCGGGCCGGGCCAGCTTGGCGCCGATGGCGGCCGGGAGGGCGAAGCCCATGGTCCCGGCGCCCCCGCTGGTGATGAGGCTGCGCTCCGCGTCGTGGTGGTAGTACTGCGCCTCCCACATCTGGTGCTGGCCCACGTCCGTCACCACCACGGCGTTCCCGCCCGTGAGGCGCCAGAGGTCGTGCATCACGTGGGCCGCGTAGAGGTGGCCGTCATCGGGCAGGTTCTTGATGTCGCGCACGGCGGAATCGCCGCGCCAGCCGCGGATCTGCTTCAGCCACTTGGAGCGGTCCGCCACGGGGATGTCCGGCAGCAGGGCCCGCAGGACCGTGAGCAGGTCCCCGGCGATGGCCACGTCCACGGTCACGTTCTTCCCCAGCTCGCTGGCGTCGATGTCGATGTGGATCTTCTTCGCATGGGGGGCGTACTCCTTGAGCTTGCCGGTCACGCGATCGTCGAAGCGCATGCCAAAGGCCAGCAGCAGGTCCGCCTCCTGGATGGCCTTGTTCACCCAGGCCTCGCCGTGCATGCCCATCATGCCGAGACTGAGGGGATGGGTGGCGGGCACGGCGCCCAGGCCCAGGAGGGTCAGGGCGAAGGGGATGTCGGCCCGCTCGGCCAGGGTGAGCACCTCGGCCCTGGCGCCGGACATCTGGATGCCATGGCCCGCCAGGATGATGGGCCGCTTGGCGTGGCGAATCAGCTCCAGGGCCCGGGCCAGGGCCTCGGAATCCAGCGGGGGAGGCAGGTGGCGCAGGTGCCGGATGGGCTCCGCGGTCTCCCAGTCAAGGTCCGCCCGGCCCTGCTGGGCGTCCTTCGTGATGTCCACCAGCACGGGGCCGGGGCGGCCGCTCTTCGCCACGGCGAAGGCCTCCCGAAGGGCGGGCACGATGTCCTCCGCCCTGGTCACCAGGTAGTTGTGCTTGGTGACGGGCAGCGTGATGCCCGTGATGTCCACCTCCTGGAAGGCATCCGTCCCCAGCACACCGGAGCCCACCTGCCCCGTGATGGCCACCAGGGGCGTGGAGTCCATCATGGCCGTGGCCAAACCCGTCACCAGGTTGGTGGCGCCGGGACCGGAGGTCGCCACCACCACGCCCACGCGGCCCGAGGCCCGGGCATAGCCGTCCGCCATGTGCACGGCGCTCTGTTCGTGGCGCACCAGCACGTGCCGGATGGAGAAGTCCACCATGGCGTCGTAGGCGGGCAGGATGGCCCCGCCCGGATAGCCGAAGACGGTGGTGACGCCCTCCCGCGTCAGGCATTCCCAGATGAGCTGGGCCCCGGTGTGCGTTCCCGCTTTGCTCACGGTCCCTCCTTCACTGGGCCAGGGTGATGGCGCCCTCGGCCGCGCTGGCGACCGTGGCGGCGTACTTGGCGAAAACGCCCGTCCGGTAGCGCGGCGCCGGGGCCTTCCACTCGGCCCGGCGCCGGGCCAGCTCGTCTTCGGGCACCTTCAGGTCCAGCCGCCGGGTGGGAATGTCAAAGACCACCGTGTCCCCCTCGCGCACCAGGGCGATGGGGCCGCCCACGGCCGCTTCCGGGGCCACATGGCCCGCCATGAGACCCCGGGTGGCCCCTGAGAACCGGCCGTCGGTGAGGAGTGCCACGGACTCGCCGAGGCCCGCGCCCACCAGGGCCGCCGTGACGCCCAGCATCTCGCGCATGCCGGGGCCGCCCTTCGGGCCCTCGTAGCGGATCACCACCACGTCGCCGGGATCGATGCGGCCCGCCTGCACGGCGGCGAAGGCGTCCTCCTCGTGCTCGAAGACCCGCGCCGGGCCCGTGTGGTGCAGGCGCTCGTGGCCCGCCACCTTGATGACGCAGCCCTCCGGCGCCAGGCTGCCCCTCAGGATCACGAGGCCGCCGGTGGACTTCAGGGGCCGGTCAAAGGGGCGCACCACCTCCTGCCCGGGCGTTTCCGCCGCGCCGGCCAGCTCCTCGCCCAGCGTGCGGCCGGTCACAGTCAGGGCCGCGCCGTGGATGAGGCCGCCCTCCAGCAGGCGGCTGGCCACCAGGCGGATGCCGCCCGCGGCGTGGAGGTCCGGGGCCATGAACCGCCCGCCGGGCTTCATGTCCGCCAGCAGCGGGGTGCGCGTGCTGACGCAGTCGAAGTCCTCCAGCGTGAAGGGCACGCCCGCCTCCCGGGCCAGGGCCAGGTAGTGCAGCACGGCGTTGGTGGAGCCGCCCGTGGCCGCCACGGCCGCCACGGCGTTCTCGAAAGCCTCGCGGGTGAGGATGGCGCTGGGGCGCAGGTCGCGCTTCAGCAGCTCCATCACCAGGCGCCCGCAGGTCTCGGCGGCCTCGCCCTTGCGGGGATCCTCCGCGGGGATGCCGTTGAGGCCCATGGGGCTCAGGCCGATGAGCTCCAGGCTGGCGGACATGGTGTTGGCGGTGAACTGGCCGCCACAGGCACCGGCGCCGGGACAGGCCGCATCCTCCACCTCCTTGAGGCCCGCGTCGTCCAGCTTGCCGGCGCTGTGGGCGCCCACCGCCTCGAAGACGTCCTGCACCGTGAGGTCCTTGCCGCCGCAGTGCCCCGAGGCCGTGGAGCCGCCATAGAGGATCAAGCCCGGGATGTCGAGGCGGGCCAGGGCCATGGCCACGCCGGGGTTGGTCTTGTCGCAGCCCGAGAGGCAGACCAGGCCGTCGAAGGCGTTGCCCCGGGCCACCAGCTCGATGGAGTCGGCGATGACCTCGCGGCTCACCAGGGAGGCCTTCATGCCCTCGGTGCCCATGGTGATGCCGTCGCTGATGGAGACCGTGCAGAATTCCATGGGCGTGCCGCCCGCGGCGCGGACGCCGGCCTTCACGCGCTCCGCCAGCGCCTGCAAGTGGTAGTTGCAGGGGCCGATCTCGGTCCAGGTGTTCGCGATGCCGATGATGGGCTTCGCCAGGTCCTCGTCCGTGAAGCCGATGGCCTTGAGCATGGCCCGGGCCGGGGCGCGGTCGGGGCCCTGGGTGATGACCCGGCTGCGGCGGTTGAGCGGTTGTCCTGTGTCTGACATGGTCTTCCTCTGTGGAAGGCCACCGACCTCGGGGTGCAGGACCAGATGTGAAAAGGGCCCGCATCGTTCGAGGTGCGGGGCCGGTTTCGGTTGGTTCCGAGAACGTCTAGGAGGCCCCCACCTCGCCGCTAATCATCAGCACGGCGGGAATGGCCACCAGGTCGGCCACGGGGCGCGCCACTGCGGACGAGATCGCCGCAGCTGCCGAGTGGTCGAGGTGGGAAAGGCTCATGGGCGACGAGTCTTGGGGATGGCGCGGGAAAAGTCAACCGTGAAGTCAGGCCATATCGGGGAGTCATGGGGGTCCTCAGGTGAATCGAAATCGAAGAGGTCGGGTCGAAGGAGCCGGGCCGATGTGGAAAGGCCCCGCCTGGGTGCGGGGCCGGGATCTGGATGCTGCCGTCCCGCCCCTAGCCCGTGAGCCGCAGCACCAGCCCAGGCAGCCCGCCAATCACGCCGATGGTCCCTACCACGAAGGTGGGGGTCGCGTCGGCGGAGGCGGAGACGGGGAGCATGGGTCGGGTTCCGGGTCGAGGGTTCAAAGATGGTGGCGGGCGCCCTCGGGCGAGCCGCACCAGGCGTAGGCGGAGTCAGCCAGCCGGGCACCCTTGGCGCCGGGCGGGCGGATGGCGTCGCGGATCTTGGCGCCCAGGGCCTGGGTGCCGTGGTGGTGCTTGAGGCCCCCCAGGTCCGAGGTGCCGTGGCCGCCCTTGAGGACGCGGTCCACCGCGGATTCCAGGGCGCGGGCCTCCACCTCGAGCCGGAGACTGTGGCGGAGCAGCATGGCCGCCGAGAGGATGGTGCCGATGGGGTTGGCCGCGTCCTTCCCGGCGATGTCCGGCGCAGAGCCGTGGATGGGCTCGTAGAGTCCTACGGGACCACCCAGGCTCGCCGAGGGCAGCAGGCCCAGCGAGCCCGCGAGCACCGCGGCCTCGTCGCTGAGGATGTCCCCGAAGAGGTTCTCCGTCAGTACCACGTCGAAGTCGCGGGGCCGGGTGATGAGGGCCATGGCGAAGCTGTCCACGTAGGCGTGGCTCACCTTGACCGTGGGATAGGCGGGCGCCAGCTCATCCACCACCTGCCTCCAGAGGCGGGAGGTCTCCAGCACGTTGGCCTTGTCCACGGAGACCAGCAGCCGCCGCCTGGAGGCGGCCAGCTCGAAGGCCACCCGGGCGACCTGCTCGACCTCGGTTCGGGTGTAGGGCAGCGTGTTCACGGCCCGCTCCTCCGAGAAGGACCGGGGCTCTCCGAAATAGAGGCCGCCGCCCAGCTCGCGGACGATCATCAGGTCCGTGCCGTGCACCACCTCCGGGCGGAGCGGCGAGGCATCCTCCAGGGCCGGGTGGACCTTGACGGGGCGCAGGTTGGCGTAGAGGCCCAGGGCGCGTCGCAGGCGCAGCAGGCCCGACTCGGGCCGCTGCTCGCGCGGGTGGCGGTCCCAGGCGGGCCCGCCCACGGCGCCCAGCAGGACGGCGTCACTGGCCTGGCACGCGGCGAGGGTGTCCGCCGGCAGCGGATCGCCCGTGGCATCCACGGCCGCCCCGCCGACGAGGGCCTCCTCCAGGTGGAACTGGTGGCCGAAGGCCTTGGCCACGGCGGCGAGGCAGGCGGCCGCCTCGCGGACCACTTCAGGGCCCACGCCGTCGCCGGGAAGAAGGGTGATGCGGGCTTCCACGTTCAGACTCCCCAGAGGTACTGGTCAGGGTCCGCCCCGTCCTCCGGGGGCGGGGCGGGCAGCGCGGCGGCCTGGACGGCAATGTCCGTCCTGGCGTCGGTGGATTCAAGGCCTTGCGGCAGGGTTTCCTTCATCACATCACCCCCTGGCGGCGGACGGGACCGGCGGCGGGCGTCTCGGCGGAGCGGCGTGCGAACAGCACCTTGTTGGAGGCGTTCAGGTAGGCCCGGGCGCTGGCCTCGACAATGTCCGTGCTGGCGCCCTTCCCCCCTTGGACGACGCCGCCGAACTCGACCTGGACGAACACCTCCCCCACCGCGTCCGCGCCGCCCGTGATGGAATGCATCCGGAAATCCACGAGCTTCCCCTTCAGGCCCGTGAGCTTGTCCACCGCCGCGAAGACCGCGTTGACCGGGCCGTCGCCCATGGCGGTCTCCGTGGCCTCCCCCGCCTCGCCGGCCAGGGTGACCAGGGCCGTGGCGAACATGGCGGTGCCCGCCGTGGCCTGCACCGCGCGGAGCTTGAAGGCCTCGGGAATGTGCGCGAGCCCGTCGCGGACGATGGTCAGGAGGTCCTCGTCGAAGATCTCCTTCTTCTGGTCGCTGAGCTTGGTGAAGAGCTTGTAGGCCTTCTCCAGGGCCGCCTTGTCCAGGGGATAGCCCAGCTCCTCGAAGCGCTTGCCCAGGGCGTGGCGGCCCGAGTGCTTGCCCAGCACCAGGCTGGTGCGGTTCGCCCCGACGGATTCGGGGGTCATGATCTCGTAGGTGGAGCGGTGGCTCAGCATGCCGTGCTGGTGGATGCCGCTCTCATGGGCGAAGGCGTTCTTCCCCACGATGGCCTTGTGTGGCTGTACCTGGACGCCGGTGATGTTGGCGAGGGTCTGGCTGGCGCGGGTGATCACCTCCCGGTGGATGCCCGTCTCGTAAGGCAGCGCGTCCCGGCGCACGGACAGCGCCATGACCACTTCCTCGAGGGCGGCGTTGCCGGCCCGCTCGCCGATGCCGTTCACCGTGCACTCCACCTGGCGGGCCCCCGCGGCCACGGCCGCCAGGGAGTTCGCCACGGCCAGGCCCAGGTCGTTGTGGCAGTGGACGCTGATGGTGACGCCTTCGATGCCCGGAACCTTGTCCCGCAGGTACCGGATGAGGCGGCCGTACTCGTCCGGCACGGTGTAGCCCACGGTGTCGGGCACGTTGAGGACGGTCGCCCCCTCCTCGATGGCCGCGGTGAACACCGCCACCAGGAAGTCCCAGTCGCTGCGGGTGGCGTCCTCGGCCGAGAACTCCACGTCCGGCGTGAAGCCCTTGGCCGTCCGCACGCCCTCGCGGATCATGGCCAGGGCCTCTTCGCGGGTCTTCTGGAGCTTGTACTCCAGGTGGATGTCCGACGTGGCCAGGAAGGTGTGGATGCGTGGCCGGGCGGCGCCGGAGACCGCCTGCCAGGCCCGCTCGATGTCCTTGGGGAGGGCGCGGCAGAGGGCGACGACGACGGGCTTCCGGCACTCGCGGGCCACGGCCTGCACCGCGGCAAAGTCATCCTCGGAAGCCACGGGGAAGCCGGCCTCGATGACATCCACGCCCAGGGCCTCCAGCTGGCGGGCCATCAGCAGCTTCTCGTCCAGGTTCATGCTGCAGCCCGGTGACTGCTCTCCGTCGCGGAGGGTGGTGTCGAAGATGGCGATCCGCTCACTGCCCATAAAGGACTCCTGGACCGGCCGGGGCCGGAGGGATCACCAAAAGATCCTCCCATCCAGCCCATAAATACATTTAATTTTTTTTATGATTACATAAGTAATACTTAAAACCCTACACTTCCCGACGGAGGGTCCATGGACCTCGGACAGCTGGAAACGTTCCTGGTGGTCGCGCGCGAGAAGAGCTTCTCCCGCGCGGCGGAGCGTCTCTTCCGCACCCAGCCCGCCGTGAGCCTCGCCCTGAAGCGCCTCGAGGAGGAGCTGGGCGAGACCCTGGTGGACCGCACCACCAAGGGCGGCACCCTCACGGACGCGGGCGCCACCCTGCTCCCCCTGGCGCAGCGCATGTTCGACCTGCGCCAGGAGATCCTCGACACCTTCGGGGCCCTGAAGGGCCTCCAGCAGGGCCGCCTGAACGTGGGCGCCAACGAGAGCGTGTCCGAGTTCCTGCTCCCCCGGATCCTCCTGGCCTACCAGCAGGCCTGGCCCGCCATCAAGATCCAGGCCTACCGCCAGACCTCGGAGCGCATCCCCACCGAGGTGCTGGAGCGCCGGCTGGACGTGGGCTTTGTCTCCTACGACGCCCTCCATCCCGAGCTGGTGAGCGAGGTCATCCACCGGGACCGCATGGTGCTCGTGGTCCCGCCCGGGCACCGACTCGCGAAGCGGAAGAACGTCAGCATCTCGGACCTGGGGGAGGAGCGCTTCGTGGCCCACAACGCGCCCACGCCCACCCGGACCGCCATCATCGAGCTGTTCGCCCGCTGCAACACCCCCCTGCGCCTCACCATGGAGCTGGCCTCCATCGCCACCATCCTGGAGTTCGTGAGCCTGGGAGCCGGACTGGCCATCCTGCCCCGCATGACCACCACCGCCGCCGTCCGCGAGGGCCGGGTGATGGAGATCCCCGTCCGCGAGCTCCAGGTGGAGAAGCTCATTCGCATCGTCACCCGCCGCGAGGCGGCCCTGTCCCCCGCCACGCGGGCCTTCCTCGACCTGATCCGCGCCATCGACTTCGACCACCCCGACCCCGCTCCAGCAAGGAAGAGCCCATGAGCCCGCGCACCCTCTACGACAAGATCTGGGACGAGCACCTGGTGGCCACCCGCGCCGACGGCACCAGCCTGATCTACATCGACCGCCACCTGGTCCACGAGGTCACCAGCCCCCAGGCCTTCGAAGGCCTCGTCCTGGCCGGGCGCGCCCTGCGTCGCCCCGCGAACATCCTGTCGGTGGCGGACCACAACGTGCCCACCGTCGACCGCGAGAAGGGCATCGCCGACGAGACCTGCCGCCTCCAGGTGGAAGCCCTGGAAGCCAACGTGAAGGCCCACGGCGTGCCCTACATCCCCCTCCTGGACGACCGCCAGGGCATCGTCCACGTGGTGGGGCCCGAGCAGGGCTTCACGCTGCCCGGCACCACCGTGGTCTGCGGGGACAGCCACACCAGCACCCACGGCGCCTTCGGGGCCCTGGCCTTTGGCATCGGCACCAGCGAGGTCGAGCATGTCATGGCCACCCAGACCCTGCCCCAGCGCCGCTCGAAGAACCTGCGGGTGCGCTTCGAGGGGGACCTGCCCGAGTGGACGGGCGCCAAGGACATGGCCCTGCGCCTCATCGGCCAGATCGGCACCGCCGGCGGAACCGGCTGCGTGATGGAGTACACGGGCTTCGCCGTCCGCGCGCTCACCATGGAAGGCCGCATGACCCTCTGCAACATGAGCATCGAGGGCGGCGCGCGCGCGGGCCTGGTGGCCCCGGACGAAACCACCTTCGCCTACGTGGCGGGCCGGCCTCTCGCTCCGAAGGGCGAGCTGTGGGACGCTGCCGTGGCCCACTGGCGCACGCTCGCCTCCGATCCCGGCGCCGCCTTCGACCAGGAGGTGGTGGTGGACCTCCGCGGCATGGCCCCCCAGGTCACCTGGGGCACGAGCCCCCAGTGGGTCACCGACATCACGGGCCGCGTGCCGGATCCCGCCCAGGCCCGCAACGCGGAGGAACGGGAGGCCATCCTGCGCGCCCTGGACTACATGGGCCTGGAGCCGGGCACGCCCATGGAGGCCATTCCCATCCAGGCCGTGTTCATCGGCTCCTGCACCAACGGCCGCATCGAGGACCTCCGGGAAGCCGCCCTCGTCGCGCGGGGCCGGAAGGTGGCTTCGGGCGTGCGGGCTCTGGTGGTGCCCGGCTCCGGCCTGGTGAAGAAGCAGGCCGAGGCCGAGGGCCTGGACCGCGTCTTCCTCGAGGCGGGCTTCGAGTGGCGCCAGCCCGGCTGCAGCATGTGCCTCGGCATGAACGAGGACCGGCTGGCGGCCGGCGTGCGCTGCGCCAGCACCAGCAACCGCAACTTCGAGGGCCGCCAGGGCCGCGGCAGCCGCACCCACCTGGTGAGCCCGGGCATGGCCGCCGCCGCCGCCGTGGCGGGCCACTTCACGGATGTCCGCCGCATGGAGGTGCAGCGATGAAGGCCTTCACCACCCTCACGGGCATCGCCGCGCCCTTCCTCCGCGCCAACGTGGACACGGACCTCATCATCCCCAAGCAGTTCCTCACCACCCTGGTGCGCTCGGGCCTGGGCCGCCACCTCTTCCACGAGATCCGCTACAGCCCCGAAGGCAAGGAACTTCCGGATTTCCTGCTGAACCGTGAGCCCTATCGGCAGGCCACCATCCTGCTCTCGGGCCCGAACTTCGGCTGCGGATCCAGCCGCGAGCACGCGCCCTGGGCATTGCTCGATTTCGGCATCCGCTGCGTCGTCGCCCCCAGCTTCGCCGATATCTTCTTCAACAACTGCTTCGCCAACGGCATCCTCCCCGTGGTCCTGCCCGTGGAGCAGATCGCCCAGCTCGCGGAGGCGGAGGGCCCCCTCACCGTGGACCTCCCGGCCCAGACCGTCTCCGGCGGCGGGAGGTCCTTCCGCTTCGAGATCGAGCCGGCGCGCAAGACGACCCTGCTGGAGGGCCTGGACGAGATCAAGCGCAGCGAGGCGAACCTGGCCGACATCGAGGCCTACGAGACCCGCCGCCGCGCCGAGGCGCCCTGGCTGGCCGTGGGCGGGCACTAAGATCCATCGGAAAGACTGGAACGCGAAGAGCGCGAACGAATGCACGAAGACCGCGAATGGAAGGCCGGTCCGAAGAAGAGCATCCTTTCATCCTTCGAGCTTTTCTTCGCGCGCTTCGTGTTCCGCGTTTTCAGCTGAATGAAGCCTCCTCGCCGGCGCTACCCTGGAAAGCCAACCTGCATCCGAGGTTCCGCCCATGAAATCCATGACCGCCTTCGCCGAGGTCGTCCGGCCCCTGGCCGCCGGGCAGCTCCGCCTGACGCTGCGCAGTGTCAACCACAAGGCGCTGGATCTCAGCCTGCGCCTGCCCCCCGCCCTCTTCGCCCTGGAGGCGGGCCTTCGCGCCCAGGTGCGCGAGGCGGGGTCGCGCGGGAAGCTCGACCTCGCGGTGGAGGTGCAGGACGACCCCTCCCTTGAGCCCCGCCTGAACCGCGCCCTGCTGCGCGCCCTCGCCAAGGGCTGGCAGGAGGACGCCGAATGGCTGAACCTGCCGCCCATGACGGCGGAAGCCTTCTTCCGGGTGCCCGGCGCCTTCCAGGCCCCGGACCCGGATCTGGCGGAGCGGCTGGAGGCCCCCGTGCGCGAGGCCATGGCCGCCCTGCTGGAGCTCTGGAACGCGGGCCGGACCCGCGAGGCCGAGCGCCTGCGGCCGTTCTTCGAGGATGGGCTGGCCCGGCTGCGGTCCTTGCACGAGCGCCTCAAGGCCGAGGCCGAACAGCAGGCCGCCGAACTCCCCAGCCTCTACCGCCAGCGCATCGAACAGCTTCTGGAGGACGCGCGCCTCACCGGCCAGCTCCCCGCCGAGCGCCTGCTGGCCGAAGCCGGCGTGCTCGCCGAGCGCCAGGACGTGCGCGAAGAGCTGACCCGCCTCGCCGCCCACCTCGACGACTTCGCCGAGCGCCTCGCCCAGGGCCGCCTGGAAGGCAAGGCCATCGACGTCTGGTGCCAGGAGGTCCTCCGCGAACTCAACACCACCGGCAGCAAGTGCAGACGCATCGCCATGACCCGCGCCGTCATGGAGGCCAAGGGCGTCCTGGATCAGATCCGCGAGCAGGCGGCGAATTTGGAGTGAGTCAAAGCCGGCGAGGAAGGTTCAAGGCTTCCCTGGAAGGGCTGCGACTCGCTTCCGTATCTCATCCATGTACGGCCCCAGGTCCCATCGGATGAGCCGATAGTAGCCGTCAGCAGCCAGGGCATCGCTAAGCACCAGCCCATCCGAGGGGCGGCACAGGCTGCGCGCGTGGGTGCGGTGGTCCACCGTCAGGGGCTGGAGGCGGGTCTTGAATCCTGGCGGCTGCATGAGCTTGGCCACCACCTTCCCCGTGGGCAGATGAGTCACCGCCACATGATCAGGCTCGGCGATGAGGACCAGATCGTCCGTGGGTCCCCACCCCTCGAACCGCATCAATGCCTCCTTCGGCAGGCTCTCCACCAGCCGGTCCCGCCTCCAGTCCCAGATGACATGGGTGGAATGCAGGGCGGCAGTCCACAGATCTTTGCCGATGCCGCCAGCGGTGGTGTAGGCCCGCTGGAAGAGGTACCTTCCCGAAGGGCTGAATTCCGCGTATTGGCCCGGCCAGGTCTCTCTCTTGAAGAGCCCCTTCCGATGAGCCCCCTCCCGGTTGATGAAGAGGTTTCCCATCCGCCTCCCCGATTCGATCTCGTATATCCAGGCTTCGCCCCCGATGAGGACGAGATACTTGGAGTCCTGCGAAAAATAGACATTTTCGATATGCCAGGGATACTTGAAGTTCTTCTTGATCTCCCCCGTCAGGGGGTCGCAGAGGACGAGATCCAGATCCCCAGTGCGGACCAGGCCGTATCTTCCATCCGGCGAAATGCGCCAGGGCTGGTCGATCTTGCCCCGGAAATTGAAGGTGGAAGGGCGCCGGGTCTCCGTCTTCACATCGAAGACCCAGTAGGACTGCCAGAGTTCGCGGGGTTCCGTCCGGTCTGTCTGGTAGCAGTAGAAGTAGGTCCCGTCTGGACTCACGGCACCCGTGGCACCGTAGTACCAAAGGTTAAATGCATTAGGTTGAGGACCTTCCTGGATCAACTCCTCTCGCCGGGCTTCCGCCGCGCGGACCGCCGGCTTCTGATCGATGTCGGCCTTCTTCAGATGGGCGTAGTCCCGCCGTATCTGTTGGATTGAAGCTTCCAGACCCTTGAGCTCCAACTCGAACTGGTGCCTCCCGAAATTGCGGTTGACCGCCGCCATTTCTTCTTTAATACGACCTTTGTGGAGAAAGTGGCCACCGTAGAAATAGAGTTCAATGTCTAGATCATCCAAAGATCGGATCGTAAGTGCACTTGTTTGATCACTCGTTTTAATAAATTTTTCTTTAGTCAATGTGGCATTGACGTTAAACCACAGGGATCCACCTTCGGAGTCGACTCTGGCTGGAGGGATCACCAAAGCTTCGCTCATTGGTGGCGCGCCGGTAATCGCACCCGCCTCTCCCCCCCAGATAAACATAGCCAAATAAAGAAATCGCTTCATTCTCATTTCTCCGCCCAGGATGTGGGTGCCAGACATCTGTTGACTTGGCGATTGCTCAGCCTAAATGAGAAGGTCCTTGCCGATCAAATTCGGACAGAAAGAGGGAGTGGCTTCCAGTGGCAGCGGCGAGATACAAATGGTCGATGATGGAATTATATAAAATTAGGCTTTAGGAAGCAAATAGGGCCAAAGTGGATGGGGTCGTAACTGGGTGACCACCGTCCAAGCAAGAATTCCCTTACAAAATCATCCCTTTGGCACGAAGCTCCCTGTGAATCTCAAGATACTGTTTTCGAATCTTTTCGGCTTCTTGGGGGTTCCTAGGCTGCCCCAGCAACCCATATTCATGAACCCGCGTCAGTTCCAACAGGCACGCATACTCCCTCCTCTGCTTCAATTCCAATTCAGCACCATGCTTCAACGCCTCTAACGCTTTCTTGTGATTTTTATCCTGATTGACGTTCCAAACCAACCAGCACCCCCGAGGATTTCCCGCCTCGCAGGCATCTTCATCCCAATGGAGTTCCTGCGTGACCGCACCCATTTTCAACATCGACTCTGTATCTCCGAGCCTTGCTTGTAACCCAACGCGCAGACCAGGAAATATGGCCAGAAGGCCACCTATAGCCACCAGCACGAGCAGGATCAGTAGACCACCACTTATCCGTAGCCCCTTCTTCACCTCTTTTGACAAACTCACGGCTCACCTCAAGCAATCTTTAATAGTCCTTAGGACGATCCCAAGCGTCGATCATCAGATTGCCATCATTAGGGTGCCTTTGGGCTTCATCTGCTGTCGTTCCACGATCCAGGGCGTCCTATTCCAGATCCGCAAGTAATCCGCGAATCTGGAATAGGTCAGAACCCCAGCGGGTCGTAAGGCAGCTCGGTGCTGCTCCGCCAGGCGCCGAAGAGACGTGTGCTCGTCCAGTCCGAGGCATCCGGCCGCAAGCGGCGCATGCGACGCGAGAGGAACCACACGGTGCCGTCCTTCATGCGGAACTCGTCGTAGGGCGCGAGGCGGGCCTTGGCCATGTCCTCCGGGGCGACCTGCCCGGGAAACACGGCCCAGGCCCAGCGGCGGGCGGCCAGGCCTTCGGCCCAGGCGCGGCTCTCCAGCAGGGCCGGATCGGTGCTGATCCGTACGCCGGCCAGCCCGGGGCGCCCGGGCGTGAAGCGCTCGAAACGGGTCAGCGTCATCCCCTGCCGCACGAAGGGGCCGCTGCCGGGGACCCGCCAGCGGGCGAGCAGGTCCGGCAGGCCCTTCTGGGGGGTCCTGAAGCGCAGGTCCAGCGTCGCGCCATCGATCAGGCGGGAGGTTCCCCCCAGGTTTCCCAGTTCGGGCTCGAGGGCCTTCGCCATCCGGGGCGCGTCGAGCATGGTCCCGTCCTGCATCCGCCATCCGGGCCGCGCCACGAGGCGCCACCGGCGGCCGTGCCGCGACCCCTCAAGCGTCGACAGCAACTGTCCCGTCCAGCCGCCTTCCGGCGCCCTCACCAGCAAGGCGAGATCGGACTGGGCGGCCAGGAAGGCCTCCACGCCGGCGCCTGCGGGCAGCAGGGCCTCCACCACCGCCTCGTCCTCGCCGAACTCGGGCTGGCCGGGCACGAACAGAGCATCACCCGGTGCCAGCGGCACCGGCACCAGCGCATCCTGGTACAGCCAGTAACCGCCCGCCGCCAGGGCGGCCAGTGCGAGGGCCAGGAGGACCAGGCGGAGCTTCATGGTCAGGCGGTCCGCAGGAGGTGGGCCAGGGGCTCGATGCGGCGCAGGGCCTCCTCGATGTCCCCCATCTCCACGTCCCGGTGGGGGATGAACCGGATGGCCGATCCCACCGGCAGGGCGCGGACGCCGACGGCTTCCAGGGCCGCCAGGGCCGCGGCAGCGTCGGGCACGGGCACCAGCAGGATGTTCGTCTCGGGCGCGGGGGCCGCGATGCCGAAAGCCCGCATTCCTTCCGCCAACCTCCGGGTCTTGGCGTGGTCCTCGACGATGCGGGGGAGGTAGTCCAGGGCCACCAGGCCCGCGGCCGCCACCACGCCGCCCTGGCGCACGCCGCCACCCAGCATCTTGCGGAGCCGCCGGGCCTCGGCCACGGCGGGCTTCGACCCGCAGACCAGGGAACCCACGGGCGCGCCCAGGCCCTTGCTGAGGCAGACCTGCACCGTATCTGCGCCTTCGGTGAGGGCGGAAGGTGGAAGGCCCAGCGCCGCGGCGGCGTGCCAGATCCGCGCGCCGTCGAGGTGAACCGCCAGCTTTGCGGCCTTCGCGGCGGCCACCAGGGCGCGGTGCTCGTCCCGGGGCGTCACGGCGCCGCCGGCGAAGTTGTGGGTGTTCTCCAGGCAGAGCAAGGAGGTGTGCAGGGTGTAATAGGGGCCGGGCGTTCCCGCGGCCTTCGTCACCTGGGCCGGCGTGGGCCGGCCGGGGCCGCCTTCCCAGGCCAGGGCCTCGGGCATGCCGCCCGCCAGCCATGCGGCCGTGCCCAGCTCAGACCCCAGCACGTGGGCCTGGGCCGGCGCCAGGAAGCGGTCGCCCCGCTTGAGGTGCAGCATCAGGGCGATGAGGTTGCCCATGCAGCCCGACGGCACCCACAGGGCGGCCTCCATCCCGAGCAGCTCCGCCACCCAGCCCTCCAGACGGACCATGGTGGGATCGCGCTCCAGCACGTCGTCTCCCACTTCCGCGGCCGCCATGGCGGCACGCATCTCCTTCGAGGGCTGGGTCACAGTGTCGGAGCGGAGGTCGATGGATCGCATAAGAAGATTCAACCATGCATGGCACACTCAATGAATCGTAGGAGCATGAATGAACCTGCTGCACGCCATCCTCCTGGGATTGATCCAGGGCCTGACGGAATTCCTGCCGGTATCCTCCACGGCGCACCTGACGCTGGCGGAGCACTTGATGTTCGGCGGGCGGCCCATGCCGCTGGCCTTCGACGTCCTGCTGCACGGGGGCACGCTGATCGCCCTGATCATCTACTTCCGCCGGGAACTGCTTCAGGTGGCCATGGGCTGCGTGGGCCGGGATTCCGAAGGCCGGAAGCTGGCGTTGTGGCTCTTCATCGCCATGATCCCCACAGGAGTCTTCGGCCTCGCCACCAAGGCGGTCAAGGAGGCGGCGAAGGAGCACCTTTGGGTCTACGGGCTCGGGCTGGTCTGCACCGCCGGCCTCCTCTACCTGGCCAACCGCCTGAGCCGCGAGCGGATCAACCTGCGCCATGAGGACCAGGCAGGGCGCGGGATCAGCGACCTCCGCGCCTCGGACGCCCTCGCCGTGGGCGCCATCCAGGGCATCGGCGGCGGTTTCGGGCTTTCCCGCTCCGGGTCCACCATCTCCATGGGCGTGTTCCAGGGCCTGCGCCTCCCTGAATCCACGCGGTTCAGCTTTCTACTGGGCGTGCCCACGATCGCAGCCGCCGCGGCCGTAGAGCTCCGGGGCCTGGTGAAGCCCATCCTGAAACACCAGCCCCTGCCCGCGGACCTGGCCTTCCCCGCAGGATCGGCCTCCCCCGCCCTGCTCTGCGGAATCGGCGTCCTGGCGGCGGCCATCTCCGGGTACTTGGCCATCGGCCTCCTGGACCGCTTCACGCGGAAGCCGAAGCTCAACGGCTTCGCCGTCTACTGCCTCGGGATGGGCCTGGTGATGCTGGCGCTCAGCGCCACGGGTGCCCTCGGCCACCACTGAAGGCCCGGCCGCTCCCGTTCGCCGGCCAGGCTGGGCTATTCGCCGGTCCATCGGCCAGGAAATCGCACTTCCCCATACACTGGTGCCTGTCCTTCCGGAGGTCCGGTGATCCAGCTCCACGAGGTCCATAAATCCTTCACCGTGAAGGACAGGAAAACCCATGTCGCCAAGCGGATCGACGCGGTGCGCGGGATCTCGCTGGAAGTGAGGCCGGGCGAGATCTACGGCCTGCTGGGCCCCAACGGCGCCGGCAAGTCCACCACCCTGCGCATGATCGCCGGGCTCATGGACCCGGATGCGGGTTCCATCCACGTCTGCGGGCATGAGACCCGGCAGGCGGCGGAGGCGGTGCGCGGCTGCCTGGGCTACCTCAGCACGGACATGGGGGTCTACGCCCGCTTCACCCCCAGGGAGCTGCTGCGGATCTTCGGCGAATTCCAGGACGTGGACCCGCGGATCGCCGAGCGCCGGGGCATGCACCTGCTGGAGAAGCTCCAGCTGGCGGATTTCGCGGACGTGAAGATGGAGGGGTTCTCCTCGGGGCAGAAGCAGAAGGTGAGCATCGCCCGAGCCCTGCTGCACGACCCCAAGGTGGTGATCTTCGACGAGCCCACCACGGGCCTGGACGTCCTCACCGCCAAGACTGTCCTGGACCTGCTCGGCATCATGCGCGAAGAGGGCCGCACGGTGATCGTGTCCACGCACGTCATGCCCATGGTGGAGGACATCTGCGATCGTGTGGGCATCATCTTCGACGGCAAGCTGCATGGCGACGCGCCGCCCAGGGACCTGCTGCTCTCCCGGCGCGCGAAGACCCTCGATGAAGTCTTCTTCCAGCTGGCGGCGGAATCCGAAGTCGAAGGAGGCCACTGATGCGCGGCGCCCTGCTCATCGCCAAGAAGGAGTTCCTGGAGCTCTCCAAGGACCGCAAGACCCTCTTCTTCGCCTTCGTGCTGCCCTTCCTCCTCTACCCGGCCATCTTCGGCATGATGGCCAAGATGGCGAAACGGGATGAGGCCCAGAACCGCGGCAAGGCCAGCCGCATCTATCTGGCGGATGCATCCGGCGCCCTCACCGGGACGCTGCGGTCCGATCCGAAACGCTTCGAGCTGGTGCCAAAACCCGAGGGCGACCTCAGGCAGGCTGTCCGGGACCAGAAGCTGGACCTGGCCCTGGAGGCCGATCCCGGGGCGATGGAGGCGCTTCAAAAGCACGAGACCTTTTCCCTGACCGCCACCGTCGATGAAAGCGAGCACACCTCAGAGTTGGCCTTGAAGCGGGTCAAGGAAGCCCTGCGAAACCAGGAGAAGAGCTGGATCCAGACCCGGCTCGAGGGCCTTGGCGCGTCCCCCCAGCTGGCAGAGCCCCTGAAGCTGGACGTGAAGAACGCCGCGGACCCGGCCCTCGAGATGGGCAAGGTCATGGGGCGGATCCTCCCCTACCTGCTGATGATCATGATGTACACCGGATCGATGCAGCACGGGATCTACGCCACGGCTGGGGAGAAGGAGCGCCACACCCTCCTGAGCCTCATGGCCACCCGCCTGCCGAGGAACCAGATCATCCTCGGCAAGCTGCTCTACATCTTCAGCATGGGCGTGATCGCGGCCCTGCTGAACCTGCTGAGCATGGGCCTCTCCATCCCCTTCATGACCGGCGGGGCCACGAGTTCCATGCAGGCCCTGGCGGCCGTGGCCAACCCCATGACCCTGGGCCTCACCTTCATGATCATGGTGCCGCTGGGCCTCTTCTTCTCAAACTTCATCCTGCTCATGGGCATCCAGGCCCGGAACACCATCGAGGCGGGCAGCGCCATCACGCCGGGCATCTTCCTGGTCGTGTTCCTGGGCGTGTTCACCATGGCCCCGGGCGTGGACAAGATGCCTTTCCTGACCTATGTGCCCGTGGTGAACGTCTGCCTGTCCCTCCGCAAGCTCTTCAGCCAGCAGTTCGACCAGCTCGAATACCTCGTGGCTTTCGCCATGACGGTAGGCCTGGCGGGGCTCATGACCTTCGTCTCCACCCGGCTCCTCAACCGCGAAAAGGCCTTGTTCAAGGCTTGACGGCCGATTCGGGGGCGCCGCCATGGGATTTGCCCGGGGAAAGCTGTCATCCTATAGTTTCTCCAAGGCTTCCAGAGGATCCCGTATGGCTACGAAAGCCAAGTCAGAACAAGCTCCCAAGTCCACCCACGCCCCGGCCGGCCAGCCATCTCCGTTCGCGGAGGCGTTCGCGAAGGCCGTGAAGCTGGTGGACGGCGGCAAGCACGCCGAGGCCGTGAAAGCCCTGGACACGCTGATGGAAGAAGCCCGGACCGCCGGCGACTGGGCGGTCAAGCGCCGGGCCGAGGTCTATCGCGCCCTGGCCGAATCGAAGCTGCACCCCCCCAAGGCCGCCGCGGCCGACGCCATCACCGAGATCCAGGCCTGCCTCAACCGGCGTGATACGGATGGCGCCCTCAAGCTGCTGGAGAAGGCCATCAAGACGCACCCCGCGCAGGGCACCCTGCACTACCTGCGCGCCGTGGCCTTCGCCCAGGCCGAGAACGCCGAGGCTTCCGCGGAAAGCATGAAGAAGGCCGTGGAGCTCGACGGCGACCTGCTCTTCCAGTGGCACATGGAGCCGGACTTCAACTCCGTCCGGAAGTCGCCGCTCTTCGCCTTCACTGAAGGCCACTAGGCCAGCAGGGCCATCCTCGTGCCGGGCCCCCTGGGTCTCCATGCCGACCAGCCGCTGAAAGTGGTGGCCCTGGGCGGGGGCACCGGCCTCGCCGCGCTGCTGCGGGCCCTGAAGCGCGAGGCGGGGCGGAGCCGCGACCCCTGGAAGCTCACGGGCATCGTCACCGTATCCGATAACGGTGGATCCTCCGGCCGGCTCCGCGACGAGCTGGGCGGCATCCCGCCCGGGGACCTCCGCAACTGCCTCTCGGCGCTGACGCTGGAGGATTCGGCGCTCTCGGACCTCCTGAACTACCGGTTCAAGGGAGACGGCAGCCTGTCGGGCCACTCGCTGGGGAACCTGATGCTCTGGGCCCTGGCGGATCTGACGGGAGATTGGGTCCGCGCCATCCGCCAGCTCTCGGGGGTGCTGGTGACGGTGGGGCGCCTCTTCCCCTCGACCGTGGTTCCCATCACCCTCTGCGCCGAGGACATGGACGGGCGCCTCTATCAGGGCGAGACCGCCGTGGGCTCCTGCCGCCCTCCCCTCGCCCGCCTCTGGATGGAGCCCGCGGACGCCGAGCCCCTGCCCGAGGCCGTGCTGGCCCTCCTGCGGGCGGACCTGGTGATCCTCAGCCCAGGCAGCCTGTACACCTCCACCATCTCCAACCTCCTGCTCTCCGAGCTGCAGGAAGCGGTAGCCATCTCCCGGGCCCCGGTGATCTACGTGGCCAACCTCATGACCGAGCCCGGGGAATCCTCCGGGATGGACCTGGAGAACCATGTGGCCGCCATCGCCGCCTTCGGGCGCGTCGGCATTTCGGCGGTGATCGCCAATTCGGCGCCGCTCCGACCCGACATGCTCGCCCGGTACCGGGAGGAGGGCGGCGAGCCCATCTCCGCGCCCGCCAGCGAGGTCCTGGGCATTCCCGTGCACCGGTTCCCGCTGCTGGACCCGGAGGCCCCCATGGCGCGGCACCACCCCGACCTGCTGAACCAGGCCATCCGCGCCACCCTGGACCGGCTCTGACGAAAGCCAGATCGGCCGCGGATCAGGCCGCGCGAAGCTTGGATATTCCTGATCGTCCTGGGTTCTGGCCAAGGATCGAGGTACCCTTGACGGAACGGGAGGCAAGGTCTTGGCCCTGAGCGGTGATCTGGCGACGATGGGCCTGGAAGATCTCTTCCAGTGGCTGGCCGTCGGCAAGAAATCCGGCGTGCTGGAGCTCCGCGGTCCCTTGCACACCAAGCGCGTGGCGCTCCATGAGGGCCGCATCACCAGCGTCTGGTCCTCCGATCCCAGGGAGTACCTGGGTCAGTATCTGCTCGCCTTCAACCGCATCACCGAGGACCAGCTGCGCGAGGCCCTGGCCACCCAGGAGGACGAGCAGCAGCTGCTCGGACGCATCCTCGTCGATCGCCACCTGATCACCGAGGCGGAGATCCGGCGCATCGTCCAGGTGAAGGTCGAGGAGAGCATCTACGACACGTTCCTCTGGAGCGTGGGCAGCTTCGATTACCACGATGGCGTCGATTCCCATCAGAAGTCCATGCTGCTCAGCCTCGACGTCACCGGCATCGTGCTGGAGGGCGCGCGCCGGATGGATGAATGGAAACGCATCCGACGGATCATCCGGGGCGGCGACGCCGTGCTCGCGCCCATCCCCGAGGCCATCGCCGAACGCCTGCCCCTCGCCCCCGAGGACGCGGACATCCTGGCGCGCATGGATGGGCAGGTCCGCGTGGACCAGCTCATGCTCACCATCCGCATGCCCGAGTACAAGATCAACAAGCTGCTCTTCGACCTCCACGAGAAGGGCCTGGTCCGCATCGTGGATCCAGGCGGCGGGCTGGGCGAGAACCCGAGCCTCCACCTCCAACGGGCCCGCGCCTTCATGGAGACGCAGAAGCTCCAGGAGGCCCAGGAGGAGCTTCGGCGCATCCTCCAGGATCAGCCCAGGCACCTGGACGCGGGTCGGATGATGGCCGTGGTCCAGAACCTCCTGGAGGACAAGAAGCTGGATCAGGAGCTGGTGCCCGAATTGGCGGTGAGCCTGGATCAGCTGGTGACCACCGATCTCGGATCCAACGAGGCCTTCCTGGCCACCCGTGTGAACGGCCTGTGGTCGATCCGCGACATCCTGTCCATCGCCCCTTTCGAGCAGGATGAATGCCTTGCCATCTTCTCCCGCCTCATCAAGCGTGGGATTCTCAGGACATCGAAACCCAACAAGGGGAACGATCAGGCGGGTGCCGCCCTGCGCTGATCCCCCCGGATCCGGAGGTGCCATGCGGATTGCCATCGCCCTGCTGCTGTTCACCCTGCCCCTCGCCGCGGCGAAGAAGCCCACGGCCGCCCAGCTCCAGGCCCAGGTGAAGCGGCTCACGGAAGAGCGGGACAGCCTCAAACAGCGGCTCGCGGCCACCGAGGACATCCAGCAGGAACTCGCCGCGGCCCAGAAGGCCCGGGACCTGTCCAAGACCGAGGCGGAGGCCGCCCGGAAGGAGCTGGACCAGGTCCGCGCCTCGCTCAAGGAGAACGAGCGGGGCGGCGACGCCATCCTGAAGGACGTGAAGGCCGCCCGCCAGGAGGCCGAGGATGCCAAGGCCGAGGCGGCGAAGCTCCAGGCGGAGAATGAGCAGCTTCGCGCCAAGGCGAGCGCTGTTCCGGTGGAGGGCGATCTGGTGGTGTTGAGCCAGGATGTCCAGCCCGCCCGCCCCATCAACCTGAACCGGGTGGTTCCGCGCCTGAAGTCCTCGGGCTTCTTCAAGGCCCGGCCCAAGGGGGTCGTCGTGGTGAACGTCCTGGTCAACGAGAAGGGCGAAGTTGTCGCCTCACGGCTGATCCAGGGCCTTCCCGGGGACGGTCCCGACGAGAAGGAAGCGGACGAGGCCTGCGTGGAAGCGGCGAAAAAGCTCGTCTTCGACCCGGCCGCCTCGCTGGACGGCAAGACGCGCTTCAAAGTCTGGCAGGGCGTGGGGTTCTATTTGGATTGAGCGCTCGGTCTCCGGTCCTCAGCAAAAGACAGGGAGGGCGAGGCTTCACTGAGGCCTGAGGACGGCCTACTCCCGCTCACCCCAGGGGCTGGGCTCGCCAATGGCCCATCGGGCCTCGTACCACACCTTCTCCAGGCAGAGGCCCTCGGGCGGGGCGGTGAGGCCGGCCTGGGCGCGGTCCCTCGCGGCGATCAAAGCGCCGAGGGAAGCCGGGTTCCGCTTCCCCTTCCCCACTTCCACCAGCGTGCCGGTCATGATGCGGACCTGGTGCATGAGGAAGCTGCCGCCTTCGAAGATGAGGTCCAGGCCGCCTTCCATCGGTTCCAGGCGAAGGGCGTGGATGGTGCGCACGGGCGTCCTCGCCACGCATTCTGCACAGCGGAAGCTGGAAAAGTCATGGGTCCCCAGCACGTGGCGCGCAGCCTCCGCCATGGCCGCGATGTCGATCGGCGCCGCCTGGTGGACGTGCCAGCGGAACGGCGCCATCAGCGGATCCTCTGACGGCCCAAGGCCCAGCCGGTAGACGTAGCGCTTGGCCACGGCGTGCTGCCGGGGGAAGAAACCCTCTGGGGCTGGTTGCGCTCCCATCACCCGGATGTCCTTCGGCAGATGCGCGTTCAGCGCGGCCAGGAGCCGGTAGGGGTCCCAGGCCCGCGCGGTGTGGATCAGCACCCCCTGAGCGCGGGCATGCACGCCCGCGTCCGTGCGCCCTGTGCCCTGGGGCATGGGTGCTTCCGGATCGAAGGCGCGCAGCGCCTTCCACAGGTCGCCCTGCCCGCTCCGCAGGCTCGTCTGGATCTGCCAGCCGTGGAAACCCCCGCCCGCGTAGGCCACGGTGAGGAAGTAGGGATGTGCCATAGGACATCATAGGCCGCGAACCGCCTCTGGCGCCCCTTCCGCGGAGGGGCTTCAGCCCAATGGCCCGTTCTACGGTGATCTGCGACATCCATGGCACTTAGGCTCTAGCGTTTCCGGCCATTCATGTGTTCCATGACACCCAAGAATCCCAAGGGCGGCCGATCTGCGAATTTTTTTGAAAGAAAAACCTTGACCACGCTGCGTCTGCGGCGTAGCTTCTTGGCAGTTTAGGAAATACAGTATTCATCGGCCTTTCCGGGCCAGTGATATTCGAAAACCCAATAGGTACGGTCGTCTCCACACGGAGCCGATTCCGTTTTCCTCAACCCGGGGACACAGATCCCCAAATTCGGAGGTTTCCATGAACAAGGCTGAACTGGTCAGCGCCGTCGCCGATAAGGCCGGTATCACCAAGGCCCAGGCCGCTGCCGCCCTCGACCAGGTGCTCGGTGGCATCGCTTCCGCCCTGCGCAGTGGCGACAAGGTCACCCTCGTGGGCTTCGGCACCTTCTCCGTCGCCAACCGCGGCGCCCGCACCGGCCGCAACCCCCGCGACAACAAGCCCATCAAGATCGCTGCCAAGAAGGTCGCCAAGTTCAAGCCCGGCAAGAAGCTGGCTGATGAAGTCAACGGCAAGGGCGGCAAGAAGCGCAAGTAGGATCAGGCTGACCGGCCCTGCCGGACACCAGGATCTCAGGACCCGCTTCGGCGGGTCCTGTTTTGTACCAAAGGCCTTTTTTTATTTATTAATGGTCGGACATGCCCCTGAAGCCACAACAGGCCTGCCTTCTCGGTTTCCTGTGGATGGCAGGCGGTAAACCCCTCTTCTCTTTGTGATGGGGCCGAATCCATCGAAGCGTGTCTGGCGATCATCCTGTGTCATCCTGGAATTTCGCCATGGATGCCACCCACCCCAGCGCCCCGCCCGTCGCCCTGTGCCTGGGCGGGATGGATCCGTCCGGCGGGGCAGGCCTGTTGCGGGATGCCCTGGCCCTGGCGGAGCTGGGCTGCCAACCCATGGCGGTGAGCCTGGCGGAGACCCTCCAGAATGGCCTGGGCTGCTCACGGATCGACGCGCCCGCCATGGACCCGGTCCAGCGCCTGGAGGCCCTCGCCCCCCACCTGGCGGGCCGCTGGGGCGTGAAGGTCGGCCTCTGCGCCCTGGAGGCGGACACCTTCCGCCGCCTCTGTGCCACCCTGCGCCACCTCGCCCCGCCCGTCCGGATCTGGGATCCCATCCTCGCCCCCAGCGCCGGGGTGGGCCTGCACGATGGCGGGGACCTCCGCCGCCTGGCCGCGGATCTGCTGCCCATGGGCGGATGGGTGGTGAGCCCCAACCGGGGCGAGGCCGCCGCCTTCGCCGGCCTGCCACCCGAGGCCATCCGCACGGCGGACCCCACGGCCCTCGCGACCCCCTGGCTCGAAGCCGGGGCTACCGCCGTGTGGCTCAAGGGCGGGCACGCCGCCGGCGAGGTGGTGCAGGATCTGTGGATCACCCGGGACGGGACCGAGGCCCTGGATGCCGCGCCCCGGCTGCCGGGCCAGCGCCGAGGCACGGGGTGTCTCCTGTCGGCTTCCTGGCTGGGTCTGCGTCTGCGAGGGCGGGATGACCGGGCCGCGGCCCGGGAGGCCGCCCACCGTCTGCGGGAGCGCTGGGATCAGGCCTTCACTCCGGGCGGGTTGGGACGGCCCATGTTCGCGCCCATGCCCGTCCCCCTTGGATCAGCTGCCGGGGAGGCCCGGTGACGGAGCACGAAGGTCGGGGCTTCATCCTGCGCACGGCGACGGACGGGCCCTGGGCCGGCTGGGCCGGGTCGCGCTTCCTCGAGGAGGGCCTGGCCTCGGTCCATGCGGCGCCTGGAAGGGCCCTGGCCCGGCTCATGAACCTGGTGTCCCTGCTTCCGGGAGGCTTCGGCCTGGTGTGGGACCATCCCCCCGCCTGGATGGAAGCCCTGCCCTCCGAGTCGCGCCAGGGCTGGTGGGAGGCCATCTCGGCCATCCCCGGCCTCGCCCTGCACCTGGGTCCGGAGGCCGCGGCCCAGCTCCCGGGCGGCGCCTTCCGCGCCTGGCTGCATGCTCCGGAAGCGCCAGAAGGCCCCTTGGGCGAAGTCTGGCGCCAGGGGGTCATCGGCTGGGTGCCACGGACCGGGACCGCCTGGCGCCTGCCGGACCTGGGCACCCCAGCCCCCGGCGATGAAGTGCCGCCGGGCTGGCTCTGGGGCGAGGTGATCCTGCCCCTCGGCGCGCTTTCCACGCTGGCCTCGGGCGAGGCGCTTGCCGCGGCCATGTCCGAAGCCCAGGGCTCGGCGGAACGGGGCTTGGCCCAGCGCATGTCCGCGAATGCCTGGGTGGACCTGCCTTTCCTTCGCCGCACGGCCGGCTGGCGCCTGGCCCTGGCGGGCGGCATCGAGTTCCAGCGCGCTGGCGGCGCCTGGCCCGCGGCCTTCGGCCTGCTGCGCGCCCTCAAGGCCCTGCTCCAGGAGCGTCTGAGGACACCCATCCACCTGGGTGCCTGCGGCGATCCCATCGTGGCGGCCCTGCTTGGGCGCCAGGCTCTGCGCGAGGGCCTGCCCTGGCGGGCGAGCCTGCCCCTTCCTCCTGCGCCCGGGGCCTTCACCCCCGGCCTCGCCGCGGACCCCCGGGATCCCGCGCCCATCGAGGCCCGCGCCCTCCAGCCCGCCGGCTGGACCGAGACCCTGGACCACCCGCCGACGATCCTGCTGCGCGTGCCCGCGGTGCCTCCCGAAGCCGGGGCGCAGGCGATGCTGGCCCAGATCCAGCCCGCCCCCGCCCTCCGCTGGCTGCCGCCGGATCTCCCGCCGCCATCGCCCTTCGATCCAGACCGCCCCTGGTCCCCGCCCGCGGCCTTCCCCTTCCCGGCCGATCCCGGAAACGGGGTTCAGCGGGGGCTCTTCGAGGAATTCGAATAATCCAGGGTCCGCCCCGCTGGTACCGTGGAACCCGGAGCCGCCATGTCCGCCGAACACCTCGAACAGCGTTCACGAGTCCGCGTCGCCCTCCTGTCCATCACGGCGGGCGTGGCCGTCCTGGGGCTGAAGTACCTGTCCTTCCTCCTGTCGGGTTCGGTGGCCCTGAAATCTGACGCGATCGAGAGCGTCGTGAACGTGGTGGCGGCCATCTTCGCCCTGGGCGCCGTGGTCTTCGCCGGCAAGCCCGCGGACAAGGAACACCCCTACGGGCACGGCAAGATCGAGCACTTCAGCGCCGCTTTCGAGGGTGGCCTCATCTCCCTGGCCGCGGCCTTCATCCTCTTCGAGGCCGCCAACGGGCTCATCCACGGGGTGGAACTGAAGAACCTGGGCCTGGGCCTGGTCGTGAACCTGGCTGCCGGCGCCCTCAACGGCCTGCTGGGCTGGTTCATGCTCTCCCAGGGCCGCAAGACGCGGTCCAAGGCCCTGGAGGCGGATGGACACCACATCCTGTCGGATTTCTGGACCACGGTGGGCATCGTCGCGGGCCTGCTGGCCGTGAAGCTCACCGGCATCAAGTGGCTCGACCCCGTCATGGCCATGGTCGTGGGTCTGCTGCTGGCCCGCACGGGCTTCCGCCTGGTGAAGGAATCCTCCCAGGCCCTGCTGGACATGGAAGACCCCGAGGTGCTGGCAAAGGTGCTGGCCGCCATGAACCGCGTGCGGACCTGGGACATCATCGCTGTCCACGAGATGCGCACCTTCCGCTCGGGCCGCTACACCCACGTGGACGTGCACATGGTGGTGCCCGAGTACTACCCCGTGCGCCAGGCCCACGACCTCTGCGAAGGCTTCGGCAAGCGCGCGCTGGAAGGGGCCGACATCGAAGGCGAAGTGCACACGCATGTGGATCCCTGCGGCCGCCTGTACTGCGAGCGCTGCCCGGCAGAAGCCTGCGCCATCCGACGCGCCCCCCACACCGGCGATGCCGTTTTCGCCCTGGAGGAGGCCACGGCCGCCGGGCCAGCCTGAGCCGTTAGACTCTTCTCCATCATCATCATGAGGCCCCCATGTCCGAGCCCCTCCTGATCGCCAAAGGCCCGTCCGACCTCGCCCTGCTGCCCCGCATGGCCAACCGCCACGGCCTCGTGGCCGGCGCCACCGGCACGGGCAAGACCGTGACCCTGCGGACGATGGCCGAACGGTTCTCCGCCATCGGCGTGCCGGTCTTCCTGGCAGACGTGAAGGGCGACCTGCCCGGCCTCTGCAAACCCGGCGGCGACAACCCCAAGGTGGTCGAGCGCGTCGGCCAGCTGAAGCTCGAGGGCTTCGAGTACCAGGGCTTCCCGGTGACCTTCTGGGATCTCTACGGACACCAGGGGCACCCGGTGCGCACCACCGTCAGCGACATGGGCCCCCTGCTCTTCGCACGGCTGCTGAACCTCAACGACACCCAGGGCGGCGTGCTGAACCTGGTGTTCAAGATCGCCGATGACAACGGCCTGCTGCTGCTGGACCTCAAGGACCTGCGCAGCATGCTCCAATTCGTCGGCGACCACGCGGCCGAGTTCAAGACCCAGTACGGCAATGTCTCCGCCGCCAGCATCGGCGCCATCCAGCGCGGCCTGCTGGAGCTGGAGAGCCAGGGCGGCGAGGTCTTCTTCGGCGAGCCGGCGCTGGACCTCGACGACCTCATGCAGACCGATTCCAAGGGCCGGGGCGTCATCAACATCCTGGCGGCGGACAAGCTCATCAACGCCCCCAAGCTCTACGCCACCTTCCTGCTGTGGCTGCTGTCGGAACTCTTCGAGCGCCTGCCCGAAGTGGGCGACCCCGAGAAGCCCAAGCTGGCCTTCTTCTTCGACGAGGCCCACCTGCTCTTCAACGACGCGCCCGACGCTCTGCTCGACAAGGTCGAGCAGGTGGTGCGCCTGGTGCGTTCCAAGGGCGTGGGCGTCTACTTCGTGAGCCAGAACCCCCTGGACATCCCCGAGAAGGTGCTGGGCCAGCTGGGCAACCGCGTGCAGCACGCCCTGCGCGCCTTCACCCCGCGCGACCAGAAGGCCGTGAAGGCCGCCGCGGAGACCTTCCGCGCCAACCCCCAGCTGGATGTGGCCACGGCCATCACCGAGTTGGGCGTGGGCGAAGCCCTGGTGTCCCTGCTGGACGAGAAGGGTCGGCCTGGCGTCGTGGAGCGGGCTTTTATCTGCCCGCCGGAGAGCCAGCTCTCGCCCATCACCCCGGAGGAGCGGCAGCAGGTCATCAAGACCTCGCTGTTGGCGGGTCACTACGAACAGGCCGTAGATCGGGAAAGCGCCTTCGAGAAGCTGAAAGCCCGCGCCGACCAGGCCATGCAGCAGGAAGCCGCCGAGGCCCAGGCCCAGGCGGAAGCGAAGGCCAACAAGGAGCCCGCCCGTCGCAGCGACTCCATGATGGAGGCCTTCGGCAAGAGCGTCATCCGCGCCGCCGGCAGCTCCATCGGCCGCCAGATCATCCGAGGCGTCATGGGATCCATCTTCGGCGGTGGTGGACGGCGCCGCTGATCAGGCCGCCTGGTGCCTCAGGGCGTCGATGGCGGCCAGGAGGGCCTGGGGGTCGCTGGCGGCGTGAAGGTTCTGGCGGAAGCCGTGACCGCCAGGCACCCCCTTGGTGAACCAGGCGCCGATCTTCTTGATCTTGTGCAGGGCCTCGCGAGGCTCCAGCAGGTCCAGCAGGATCTGGAAGAGGCGGAGCGTGGCGTCGATCCGCATGTCCGTGGTCACGACGAGTTCCGGGTCCAGGATCTGGCGGAACAGGAACGGGTTGTAGAGCGCCCCGCGCCCGATCATCACGGCGGCGCAGCCGGTCTCCGCCACCATGCGGAAGGCGTCCTCCCTCGCGTTCACATCCCCGTTGCCGATGATCGGGTACGAGGTGCCCGCCTCCACCGCCCGGGCGATGATGCTCCAGTCCGCGTGGCCCTCGTACTGCTGGGCCCGGGTGCGGGGGTGGATGGCCAGGGCCCGCACGCCCGCGGCCTCGAACATGCGCAGGAAGTCCAGGAACTCGCCCCGCTCCTTCTGTGACGCGTCCCAGCCGGCGCGCATCTTCACCGTCACGGGCACCTTCACGGCCTTCACCATCGCCGTGACGCAGCGCTCCGCTAGGCGGATGTCCTTCAGCAGCGCCGAGCCAGCCCCGCCCTTGGTGACGTTGCTGGCCGGGCAGCCCATGTTCAGGTCCACCAGATCGGCGCCCGCAGCCTGGCAGAGCGCCGCACCCTCCGCCAGCGCCTCGGGCCGCCCGCCGGAGATCTGCATGGAGAGTGGCCGCTCGCCGGTGGCCGCCATCATGCGCTCCGCCTTCACCGCGTGCCGGATCAGCGCCTCGCTGCTGATCATCTCCGAGACCGTGAGCCCCACCCCGCCGATCTCCCGGATGAACTTGCGGAAGGGCTGGTCGGTGATTTCATGCAGCGGCGCCATCACGAGGCGGTTGGGCACCTCGATATCGCGGATGTGGAAGGGGGAATGGGGGAAAGTCATGGCCGGTCCGACCTTCCAGTGTAACGGGGGCTCCGGATTCAGCCTGGGGCCAAATTCGGAGCCAGAGGCCTCGCCCTGGGAGGGAGGGTCCCCTTCACATCCTCGAATCGTCGCAGACCAGGACGACCTTCCCGATCACTCCCCCCCTCCCCAGCAGCTCCTGGGCTTCCCTCGCGGCGGAAAGCGGCAAGCGCTGGGCAACGAGCGGCTTGATCCTCTGCTGCTTGAGCAGATCCAGCAATGTGGTGAGATCTTCACGGAACTGCGCCGGTCGCAGCCGCTTCAGGGTCTGGATGCTGTAGGGGACCACCCGCTTGCGACCCGGCAGGACCCAACCCCCGAGGATGTAGAGCAGGTAGATGGGGATTCCATGGAGCCGGTTGCGACGGCCGGCACGGCCGGCATCCAATCCCTCACCGCGCAGGGTGGTGGTATTGCCGTACCCCACCACCCTTCCTCCAGGCCGCAAGGCCTCTCGGGATTGCCAAAGATGGGCCCCCCCGATGGGGTCGAAGACAGCGTCGACGCCCTCGCCGGTGAGGCGCCGGATTTCGGTCACGAAGTCCTGATCCCGGTAATCGATGGCTGTCGCGCCCAGCCCTGAAACGATTGACGCGGAGCGCTGGGAGCAGGTGCCGTACAGCTCCAGGCCGGCGAGGCGCCCGAGCTGCAGGAGCGCGGTTCCCACCCCGCCAGCCGCGCCATGGATCAGTGCGCGCTGTCCAGGCTTGGCCTTCGCGGAACGATGCAGCATCTGATAGGCGGTGATGTAGTTGAGGACGAGGCTCACGGCCTCTGCAGGATCCAACCCGGAAGGCACCGGGACGAGTTCCCGCTGCGGCAGGCAGACGAACTCTGCGTAGGCGCCATGGATCGGCATCGCAGCGACCACCTCGCCTGGCGTCACTCCTGTGACCCCGGGGCCAGGCAGATCCACCACTCCGATCAAGTCCCAGCCTGGCGTATAGGGTACCGGGGGAGTCTCGGGGTGGATGCCCTCCCGCGCCATGATGTCTGGCATGGCGACCCCTGCGGCCAGCACCTTCACCCGGACCTCACCGGCTTCCGGCTCGGGGCAAGCCTCCTCGATCACCTGAAGGGCCTCGGGCCCGCCGTAGTGGGAAACAACGACTCGCATGTGTCTCATGGGCTCTCCTCGTTCGTGGATCCCACTCGAGGTGGGCGTGACGAAATGCCGGACTGCCTGATGCGACTGCGAAAGAACCTGGTGAGACCTGTGATGAGAGGGGACTGCGTACCGGAAGGCGCGGGCCGGCCGGGATCAATTCCCCAGGAGACCGCCACATGATAGCCGGCCCGTCGCCTGGTTGGGTCGGCGGGGCCGAGGACCGGCAGCGCCGGCCTGGGCATCCCGCCTGGCTATCGCCTTGGCGCGGGCTCCTGGAGGTTCGCCAGGAACTCATCGTTCGTCTTGGCCTTGCCAAGGCGGTCGACGAGCAGCTCCATGCTCTCGCTGGGGCCGCTGGCGCTGAGAATCTTGCGCAGCACCCAGATCTTGGCCAGCTTGGCGGCGTCGATGAGCAGGTCTTCCTTGCGGGTGCCGGACTTCTGGATGTCCATGGCAGGGAAGATGCGCTTGTCGCTGAGCTTGCGGTCCAGCACGATCTCGCTGTTGCCGGTGCCCTTGAACTCCTCGAAGATCACATCGTCCATCCTCGACCCGGTCTCGATGAGCGCGGTGGCGATGATGGTGAGCGACCCACCGACCTCGATGTTGCGCGCCGCCCCGAAGAAGCGCTTGGGGCGCTGGAGGGCGTTGCTGTCCACGCCGCCGGAGAGCACCTTGCCGCTGGGGGGCACCACGGTGTTGTAGGCCCGGCCCAGGCGCGTGATGGAATCCAGCAGGATCACCACGTCCTTCTTGTGCTCCACCAGGCGCTTGGCCTTCTCGATGACCATCTCGGCCACCTGGACGTGTCGGGTGGCGGGCTCGTCGAAGGTGCTGGAGACCACCTCGCCCTTCACGCTGCGCTCCATGTCGGTGACTTCCTCGGGCCGCTCGTCGATGAGCAGGACGATGAGGAAGACTTCCGGGTGGTTGGCGGTGATGGAGTTGGCGATGTTCTGCAGCAGCACGGTCTTGCCCGTGCGGGGCGGGGCCACGATGAGGGCGCGCTGGCCTTTGCCCAGGGGCGTCATCAGGTCCATGACGCGGGTGCTGATCTCCTGGGCGTCCCGCTCCATGCGCAGGTGGTGCTTCGGATAGAGCGGCACGAGGTCATCGAAGTGGGCGCGGTCCTTGGCCACCATGGGCGGATCGAAGTTCACGGCATCCACCCGCAGCATGGCGAAGAACTTCTCGCCCTCCTTGGGCGCGCGGATCATGCCGGAGAGCGTGTCGCCGGTGCGCAGGTTGAACTTGCGGATCTGGCTGGGCGAGATGTAGATGTCCTCGGGACCCGCCAGGTAGTTCTGGTCGGGGCTGCGCAGGAAGCCGAAACCCTCGGGCAGCACTTCCAGCACGCCTTCGGCGAAGAACTGGCCCTCACGCTCGGCCTGGGCCTGGAGCACCCGGAACACCAGCTCCTGTTTCCGCATGGCGAGCGGGTTCTCGATCTGCAGGTCCTTCGCCAGTTCGGCGAGCTTGCCGATGGAGAGTTCCTTGAGCTCTTGCAAGCTCAGGACGGCCGGGGACTGAGAAGGGGTGGCCATAGGTCACCTCAGGGGCAGGGCGAGTCGGAAGTGGCTCGGGGAAGGTTGTATGGTAGGCCAGTTTCCCTTATCGGCCAAACCCGGCATCGACTTTATCCATGAAGCCTCGAACTCTGGCCGTGAATCCTTTGGGGTCCTCCACGGGGTAGGCATGTCCGATGCCCGGCACGATCTCGAAGCGGCTGCCGGGAATGCGTTGGGCCGTCTCCAGGCATTTCCAGGGGGGGGTGAGGAGATCCTCGGCCCCGGAGAGCACCAGGACTGGAGCTTGGATGAGACTCAGACGCTCACGGATGTCCCAGCCCGTGATCCCCCGGATCTGGTGCAGGTTGCCGTGCATGGGCTTCCCGGCGCCGCCCGTTACCACCTGGTGGTAGGCCCGCAGGACGCCATGTCTGGCCTCCAGGAACGCGTCGCCCCAGAGGAAGGGCGCCACGGCATCGAACTGCATGAGGGGCCCGCCTACCTCCAGGCACCGGGCCCAGTGCTCGGCCTTGAGGGCCATGGCGAAGTCGATGCGGGGCATGGCGCTGGTGAGGACCGCGCCGGCGAAGGCGCCGGGGTGACTGGTGAGCAGTTCCAGGCTCATGGCGCTGCCGTTGGAGAGGCCCACCAGCCAGGGCCGTTCGACGCCCAAGGCCCCGAACAGGTCCCAGGCGTCCGTGGCCACCTGGGCCGTGGGATAGGGCCCGTCGACGGGTGCATCGGATTTCCCCTGCCCCCGGCTGTCGAACGTGAGGACGCGATGGCGGTCCACCAGGCCAGGCAGGGTCCCGGCCCACATGGTGGTATCCGACAACAGGCCGTTCATCAGCACCAGCCAGGGGCCATGGGGATTCCCCTGGACGCGGTAGTGGAGCTTCAGCCCCGAAGGGAGGATGGCGAACGTGGGCTGGGGTCGCATCAGCTCCTCAGCTCCGATGGCTGGTACTGCGCCTCGAAGCGCCAGGCGCCGTCCTCCCAGCGGACGACGGTGCAACTGGCCTTCTTCACCTCGAGGCTGCGGCCCGTGAGGTGGAAGATCAGCTCGCCGAGGAAGGGTTGGTGGCTGACGAGCGCCAGGACACCGCCCGGCATTTCGGCCGCCAGCCCGCGCAACCAGAGATCGGCCTGCGGAGGGTTGCCTTCCGGCACGACCAGCAGGGATGTCTCCATGGGGAAGACTCCGGCGGCTTCCTGGAGGCAGCCCATGGTCTCCATGGCGCGCCGGTAGGGGCTGCTGAATCCCCTGGTGGGACGGTGGCCGCGGGTCACAAGCCCCTTCATCGCCGCGCGGGTCCTGGTCCAGCCTTCCCGGGTCAGGGCCCGGTCCGCATCGCGCTGGCCAGGCCGGGCATCCTCCGCGATGCCGTGACGGATGAGGAGGATTGAAGTCATGCCGTGATCTTACCTCCCCCGCGACGCCTTCCACACCAGCCGTGATTCCCGGCGGCGGTGCGCCGCGAGGTAGCGGGCGTCCTCCGCGTAGGTGGCTGGGTGGATGGTCGGCACCGGCTGGGGGCGGAGGTCGTCATCGACATTCACGAACGTGAAGATACAGCTGTTGGATAGGTTCGTCTGGGTCCGGTCGCGGCTCACACGGATGATGTCCGTCTCCACGCAGACGCTGGTGCTTCCCGAGTAGACGGCCCGGCTGAGGAACTGCAGCTTGTCACCCATGCGCACCGGCTGGACGAAGTTGATCCGGTTCACGGCCACGATGACGGGCCGATGGGGCGCCACCTGCTCCACGCAGATGGCCGACTGTTCGAAGGCCTGACGGATGAGATGTCCCCCGAAGATCTTGGTGGGAACGTTCTCGTGCTCCGGATAGGTGCGCTCCCAGCCACTGGTGACGCACTCCGCCGCCATCAGCCCCTGGAAGCCGGGGGCATCCTGGGCCGCGTGCAGGGACGCCAGCAGGGCATATTCTTCGCGGCTGGGCGGCTCCTGGGCCTGATGCAGCTGCTGGCGGTAGCTTTCCCGCCGCGCGATGGCGCGCTCCCAGCGCCGGACCGCCAGGGCATCGCCGGGTTCGAAGCCAGGCAGGACCAGACTCTCCGCCCCGGCCCTGGCCGTGCTGCGGGCCACCATGGTGAAGTAGCAGGAGGCGATGTGGGCGGCGGGCAGACCCGCTTCCGCCGGGTGCTCCACGCGGATGCCCACCTCCAGGCTGGTGCGCCCCACGAAGTTGACCCGGGCCCGAAACACCAGGTCGCGGTGCACGTCCGCGGCGCTGCGCACGAAGATGTTGTCGATGGCCGCCGTCACCACCCGGGCCTGGGGATGAGTGCGGCGCACGTAGTCGAGGGCGCACTCTTCCGCGACCTTGTCGAGCACCTCGAGGATCAGGCCGAAGCGCACGTTGGCCGGAAGGTCCTGGTCGAGCACCATGTAGCGCCGTCGCAGGGATGGATCGGAACCCAGGGGGACGGTGAGGATGCGGTCTTCGGGATCAGCCATGGACCAGTATGGCGGAAGGTTGTCGATACAGAATTGGAATATCCCTTGGAAATTACTGGATTTCGTGAGAACCTTCCTGTTTGGGCCTCTCCCGGCTGGCGCTGTCTGCCATCTTCTGCGGGAACAGCCCCGGGAGACATTGTGAACGACCTGACCTTCGCAGCCCTTGGCTGCAGCGAAGCTCTGCTGGCCGCCCTGGCCAAGCGCGGCTTCGAGACCCCCATGCCCGTGCAGGCTCAGACCTTCAAGCCGGGCCTCGAAGGGCGCGACCTGCTGGTGCAGAGCCGCACCGGCTCCGGCAAGACCCTGGCCTTCGGCCTTCCGCTGCTGCACCGCCTCGCGGACGAACGCCATCCCCAGGCCCTCATCCTCGCGCCCACGCGCGAGCTCGCCCAGCAGGTGGGCGCTGAGCTGCACAGCCTCGTGCCCAAGCTGCCCATCGCCTCCCTCGTGGGCGGCGTGAGCTACACGCCCCAGCTGCGCGCCCTCAGCATGGGCGCGCCCGTGGTGGTGGGCACGCCGGGCCGCGTGATGGACCACCTGGAGCGCGGCACACTGGACTTGGGCCGCGTCAGCATGATCGTCCTCGACGAGTGCGACGAGATGCTCAACATGGGCTTCCTGGAGGATGTGGAGACCATCCTCGCCAAGGTGCCCGCGGGTCCCCAGACCTACCTGTTCTCGGCCACCCTGCCCGCCCCCATCGCCAAGCTGGCGAAGCGGTTCCTCAAGGACCCGGTCCAGATCCAGCTCGCGGAGGCTGGCGAACACGCCGTGCATGCCGACATCGCCCACACCCCCGTGCTGGTGCCTGACCACCAGCAGGTGCGCGCCCTCGTGAACCTGCTGCTGAAAGACGAGCCCAGTGCCGCGCTCATCTTCACCAAGACCAAGGCCCAGACAGAGGAAGTCGCCGAAGAGTTGACGGTCTCCGGCCTCCCCGCGGCCTTCCTGCACGGCGACCTGGCCCAGGCGACCCGCACCCGCATCCTCGGCCAGTTCAAGGACGGCAAGCTGCGCTACCTCGTGGCCACGGACGTGGCGGCGCGGGGCCTCGACATCGGCGGCCTCCCCCTGGTCGTGCACGTGGGCATCCCCACCCAGCTGGAAAGCTACATCCACCGCAGCGGCCGCACGGGCCGCGCCGGTGCGAAGGGCACCAGCCTCGCCCTCGTGAACTGGAAGGAGAGCCGCATCCTGCTGGCCTGGGGCCGCCGCGGGGGACTCAAGCTGGATTGGCGCGCCGTGCCCACGCCCGCGGAGATCCGGGAGGCCCAGGCCGCCAAGCTCCTGGACGGCATTCAGGGCGCCGCCAGCGCCGCCCTGCTCGCCCAGGCCACCCAGCTGCTGAAGGACGCCGACCCCGTGCGCCTCGTCGCGGGCCTCCTGGGGCTGGTCCAGGCCGAGAAGTCCGCGGGGTTCGATATCCCGAACGAGCCTGAGAAGAAGGCCAAGCCCCGCTTCGATACCCCCCGCGAGCGCAAGGAGGGCGGTCCCCGCCCCCAGCGTTCCTACGCGGAACGCAGCGCCGCTCGGGGCGAGGCTCCCCGGCCGGATTCCGCCTTCTCCAAGACCCGTCCTGACGGCAGCTTCAAGGCCCGCCGCGAGTTCGACGAGAAGCCGCGCCCTTACCAGAAGCCCAAGCCGGAGGCTGACACTCGCCCGCGCCGCACCTGGGAGGAGCGCCCCGCTCCCAAGGACACGCCCCGCCCCTGGAAGACCACGCCCGCGAAGGCGTGGAAGAAGAAGTAGCCTTGCATCCTCCTGCCTCCAAAACAAAGGGCGCCGATTGGCGCCCTTTGTTTTGGAGGGGGTGAACCACGGATCACCCGTTCGGATCCGTCGCGTTCAGATCCACGGGCTTGGGTGCCTCGACCTTGGGAGGCTGGCCCCAGACACGGTTCTCCACGGGCTGGGCCGCCGCCTTGTCCCGGGCCTCCTTCACCTTCTGGATGGCCTCGGCATCGCTGCCGGACTTGGGCACGGTCCCGGGCTTGAAGGCCAGGTGGAGCACCTTGTCGGCCGTGGCGGAGGTCGCCAGCAGGCCCGTGTAGCGGTCGATGTCCGCCCATTCCATGCCCTCGGGCGCCTGGAAGTCCTCCTTGGGGGTGGTGGGGAGCGCCGCCTTCATGAAGTCCACCCAGATGGGCAGCGCCACTTTGCCGCCGTCGGCCCCACGGTAAATGGTCTTCTTTTCGTCCAGCCCCACCCACACACCGCACACCACGCGGGTGGAGAAGCCGAGGAACCAGGCGTCCGTGTGATCGTCGGTGGTGCCGGTCTTGCCGGCCACGGGCCAGTTCAGGTCGTTGCTCTTGGCGCCGGTGCCGCTGGTGGCCACGCCCTGGAGACACTGGATGAGCTGGAAAGTGCTCTGCGCGTCGAGCACCTGCTCAGTGGCCGCTCCGCTGTGGGTTTCGAGAACGCGGCCATTGCGGTCCACCACCTTCTTGATGAAGAAGGGGACCGGCGCCTGGAGACCGTCGTTGGCGATGGTGGCGTAGCCGCGCACCATCTCCTTCAGCGTCAAGTCAGCGGAACCGAGGGCCATGCTGGGATAGGGGGGGATGTTGCTGGTGAGCCCGCACTTGCGGGCGAAATCGACGACGTTGAGGACGCCCGTCTCCTCCAGCGTGCGGACGGCGGGCACGTTCCGGGAATCCCGCAGGGCCTCCCAGATGGGGATGGGGCCCCAGAAATCCCGCTCGTAGTTCTTGGGCTCGTAGGGCTTCACGCCACCGCGCAGGGGCTTGTATTCGGAGGTGCCGTCCGGAAGGGTCACGGTCATGTAGTCCACCGTGTTGACGAAGCGCGTGGGCACGTCCAGGACCATGCTGGCAGGCGTCTTGCCGGCCGTGAACGCCGCACCGTAGACGAAGGCCTTCATGGTGGATCCCACCTGGCGCTGCGCCTGCATGGCCCGGTTGAACTTGGAGCGGTTGAAGTCGTAGCCGCCCACCATCGCTCGGATCTCGCCCGTCTTCGGGTCCAACGCCATCAAAGCGCCTTCCACCTGGGGCTCCTGGTCCAGTTCCAGGGTCTTCGGCGTGCCGTCATCCGCCGCCTTCACCAGAAAGAGGGGCGCGGCGCCGCGGGGCAGCAGCTTCTGGGGATCCTTGCCGATCCAGGCGAAGGCGCTGTCGGGGACCTCGAGGGTGGTCTTGCCGATGCGCACCTGGGCCTTGCCGCCCTTCCAGGCGAGGATCACGCCCCGAACGTTGTCGCCGACCTCGAAGTAGCGCTTCCATCCGTTGAGTTGCGTCGTATCGGGATCCGTCACGAACTGCACGGCATCCTTCCGGAATCCGCGACGGCGATCCACCGCCTTCAAACCATTCCGCACAGCCTCGTTGGCGGCTTCCTGCCAGTAGCTGTCCACGGTGGTGGTCACTTCCAGGCCGCCGTTCAGGACCTGCTCGCGGCCGTATTTCTCGTAGAGGTACTTGCGGACCTCTTCCACCACATAGGGGGCCACGGCCTCCTCGCGGGCGTTCTCGCGGGCCAGGCGGATGGGCTTGTCCATCAGCAGGCTGGCTTCCTGCGCCTTGAGGTAGTCCTCCTTCACCATCCGGAGCAGCACGTGGTTGCGCCGGGCCTTGGCGGCGGCGCGGGCCTTGGGGTCGGGATTGTAGGGGTTGTACCAGTTCGGATTCTGGACCAGCCCCGCCAGCAGGGCGCATTCCTCCACGTTCAGCTGGGGGGCGCTCTTGCCGAAGTAGAACTCCGCAGCAGCCTCGATGCCGTAGCGCCCGCCGCCGAAGTACACCTCGTTGGCGTACATCTCCATGATCTGCTTCTTGGAGTAGGCCTTCTCCAGCTTGCGGGCGAGGATGATCTCCTTCAGCTTGCGGTCCAGGCGCTTCTGGCGCTTGGCGGTGACCGTGCGGATGAGCTGCATGGTGAGCGTGGAGGCGCCCTCCCGCCGCCGGCCGAAGCTGGTGATGAAGTTCACGCCCGAGCGCATGATGCCCCGGGCGGAGACGCCGCTGTGGCTCCAGAAGTCCGAGTCCTCGGTGGCCACCAGCGCGCTCACAAAGGCCTTGGGGATGTCGCCGTAGGGGATCACCACCCGGTGCTCCTCGGCGAAGATGCCAATGACGTTGCCGTCGTGATCCAGCACCTTGGTGATGGTCTTGGGCACGCGCAGGGCGAACAGCGTGAGGAAGCTGTCCGCGTCCCGCGAGAGCACGGACCAGGACACCGCCAGGGTGGCCGCGCCGGCCACGGCCAGGGCCAGGAAGGCCCACAGGGCGCGCCCGATCCAGCGCCGGGCGGGGGATGAGTGGGATGCCTGGTTCGAAGCCATGGGACAAGGATAGCGGTAGAGTGTTGCCATGCCCCAGCGATTGATCCTCGTGGCCAAGGCCAAGTCTCCGCACCTGGTGTCCACCTTGCGCGAGGCGGTCCCGCCGTTTCTCGATCGGGACTGGGCGGTCAAGGGCGAGCCGGCCCTGGCCGAGGCCTGGGCCCAGGCCGGCCTGCCCCCCGTGAAGCTGGCCCTGGATCCGGATCTCGGCACGGCGGATCCCGTCGCGGACCTCTGCCTGGTGCTCGGCGGCGATGGCACCCTGCTGCACGCGGCCCGCCGCGTGGGCATGCGGGGCACCCCCATCCTGGGCATCAATCTCGGCTCCCTGGGCTTCCTCACGGCCCATCCCGTATCCGAAGCCGCCGCCACCGTGCAGGCCTTTCTGGCGGGAACCCTCGCGGCCGACCGACGCCCGACCCTGGAGGTGGAACTCTGGCGCGAGGGCCGTCAGATGGTGCGGCAGACGGTGCTGAACGATGCGGTGGTGGCCAAGGGCGCCCTGGCCCGCATCATGGACATGCACCTGCGAGTCGGCAACGAGGATGCCGGCCCCATCAAGGCCGACGGCCTCATCGTGGCGACGCCCACGGGATCCACCGCCTATGCGCTATCCGCGGGTGGGCCCATCCTGCATCCCAGCCTGGAGGCCTTCGTGGTCGCCCCCATCTGTCCACATACCCTGACCCTCCGCCCTTCCGTGGTGCCTGCCTCGCGCCCCATCAGCATCACCCTGGAAGAAGCCGAGGACGCCCACCTCACCCTGGACGGCCAGGTGGGGCACCGTCTGTTTCCCGGCGATGAGGTGCGGCTCCGCCAGGCCCAGACCCGCATCACCCTCCTCCAGCGCCCGGGCCTGGACTTTTTCGCCCTGCTCCAGCAGAAGCTGCATTGGGGGGATCGGTAGAGGACAAGCGGTCTGTCCCCCACAGACCGCCCGCGCCGGGGCCCATTCCTGACCTTTCGGTCGGTGGCGGTCTGCGCCGGAGCCCGCTTGTGACCACGCGCACACGGGGTGGGCATGACACTTCCCCGTGGTAGGACCTGCGTCCCTGCATGGAGTTCCCATGGCCCTCAAAGAACGACCGAAACCTTATCTGCTGCCGGAGTACTGCAAGGGCTGCGGCCGGTGTCTCGACGCCTGCGCCAAGGATTGCATCCACCTCAGCGACCAGATCAACCCCCTGACGGGCCTGGTCCCGGTCGAGCTGGACCTGTCGAACTGCAACGCCTGCGGCCTCTGCATGGACGCCTGCCCCGAGCCCTACGGCCTGCGGCCCGCCCATGAGGGCGAGATCCAGGACTTCGAGCTGGAGGACCCCGCCAAGCTCTTCGGAGTGAAGCCCAGCGACGCGCCCGAGCCCGTGGACATGCCCTCGGAAGTGCTGCCCCTGCCCCGCACCGAGCCCCTGGTCATCAAGGGCACCTACGCCTCGGCCCTGGGCGCCCTGCTGGCGGGCTGCCGCCACGTCTACGGCTACCCCATCACCCCCTCCACCGAGGGCGCCGAGCTGATGGCCAAGTTCCTGCCCAAGCTCGACGGCACCTTCATCCAGGCCGTCAGCGAAGTGGCCACGGTGAACATGATGTACGGCACCGCCGGCGCGGGCCTGCCCACCATGACCTTCACCTCCTCGCCGGGCTTCAGCCTGATGCTGGAGGGCGTGTCCTACATGATCGGCGCGGAGCTGCCGGGCGTCTTCGTGGACGTCATGCGCGGCGGGCCGGGCCTGGGCAACATCGCCCCCGAGCAGTCCGACATCAAGCTGGCCTGCCACGGCCTCGGCCACGGCAACACCCAGGCCATCACCCTGGCGCCCTCCACGCCCCAGGAGATGCTCGACCTGACCATGCTGGCCTTCGAGCTGAGCTTCAAGTATCGCAACCCCGTCATCCTCCTCGGGGACGGCTACCTGGGCCAGATGACCGGCAAGGTGCAGCTGCCCGAGACCATGATCAAGCCCGGCATTCCCAAGTGGGCGGTCTACGGCGACGCCATGCACCGAAAGAACGTCATCACGTCGATCTTCCTGACCGAGTCCGACCTCGAGGCGCACAACGTCCATCTGAACGCCAAGTACGAGGCCATGCAGGTGGAGGCCCGCGCCGAGTCCTTCCTCTGCGACGACGCCGAGGTGGTGCTCATCGCCTGCAACACGCCCGCCCGCACCGCCAAGGGCGCGGTCCAGGAACTGCGGCACCAGGGCATCAAGGCCGGCCTCTTCCGGCCCATCACCCTCTGGCCCTTCCCCGTGGAGGAACTGAAGGCCGCCATCCAGGGCGCCCAGCGCATCGTGGTGGTGGAGGCCAGCGCCGGGCAGCTGGAGGACGAGATCCGCCTCGCCCTCAGCAAGGCCGGCGTCCGCGAATTCCCCGAGATCGAATCCGTGCGCCGCATGGGCGGCGTCCTTCCCCAGCAGAGCGAAATCATGACCCGGGTCCTGGGTCGGAAGGAGGTGCTCGCATGAGCAAGGCCAGCGTCTTCTACGACAAATTCGAGCGCCACTCCCACGGCGAGGGCCTGAAGGGCCACGCCACCCACTACTGCCCCGGCTGCGGCCACGGCCTGGCCCACAAGTACCTGGCCGAGGCCATCGACGAGCTGGGCATCCAGGACCGCACGGTGGCCGTGAGCCCCGTGGGCTGTTCCGTGTTCCTCTACTACTACTTCGATGTGGGTAACACCCAGGCCGCCCACGGCCGCGCGCCCGTGGTGGCCCTCGGCCACAAGTTCGCCAACCCGGAGAGCGTCGTGGTGAGCTACCAGGGCGACGGCGACCTGGCCTCCATCGGCCTCGCCGAGACCGTGGCCACCGCCCAGCTCGGCGCCCCCATCACCGTCATCTTCATCAACAACGCCATCTACGGCATGACGGGCGGCCAGATGGCCCCCACCACGCTGATGGGCCAGACCAGCTCCACCAGCCCCTCGGGCCGCAACGAGTACAACGGCCAGCCCCTGAAGATGGCCGAGCTCATCGCGGGCCTGGACGGCCCCGTCTACGTGGAACGCGTGGCCCTCTACGACGCCAAGCAGCGCATCAAGGCCAAGAAAGCCATCCACAAGGCCATGAAGCTCCAGATGGAAGGCCGCGGGTATTCCTTCATCGAGGTGCTGGCCGAGTGCCCGACCCACCTGAAGATGAACCCCGAGGACACGGAGAAGTGGGTCAAGGAGTGCATGGAGCCCGTCTATCCGCTGGGCGTGAAGAAGGACCTCACCGTCGATCCCTGGTTCAAGCGGAACACCCCCTGCTTCAAGGGCGAGAAGATCCTCAGCCTGGCCGGGGCCACCTCGGAGCACCCCGAGCGCTACTGCAAGGGCTTCCCCACGCATCTGGCCCCCAATGACATCTCGCTGAAGCTCGCCGGCTCCGGCGGCGACGGTGCCCAGACGGCGGCCATGCTCATCGCCCGGGCCGCCATCAGCGAGGGCTTCGACGCCACCCACATCCCCAGCTACGGACCCGAGAGCCGCGGCGGCACCTCCTACGCCGACGTCCACGTGGCCGAGGACGAGGTGCTGAACCCCGGGTCCCCGGATCCGCAGGTGCTCATCGCCTTCAATGCCCCCAGCCTGGCCAAGTTCGGCCCCACGGTCCGCAAGGGCGGCTTCGTCATCTACGACAGCTCCGTGGTGACCGACGCCCCCGTGCTGGATCCCAGCATCAGGATGTTCCCCGTACCCTTCACCGGCATCGCCACCGACCTGGGCAAGGCCGTGGTGAAGAACATCGTGGCCCTGGGCGCCCTCCAGGCCGCCACGAACATCTTCCCCAAGGACACCCTGCTGGGCGCGATCCGCACGGCCCTGAAGGACAAGTGCGCCCTGATCCCCCTCAACGAAGAAGCCTTCGCCTGGGGCATCAAGTCGGTGGAAGCGCTCGACAAATAAGCCCGTAATCCCAGGAGGCAGCCATGACGGACATCGCCATCCAGACCACCCTGAACGAAGAGGAATGGAAGATCGTCATGGCCCTCCGGGAGATCCCGGACAGCCCGCTCCGCGCCAAGGTGTCCGGCCTCCTGGCCGAGCTGGCGCGGTTCATCCAGCAGCCCCGCTGCCTGGGCATGCAGAGTGACGGCTTCCCGTGCGGGAGCCCCCACACCAGCTGCGAGGAATGCCAGCACATGCTGAACGTTCTCGACGATCTGGCCGGGAGGATCCCGGTCCAGGGCTGAAGGCCTTCCGAGGTGGGTTAAGCTGAAGCTCCATCCACCTCGAGGACATCATGACCAAGCTCGCCCGGGCACTGGCCTGCCTGATCGGAACCGCAGCCGTGGTCCAGGCGCAAGGCGCGCCCTCGGACCCCTGGGCCCCGGTCCGCTTCCTGGTGGGGGAATGGCACGGCGCCATCACGGGCGACCAGGGCACGGGCACGGCCACGCGCCGCTACCGCTTCATCCTGAGTGGCCAGTTCCTCCAGGAGCGGAGCATGGCCAGCTTCCCGCCCCAGCCCCTCCACCCCGACGGCACGGTGGCCAGCCATGCCAGTTTTCTGGCCTACGACACCGCTCGGAAGGCCCTGGTGTTCCGCCTCCTGCGCCAGGAGGCGTTCAGCGGCACCTTCGTCCTCTCCCCCACCCAGAGCCAGCCCACCAAGCTGGTCTTCGAAAGCGTTCAGCTGGACAGCGCCGCCACGTCGAAGGCCCGGGAAACCTTCGAACAGATCTCCCCCGAGGCCTATGTGGAGACCTTCGAGGTCGCCGAGGCGGGAAAGCCGTTCTCGATCCGTAGCCGCATCCAGTTCAAGCGGCGTCAGCCCTAGCCGACGATCCTCTTTTGAATCCATTGCTTATCTATATTTTCACACCAAAGATCTGACAAACAGCGGCATTTGACGGCGAGTCTTGGAAAAGGACTTGCAGGACATCATCGGGTCCGCATATTTCCATCTGCGCCACCGTCTCCGCCCCGCTCCGCCGACAAGGCCCGGCTCTCGAACCGTCGCCAGGCCCCTTCCCTCCGGGTGGCGTGATCTGAACCTCCCACAGGGCCCCCGGGCCGCTTCGCCTGCGACCTGCGGGCCGGAGGGGTTCTGTCCCTGCGCTTCTTCCACCCCCATCTCAGGAGGCATTGCCATGCGCAAGCAACTGCTGTCCTCCCTGCTGGCCCTGGCCGCCGCGATACCCTTCGTCACGTGCGGCGGCAGGTTCGGCGTCGACAAGGAAGGCAACCGAACCCTCGTCCTGCTCCACACCACGGACGAACATTCCCGCCTGCTCGGCGTGGGCCCAGAGGTCGACGGCTACCCGGCCCTCGGCAAGTCCCCCCAAGGGAGACTGGTGGGGGGCATCGCCCGACGTTCCTCCATCCTCGCTGCGGAGCGGAAACGCGCGGACGTCCTGCAAGAGAGCAGCCTGACCCTCTCCTCCGGGGACAACCTCATGGGCACCCTGTTCCAGGCCGCCTCCACCACGGCCTCGCCGGACTACCGGGCTCTCAAGGCCCTGGGCTATGACGCCACCACCCTGGGCAACCACGAATTCGACGCGGGCCCCGCCTACCTGGCCGGCGCGCTCTACGCGGCCCAGGCCCAGGGCGGGCTGGTTCCCGTCATCGCCAGCAACATCCACTTCTCCGGGGATGCGTCAGCGCCCGACGCCGCCCTGGCCAGCCTCTACGATCCCACCGGCCAGGACGCCACCAAGCCCATCCGGCCCTACCTGGTGATCCGGGCCACCAACGGGCTGAAGGTCGGCATCCTGGGCGCGCTGGGGGCTGTCCCGGCCGCCGTCGCTCCCCTCAAGGCCCCCGTTTCGTTCACCGTGCCGGAAGATCCCAACCAGGAACTGCAGACGCGGGTGGACGAGCTCCGGAACACCGAGAAGGTGGATCTGGTGGTCCTCCTGGCCCACGCCGGAACGGAACCCGACACACCCGAGCTGGGCGAGAGCTACCAGATCGCCCGGAACATCGCCGGCATCGACGTGATCCTCAGCGGCCACGCCCATGTGACCACTCCGCCCTTCCTGGTGGCCAACGCGACCACCGGGAAGAACGTGATCGTCGTGGAACCCGGCTGGAACGGGGAGGCCGTGGAGCGGCTCGTGCTCAAGGTCAGGCAGGACGGGACCGTCCAGATGGATGCGGACCAGACCACCCTGATCCCCGTGGATGACCGCACCCCCGCCGATCCCAGGATGAGGTACCTGGTGGATGAGGCGATCCAGTCCCTCGAGACGCCGGAGGAATGGACCGGCGCCGGCCAGTCCATGCTCGAGCGGACCCTCAGCGACATCGAGGGCGCCCCCGTGGTGAACGATTCGAAGGCGACCGGCGACCTGTTCTTCCGGAAGCTGGGCGCCACCACCTTCGAGCTGACGACCAGGCCCCGCAAGGAGACTGGCATGCTCCGCCTCGCGGCCGACTCGATCCTCGCCGAGGCCGAGGCCTCCGGCGGGCCCACCCACGTGAGCCTCACCTCCTACGGCAACGTCCGGGACGGCATCCACCTTGGCTACAGCGGCACCATCGCGATGTCCGACGCCTTCCGGGTCTATCCCATGGGGCTGGGCCCCGATGCCCTGGGACACGACACCCCAGGCTACGGACTGGTGCGCGTGGCCATCCCCGCCATCGAGCTGAAGGCCATCCTCGAGGTGACCGCCACCTATCCCTTCGTGTCCATCGAAGGCGCGGACCAGTACGTGCTGCCCTCCGGTGTCTCATTCACCTTCGACACCTCCCGTCCCGTCTTCGATCCGGCGGACCCGGGCAATCCAGCCAAGGGGAGGGTCACCCGGATCGCCTTCGCCAGCAACCACGCGGCCCTGGACACCTTCGACTTCCCGATCTTCGATTTCACCTATTCGCCAGTCGGCTGGCTGAACGCGGACTATCCCTATATGCCGGTGGTTGTGGCCACGGACGTGTATCTGGCCCTGATGGCGCAGACCCTGGGGCTTGCCTACTGGCTGCCGGACGCCACAGCGGCGGATTTCGCCGGCGGGACCAAGCTGGTGACGAACATCGGCCAGGTGATGCTCTTCCGGTCCACAGACGGCTCCTCGATCAAGGCCTACGAGGCCTTCGCGAAGTACGTGCGCGCCCAGTGCCAGGCCAATGGCGGCGTTCTCCCCTCCCGCTACGATGACTTGTCGGCCGAGGGTGCGGCGCCCAGGCGGGCCATCGGCACCGGCCCCGGCACGGAGTGACCCTTCTGGTTGAACCCATCCGTCAGGATTGATCAGGGAAACCGCAGGAGAAACCCCTCTCCTGCGGTCTTCACCATTCGAGCCTACAACCCGCCCCGCAGGTTCGCGATGGTGCGGAGACCCCCGTCATCGGAGGGCCTCAGGAGGGCCACCAGCCGGCCCGCGTGCAGGGCGCGCAGGGGCGCGCAGGGATCGGGGAAACCTTCGGGCATGGGCCAGGTCGCCGGCACCGTCTCTCCGGCCGGAATGACCCGGCCGTGGGCCAGATGATCGGCCTCCAGGTCAGACAGCAGGCGCGTTGGGCACCAGGGCAGCAGGTCCGCGCCGGTGAGCAGGCGCTCCCGGCCTTCGCCGGGATCCGCCCAGGGGCCGATGGCCGTGCGATGCAGCGCGGTCAGGTGGGCGCCGGAGCCCAGGGCGCGGCCCAGGTCCCGGGCCAGGCTGCGCACGTAGAAGCCGCCGCGGCAGGTGAGTTCCAGGGTGCTGCGGCCAAGCTGACCCGGGCGCAGGTCGTGGGAAATCCACCGTGCGCAGAGCAGGAAGACCCGGCAGGGCTTCATCACCACGTCCTCGCCCCGGTGCGCCTTCTTGTAGGCCGATTCGCCGTCGATCTTCTTGGCGCTCGTGGCGGGGGGCACCTGGTCCGTCCAGCCCAGGAAGGGCACCAGGGCTGCGTCCAGGGATGCAGGCGTCAGGTGCGCGGCCGGGGCCTCCGACACGGGCTTCCCGTGCAGGTCGCAGGTATCCGTCTCCACGCCCCAGGCGACTTCCGCCACGTAGGTCTTGGGCAGGGGATGCATCAGCTCCATGAGGCGGGTGGCCTGGCCCGCCATCACCAGCAGCAGGCCATCCGCGAAGGGATCCAGCGTGCCGCCGTGGCCCAGGGCCAGCTTCTTCTGCCCGGCCTCGAAGGCCCGGCGCTTGAAGCCCCGGATCACGTCAAAGCTGCTCTGGCCCACGGCCTTGTGGACGAGGTGGATGCCCGGTTCGACCATTCAAGATTCCGCAGGGTCCGCAGCCTCGGGATCGGCGGGCCGCGCGGCCCGTTCCCTCTCGATCTCCGCCAGCAGGGTTTCCATGTGGTTGCCTTCCTCCAGCGTACCGTCCGGGAAGAACCGCAGCTCGGGGACCCGGCGCATCTTGAGGCGGGAGGCCAGCTGGCTGCGCAGGAACCCGGCAGCGCGGCCGAGGGCCTTGCGGGTGAGGGCGTCCTGGGCCTCCTGGTCGCCGCCATTGGGGGGCAGCACCGTGAAGTACACCTTGGCCACGCTGCGGTCCGGCGAGAGCCGCACGGCAGTGAGGGTGAGGAATCCGAGCTCCGGGTCGCGGAGCTCGCGCTGGATGAGGTTCGACAGCAGGAAATGGATCTGGTCTTCGAGGCGTTCAGGGCGCTGCATGGGCTTCCTTCCTCCTTCATTCTACAGGTCCGCGCTCTGGTAGCCTTCCTCGATGGCCGACTGGTTCGAAACCTGGTTCGACGAGGACTATGCCCTGCTCTACGCGCACCGGGACGCGGAGGAGGCCAGTTTGGCCGTGGCCCTGGCCCTGCGCGAGGCCCCGGAGCTGGCGCACGGCCCCGTGCTGGACCTGGGCTGCGGTGCGGGCCGACACCTGGAGGTCCTGCGGCGGACCAACCCGCAGGCCTTCGGCATGGATCTCTCCGCCGCCCTGCTCCGCCGGGCTGCCGCACGGCTTCGACCCTGGCTCCTCCGCGGTGACATGCGCGCCCTGCCGGTGAAGGACGGGGCACTCTCCGGCGCCTGCCTCTGGTTCACCCCCTTCGGCTACTTCTCCGATGCCCAGAACCGTGCGCTGATGCTGGACCTCGGGCGTGTCCTCCGCCCTGGCGGCGCGCTCCTCATGGACTACCTCAATGCGGGGCTGGTGGCGCGCGAGCTGGTGCCCGAGGACACGCTGGAACGCTCGGGCGTGCGGGTCCAGAGCCGCCGCGCCATCGAGGGCGGCCGCATCGTGAAGCGCATGACGATCACGCAAGTGGACACAGGCGAGACCCGCCAGGTCCTGGAGAGCGTGCGCCTCTACCAGCCCGCCGACATCGAGGCCCTGGCCGCCGACGCTGGGCTGCGGTTGCGAACCGTGAAGGGCACCTATGCCGGAGGCTCCTTCACCGAGGACAGCCCCCGCTGGATCGGCCTCTTCGAGAAGCTTCCGACAGCCGAGAGCTGAGAGCTGACAGCCGATAGCTGACAACCGCATCTTCCGTCAGAATGGGACTTTCCAAGAGCAAGGAGCAGCCATGGGCTTCCAGTCGGTGCGGGATCTCAATGTGAAGGGCCATCGCGTCTTTCTGCGGGCGGACCTCAACGTGCCGCTCAAGGAGGGCCGCATCACCGATGCCACCCGGATCCGCGAGACGCTCCCCACGCTGAAGTGCCTGCTGGAGGGCGGCGCCTCCGTGGTGCTGGCCTCCCACCTGGGCCGCCCGGAGGGCAAGGGCTTCGAGGCCGCCTTCAGCGCCGCCCCCGTGGCCGCCTGGCTGAAGGAGCAGGGCTTCGACTGCCGCCTGGCCAGCTACGTGAACGGCGAAGCCGTGGAGGCCGAGGCCGAGGCCCTGAAGCCCGGCCAGGTCCTGCTGCTGGAGAACCTGCGCTTCGAGAAGGGCGAGACGAAGAACAGGGAGGACTTCGCCGCCAGCCTGGCGAGGCTGGCCGACACCTACGTGAACGACGCCTTCGGCGCGGCCCACCGGGCCCACGCCTCGGTGAGCGGCATGGTCGCGCACTTCCCCAAGGACCGCGTGGCCGCGGGCTTCCTCATGGAGAAGGAGCTGAAGGCCCTCGGGAAAGTCACGGAGAACCCGGACAAGCCCCTGGTGGTGATCTTCGGTGGCGCCAAGGTGAGCGACAAGATCGAGCTCATCCAGAACTTCCTGGGCAAGGCCGACGCCATCCTCGTGGGCGGGGCCATGAGCTACACCTTCCTCAAGGCCCAGGGCTTCCAGATCGGCAAGAGCCTCTGTGAGGAGGACAAGCTGGAGCTGGCCCTGGACCTGCTGAAGCAGGCCGAGGCGAAGGGCACGCGCCTGCTGCTGCCCCTGGACCACGTGACGGCGGCCGAGTTCAAGGAGGACGCGGACTGCGCCATCACCGTGGACCAGAACATCCCAGCGGACCGCATGGCCCTGGACATCGGACCCGAGACCGTGGCCACCTACGCCGGGGAGATCCGCGCCGCCAAGAGCCTCCTCTGGAACGGCCCCATGGGCGTCTTCGAGATGGCCTCGTACGCCGCTGGGACCCTGAGTGTGGCCGAGGAGCTGGCCGAGGCCGCCGGCAAGGGGGCCTTCGTGCTGGTGGGTGGTGGCGATAGCGTGGCCGCCGTGAACAAGGCCGGGGTGGCCACCCGCATGAGCCATGTCTCCACGGGGGGCGGCGCCAGCCTGGAGTTCCTCAGTGGCCTGGAACTGCCCGGCGTCGCGGCCCTTCAGCGCTGAACAACCCCAGGGCAGGACATGCCCAGTCCGTGAATCACTGGTAGCCTCTAGGTCTCCCCCAGCGGATTGCCGCGCCCTGCTGCCGTCGACCGGCCCTGTGCCACTCAGGAGGTTTCCATGCGCTTTGTCGTCGCCAACTGGAAGATGAATTTCCTGTCCAACCAGGCCCGCGACTTCTGCGAGGCCTTCCTGGCGGATTACGCCCCATCGCCCTCGGTGACGGCTGCCATCGCCCCGCCCTTCCACCTCCTCCGGCCGGTGGCCGACAGCCTCCGGAGCCGCCAGGTACGGGTCTTCGGGCAGAACGGCCACGCGGAACCCAAGGGCGCCTACACGGGCGAGATCTCCATGGCCCAGCTGCAGGACTGCGGCTGCTCGGGGGTGATCCTGGGCCACAGTGAGCGCCGCCAGCTCTTCGGGGAGACCGACGAGGCCCTGGTAGCCAAGGTGAAGGCCGCCCGGGACTGGAATCTGCTCCCCCTGCTCTGCGTGGGCGAGACCCTCGAGGAGCGGAAACAGGGCCGGACCCTGGAGGTTCTCGGCCGCCAGCTCTCCATCCTGGCGAAGACCGGCCCCACGCCCCTCTGGGTGGCCTACGAGCCGGTGTGGGCGATCGGCACGGGCCTCCGCGCGGAAGTTGGACAGATCCGCCAGGCCCACGGATTCATCAACACGAAGATCGCTGAACACATGAGCCTGAATTTCGGCCCGGTACCCATCCTCTACGGCGGCAGCATCACCCCCGAGAACTTCCCCGAGCTGCTGGACATCCCCGAGGTGGCCGGCGGTCTCGTGGGCGGCGCCAGCCTGGATCCCGCCAAGTTCGGCGCCCTGGTGAAGCAGGCGGGCTGATCAATCCCGATCGAGGAAGCGACCCGCCACCTCCAGGGCGAGCCCCATCAACCCTGCGGCCGTGAGCCATGAAGGCGGAGCACCGGTCTGCGGCTCGAGATCCAGGCCGGCCGCCGGCTGCGGCGCCTGGGCCCGACGGGCCTCCTTCAGGTCCTCCAGCTCCCGTGCCCGCGCACGGTCCAGGCCACCACCCGCGATGAAGGCGAGCAGCCGGCGCAGCTCATCGCGGTCGAACCAGAGACCGTGGGCCTTGCAGACATCCAGCACCACACCGGACCGCCGGGCGTAGTTCACCCGGTTCATGCGCTGCCCGCAGGCGGGACAAGGACGGTACTGCACGGGCTCCAGCGCCGCGGCGGACGAGAGCGGCGGCGCCGGAAGGGCTCCCAGCACGGCACCTTGGCGCTCCCGGCTGGCGCCCAGCTGCTCGAACACGGTCCTATCCAGCCACAGGCCGCCGCAGGCCAGGCACGCCTGCGTGTCGAGGCCTCCGACCTGGCTGGCGGCAAGCGGCTTCGCGCAGGCGGGACAGGGGGACCCGTCGGCCACGATCGGCGTCCTGGGGGCCATCGCCGCGCCGCAGGAAGGGCAGTGGTCCGCCGAGAGCGGCACCAAGGCGAAACAGGCGGGACAGGCCACCGTGGCGAGCTGGGCGTGGCAATAGGGGCACTGGGGCACGTCCGACGGGACCGGTGCGCCGCAGCCGGGGCAGCGGAGGGCCTTGGCTTCCATCAGTCCTGCTTCGGTTCGGGCTTAGAAGGCGCGGGCTCATCCGTCTTGGCAGCGGGCTCCTGATAGAAACGCTGCTCCGCCAGCCGCATCCAGTGGAACTCGGAGGACAGTTTCTGCACCACGACGCGGGCGAAGCCCTTGGCCTCCTCCTCGCGGATGCGGCCGTCATCGTCCCGCGATCCTGGCGGCAGCGGATCCATGGCCTCGACCACCTCGGAGGGCTCGATGGCCTCGGTCCATAGCGGTTCAGGGTTTCCCGGCTGCACCAGCCGGACTTGGGCCCGGACCACCTGGGGACGATAGCCCAGCCGGTCCCGGGTGTTCTGCTGCGCCATGGCCGCCTGGCTGCCGGCCCAAAGCCCCCAGAAGAGCCCGTCCACGACGCCCCAGCCCCGGTTGCCCGAGGCGGCGCTCAGGGCGCCCACGGAGGCCCCCACCGCCACGCCCACTGCCGTGGGACTGGGCTGGCCAGGGGCAGGAGAGACATCCCGGATATCCACCTGGAGTTCCGCCGACCCCACCGGCGGCTTCACGCCCTCGGGCACCACCACCACGCGGGTGGCCAGGTGGGCTCGCAGCGCCGAGGCGTATTCCTTCTGGAAGGACTCCCGGTCCGCCAGGCCCGACGGCAGGCTCACAGACACGCTCACGGGACCGGGCTGTCGCCGGAAGGCCTCCACCTCGGGGCGGACGCAGCCAACGGCCAGCAAGAGAGGGACGAGGAGCAGGATGGGAGCGCGCCGCATGGGACCTCCGCGCCCAAGTCTGGGGGCGCCTGCGCCCTGTGTCCAGGCGCTCGTCCCACCTGGGCGCTAGAATCGAGCTTCCCTGCGAGGCCGCATGCTCATCCTCATGGAACCCACCGCCACCCGTGAAGAGGTCGGCGAAGTCATGGCCCTGCTGGAATCCGCCGGTATCCGCTGCCAGGTGAACGAGACGCCGGAGGCCCTCAGCATCGTGGCGCCGAACGCCTCCAAGGCGCTGAAGCCTGACCGCATCGAGCCCATGGCGGGCGTGCGCCGGGTGGTGCCCATCACCAGTCCCTACAAGCTCGCCAGCGCGGACGCGGCCGCAGGCCGCACGGTGGTGGACGTGCGTGGCGTGGGGATCGGCGGGCCCGATCTGGTGCTGGTGGGGGGTCCTTGCGGCGTCGAGAGCCGGGAGCAGCTCTTCACGGTGGCTCGCTACGTGGCGGAAGCCGGCGTGAAGCTCCTCCGGGCCGGCGCCTTCAAACCCCGGACCAGCCCCTACGCCTTCCAGGGTCTGGGCCTGGAGGGCCTGCGCCTGCTGGAGGAGGTCCGGGCCGAGTTCGACCTGGGCATCGTGACCGAGGCCACGGAAGTCGAAACCTTCGACGATGTGGAGCGCAGCGCGGACATGGTTCAGATCGGCGCGCGCAACATGCAGAACTTCGCCCTGCTGCGCAGGGCCGGGCGCAGCGAAAAGCCCGTGCTCCTCAAGCGGGGTCCCGCCGCCACCTTGGAGGAATGGCTCTACGCCGCGGAGTACGTGCTGGGCGAGGGCAACCGCAACCTGGTGCTCTGCGAGCGCGGCATCCGCACCTGGTCCGATCACGCCCGCAACACCCTGGATGTGAGCGTGGTCCCGGCCGCGAAGGCCCTCACGCACCTGCCGGTCATGGTGGATCCGAGCCATGCCACGGGGCGGCGCGACCTGGTGATCCCCTGCGGCCTGGCGGGCGTGGCGGCGGGTGCGGATGGCCTGCTGGTGGAGACCCACTGCAACCCCGAGAAGGCTCTGAGCGACGGGCCGCAGGCCCTGCTGCCCTCTGATTTCATCCGCCTGGTGGAGCGGGCCAAGGCCGTGCACCAGGCCCTGCGGGCTCCCAGCCTCACAGGGCTCTGGATGTAGGTTCCGCCCTGTGCGAGACTAGGAGGTTCGGAGTTTCCATGAATGGCCTCGCCCTCGCACTTCTGATCCTCTTCGGTGTCCTGCTCATCGGGACGATCCTGCTGCAGCCCGGCACCAAGGGCGGCCTCGGCGCCTCCTTCGGCGGCGGCGGTGCGAACTCCGCCTTCGGCGCCCAGGGCGCCACGCCCTTCCTCTCCAAGGCCACGTACTGGCTGGCCGCCGGCTTCCTGGGAACCACGCTGCTCATCGAAGTGATGATCATCCGCGGGAGCCGCTCCGTGCTGGAGAAGATCTCCGACAAGCCCGCGGCCACGGCGCCCGCGCCCGCTCCCGCCGTTCCCCTTCCCGCGCCCGCGCCCTCGCACGCGACCGAGAAGAAGTAGGTCCGCCTCGCGCGAAACCGGGCATTGACCGCGTCCGCGCTTTGGGTGAAGATGGTTGTTCCACGTGCCCGCGTGGTGAAATTGGTAGACACGCCATCTTGAGGGGGTGGTGGCCACAAGCCGTAGCAGTTCGAGTCTGCTCGCGGGCACCAAACGAAACGAGCGCCATCCGGCGCTCGTTTTTTTGGTTTCAGGCTGGAGGCGGACGCCTACCGGAACACCTCGGTCAGCTTGATGCCGCCGCCGCCCTCGGTGCCGCCGGCCAGGAGCACGTCGCCCGACAGCAGGCGCGTCGCCGTGTGGCGGTAGCGGGTGGTCAGGTTCGAGGTCAGCAGGGTGCTCTTGGCCAGGATCGGATCGAACACTTCGAGCGTGGCCGACGCGAGGGAGCCCTCGCCCTGGGTCCGCCCGTGGGCCAGGAGGATCCGCCCATCCGTGAGAAGGGTGGCCGTGTGGTGGCTCCGGGGCCGGAGCATGGTCCCCGCGGCGGCAAAGGTTCCCGTGGCTGGATCGTAGATCTCCAGGGAGGAGGACACATCCGTGTCCGGCAGGTCCGGCGTGGTCCCTCCGGCGACCAGGACTCGGCCATCTGGCAGTGGCGTCGCCGTGTGCCCGTACCTGGCCTGGGCCATGCTCCCTGTGGGCGTGAACGTGCCCGTGGCGGGGTCGTAGAGCTCGGCGGAGGCCCAGGTCAGCTCCGGGCATCCGTACCAGCAGGTGCTGTTCCGCCCGCCGGCGATGAGCACCTTCCCGTCCGGCAGCCGAGTCGCCGTGTGGCCGGTCCGGGGCGACGCCATGGACCCCGACGGTGTGAACGCACCCGAGGCGGGGTTGAAGATTTCCGAGGTGGACGTGGCGTAGACATCCGAACCCGTGGCGGGCAGCCCGCCTGCCAGCAGGACGCGCCCATCCGCCAGCTCCGCCGCCGCGTGGAGCATCCGAGTGGCCGTCAGGGCCCCCACCGCACGCGGGCCGGTTCCAACCTCATAAACCTGGGCGGTGGACAGGACGCTCGTGCCGTAGACACCCCCCGTCAGCAGCACGCCACCCCCCGGGAGAACCGAGGCCTGGTGGGCCCAGCGCCTGGTCCCGAGGTCGCCGGCCGGGATGAAGGCCCCTGAGGAGGGCAGGTACCGCTCGAGCTGGCTGGACTCCATCCCGCCCGCCAGCAGCACGCTGCCGTCCGGCAGCAGGGTGGCGCTGTGGTCCGAGCGGGTGAACTGGGCGGGGGCGGCCGGGACGAGGCTGGCCAGGTACGCGGAGACCGTCACGGGTGCCTCGGCGACGGCCCCGGGGACCTGGCTGCTCGTGGCCCGGAGGTGGTAGGTCCCGGCCGTGAGCGGCGCCTGGTAGCGACCACTGGCGTCCACCGTTCCGCCCTGGGGCTCCACCACCGAGAAGGCTGCCGGAACCGCATGACCCTGGGCGTCCTCCACCCACACCTGCAGGGCGCCGCCCACCTTGATGTCGCTGGTGGCGGGTAGGAGCTTCAACGCGACGTGAGCCGGGGTTCCGACGGCGCCGGAGCCCCCGCCGCCGCAGGCCCAGATGGTGGCCAGCCCTGCCCCCACTCCGAGGAACACCAGCGTCGAACGGAATGCCTCAGCCATTGTTTTCATCATTCATCCATGAAAAAAGAATGATTCTAATGCGGATCTAACGTTCCGAATACCCCCAATTTCGCCGCCAGGAACTCGCCGTCTCGCCTGCGAACCGTCCGGGCGGCCGGGCCCCTGAATGGTAGGGTCTGGGTATGTCCTGGCCTCCCGCCCCCGCCCTTCTCGCCCCCCTGGCTCCCTGGTTCGAAACCTCCCGACGGGACCTGCCCTGGCGGGCCGCGGACCTCGACGCGCCCCATCCGGATCCCTATGCGGTTCTGGTATCCGAGCTGATGCTCCAGCAGACCCAAGTGGCCACGGTGATCCCCTACTTCACGCGGTGGATGGCGCAGTTCCCCAGCCCAGACGAGCTCGCGAAGGCAGACGAAGATGCGGTCCACAAGGCCTGGGAAGGCCTCGGCTACTACCGCCGCGCGCGGTACCTGAAGGCCGCGGCCAGCAACATCGCCGCGGCGGGATGGCCCGGCGATCTGGAAGGTCTCGCGGCCCTTCCGGGACTGGGGCCCTACACCGCCGCCGCCGTGGGATCCATCGCCTTCCAGTGGCCCGCGCCCGCCCTGGATGGCAATGCCTTCCGGGTCCTGGCCCGGCTGCTGCTGATCGAGGGCGATCCCAAGGCGCGGGCCGGGGACCTGCGCACGTGGCTCGCCCCTGCCCTCGTGGCCCATGGTCCCTCGCGCCTGACCCAGGCCCTCATGGAGCTGGGAGCCACGGTCTGCGCGCCCGTCGCTGGCTGCGGATCCTGCCCCCTGGCGGAGACCTGCGGTGCCCGACTGGCCGGCCGAACGGCGGAGATCCCGCCCGTGGCGAAGCGGGCAGTACCGAAAGCCTCGGCCCTCTGGCTGGTGGCCATGGAAGCCGAGGGCCACATGCTGCTCCATGCCCCCGCCGCCAGTGGCCTCCTGGCTGGTCTATGGCGCTGGCCGGCACTCGATGCGGAGGCGATCCCAGCAGGCAGCGTAGCCTCCGAGGCACCGGCCCTCGTCGCATGGCCCGGCTGGACCCAGGTCTACACCCATCGCCGTGAGGCCGTGAGTCCCCTGTACCTGCGCCTCGAGGCACGCTTCGAGGCCGCGAAGAGCCTGCGCTGGGTCCCCGTGGGCGACCTCTCCCGCCTTCCCCTCGGAAAGCGGGATCAGCGCCTGCGGGACCTGCTGGCCACCCCCGGCCAGACGCCCCAGGAGGCGCCGGACTCCGCCCTGCTGATCCAGAACCTGTCCAAGGCCTAGGAGGAAACCCCATGCCGATCCTGCGCCCCTACGGCTCCACCGGCATGGCTGTGAGCCTTCTGGGCTTTGGCGCCGGCCACATCGGCGATCCGGATTTCGGCGAAAAGGACTGTGGCGCCTTCCTCCATGGCCTGCTGGACGCGGGCGTCACCCTGCTGGACACCGCCCGGGGCTACGGGCTTTCGGAAGAGCGCATCGGGCGGCACCTGGCCGGGCGGCGCGGCGAATTCATCCTCTCCACCAAGGTGGGGTACGGCGTCGAAGGGCTGGAGGACTGGACCCATGCCTGCGTGGCCGCTGGCGTGGACCGGGCCCTGAAGGTCCTCCGCACGGACCACCTCGACATCGTTCACCTGCACTCCTGCTCCCGGGAGATCCTCGCCCAGGGCGGCGTCATCGAGGCCCTCGAGCAGGCCAAGGCCGCCGGGAAGATCCGGGCCATGGCCTATTCGGGCGAGAATGAAGCCTTGGCCTTCGCTCTGGCCTCCGGCCGCTTCGATGGGGTGCAGTGCTCGCTCAACCTCTGCGACCAGAGGGTCCTGGGCGACGCCCTTCCCGTCACCCGGACGCAGGGTCTGGGCCTCATCGCGAAGCGTCCTCTGGCCAATGCCCCCTGGCGCTGGGTCGGACGTCCGGCGGGGGAATACTGCGAAGTCTACTGGGTGCGCCTGAAGGCCATGGGCCTTGATCCCAGGGACCTGGACTGGCCGGAGCTGGCCCTGCGCTTCACCGCCTTCCACGAAGGCGTGTCCAGCTGCATCGTCGGCACCAACAAGCCGGAGCACCTGAAAGCCAACCTCCGCCTTCTCGAGAAGGGGCCCCTTCCGGCGGACCGGATGGTCGCCATCCAGGCTGCCTTCGCCGCCTGCGACGAGGGATGGGACGGCCAGATCTGAAGTCCCGGCCTCGGATCCAGATCAGGAAGCCGGAACCCGGTGCAGCCCCTGCGGCGTGATCCGCAAGTCCAGGGGAGGCAGGCCCATGTCTCTCAGGGTGGCTTCGGCGGTTTCCCGCATGCCATCCTTCACCACCAGCAGGCAGCAGCCGCCCCCGCCGGCGCCGCAGGGTTTCATGCCCGCGTACCAGCCCTCGCGACGGCCGCGACCGCGCACGGCGCGCATGGCGTCCGTCTCCACCGCCGGGGAGAGCCGCACCCGGGCCTGCCCCTCGCGCTCGAGCAGGGCGGCCACCGCGGCGGGGTCCGCAGCAAGGGCCGCGGCCATGTCCCAGGCGATCTCCCGGATTTCAGCCAGGGCCTGGCGGGTCTGGCGGTCGCCGTCGATGAAGCGCTTGTAGGCTTCCCAGTTGGTGAGGCCCGAGTGGTGGGGCCTGCCGGTGTAGAACACCACCAAGTCCGCCAGCAGGCCGGGATGGGGCTCCAGGCGCTCCCAGCGCGGCTCCGGGCCGTCCCAGTGGAGGGCCAGGGCCCCGCCCAGGGCCGCCGGATAGTAGTCCTGCCAGCCCGCCGGAGCTTGAAGCTCCCGACTTTCCAGGTCCCTTAGAATCGGCACCTTGCGGGCCAGACTTTCACCAGCTTCCTCGCCAATGGCGGTGCCCAGCAGGCCCACGCCAAGGCAGGAGGACACCCCCAGGCCCGAACCCTGCGGCACGGGGCTGTGGATGGACAGGGCCGTCGGCGGCACACCCGAGGCGTCCAGCACTCGCCACACCCAGGACAACCCTTCCGGCGGTTCTGTCGGCCAGGCGCCGAAGGCAAGATCGATCGCCAAGTCCCGGCTGGTGATCCGGTGGCCGGCTCCGCCCCGCCTCACCTCCAGCTCGACCCACAGATCCACGGCGGCGTTCACGGTGACACAGCCGCCCATCATGGCGTAGATGGGCCAGAGATCCAGGGTGCCGCCCGCGAAATCAATGCGGACGGGGACCCGCCAGCTTTCGACGCTCATGCGCTCAGAGTCCCAGGTCGCTCAGTTCCTGCTGGGCCGTGCGGGCTTCGGCGCTGCCGGAGAACCCGTCCACGAGCTCGCGGAAGGCCTTCACGGCCGCCGGCTTCAGGCCCTGCTTGAGCAGGCACTGGGCTCGCTTGAGCTTGGCGGGCAGGAACTGGGAGGAGGCCGCATGATCCTTGATGATCCGCTCGAATGCCTGCTGGGCCTTGTCGTAGGCCCTCAGGTTGTAGTGGGAGAGGCCGAGGAAGAACAGGGCGTCGGGACGCTTCGCGCTCTGCGAGTGGTTCTTCAGGAAGAGGTTGAAGCCTTCGGCGGCCAGCGGATAGTTGCCGCGGTTGTAGTCCAGCACCGCAGCGTTGAAAGCGCGCTCCTCGTCGGACACCTGCGCGGGTTGACCCTCGGTGGCTGCGGGCCGCGCCGCCGCCCCTCGGGGCATGCTGTTCAGACGGTTGTTCAGCACCCGCGTGGTGTCCTGCACCTGGCGCAGGCTCTCCTGCAGATCGGCCTGGAAGCGGCGGTCCTGGCCACGGGCTTCCTGGGCGGCCTTCTGCTCGGTCTCGGCGCGTTTGTTGCCGTCCTCGACCTGCTGTCGCAGCTTGAAGACCTCGAGCTTGAGGTCGCCGACTTCCTGCTCCACGCGGCGGAGCTGGTCTTCGGAACTGCAGCCAACGGCGAGGATCGCGGCCAGGACGGGGAACAGCATCGCGCGGGCGCTCATGGGGACTCCGGGACTTTCTTCATCCTAAACGAAAAGCGGGGGCCGAGGCCCCCGCTTCGCGTCCTTCGGAACGACTACTTCAGCTTGAACTCGTCGCGGCGGTTCTGGCTCCAGCAGGCCTCCTTGGCCTCGGTGCAGAGGGGCTTCTCCTTGCCATAGCTGATGGTGGTGAAGCGGGCCTCGTCCACGCCCAGGGTCTTCAGGTAGGCCAGGGCGGCGGCGGCGCGGCGGTTGCCGAGGGCCAGGTTGTACTCGTTGGTGCCGCGCTCGTCGCAGTGGCCTTCGATCTCGACCTTGGCGGCGGGGTAGGCCTTCATGAAGTCGGCGATGCCCTGGAGCAGCGCGCGATCGTTCTCCTTGATGTCCGACTTGTCGAAGTCGAAGTGGATGGTCTTGAGGGCGGCTTCGGCGGCGCGCTTGAAGGCGGCGGCCTTCTCGGCCTCGGCGGCCTTGCGGGCGGCTTCCTCGGCGGCAGCCTTCTCGGCGGCGGCCTTGCGGGCGGCTTCGTCGGCGGCGGCCTTCTCGGCGGCGGCCTTGTCAGCGGCATCCTTGTCGGCCTTGGCCTTGTCCCAACCCTCGTACCAGCCCGTCACCTTGTGCTGGTTCTCCTTGGCGTCCTTCGCGTTCACGTAGGGGTTGGTCTCGCGGGCCTTGCCATCCTTGAACGCCTGGTAACCCTCGTTGAACGCCGCCTGGGTCTCGGCCTTGATCTCTTCCGCGGTCTTGGGGGGCTTGCAGGCGAGGCTGCCGAGCGTGAGCACGACGGCAGCGGGGACGAGGTAGGTTCCGTATCTCATGGGGTTGTTCCTCCTGGATGAGCCTGAGTATAGATGGACAGTACTCAGGTAAATGCGATTTATTTTTTAACGCGCCCTAGTCCATTTGGGACTCTGGCAACCCGCAAGTTCGGTCATCCGCACTACCTGGCGGCCGGACAGATCTGTGGTGAAGATCTGCATGGAGCCGAAGCGATTGCTGGTGAACACAAGCCGGCGCTCATCGGGGGACCAGGCCGGCGATTCAGAGGTGCTCACGCCGGTGGTGATCTGATAGGCCTTTCCTTCCCCCAACTTATAGATAAAAAGATCGAACTTGCCCTCGAATCGCGAGACATACGCGATCATGGCGCCGTTGGGGCTCCAGGCCGGGCTGGCGTTGTACAACCCTTCACTGGTCAGGCGGCGGAGGTTGGAGCCATCGTCCTGCATGAGAAACACCTGCGGGCCGCCCTCGCGATCAGAGGTGAACGCGATCTGTGTGCCGTTGGGGTTCCAGCTTGGTTCAGTATTGATGCCATTACCGTCGGTCAGACGCCGTGCGCGTCCCGTGTCCAGGTCCAGCACCATGATGTCGCTGTTGCCGCGCCGATCCCCCTGCACGAAGGCCAGGCGGCGGCCATCCGGAGACCAGGCCGGGGAGGAGACCATGGCCCCGGAACCGGTCGCCGGATAGAGCTTCTCGTGGGCGCCATCCCTGCGGCGCTGACCCCAGATTTCGGGCGCCCCGCCCTTGTAGGTCACATAGGCCAGGCGGCCATCGGACGCCACCGTGGGCGACAGGGTGAGGCTGCCGTGGCGCGTGAGCTGCACCAGGTTCGCGCCGTCACGATCGATCTGGAACAGTTCCTTCACTCCAGGTGCTGTCTGGCGGACGAACACCACCCGGCTGGAGGCCACACCGCGCTCGCCCGTCAACCGGGCCACAAGGTCGTCGGCCAGCGCGTGGGCCATTCGCCGCAGGGGAACCATGCGATCCGCCTTGTAGGGCTTGGTGAACACGGCTTTCTCCGCGGCGGTGTCGATCGCGGAGGCTTCAAGCTGCAGGTCCCCCGCAGCCCCCCTCGTGAGACGGACATTCAGCAGCCACTGGGCGCCCGCCTCCTTCCAGGCCTTCACGGGGGCGCCATCGGCGGGCACCTGCTCCTGCAGCACCGCGAACACGCCGGTCTCGTCGAGATCGCGCTTGAGCACGGCCGTGAATTCCGTGGCGACCTGGCCGTCCTCGAGGCCGGAGGCCTTCGGGGTGGTCATCCCCAGCACCAGTTTCGCGCTGCTGGATGCGCTCAACACCACTTCGGTCTGCTGGGCCTGGAGCGTCAGCGCGGTCAGCGCGGCCATGGCGCACAGGAAGGTCCGAATGAAGAATCGAGGCATGGCAGCTCCGGGCCTGGGGAGAGTCCAGCCTATCAGATCAGTCCGCGACATCCGGAGATGGGACGCCTTTGAGGCGACCGATGAGCTCGCCGTTGGCCGGCGGAATGGGAAGACGCGCCATCTCCTCCAGGGTGAACCACCCCCAGGCCAGCTCGGTCCGGGGGGCACCCGCCCCATGGACCACGAACGGATGGAGACGCACGGGGCCCTCCACTGTCGGCAGTGCCGTGGTCGCTTCGGGCTTCATGCCGACCTCTTCCAGGAGCTCCCGGCGAAGCGCGTCGAGGGGTGTCTCCGGGGCCTCCACCTTCCCGCCCGGGAATTCCCACAGCCCCGGCATCACCGGATTCGAGGGCGCGCGGCGCTGGAGGAACCAACGCCCTCGGGACTGGATCAGGGCCAGCGCCACATCGGTCATTCAAGACCTTCTTCGCTGGCGAACCGGGCGAGCCGATCCGCATACCGGCGGCGGAGCGTTTCCACCCACACGAGCTTCAGCCGGCCGTAGGCGGGCCGAAGGTCCGTCTGCACCCAGGCCTGCAGCTCCGCCACCGAGGCGCAGGCGTCCAGACTGTGGCGAAGCGCCTCGCGAAGGCCTTCATCCACCTGCTGCATGGCCGCGACCGGCGCATAGCTGATGCGGTGGATAGGAGAGACGCCCAGCTCGACGATCCGGGCTCGGTGAAGGGCAGTCCCGTAGCCTTTGTGCTGCCCGAAGCCGTAACCAGGATGAAGCTCCTCCATGGCGATCATGAGCGCGTCCCGGTGGGCCTTGGCCAGGATGCTCGCGGCCCCGATGGCGCAGCTGATGGCATCCCCGTCCACCACCAGCCGCTCCAGCAGGCCCGTCCCGGGGGCATGGTTGCCGTCCACGAACAGGATGCGGGGACGGATGGAGAGATCCTTCGCCGCCTGCCGCATGGCCATCATGGTGGCCTCGAGGATGTTCTCCCGATCGATCGCCATCGGGTCCATCTCGGCGATGCCGTAGGCGGGGAGGATGGACTTCAGCTCTGCCGCCATGACCTCGCGCTTCTCGGGGTTCAGCTGCTTGCTGTCCCGGACGCCCCTCAGCACATGGGCCCAGCGCCGCACCGTGTCCGCATCCAGCACCGCGCAGGCGGCCACCACCGGGCCGGCCCAGGCCCCCCGGCCCGCCTCGTCCACGCCGCCCCACGGCACCCCCGGCGGAACATTGCCCAGATCCCAATCCAGGGGATTCATCGGGCCCCGCCCCGCGCCTGCGGATCAAAAGATTCCATCGCCATGCGACCAAGGTACCCCCGAAGGGAATGGATCCCAAGTCCACCGGACGCGCTCCTTTTTTCGAATACACTCGAGCCATCCCCCCTCACGGATGGACCCAGGTCCCAGCCAGACGAAGGAAGATCCATGCGACTGCTGATCCCACTGCTGCTCCCTTGCCTGCTGGCCGCCACCGCCCTCCTGGGCCAGGAGACCGCTCTGGCCCCGGCCGTGAAGGCCCGCGTCACCGAAGCCAGCTTCGAGGTGGTGGTCGCCCGCCCCGACCCCGCCAAGGACCCCGTGTCCTATGAGAAGGACCTTCCCTGGGACCTGGTCCCCTTCAACCTCCGGAACGATCCCTACATCTCCATCGGAACCGCCTTCGCCGTCTCGAAGAACGAGCTGGTGACGGCTCACCACGTGTTCCGGTCCATCCACGCCTCCAGGGGCTACACCACCTGCTACATCCGCGACGCCAAGCAGAACGTCTGGGAAGTGGACCGCATCCTGGCCCTGGATGAGCAGCGGGACGTGATCCGCTTCTCGGTCAAGGGGCGCACCTTCGACCGGTGGCTGGACCTGCGCCCCGGTTTCCGCGAGAACGAGCCGGTCTTCACCGTGGGGAACGCCTACGGAGAAGGCCTCGTGATCCGGCCCGGCGAGGTGATCGGCACCCTTCCCGAACCCATGAGCGGCGCCTGGAACCTGCTGAAGAGCAGCGCCGGCGTGAATCCAGGCAACTCGGGCGGTCCGCTGGTGGATCCCCAGGGCCGGGTGGTGGGCGTGGTCCTCGGGAAGAAGGACAACATCTGCTATTCCCTGCCCACCGCCGAGCTGAAGGCCATGAAGCCCGACAGGGCCGCCTTCTTCAACAAGGTGACCTTCAGCTTCTCCCTCTTCCCCGAGAAATCGAAGGCGCTGGACCGAGTGTTCGATCTCCCCCTGCCGCGCCCGTACTCCGAGCTCAGGCAGGAAATCGCCGCCCGGGAGAAGACCTTCTACCTCCAGTCCATGGATGCCCTGTTCGCGAGTCTCCGGGGGGAGCTGTTCCCCGAGGGCGAGGCCAGCGAGGCGGCCGTCGGGGACATTCCCACCAGCGGCAAGCCCGAGGTGATCTTCCGCGACACGACCACCAAGACCTGGGCGATCTCGGGCCTGGAATACAAGAAGAACGATCTCCCGAAGAACGGCCGCCTCCTCTATGCCCAGGCCGACAATGTCTACCTCTTCATGCTCCATCATCCGGACGACGTGGCCGTTGGCGATCTCCTGGCCAAGCCCAAGGTCGCCATGGACCTGCTGCTGAAAGGAGCCCGGGTCACCCGCACCGTGGGCGGACAGGACATCCGGGTCACCTCCTTCGGTGACCCCTACCAGGTGCAGCCCCATGTAGACCGCCTCGGGCGCCCCTGGCAGCAGGCCATCTGGTTCACACCCTACGATGATGGCTGCGTCCTGACCTACACCACCCTGGTCCCCGGCGGCGTGGTCATGGCCGTCAAGTTCGTGGACTCGTCCAGCCTCATGCCCTGGCTCTACGACCTTCCCAAGTTTCTCGACTACACCTACATCCCCTACGCCGGCGAGCTGCGGGACTGGGTGGAGTACCTGAAGCACCGGGACCGCCTGCCCTCGGCCCTGAAGGACATGACCTTCGACTTCAAGGAGGGCAAGCATCTCCGCCTGCAGGCGCTCTGGACAAGGCTCGAGCTGGATTCCAGCCAGGTCGAGCTCTCCCCGAAGGCCTTTCTCATCCTGAACATGGGCTTCTCCCGGAAGGGCGGGGATGTGGTCTGGGACCTGCGCCGCGTGAGCATTTCCGAAGACGAGGAAGACAACTACTTCGTCCTGCTGAAGCATCTCCACCCCACGCCGAACATGCCGGATGGCGATCAGAAGAGCTGGAAGGAGATCGCCAAGCAGCGTCACCCCTACACCCGGCGGACCTTCGAAGAGGAGGGTGCCAGCCGCATCGCCGCGGTGCACCAGGCCTTCCTGAAGCCGGGCACGACGAACGCGGACAGTGCCGATTTGTTCACCCTCTATCTGGCCCGGGTGGGCAAGGTGGACGACAAGGAGATGCAGACCCGTCTCCAGGCCCTGCTTCGCGCCATCACCCCCGTGACCGGCGCCTCCGAGGCCCAGGTGGTTCAGGCGCACGCGCCAGCCGCGCACAACGCCGCCAAGTGACCTGCCCGGCGCCGGTCCGCGAGGGCCGGCGCCCGTTCAGCACTTCAGGGCTTCCCAGGCGATCAGCCAGGTCAACCCGGATCAGGCCCGAGCTTGACGCTACGGGGCAGCGCCAAGTGACAAGGCCTGACCGGGTTGAAGCCAGCTAGCACTTCAGGGATTCCCAGGCAATTAGCCAGGTATCCATCACGCCGCGGAAATGGCTCCTCACGGGTCCCGGCTGATAGATGGCCCGGATGGGCACGTGGACCCACCGCAGCTTCCAGTCGGCCGCTTTCATCGCAATCTCCATCTCGATGGCGAATCCGCGCGAGTTCAGCTCCAGCCGATCCAGCACCTTCTTGCGGATCATGCGGAAGCCGCTCTGACTGTCCTCCCAGGTGACGCCGGCGATGCGGCCCAGAGTCCAGGTGCCCAGGGCGTTGGTGCGCCAGCGCTTGGCAGGGATCTTCGCCCGGTCCAGGAGACGCGAGCCGATCAGGAAGTCTGCGTCCGGGTGTGAGGCGAGGTGATCCAGGAAGCGCTGAAGGTCGACTGGATCATGCTGGCCGTCCGCGTCCAGGAATAGGTAGAAGTCGAAGGCGTCGGGGCGCAGGCAGGCGATCCCCGCCCGCAGGGCCTGCCCCTTCCCCCCGCCCTGCCCCGGCTCCAGGCGCAGCACCTCGGCGCCATGGGCGGCGGCCACGGACCCGGTGCAGTCCGAAGAACCGTCATCCACCACCAGCACACGCTGAAGGCCGAAGGGCTTCAGGCCCTCCAGCACCGCTCCGATGTGATCCGCCTCGTCGTGGGCGGCGAGGATCGCGGCGATCCTCACCGGCGCCCGCCCCGCTTCACCGGCGCGGAGGGGAGGGCCTGGCCGTAGGACGCCAAGAACGCGATCCGCTGCGTGGTGCCGGCCCGGGAATCCACCGCCAGCCGGTGGGAGCGATCAGGGCTCTCGACCACGGGAACGTCCACCGCCAACACCCGGCCCCGGTCCGCCGCCAGGACCGCAACCTTTCCACCGGGTCCGGGGTCTGCGAGGTACCTCTGAGCCTCGGCGGCGGTCGTGGTGCGCCAGCCGTCCACCGCCAGGATCTCCATGCCGAAGCTGAGGCCTGCCCTGGCGGCGGGGCTGCCGGGAATCACGTTCTGGATGGTGGGTCCATTGGGGGTCAGCACCAGGCCCGTCCAGGATCGGGCCCGTCGCTGGGCCGCAGGGTCCTTGGCCTCTTCGGGGCCGAGGGATTCCCAAGGCGCCCGGGCTTCCATCAACAGGCCGAAGGCGCGCTGGAGGGGCGCAGGGTCCAACTCCGCACGGCCTGAGATGTAGGCGTCCCAGAAGGGCTCCGGGTCATTTCCGGAGAGCTCCCGGAAGGCCTGGCGCACATCCGTATCCGTAAGGCCGGCCTCGCCGTGGCGCCGCCAGAGCAGGGCGAAAAGATCCGCCAGTCCGGCCTTTCCGCGGCTGCCCTCCCGGAGCGCGGCATCCATGAGCCAGGCCACCATCTCGCCCTTGTCGTAGTAGCTGACCGAGCTGTTGGGGCTGAACTCATGCTGCTTGTAGAAGCGGATCCAGGCATCCCAGCTGGACTCCTCCAGACTCTGCTCCAGCCGCCCGGGACGCTGCACCTGCTCGCTCCAGCACTTGGCCAGCTCCTTCGCGGTGTGGCTCCAGGGCACCACGCCTGCCCGCAGGACGATCACGTGCTCCATGTACGACGTGAGCCCCTCGTGGAACCAGAGCATCTTCGTGGGGTTCTCCCGGCTGTAGTCGAAGGGCCCCAGGGCCGGATCGTGGAGCCGCTTCACGTTCCAGGCGTGGAAGAACTCGTGGGCCACGAGCTGATAGAGGGCGAAATAGCCCTCGGGCTTGTCGAAGGCATGGCTGTCGGCGATGAGGCTGGTGCAGTCCCTGTGCTCGAGGCCGCCGCGCAGCTTGGGCGTGAAGGTGAAGAAGAAGACGTACCGCTTGAAGGGAAAGCCGCCGAAGATGGCGCCCGCGGCCTCCACGATCTTCCCTGTGGCCTCGGCCATGCGGCCTTCATCGCCGTTGTGCGGCCCGGTGAACACAAGCTCGAAGGTCGTGCCGCCCGTCTTGAAGGTTCGGATCCGGAAGGCGCCCAGCTCGAAGGGCGAATCCACGAGGGTGTCGAAATCCTTCGCCAGGCAGGCGCCTTGCTTCCGCGGCAGGGCGGAAGCCACCTTCCAGTCGCCGGGAAAGCCCTCGAAACGGACCTCCACGGGCCGGTCGAGCTGATCCTCCAGGTAGAGGAAGGTGGCGGCGGGGATGATCTGCGCGTGGGCGGCGTCCACATGGTTCGTCCGCACCGTGAGGTCATTGCCATACACACGGTAGCGGAGGACGAGGTCCCGCTTGGACGCCGGCACCCGCCAGCGCTGCTTGTCGAGCTTCTCCAGGGGCCGTTCCCGGCGGCCCTCCAGAACCCGCACGCGGTCCACGAACCGCGCGTAGTCCCGCACCAGATACGAACCGGGCGTCCAGGCGGGCAGCGCGGCCACCGCGCCTGAGCTCAGGGCTTCGGCGGGGACCGCCAGCTCGACTTCGAAGAGATGCTGGGGCAGGTCCAGCGGACGGAGGGTGGCCCTGATGGGGGCGAGCTTGGCCATGGTGCCCTTCCCTCGAATGTCAGCCCTGGACGCCGTGGAGCCAGCGCTGGGCCACCCACCGCACCTCATCCCCAGTGATCTGGTATTGGGGATCGCGCAGCTTCTCCTCGATGAGGGCGCCCACCAGGGAGGTGAACAGCAGCACTTCCTTGCGCGCCTGTTCCAGGCTCGTGCCGAACACATGGTTCATGAAGAGGCCCAGCGGGGCCAGCCCCTTCTCCACCAGGGGCATGAGGTCCCGGAATCCCGAATCCGGCGACGGCACGGCGATGGACCGCAGGATGAAGCCGGTGAACTCCTGGCTCTCGAGCAGCAGATCCAGATAGGCCTGGGCGAGCTTCACGCTGGCCTCGTCAATGGCCTTGGCCCCCCGGATGGGTGACGCCAGGAACGGCTCGACCAGCCGCTGGATGCGAACGGCCATGGCCGAGAGGGACACGAGGCAGAGCTGCCGGAAGAGGCCCTCCTTGCTGCCGAAGTGGTAGTAGAGGGTGGGCTTGGAGACGCCGGCTTCCTCGGCCACCTCCTTCACCTGCACGCCGTCGTAGCCCTTGGCGGCGAAGTGGGAGAGCGCCGAGAGCAGCAGGCGGGCCTTGAGGTCGCCGCCCTCGCTGAGCCGTGCCAGCGCGTGGTGGAAGCTCACGCCGGCCTGGGCCCCGAGAGCGTCGGGCCCGAAGACCGGCACCATCTCTTTGAGACCGTGGTCGGGAACTGTGGACATAGGCTGCCTCGGAGGTAGTCCAGTCTGCCACGGTTGAGCCTACTTCTGGTTAAGAGACCTTAGGGCCTGTTTTCAAAGTGGGGCGTGGCCGCGCAAGGGGCGCCGCCCAAGCGAGGCAAGGAAAGCGACGAAGGCGATGGTGGACCCATCGACGAGGAGCTTGACGCAGCATCGCGCCGGGCGCCGCCCCTTGCCGGTTCCGCCCTCTGCCCGGCTTTCCGCCGGGCAGGAGCAGGCCCCGGGCGGGGCCTGCGATAGGGAGAGGGGGACGCTGCCCACCCGCACCCCTGGCTGCGTTGCCGGCCTCGTACGATGTCCCGCATCGCCCTTCGGCCGCCGCCCTGCCATGAGCGCGGCTGGGCAGCGTCGCGGCGGCGTCCCACTTTGAAAACAGGCCCTAATGGACAGCAGACCTCCAGGGCTGGGTCCGGATCGCCTCCGCCTCCCGGTCCAGCCACCAGTCCAGCCGCTGCTGGGTGGCCTCCCGGCCGAACCGCTCCTCCGCCAGGCTCCGATAGGCCTGGGCGTGGCCGGCCTCGCACCGTTCCAGCTCCAGCAGGAAGGCCAGCCAGGGAGCGGACCCCAGGGTCGGATGGGTCGCGGCGGCGCGCTCCAGCAGCCAGAGCCGCTCGCAACTGCGGGCCTCGATGAGGGCCGCGATGAGCAGCTGGTCCAGCATCCCCTTGGAGGCCGACCGATGGAGCGCCTGGGCATAGGGGTTTCCCCGGTCCGGACGCAGGGTCCAGCCGAAGCCCTGGAGGCCCTCCAGCACCCGGCGGTGGTGATCCAGCTCCTCCGCCGCCAGCCGCTCCAGCAGCCCGGCGGCCCGGGCCATGTCGCTCAGGTGGCGGGCCAGGTTGAGGGCCGTGAGAGCGGCCTTCTTCTCGCAGTGGGCGTGGTCGGACAACAGGGCTTCCGGGTCCGCCAGGGCGGCCTCGGCCCATTCGGAGGGAGTCTCGGCCCGGAGGGCCAGGGGGGGCGTGAAGGCGTTCATGGCCTTGCTCCAGTGAGGCCGTTCAAGCCAAGGGCGCAGGCGATCACCGCGCCACCGGCCGCGAGCCTCGGCCAGTCCACGGCTTCACGGAACACCAGGCCCGAGGCCAGGATGGCCAGGGGGATCTTCATGTTGTTGAAGATGGCAAGGGTGCCGATGTCCGTCCGCCGGGCCCCGGCATTGAAGAGGAAGAAACCCAGGCCCGACGCCACGGCGCCGAGATAGACCAGCACCGCCCATTGGCGCAGGTCCATGGCTGAGATGCGGACCCAGGGGATGGAGGGCGCGGCCATGGCCACGGCCACCACGGAGGCCCCCAGGTAGAGCAGGCCCATGAGGTCGCGATCCCGCTTGCCCGAGGCAGGCGCCAGGCGCCGGTAGAGCACCTGGCCAAGGGCGAAGCAGAGGTTCGCGGCCTGCATGAGCAGGAAGCCCAGGAGAATCCCGCGGCGCCCCAGTCCCGACCACACGCAGATGCCCGTCCCCAGCACCGCCAAGGCGGCCGTGAGGAGGAACATCCACGACATTCGGCCGTCCAGCAGGTCGCTCACCAGGGTCACGAAGAGGGGCGTGAAGATGGTGAAGAGCGCCACTTCGGAGGAGCGCAGCCAATGGAAGGAGGCGATGTAGAGCAGGTACATCAGGCCGAACTGGAGGGCGCCGATGCCCGCGAAGGCCAGGACCTGCCACCGCGTGAGGCCCCTGGAATCCAGGAAGGGCAGGAACACCAGTGCCGCCAAGAGGGTCCGCATGGCCGTCACGAAGGGTGCCCCCAGCTCGCTCACCTGGGCCGTGAGGCCGAAGGACAGGGCCCAGAGGATCGAGACGGTCATCAGCAGGGACATGAGGCTCCGGGGCGGATTCGGTTCAGTCGAGGCTACGACCCAGTGTCAGGAAGATGTCCCGCCAGGGCTCGGGCAGGGCTTCGGCATCCCGGGCGATGGTGGCCTCGTCGCCGCGCGCGAACGGGCCCGTGCGTCCCGCGGCCCCGAGGGCTGCCACGTTGCGCAGCGTGGCCTCTGCCAGCGGGACCAGGCCCCGGCCCGGCAGTGCCACGCCCCGTGCGCGCAGCAGGGCCTCCGCCCCTAGCCACAGCGAGGCGGCGTGGCCCGAGGTAAGCACTGCCGCCGCGTGGTACAGAGGCTTCAGCTCTGCGGGCAGGTCGAAGGCCGCGAAGCCCAGGTCCCCGAAAGCCCTCCGCAGGCCGTCCGGCACCGCGCCCGTGATGGCCAGAGGCGTGCCCTTCCAGTCCCGGGCCTGCCCGTCGAAGCTGGTGAGCGGATGAGCACAGGGGACATCCGGCAGATGCAGGCTGCCCGCCAGGTGCACGCAGCGCCCGGGGAAGGACCGGGCCAACTCAGCCACCGCCCGGTCCGGCACCGCCAGGAGCACCAAGCCTTCCGGCCGAGCGCCGTGATCCAGCAGGCCCGCCCGCGGCCCCCAGGCCGCCGCCAGTGCGCGTCCGGCACGGCCCCGGCCAAGGATGGTGAACTCGGGAGTCATGGGGATAGTGTGGCGCAAATCAGGGTCCGGTCCTCGGTCTTCAGTCTTCAGTCTTCAGTCTCTCTAGACTGTTCCCATGCCCCGTTCCTCCTCCGCCCCCTGGGCCCTGCCGCCCGAGCTGCCCTGGCCGCGGTTTCTGCGGATGCTGCGGCATCCGGAGCCGCCCCGGGGATGGCTGGAGGCGGCAGCGGACCTCCCGGAGCTGAAGAAGCGTCCCCTGCTTCTCCGGTGGATCGCCCAGCACCCCAAGGCCACCGCCCACCTGCGCGCCTCGCTCATGATGCGCCTGCCCTGGCGGGCCCTGGCGGCAGTGGCGGTGGACCCGGCGGCCCACCCCCAGGCGCGCCAGCAGGCCATCGAAAAGCTCCAGCAGCAGTGGGCGGCCATGACCACCGGCGAGCGCCGAAGCCTCGCTCTGCACGCCCCGCGGCCCTTGTGGGCCCTGGTGTGGCGGGCCCCCGACGCGGGCGTGCTGGCCGCTCTCCTCCAGAATCCCAAGCTGGGCCTGGAGGCCCTGGTGGCCCTCATCCAGCCGCCTCTGCGCCCTGCACAGGCCGAAGCTCTGGCCACCTCGCGCTGGCGCGAGGTGAGCCCCGTGGCGGACCAGGTGCTGCGCGCCCTGGACCGCAGCCTGGCCCTTCCGGAATCCGGCCTCGCCCTCGGGCATGCCGCCCCGTGGATCAGGGCCCTGGACGAGGAGGCCCGCATCCTTGCCGCCAGCCGGATCCTGACGCCCGCCCTGCGCCGGATGGTGCATCCGCGGCGGGAACCGGAGGGCTGAAGGCGTCAGTGAGGCCTCCAGACAGGCCGGTCACTCGAAGACCTTCTCCTCGGGAGCCACGGCGTTCACCGCATCGGCCTCCAGGTCGCGGCCGGGGAGGGGCGATTTGAGGAACTCGCGATAGAACTCGTGCTGGATGACGAGGTCCATGATCTCGTTGGTGCCCGTCCAGATGAGGATGAGGCGGATGTCGCGCAGGAGGCGCTCCAGCGGGTAGACGTTGGTGTAGCCAATGCCGCCCAGCACCTGCATGGCGTGGTTCACCACGGACCAGGCCGTGTCCGTGGCGAACTTCTTGGACTCGGACACCATGCGCCGCACGCGCCCCGGGGCGATGCCGCCGTGGTCGATGGCGCGCCCCGTCTCCCGGCAGAGGGCGCGGGCCGCCTCGAGCTGGGTAAGGGACTCGGCGATCTTGAAGGAGACGCCCTCGAAGCGCCGGATCTCCTGCCCGAAGGCCTTGCGCTTCGCCGCGTAGCGCGCGGCGATCTCCAGCCCAGCCCGCGCCATGCCCAGGGCCCCGCCCGCGCTGGTCATGCGCTCGGGGATCATCATCTGGTCGAAGACCTCGGCCCCCTGGCCGATTCCGGCCTCGCCGCCCAGCACCTGGGCCAGGGGCACGCGGCAGTTCCGGAACCGGAGCCGCCCGGTGCCGCCGCCCCGGGTGCCCATCAGGCCGTAGACATGCTCCACCGTCAGGCCCTCGCCCCGCTCCACAAGGAAGGCCGTGATGGACCGCCGGGGATCGCCATCGTCCGAGGTGCGGGCGTAGACCAGGAAGACATCCGCCCCCTCGGCGCCCACCACGAACCGCTTCTGGCCGTCGAGGATGAAGGCATCCCCGTCACGGACGGCGCGGGTGGCGGCCCCGAAGAAGTCCGATCCGCCCCGGGGCTCCGTAAGCGCCTCCGCGGGCGCGAGTGTCCCCGCGATCATGGGCGCCAGGTAGCGGCGCTTCTGCGCCTCGGTTCCGAAGTGGACCAGGGCCTCCCCCACGATGGACACCAGCGAGTAGAGGCAGCCGAGCGAGGTGCCCAGGACGCCGACCTCCTCCAGCGCCGCCAGCTCGGTGGTCCAGGGCAGCGCGCGCCCTCCGTAGGCCTCCGGAAAGCGGAGGCCCAGCAGGCCCCGCCGGCCGGCCTCCGCCAGGTAGTCCTTGGGGTACCGTACCCGCTCCGCGTCCATGTCCAGCAGGAGGTCCCGGGGCACGGCCTTCACGAAGGTCCGGACTTCTTCCCGCAGGCTTCGGGTCCGCTCGTCCAGCAGCTCGTCCGGGCAGGTGGTCATGGGGCCTCCTTTAGAGTGCCTAACAAAACCCCGACGGGGCCGCGAGAAAGCCAGGTGGGATGCACCGCAAGAAAGGGCCCGCAGGGCGATGCGGGACATCGTTCAAGGGCCGTGACGCCGCGGGGCGCCCACCTGGCTTTCTCCCTCCGGGCGAGGGCCGGCGGGGAGGCTCCACCTCCGCGAGGAACGAGCGGGTGGGCCCTGCGGGGCAGGGCCCACCAGGTGGAGGGCGATGCCGCTTCGCCCTCCGTCTGACGGCACGCCTTGCGTGCCTCCCACTCGCCTACGGCTCGTGGAGCCGGAGCCTTCCTCGCCTTCCTCGCCTCGCTCGCCCGGCGACCCTCGCGCGGCCCCATGGGGGTTTTGTTAGGCACTCTTAGCAGCGCTTCAGGACTTCGGCCACGCAGCGCTCGATGCCGACCCACACATCGCTCAGCCGTGCGTCGTCGAACATGTAGGCCGGTGTGGTGACGAGCTTGCAGGTCTCGTCGATGACGATCTGCCGGGAATCCGGCGTGTCCTTGTGCCGATGGCCCAGCTTGGTGACGGCCGCGGCGCAGCCCGCGTCGTTGCCCAGCGTGAGGTCGGCGGAGGCCTTCCCGGAAAGCGCCAGGGCCACCAGGGCCGGGGCGATGCAGATGGCGCCCACGGGCTTCTTCGCGTCGAAGAAGGCTCGCACGAACGCGGCCACGTCCGGCCGCACGTCGGCCTCGGCGCCCTTGAAGGCGAAGCTGCAGTGGTTCTTGGCCACGCCGTAGCCGCCGGGCATCACCAGGGCGTCGTAGTCGCCGGGCTTGGCCTGGGCGAGATCCAGGCACTGGCCCACGCGGGCGATGCGGCTGGATTCCTCCAGGATGTTGCGGGTGGCGCCGGGCACGGGCTGGCCCGTGACGTGGTTGATGACGTGGTGCTGGTCGGCGTTGGGGGCGATGCACTGGAAGGCGGCCCCGTGCTGGTCCAGGGCCAGCAGCGTCAGCACCGCCTCGCGCACCTCCGCGCCGTCCAGGTGGCCGCATCCGGCCAGCAGCACTGCGACCTTGGGGGTCTTCGCCATGGGAGCCTCCTGATTTGTGGGTCGATTATCCCGCGAAAGACAAACCGCCAACCGCAGAGAACGCGGAGAGCGCAGAGAAACCCTTCTTCCCTCCGCGTTCTCAGCGTTCTCTGCGGTGAGCCAGCTGTTCGATTAACCTAGCCCCATGCACTTGTCGTCGCGCCTCCCGCACGGTTTCGAGCCCAACGCCCTGTCGGCGGCGCTGGGGCGGCTGCGGGCGGAGGGGCGGGAGATCCTGGATCTCACGGTGTCGAATCCCACCCGCTGCGGATTCAATTACCCGGAGGATGAGATCCGGAAGGCGCTCTCCACACCGGCCGTGCTGCGCTACGATCCGGACCCGCTGGGAACCCGTACCACCCGAGAGGCCGTGGCCGCCCACCACGGGCACGGGCTGCGGGCGGAGGACCTGCTGCTCACAGCCTCCACCAGCGAGGGCTATGGCCTGCTCTTCAAGCTGCTGGGCGATCCCGGCGACGAGATCCTGGTGCCCAGCCCCAGCTACCCGCTCTTCGAGTGGCTGGCGCGTCTGGAAGGCCTGCACGCCCGTCCCGTGCCCTCCTACTTCCATGACCGCTGGCACCTCGACCTGGGCGCCCTGGAGGACGCGGTGAGCCCCCGCACCCGGGCCATCGTGGTCGTGAACCCCAACAACCCCACGGGACACTTCCTGTCCAAGGGCGAGTGGGACGCTCTCACGGCCCTCTGTGCCCGCCGGGGTCTGGCCCTGCTGGTGGACGAGGTCTTCGCGGACTACGCCCTGGAGGCTCCGGCGGACCGGCTCCCCACGGCCCTGGACGATGCCGCACCGCCCTGCCCGGTCTTCCTGCTGTCGGGGCTCAGCAAGGTGGCCGCCCTGCCCCAGCTCAAGCTGGGCTGGATCGCCGTGCGCGGCGTCGGCGCCGAGGCGCACCTGGAGGCTCTTGCCTTCCTGGCGGACCAGTATCTTTCCGTTTCCGCGCCGGTCCAGGCCGCGGCACAGGCCCTTCTGGCCCTGGCGCCCGGGATCCGTTCCCAGGTGCGCGCCCGGCTCTCCGCCAACCTGGCAACCCTGGACGCCGCGCTCGCCCGACACCCCCGCCTCACCCGGCTTCCCGTGGAAGGCGGCTGGTCGGTCCTGCTGCGTCGCCCCGCCGTGGACGCTGATGAGGCCTGCGCCCTGCGCCTGCTTGAGCAGACGGGGGTGCTCGCGCATCCGGGTTCCTTCTTCGACCTGCCGGGGGACGGCCACCTGGTGCTGAGCCTGCTCACGCCGGAAACGGGCTTCCGGGAAGGCCTCGACCGGATCCTTCCGATCCTCTGACATAATTCGGCGATCCCCATGAGCCCCCTCACCTCCTGCCCCAGCTGCGGTGCCCCCCTGAGCTTCCGGCCCGGAACCATGGTGGCCGTCTGCTCCTACTGCAAGGCCCTGGCGGCCCGGCGCGACCGGGATCCCGAGCTCATCGGCAAGGTGGCCGACCTGGTGGACACGGGCTCGCCCCTGGGCCTGGGCGCCACGGGGCGGCATGCCGGGCGCTCGTTCACCCTGGCGGGCCGAGTGCAGCTGAAGCACCCCCTCGGCGGCGTGTGGGACGAGTGGTACCTGGCCCTCGACGACGGCCGCTGGGGATGGCTGGCGGAGGCCCAGGGCCACTTCTACCTCACCTTCACCCAGGCCCCCCACGGGGCCCTGCCCGCACCAGCAGACCTGCAACCGGGCGGCCTGGCGGATCTGGGACCGGACGGTCTCTGGACCGTGGACGAGGTGAGCGAGGCCGCCTTCCACAGCGCCGAAGGCGAGATCCCCTGGGCCGTGGAGCCGGGCGCCACCTACCGCTACGCCGACCTCTCGGGCCGCAACGGCGCCTTCGCCACCCTGGACTACGGCGAGGAGCCGCCCCTCTTCTTCCTGGGCCGCGAGGTGTCGCTGGCGGAGCTGGGAATCCAGGGCGGCACGCGGAAGCCTCCAAAGGTCGGCACCCAGGCCCTCAACTGCCCCAAGTGCGGCGGAGCCCTGGCGCTGCGCGCGCCGGACCAGACCCAGCGGGTGGGCTGTCCCAGCTGCGGCAGCCTGCTCTCGGCTGAAAACGGAAAGCTCGCCTTCCTCAAGAGCCTGCAGCAGTCCCGCCAGGATGTGGTCATTCCGCTGGGTGCGGAGGGCAATCTGCGTGGCCAGCCGGTCACTTGCATCGGCCAGCTGCGCCGGAGCTGCGCCATTGAGGGCACGACCTATCCCTGGAACGAGTACCTGCTGCTGGATGACCGCCACGGCTTCCAGTGGCTGGTGCAGAGCGAGGGCCACTGGAGCCTGGCCGTGGCCGTGGCGCCCGGCGAGATTCCCCAGGCCCGCGACGGCCAGAAGAACCTCTTCGCCCAGGGCCGTACCTGGCGGCGCTTCCAGGATGTCGAAGCGATCGTCGAAGGCGTGTGGGGTGAGTTCTACTGGCAGGTGGAGCAGGGCGAACGGGTCGAGGTGGCCGAGTTCGTGGCCCCGCCCCAGAGCCTCACCCGCGAACGCCAGACCCACAAGGGCGGGGGCGGTGAGGTGAACTGGAGCCTCTCCACCTATCTGGCGCCGGCGGAGGTCTGGTCCGCCTTCAAGCTGCAGGGCGCCCCGCCGGAACCCATCGGCATCGCGTCCTTCCAGCCCAACCCCCACAAGGCCGCCCTCGCGAAGTCCGCCCTCTGGCTGGTGGGCGCCCTGGGCCTGCTGCTGCTGCTCGTGATGGCGGAGTCCATCACGCACCGCAATGAGGAGCTGTTCCATCGGCAGCTGGACCTGTACGACCTGGCCCGGATCCAGACCGGGGCCCCCGGCGCCGCCGGCCCGGGCATCCCCGTGCGCAGACCACCGACCCCAGCGGTTCCCATGGCCCCAACGACACCCGCGACCCCGGCGGAACCCCAGGAGCCGGTGTTCTTCTCCGACCCCATCGAAATCAAGGACGGCCACCAGAACCTCGCGGTCACCCTCAACGCTCCCGTGAACAATAGCTGGGTGGGCGTGGAGGGAGCCCTGGTGAGCGAGACCACGGGCGTGGCGGAACTCTTCCTGGTGGAATCGAGCTGGTACCACGGCGTGGATGGTGGCGAGTCCTGGTCCGAGGGGGGCCGCGCCGACACGGTATTCCTCAGCGCCGTGCCGCCGGGAAGCTACGTGCTGCGCCTCGCGCCCCAATGGGACGGGAAGGTGCCGCCGGTCCGGCTGATCGACGTGAAGTTGCGCCAGGGGGTCATGCGCTGGCTCTACCCGGGCCTGGCCCTGCTGGCCATCCTGCTCGTGCCTCTGCTCATGGTGTTCCGCCTGGTCGCCTTCGAGAGCCGGCGCTGGCAGGAGAGCATGTACGCGCCGAACGCGGGCGCCTCCGGGAGTGACGACTGATGAGGATCCTCTACCTGCTCTTCCTCGGCGGTGGGTTCAGCCTCATGGTGGCCAACGGCTTCTTCGGCCGGGAGTTCTTCGGGAACCGCCGCCGCGCAGACCTGCCGCCCAGCGTGCGCCAGACACCCGGCGCCTACCGCACCTTCCTGCACAACAACGGATTCCACGGGGGTAAGTGATGATCACGGACCAACTGCTCCACCAGCTCCTTGTCGCCGCCATCTTCTCCGTCCTCGGCCTCGTCATCCTCGGCGTGGTCTGGCTCCTCCTCGTGAAGGTCCTGCCCTTCTCCCTCCGCAAGGAGATGGAGGACGACCAGAACGTGGCCCTGGGCATCGTCCTCGGCAGCCTTATCCTGGGCATCAGCCTCATCATCGCCGCCGCGATCCATGGGTGATTTGCCACAGATGAACACGGATAAACACGGATTGGAAGCCGTGTGCGAAGCCATCATCGGGGCCGCATTTCGAGTCAGCAATACGCTGGGCTCGGGCTTCCTCGAGAAGGTCTACGAAAACGCCCTCGCTCATGAGCTGAGGGCCGGCGGCTTCCAGGTCGCCCAGCAGCTTCCGATCAAAGTGATGTACCAGGGTGTCGCAGTTGGTGACTATGTCGCAGATCTTCTCGTGGCCGAGTGCGTCCTCGTCGAGCTGAAGTGTGTCAAACACCTCGAAGACATACATGTGGCCCAATGCATCAACTACCTCCGCGCCACGGGGCTGCGCAGGGCCTTGATTCTCAACTTCCACCATCCCAAAGTCGGCGTAAAGCGCATCTCTCTATGACCCATCCGTGTTCATCTGTGTCCATCCGTGGCTAATTCTTCTCCTGAGATCCCCCAGACCACACCGACGCTCAAGGCGCCGCTGCTGTTCATCAGCGTGCTGCTCATCGCCAGCTGCGGGCTGATCTACGAGCTGGTGGCCGGCACCCTGTCGAGCTACCTGCTGGGCGACTCGGTGATGCAGTTCTCCACGGTGATCGGGGTGTACCTCAGCGCCATGGGGCTGGGGTCCTATCTCTCGAAGTTCATCCAGCGGGGCCTCGCGCGGCGCTTCGTGGACCTGGAGCTGGGCGTGGCCCTGGTGGGCGGCTTCTCCGCGCCCATCCTCTTCCAGGCTTTCGCCCACACCCACGCCTTCCGGGTGGTGCTCTACGGCGTGGTGATGGTCGTGGGCACGCTGGTGGGCCTGGAGATCCCCATCCTCATGCGCATCCTGAAGAACCAGGTGCGCTTCAAGGACCTCATCGCGGGCGTGCTCACCCTCGACTACATGGGCGCGCTGTTCGCCTCGATCCTCTTCCCCCTGCTCTTCATGCCCAAGATGGGCCTGGTGCGCACCAGCCTGTTCTTCGGCCTGCTGAACGCCACCGTGGGCCTCTGGTGCACCTACCTGCTGGCCACGCAGCTGGGACCCACGCGGCTGATCCGCCTGCGCTGCCTGGCGGTCATGGCCCTGCTGGCGGTGGGCCTGGCGTTCGCCGGGAAGTTCACGCTGGTGCTGGAGGAGGAGGTCTTCGCCGACGAGATCGTCTACGCCAAGGACAGCCCCTACCAGCGCATCGTGCTCACCCGGGGCCGGGGCAGCTTCCAGCTCTTCCTGAACGGCAACCTGCAGTTCTCCTCCGCGGACGAGTACCGCTACCACGAGGCCCTGGTGCATCCGGCCTTCGGCGTGAAGCCCGATGCGAAGCGGGTGCTCATCTGCGGCGGCGGCGACGGCCTGGCTGTGCGCGAAGTACTGAAGCACCCTTCCGTCCAGGAGATCGTGCTGGTGGACCTGGACCCCGCCATGACCGACATGGCCCGGTTCCAGCCCATGGTGCGCCAGCTCAACGGGGCTTCCCTGGAGGACCCCCGCGTGAAGGTGATCAACGCCGACGCCATGGTCTGGCTCCAGGAGAATCCAGGCCCACCCTTCGACCTGGCCCTGGTGGACTTCCCCGACCCCAACACCTACGCCCTGGGGAAGCTCTACACCTCCCGCTTCTACCGCCTGCTCCAGCGCCGCCTCACCGATGACGCCATGATCGCCGTGCAGAGCACCTCGCCCCTCATGGCCCGGGAATCTTTCTGGTGCATCGCCGCCACCATGGAGGCCGCGGGCCTGAAGGTGCATCCCTACCACCTCGCCGTGCCCTCCTTCGGTGTCTGGGGCTTCGCCCTGGCCTCCAAGCGCGATTTCGCCATCCCCACGCACGTGCTGCCGGGCCTGCGCCACCTCTCCGACGAGACCACGGCCGCCATGTTCGCCTTCCCCAGGGACATGGACCGTGTGCCCACCGAAGTGAACCGCCTCGACAACCAGGTGCTCGTCCACCTCTACGCCCGGGAGTGGCGGCGGTGGTCGTGAGGCCACAGCCATGAAGCGCCGTGACTTCCTCGCGGCGGGAGCTCTGTCCGCAGCTGCCCTGGCCTGCCGGCGGAAGCCGGAGTTCCCATTCCAGGGCGAGCTGGTGGGACCGGATCTGTCCCTGGGCCACTGGCTCCGCGGCGGGGCGTTTCCGGATCCGGAGCGCTTCGAACCGGTCTCCGTACTGGTGGTGGGCGGCGGCGTGGCCGGTCTCAGCGCCGCCTGGCGCCTGGCGGGCGCGGGCATGGACGACTTCCGCGTGCTGGAGTTGGAGCGGGATCCGGGCGGCACCTCGCGCTCGGGGCGCAACCACGTGAGCGCCTTCCCTTGGGCCGCCCACTACCTGCCCGTGCCGGACCGCGGGAACCACGCGGTGCTGCGCCTGCTGGATGAGTGCGGCGTCCTGGAGGGTTTCGATGCCAAGGGCGACCCGCGCTTCGCCGAGGAGGCCACGGTGCGATCGCCCGAGGAGCGGATCTTCGCCTATGGCCAGTGGTGGGAAGGGCTCTACCTGCGAGCGGGGGCCAGCGCCGAGGATGAGCGCCAGTACCATGCCTTCTTCCACGAGGTCGATCGCTGGGCGGCGTTCCGCGACGCGAAGGGGCGTCCGGCCTTCAGCATCCCGCGTTCCCGCTGCTCGGACGCACCGGAGGCGGTGGCCCTGGATGGCCTCTCCTTCGCCGCCTGGCTCGATGCACGCGGTCTCTCCTCGCCGCGCCTGCGCTGGCTGCTGGACTACGCCTGCCGGGACGACTATGGCTCCCGACTGGACACCACCAGCGCCTGGGCGGGCCTCTTCTACTTCGCGGCCCGGAAGCAGGGGCCCGGCGAGGACTCCCGGCCCCTGCTCACCTGGCCCGAAGGCAACGGCTTCCTCGTGGACCACCTGCGTCGGCCCCTCGGCGACCGGCTCCGTTGCGGCGTGTTGGCCGTGGCCATCCGCGAGGAGAAGGACGGCGTCCTGGTCACCGCCTGGGACCACCTGAACCAGCGACGGATGGGCTGGAAGGCGAGGCGCGTGATCTTCGCGGGGCCGCAGCACGTGGCCCGCCATGTGGTCGCGGGCCTGGCGGAGGCACGCCCGGCCGCGGCCCGCATCCGGAACGCGCCCTGGATGGTGGCCAACCTCACCCTGCGCGCCCGCCCCAAGGAACCCACCTTCCCCCTGGCCTGGGACAACGTGCTCCGCGACAGCGAGGCCCTGGGCTACGTGGCCGCCACGCACCAGAGCCTGAAGGACTACGGGCCCACGGTGCTCACCTGGTACCGGCCCTTCGCCGGTGCCGACTGCGATGCAGAACGGGCGAGGCTCCGCGCCATGGACTGGCCCGCCTGCGCCCGCATGGTGATGGATGACCTCCGCCCGGCCCATCCGGACCTCGAAGGCCTGGTGGCGCGGCTGGACGTGATGCGCTGGGGGCATGCCATGGTCCGGCCGGCGCCGGGCCAGATGTGGGACCCCGCCTTCCTGGGCCTTGCCCGGCCCTTCGGGGCCGTCCACTTCGCCCACACGGAGCTCAGCGGCCTGGCCCTCTTCGAAGAAGCCCAGGACCACGGCGTGCGGGCCGCCGAGGAAGTGCTGGCCGCCTCAGGACGCCGCGGCGAGAGCTGGCGTTAGCTCCTGCACCTTCTCCACCAGTCGGGCCTCGCCTTCGGCGGGGATGGTGACGATCCAGATCCGGTCGTAGGTGCCCAGCGACCAGTAGGGTACGGGCCCCTTCACGCCCAGGGCACGAACGAGCTTCTTCATGAGGTCGTGATGCCAGCACACGATCACGGTGCGCCCCCGCTGGGAACGGAGGATCTCCGCCGCCAGGGCCGCGCTGCCGTCCTTCGGCCGGACAAGGGGCGTCAGGCCGAGCCTGGCCGCAGTGGGGGCGAGGGTCTGCTGCGTGCGCCGCAGCTCCGACGTGTAGAGCGCCGCCGGGTGGAAGCCCGCCAGCACGGGCGCCAGCGCCTGGGCCCGGTGCAGGCCGGCCTCGGCCAGAGGAGAGTCTCCGTCGAACAGGGACTGGCGTTCCGCGTGCCGGACCAGGACCACCGTGGTGTCCTGCGCGGTGAGGCCGACCGCGAGGACGGCCAGCCAGAGCGAGAGGAAGGCGGATCGGACCCCGGTCATGAAACCTCCGCATCCGAGGTTAACGGAGGTGTGCCTCCCCTGTGATGGCGGACACATGATCTCCCAGTGACCTGGAAAGTCCCGACACGTGCGGTGATCTGTTTTTTCTCAGCATCTCCGGCATTGGAGCCATCAGACCCCTCCGCGCATGTGATAACACGATTCATTGTTTTCTTTATGAGTCGTTTGGAATGAATTTCCATGACTTGACGCCCCCTGAACCGGGGTGAGGATGGGTCCAACTCATCCATCCATAGATCTCGGTCCCACCTCCCCAGAGGAAGGTCCATGTCCACTGCCCAGGTTCCACCCCTGAAGGCCCCACCGGGCGAAGCCCCGCCGGCCGGAATGGAGTCCCGCCTTGAGGCGCTGGCGGACGTGGTCCGGGGCCTGGAGGCCCGGGTAGGGGCCCTGGAGGCGGCGGTCCGGACCTCGCCGACACCCACGGGAGCATCCTCGGCGCCAACTGCCGGGGCCACTCCCGCGGTGGATGCGCTCCTGCCGGAACCCGCCCTCCCAAGTCCCACCCGCGTCCTGGGCCTCGTCGGACGGGTCTGCCTCATCCTGGGCGGCGCCTACCTCATCCGGGCCCTGGTGGATGCCGGCACCCTTCCCCATGGCGTGGGCGTGGCCATGGGACTCGCCTACGCCGCCACCTGGGCCGCGCTGGGGAGCCGGGCCCGGCGTCCCCTGGACGCCGCCTTCCGCACCCTGGCCTCCATCCTCATCGCCTATCCATTGATCGTGGAATCCTCCACCCACTTCGGCATCCTGGCCCCGGGACTGGCAGCCCTCATCCTGGTCGCCGTCGCGGCACTGCACGCCGCTGTGGCCTGGCGCAGGGACCTCCACGCCATCCTCTGGACGGCCACCCTGGCCGCCCTGGGCTCCGGCTTCATCGTGATGATGGCCCGCCGGTCCATCGAACCCTTCGCGGCGGCCTTTCTCGCCCTGGGCGCCGGGGCCCTGTGGCTCACCTACGGGCGTCGCTGGCACGGGCTGCGCTGGCCCACGGCCCTGGCGGCGGATGCCGGCGTGCTGATCCTCACGCTCCTCGCCACCTTGCCGGGTGGCGCGCAGGGCATCTATCAGGGGCTGTCCCTGGGACGGGCGCTGTTCCTGGCTCTGGCCCTGGTGGGCATCTACATCGGCAGCTTCGCGGTGCGGATGCTCCAGCGCCGCCGGGTGGTGAACGCCTTCGAGTTCATCCAGACGGCCCTGGTCCTCCTCGTGGGCTTCGGGGGCGCCGTCCGCGTCGCCCAGGCCTCGGGCTCGGGCACGGTGCTGCTGGGCGCGGGAGTCTCCCTGGCGGGGGTGGGCTGCTATGCCGCCGCCTTCCCCTTCGCGGACGACCGGGAGGAGACCCGGGCGAACTTCAACTTCTTCACCTTCCTGGCCCTGATCTTCCTCCTGCTGGGTGGGCCCTTCGTCCTGCCCCTGCCCGCGTTCGCCACCCTCGCGGGAGTTCTCGGCCTGGTGGCCATGCTGGCCGCGTTGCGCCTGCGCCGGAAGGTCCTGGTGTACCAGAGCGGCATCTACCTCACGGCCGCCGCCCTGGCCTCCGGGCTCGGTTCCTGGGCACTCCACGTGTTCATGGATCCCGCCAGCCCCACCGCCGCCCCTTCCATCGCGGGGCTGGTCAGCCTGGCCGCGCTCTTCGCCACCCTGGCGATCTTCCTGGCGCGCCGGCCGCCGGATCCCGTCACCGTCCTGATGCGCCCCGCGATCCTCGTGATGGGCGCCCTGGCCACGGCAGGCCTCGGCGCTGTGGCGATCTGGATCTGCTGCGGCGGCAGGACCCCGGATCCCGGAGGCCTGGCCCTGGCCCGGACCCTGGTGCTGTCGGCCCTCGCCATCGCTCTGGCCTGGCTGGGGCGGCGCGTGCCCGTGCTGGAGCTGCGGTGGATGGTCTACCCGTTCCTCGCCGTCACCACGCTCAAGTTCCTGTTCGAGGACATGGCCGTGGGACGGCCCCTCACGCTCTTCCTGGCCTTCATGGGCTTCGGGGCGACGCTCATCCTCGCCCCCCGCCTGCTGAAGAACCCGGCGGTCCGGGACGCGGACGAGGAGGAGGACGCCCCATGAAGCACCCCTCCCGATCCTCCTGTCCGGACCCCATCCCGCCGCCGTCCTGCGGCACCGTTTCACGAAAGGACATCCCAATGCGCTTTCCGACCCTGTCCATGCTCGCGGCGGGCCTGCTAATGCTCCTTGGCTCAGCGGCCTTCGCGGAGCCGCCCACCGTCAAGCCGCCCGCCGGAACCCGGGCGGAGAACCCGGTGGCCCCGGAGGGCATCGAGGTGCCCAAGCCCCCCTTCAGCGAGGGCATCTTCCCCTGCACCTCGTGCCACGACGGCAAGAGCATGAAGCCGAACCTCAAGCGCCGCGAGCTGACCGACATGCACACGGACATCGTCCTCAACCACGGGCCGGCCAGCCGCTGGTGCCTGGACTGCCACGACGCCAACAGCCGCGACAGTCTCCACCTGGCCAGCGGCGAGAAGGTGCCCTTCACCGCCTCCTACCTGCTGTGCGGCCAGTGCCACGGGGACAAGCTGAGGGACTGGCGCGTGGGTGTCCACGGCAAGCGCACTGGCCACTGGAACGGCGAGAAGCAGTACCTCCTCTGCGTCCACTGCCACAACCCCCACTCACCCCGGTTCAAGCCGCTGAAGCCCATGGCTCCGCCCACCCCTCCCGAACAGATCCAGCTCCGCAAAGGGGGTGTCCGATGACGGATCCGAAACCCACGATGCCTCCTGAAAGCTGGGGTGGCTCCAGCTGCGGCACCCGGCGCGAGTTCCTCGGCGTAGCCACGGCCGCCATGGCCGCCGCCCTCACGGGCTGCGGTACGCTGAGCAAGGAGGAATTCCTCCAGCGCAACTTCCGCGAACTTTCCAAGCAGGAGGTTCTGGATGTCATCGCCCGGCTGGAGAAGGAATACAAGGCCAAGTACGGGAAGGACGTGAAGGTCGCCAACACCCCGGCCATCCCCGGCGTGATCTTCGGCTACGCCCTGGACCTCAGCCGCTGCATCGGCTGCCGGCGCTGCGTCCACGCCTGCGTGAAGGAGAACAACCAGTCACGGGATCCCGAAGTGCAGTGGATCCGCGTCCTGCAGATGGACAAGGAGGAAGGCGTCAACCTCCAGCATGCGGACCAGTACTACAATCCGGAGGAGGTGCCCCAGGAGGGCCACTTCTACATGCCGGTGCAGTGCCAGCAGTGCAAGAAGCCGCCCTGCACGAAGGTCTGCCCCGTAGGCGCCACCTGGCGCGAGAAGGACGGCATCGTGGTGGTGGACTACAACTGGTGCATCGGCTGCCGCTACTGCATGGCAGCCTGCCCCTACGGCGCCCGCCACTTCAACTGGGGCGAGCCCAACCTGCCTGCGGACCAGGTGAACACCAACACGCACTACCTGGGCAACCGTCCTCGGCCAAAGGGCGTGGTGGAGAAGTGCACCTTCTGCATCCAGCGCACCCGCAATGGCCAGTACCCGGCCTGCGTGGAGATCTGCCCCACGGGCTCCCGCAAGTTCGGCAACCTCCTCGACAAGGACAGCGAGATCCGCTACGTCCTCGAGAACAAGCGCGTCTTCAAGTTCAAGGAAGACCTGAACACCCAACCCAACTTCTTCTACTTCTACGGGGTGTAGGGCCATGATCACGCTGAAGAACTTCTGGCAGTTCATCACCGACACGCTGCGGATCATCCTGAAGGGCGACCGCCTCTACTACGCCTGGGTGGGGTTCCTCATGCTCCTCATCGCCATCGGCGCGGCGGCCTACCTGGGTCAGCTCAACAACGGCCTCATCGTCACCAAGATGCGAGACCAGGTCTCCTGGGGCTTCTACATCGGCAACTTCACCTTCCTGGTGGGCGTGGCCGCGGCCGCCATCATGCTGGTCATCCCGGCCTACATCTACGACTGGGAGCCCATCAAGGAGATCACCATCCTGGGCGAGATGCTGGCCATCAGCGCCCTCATCATGTGTCTCGGTTTCGTGATGGTGGACATCGGCCGGCCCGACCGCTTCTGGCACATCATCCCGCTGGTGGGCAGGCTGAACTGGCCGCAGTCCATGCTGGCCTGGGACGTGATCGTGCTGAACCTCTACCTGCTGCTGAACTGGTTCGTGGTCACCTACCTGCTCTTCTGCGCCTATACGGAGCGGCACTACGTGAAGAAGCTGGTGCTGCCGCTGGTGCTGCTGTCGATCCCCATGGCCGTGAGCATCCACACCGTCACCGCCTATCTCTACAACGGCCTGGCCGCCCGTCCCTTCTGGAACTCCGCCATCCTGGCGCCGCGCTTCCTCGCATCCGCCTTCTGCTCGGGCCCGGCGATCCTGCTCATTCTCCTGCAGATCCTCAGGAAGACCACCAAGCTCACCATCAAGGACGAGGCCATCTTCAAGGTGGCCGAGCTGATGGCCTACACCATGGGCTTCAACCTCTTTCTCACCGCGGCCGAAGCCTTCAAGGAGCTCTACTCCGGCACCGAGCACATGGTGTACTTCCAGTACCTCCTGTTCGGCCTCAAGGGCCACACCACCCTGGTGCCCTACGCCTGGGCCTCCATCCTCTGCGGCCTGGCGGCCTTCATCCTGTTCCTCGTGCCCCGCACCCGCACCAACTGGGTGACGCTCAACATCGGCTGCGTGCTGATCTACGCCAGCGTCTACATCGAGAAGGGCATGGGCCTCATCATCCCGGGCCTCACGCCGGACGTGCTGGGAGACATCTACGTCTACCGCCCCTCCTTCACCGAGATCGCCGTGGCCGCGGGCATCTTCGCCACCGGCTTCCTGGTCTTCACCCTCATGCTGAAAGCCGCCGTGCCCATGATGCTGGGCGAGTTCACCATCTCCAAGGGACAGCCCCCGCAAGCGGTTCCGCCACGGGAAGTCTAGGCCTTCAGATCCCCGGATCCTCGTCGCGTTCCTCATCCGGGTTCGCGGCGAGGATCGCGGCGAACCGGTCGACGTGGGCCAGGAAGAGATCCACCAGCTGCGGGTCAAAATGGACGCCCCGCCCCCTCTGGAGCAGGGCCACCACCTGGTCCTCGGGCCAGGCGTCCTTGTAGTGACGCCGGCTGCTGGCCGCATCGAAGACATCCACCAGGGTGGTGATGCGGGCCTCGATGGGGATGGCCTCCCCCTTCAGGCCCCTCGGATAGCCAGTGCCATCCCACTTTTCGTGATGGCCGAAGGCGATGCGGGCCCCCATCTGGATGAAGGGCACCTTCGAGCCCTTCAGGATGGTGGCTCCCATGGAGGTATGCCGCTTCATGGTCACCCATTCCTCCACCGTGAGGGCGCCCGGCTTCTGGAGGATGGCATCCGGCACGCCCACCTTCCCGATGTCGTGCATGGGTGCGGCGGCCCGGATGGTCTCGATGGTCTCCTCGTCCCAGCCCAGCAGCCGGCCCATTTCCGCAGCGTAGAGGCCGATCCGGCGGACGTGCGTGCCAGTCTCGTGGTCCCGGTGCTCGCTGGCGGAGATGAGACGGAGCGCCACCTCCTCGCGGGAAGCGCGGATCTGCTCGGTCTGTTCGCGGACCTTCTGGGCGAGCTGGGCCTCCCGGTCCCGGAAGGCGATCTCCAGCATCCGCCGCCGCAGCGCGGCATTCACCTGGACCAGGATCTCCCGGGGCTGGAAGGGCTTCAGCACATAGCCGAAGGCGCCCTCCTGGAGGCACTCGATGGCCGTCTCGGCCGCCTCCGTGGAGCTCACCATCACCACGGAGATGTCCGGAATGCGGGGTTGGAGCGCCTTCACCAGGTCGAGCCCCGAGGCCCCCGGCATCTGGATGTCGCTGAGCACCAGGTCGGAGGGTTCCTCTTCCAGGGCCTTGAGGGCGGCCGGTACGTCGCCGGCTGTCCGGCACCGGTACCCCGCCTTCGCCAGGATCCGCTCGAGCGACAGGCGAATGATGGGCAGGTCATCCACGATCAGGATGCTGACCTGCTGGGGCACCACTTGGATGTCTTCGCCCATGGACCTTCCCGGGACTGGTGTTGAACGGCAAGCCTGGTGGATCGCTATCGGCCTCGATGATGGCACAGGTGGAAAAAACCCTGAAGCCTCGGTGCGGGTGAAGTGTGACGTGCCTCCACTGCCTCCGGTCACCGGGCCCACTCGAGGGAGTCCCGCTTGGCCCGGAAGTGGGCGCCCAGATCCAAGCCGATGGCCCGCTCGCAAAGGGCCAGGGCTCCGTGGAAGTCTCCAAGCTCGCTGTGGGCCTGGATGCCCCGCTCGAAGCAGGTGAGGTTCTCCAGCATCCGCCGGTACTCATGCGGGAAGGCCGCTTCCAGATCCGGCAGGTGGCCGATCACCGCGGCCACCGATCCGGTGCAGGCCTCCCACTGACCGAGCTGTGCCAGGGCTTCGGCGGTCAAGTCGTGGGCCACGCACTTCACGGCGTTCGGCAGACTGGCCTGCCCCTCCAGAGTCCGGCGCAGGTACTTGAGCGCAGCCTCCGGCCCGCTGAAGGCCGCCTCGCGGTGCCCCGCCAGCAGGTCCTCCAGGATCTCCTTCACCGACTTGCGGACGGGTTCGACACGCTTGGCCATGGTTTTCCAGAAAAAAATATCACCACAGAGGACGCGGAGAACGCAGAGGAAAGAATGAGTGTTTTTCTCTGCGCTCTCTGCGTTCTCTGCGGTTAAACACTCATTCGTATTCGATGGTCGCAGGTGGCTTGGAGGTGATGTCGAAAACCACGCGGTTGATGCCCTTGACCTCGCGGACGATGCGCTGGGCGATCCGGTCCAGCAGCTCGTGAGGAAGCCGCGCCCAGTCGGCGGTCATGAAGTCCTCGCTGGTGACGGCGCGCAGCGCGCACATCCACTCGAAAGTCCGCTCATCGCCCATGATGCCCACGGTCTGCACGGGCAGCAGTACGGCGAAGGCCTGGCTGGTGCGGCCGTACCAGCCGCTCTCGCGCAGCTCCTGGAGGAAGATGGCGTCGGCGTTCTGGAGGATGGTGGCGCGCTCCCGGGTGATGGCGCCCGGCAGGCGCACGGCCAGGCCGGGGCCCGGGAAGGGATGCCGCTGGTTCATCTCCTCGGGCAGGCCCAGGGCCAGGCCCGTGGCCCGCACCTCGTCCTTGAACAGCTCGCGCAGGGGCTCCACCAGCTTGAGCTTCATGCGCTCCGGCAGGCCGCCCACGTTGTGGTGGGACTTCACCAGGATGGCGCCGCCGATGCCGCTCGATTCGATGACATCGGGGTAGGTGGTGCCTTGGCCCAGGAAGTCGGCCTTCACCTTGCCGGCCTCGCGCTCGAAGACCTCGATGAACTTGCCGCCGATGATCTTCCGCTTCTGCTCGGGATCGGTCACGCCCGCCAGGGCGCCCAGGAACTCGTCCGAAGCGTCCACCCAGATCACGTTGAGCTCGAAGGGCGCGAAGTAGGCCTGCACCTGCTTCATCTCGTCCTTGCGCATGAGCCCGTGGTCCACGAACACGCAGGTGAGCTGCTTCCCGATGGCCTTGTGCAGCAGCAGCGCCGCCACGCTGGAGTCCACGCCGCCGCTGAGCCCCAGTACCACCGTGCCCTGCCCCACCTGCCCGCGGATGACCTTGACCTTCTCCTCGATGAAGTTGCCGGCGTTCCAGTCCAGGGCCATGCCGCAGCGCTTGAGGAAGTTCAGCAGCAGGGGCGTGCCCTGGGTGCTGTGGGTGACCTCCGGGTGGAACTGGAGGCAGTAGATCCCACGCTTCAGGTCCTCCATGGCCGCCACGGGCACGCTGGGCGTCTTCGCCGTGACCGTGAAGCCCGCCGGGGCGACTTCCACATGGTCGCCATGGCTCATCCACACCTGCTGGGCGTGGGGCAGCCCTTCGAAGAGCATCGAGACCTCGGGCGAAGCCTGGATCTCCGCCTTGCCGTACTCGCGGCTCGCGGAGCGGTGCAGCTGCCCGCCCAGGTTCCGGGCCAGGAGCTGCTGGCCGTAGCAGATGCCGAGGATGGGCACACCGAAGTCCAGGATGGCCGGGTCCAGGTCCGGCGCCCCGGGCTCCAGCACCGAATTGGGTCCGCCGGACAGGATCACGCCCTTCAGGTCCGCCCCCGCGATCTCCTGGGCCGTCGCGCCACAGTTGTAAACGAGCCCGAAGGCCCCCAGCTCGCGCAGCCGCCGCGTGATGAGCCGCGTGTACTGGCTGCCGTAGTCGATGATGGCGATGCGCTCGTGGTGCATGGGGACCTCAAAAGCTGTTGAACCGCAGAGAACGCAGAGAGCGCAGAGGAAAGAAGGGATCCGTCCGGAGCCGGGCCGTCCCTACTGCCACAGACTGAAGTCCGCGACGCGCAGGAAGGCCTGACGGAGCCGGTGGAGGAGGCTCAGACGCGCGGCTCGGAGGGCCGAGTCGTCGCACTTCACCATGACGGCGTTGAAGAACGCCTCCAGGGGCTCGGCCAGGTCGGCGAGGGCCGCGAGGAGATCCTTCCGGTCGACCGTGGTCTCCAGGCTCCCGAGCCGACCGGCCAGGGCCTTCTCTTCGTCCTGCGTCAGCAGGGCCCGGTCGAACTGATCGGCGGGGGTCTCGTCCTTCAGGATGTTCCCGATGCGCTTGGCGCTCTGGGCGAGGCTGGCGAAGCGGGCGTCCTCGGCGAAGGCGGAGAGCGCCTCGCAGCGGGCCTTCAGGTCCGCCAGGTCCTCCCAGCCCGCAGCCAGGGCGGAGCGGCGCACCGAACCGGCGTACCCGGCCAGCTCCAGCTGGTAGGCCACGCGGTCCTTGAAGAAGGCCAGCAGGGCTTCCCGGGTCTCCGCCTCGGGCTTCGTGGCCTTGGGGCCGACCACCTTCAGGGCCGCGCCGATGAGGTCGGCAGGCGTGAAAGGCCAGCCCTGCTCCCAGAGGATTCGGACGATGCCCTGTCCGGCGCGGCGCAGGGCAAGGGGATCCTTCGACCCGCTGGGGATGAGGCCCACGGCGAAGCAGCCCGCCACGGTGTCCAGCTTGTCGCAGAGGGACAGCAGGCAGCCCATGGGCGTGGAGGGGATGGCGTCCTCGGCGCCGACGGGCCGGTAGTGCTCCTTGACGGCCTTCCAGACCTCTTCGTGGGCCCCTTCGTGCTTGAGGTACTCGCCGCCCATGACGCCCTGCAGCTCGGGGAACTCGCCCACCATCAGCGTGCGCAGGTCACACTTGGCCATGCGGGCGGCCTCCAGGGCGCGGTCGATGTGCTCGTCGTCCGTGGAGAGGCACGTGGCCAGGGCCTTGGTGAGGGCCACCACGCGGCCGGTCTTGTCGTGGTAGCTGCCCAGCTCGCGCTGAAAGGTGAGGGCCTTCAGCTTCTCCAGGCGGTCGGACAGAGGATGCTTGCGGTCCTCAGCGAAGAAGAATCGCGCGTCGTAGAGGCGCGCCTTCAGCACCCACTCGTTGCCGGCCTTCACGAAACCCGCCGGGTCGTCCGTGCGGTTGGCGGCCGTGAGGAAGAAGGGCAGCAGAGTCCCGTCCGCCTGCTCGATGCAGAAGCTCTTCTGGTGCTCGCGGAGGCTGGTGACCAGCACCTCCTTGGGCAGTTCCAGGAAGTCCGCCGGGAACTCGCCGCGCACGATCTTCGGGAACTCCACGATCTCCGCCAGGGTGTCCAGCAGCTCGGCATCGGCCACCACGCGGCCGCCGACTTCGGCGGCCAGGGCCTCCAGCTGCTGGGCGATGCGGGCGCGGCGCGCCTCCAGGCTGACCACGACGCCCGCCGTCTCCAGCGCTGACTCATAGGCCTCGGGCGTGACGATCACCACCGGAGCGGGGTATTCGCGGTGGTAGAGCCGATGGCCCCAGGTGGTGTTCGTGGCGGTCACGCCATCCACCGTGATGGGCACGACCTGCTCACCGAAGAGGCACAGGATATTCCGGATGGGCCGCACGAACTCGAACTCGGAGTTGCCCCAGCGCATGGCCTTGGGCACGTGGAGCCCGGCGATGAGCCCCGGCAGCGCCTCGGCCAGCAAGTCCACCGTGGGGCGCCCCTGCTTCGTGATCGTCACTACCGCGCAGGGCTCCTTCTTCCCCGCCGGCTGCTCGAAGCGCACGGCACTGAAATCGACGCCCCATTTCTCCGCGAACTTCAGGCCCTGGATCGTGGGCTGGCCGTCCTCCCCCACGCACATGCGCTGGGGCGGGCCCACCTGGATCTCGGTTTGATCAGGCTGGGAGACGGGCAGGCCCGAAGCGCGCCAAGCCAGCTTGCGCGGGGAGAAGAAGGTCTCGAGGCCGGAGGTCGCGAGGCCCTGCCCTCCGGCCCAGGTCGCGAAGGCCGTGGCGAATTCGTCCGTCAGCGGCCCCAGGAACCGCGCCGGGATCTCCTCGCAGTGCAGTTCCAGCAGGAAGGTCTTCGCGCCGCTCACTTGGACCCCCCCTTCCCAGCCACCACGCTTTTCTCTGCGCCCTCCGCGTTCTCTGCGGTTGGCGTTTTGGCATTTTCAAAGTCCAGATACGCCCGGGCGCACGCACACGCCAGATCGCGCACGCGCTTGATGATGCCGGGGCGCTCGGTGGTGCTCACGGCGCCGCGGGCATCCAGCACGTTGAAGGTGTGGCTCATCTTGAGGGCCTGCTCGTAGGCGCTGAGGAAGTGGCCGTGGTCCTTGAGCAGCCGCCAGCCTTCCTTCTCAAACGATTCGAAGAGGGTGCGGTGAAGGTCCAGGTCCGCGTGCTCGAAGCTGTAGGCGGAGAGCTCGAACTCCTCGCGCTGGCGCATCTGGCCGTAGGTGACGGGGAACACGCCGTCGTCCGTCTTCACCTCGCCGTGCACCAGGTCGAAGATATTGTCGTAGCCCCCCAGGAACATGCAGATGCGCTCGATCCCGTAGGTCAGCTCGGCGCTCACGGGCCGGCAGTCCAGGCCGCCCACCTGCTGGAAGTAGGTGAACTGGCTGATCTCCATGCCGTCCAGCACCACCTGCCAGCCCACGCCCCAGGCACCGAGCGACGGCGATTCCCAGTTGTCCTCCTCGAAGCGAAGGTCGTGCTTGGAGAGGTCGATGCCCAGGGCCTCCAGGCTCTCGATGTAGAGGTCCTGCACCTTGGCGGGGCTGGGCTTGAGGATCACCTGGAACTGGAGGTGCTTGTAGACGCGGAAGGGGTTCTCGCCGTAGCGGCCGTCCGCCGGACGGCGGGAGGGCTCCACGTAGGCCACGTTCCAGGGCTTGGGTCCCAGGGCGCCGAAGAAGGTCAGCGGGTTCATGGTGCCCGCGCCCTTTTCCAGATCGTACGGCTGGCCGAGGAGACAGCCCCGGTCGGCCCAGAACCGCTGCAGGCGGAGGATCAGTTCCTGGATGTGCATGGAGGCCTACCAAAACGAGCATTGTAGCGGGTTTTCAGCGCTTTAGTAAGCTGGAGGCATGCTGATCCGGATCGCCCTTCCTTCCGAAGCTCCTGCCCTGGCGGCCCTGGGTGAGCGCCTGTGGCGCGAAACCTACACCGGACTTATCCCAGCTTCGAATCTGGAGCTGCACCTGGCGGAGACCTTCGGGCCTCGGCAGCAGGCCGCGGAGCTGGCCGATCCCGCCTGCCGGACGCTGGTGATCGCGGAGGGGAACGCCCTTCTGGGCTACACCCTGCTCCGAGCCTGTGGCCCGGAGGAAGGAATGGCCTCTTTCCACTTCGTCAATCCGCTCGAAGTGGCCCGGTTCTATGTGGATGCCTCCCTGCATGGCCGTGGCGCCGCCCAGGCGCTGATGGCGGCGGCGTTGGACCACGCGGCATCCGCTGGCCACGACGGCGTCTGGTTGCAGGTCTGGGAACAGAACCCTCGAGCCATCCGGTTCTACGCCAAGGCGGGCTTTCAGGATGTCGGCGAGGCCACTTTCCGTGTGGGCGAGCAGGTGGACCGGGACCGGGTGCTGGTGCACACCCTGATGAACCTGGGCCTCTAAGGCCTCCCCGTTCCGGGAGTTCTGCTGGGTCAGGAATCCTCGTCGGGCTCAGGCAGCGGAGGTAGGGTGAGGCGCAGGTAGGCCGCCCGGGCCTCCGCATCGCCAGCCTCCATGCCCTTCCGGTACCAGGAGAGCGCCTGGTCGATGTCCCTGGCACCGCCCACTCCCTGCTCCAGGTAGCTCCCGAGTTTCCTCATGGCGGCCGCGTTCCCGCCACCGGCAGCCTCCGCGAAGGCGTGCCGCGCCTTCTCAGGATCTTTCGGAATCGTGCCTTCGCCCGACTCGTAGATCAGGCCCGCATTCCACCACCCGCTGGCGCTTCCCTTGGCCCCGGCCCGCAGATACCACCCAAGGGCCATGTCGGGGTTTCTGGGCACGATCAGGCCCTGCTCGTAGAACCAGCCGAGCTGGTTCATGGACGCTCCGCTCCCCTGGTCCGCGGCGGCCTGGTAGCACCTCATGGCCTCGGTGAGGTTCACGGGCACGCCTTCGCCGTTCTGATAGGCCCAACCAACCTGATGCAGGGCGGTCACGTGGCCCAGTTCCGCGGCCTTGCGGAAATAGTCCAGCGACTTGCCGAGATTCCTGTCCGCCCACCCCTCGCGCTTGTAGCAGAAGCCCAGCTGCGCCCAGGCCTGCACCCAGCCCCGCTCCCCAGCCTGCTGATAGTGACCGACGGCCGCCTGAAGGTCCTTGGCCGTGCCCCACCCGTTCTCCGAGAACCATCCCAGGAGGTAGATCGACCGGGCAGACCCCTGCTTGGCCCCCTCCTTCAGCCAGGCGAGGGCACGCCGGTCGTCCTGGCCGATGCCCAGTCCCTTGTGGTAGAGCCAGGCAAGCTGGGGAAAGGACGGAGCGTATTCGCGTTCGGCGGCCTTCGCGTACCAGGAAAAGGCTTCCGGGTAGTCCGCCGCCACCCCGATGCCGGATTCGTAGCACTCGCCCAGCCATCCCATGGCCTGAGGAGAACCCATCCGGGCAGCCTGCCTGCAGAGCATGACGGCGCGTTCCGGATCCTTGGGAACGCCCTGGCCCCGGATGAGCATCCCAGCCAGCATCACCAGGGCCGAAGGATCCTCGAGCCCCTGGGCCTGCGTGAGCCAGGAGAGGGCCCCAGTCGGGTCCCTGGGCACGCCGGTACCGTCGAGGAGGAACCGTCCCATGAGCCGCGGCCCATCGGTGTAGCCCGCCTCGGCGGCCTGCTTGGCGAACCGGAAGGCTGCCGCGGTGTCCTTGGGGAACCCCAGGCCCCGTTCATGCATCCAGGCGAGCGTCATGGGGTAGAAGCGCGACTGGGGCTGGTCCGCGGCCCGGCTGAACCAGACCTTGGCGGCCGACGGGTCCCAGGCGATGCCCGCACCGCTGTCAAGACACTGCCCCAGCTCCGCCATGGCATCCGGAGATCCCTTCTCCGCTGCTTCCCGGAGCAGCTTGGCGTACCGAGCGTGATTCACCGGCACGCCGAAGCCGTTCTGATAGAGCTCCGCCAAGTGGTATAGCCCCCGGGCATTGCCCTTTGCCGCGCTGGCCTTCAGCCATTTCAGGGCCTCGGCGGAATTCCTCGGAATGCCCTCGCCCCGGAAGTGCATGCGCCCGAGATGGGCCATGGCCTCGGCGTCGCCGGCTTCGGCCGCCGCCCGGTAGCAGGCCTCCGCCCTGGCCCGGTCCCGCGGACAACCCTCCGAGCCGAGCCACCGGCGATGCCCCTCGGCTAGCAGGCCGCCTTCAAGGCCAGGGGCACCCGGTGCCTGGGCGAGCATGGCCGCCGCCGGCACGAGCAGCCACGGGAGGAGGGGGAGCCTGGAGTTCGGGGGGCGCATGGGGGACCTTTGACAGGGTGCAAAAACCACGGGGATTCCCGCAAGGAAATTCCGAGAAGTGCCCCGCACTGTGACGCCTGTCCTTTGGCCTGCCCCCCGGGCCCTGTAGAATCCTCGTTTCCCGGGGACCTGCATGACCCGAAAGATCGCACTCCTGGCCATCGGTGGAAACGCGCTTCTCAAAGAGAAGGAGCGCGGGCTCCAGGAGGAGCAATTGGAGAACGCCCGGGAGACGGCAGAGATGCTGGCGCGGGTGGTGGCCGAGGGCTACGCCCTCTGCGTGGTGCACGGCAACGGGCCTCAGGTGGGCAACCTGCTCATCCAGCAGGAGGCCGGCTCTGGCCAGATCCCGCCCTACAGCCTGGACATCTGCGGGGCCATGACCCAGGGCTCCATGGGCTACATGCTGGAGCGCATGCTCATCAACCGCCTGCGCTTCATGGGCCTGGACGCGCCGGTGACCTCCGTGCTCACCGAGGTGGTGGTGGACAAGGAAGACAAGGGCTTCCAGGACCCGACGAAGCCCGTGGGTCCCTTCTACCCGGAGTTCCGCGCCCTGGAGCTGATGCGCTCCAAGCGGTGGAAGATGAAGGAGGACTCGGGTCGCGGCTGGCGCAAGGTGGTGCCCTCGCCCAAGCCCATCGAGATCGTCCAGCTGGAGGCCATCAAGACCCTGCTGCAGTCGGGCAGCTCCGTCATCGCGGGCGGCGGTGGCGGCATCCCCGTGATCCGTGACGCCAGCGGCTTCCTGGTGGGCGTCGAGGCCGTCATCGACAAGGACCGCCTCAGCGCCCTGCTGGCGGCCCAGCTGGACGCGGACCTGTTCATCATCCTCACGGGCGTGGCCAAGGTGGCCCTCGACTTCGGCAAGCCCACCCAACGCTGGGTGGATCGCCTCACCGCCAGCGAAGCCCGGAAGCACCTGGCGGAGGGCCAGTTCCCGCCCGGCAGCATGGGCCCCAAGATCGAGAGTGCCCTGACCTACCTGGAAGGCGGCGGCCACGAAGTGCTCATCACCACCGCCGAGGCCCTGGCCACCGAGGACCCCGCCACCGTGGGCACCCGCATCGTGCGAGACTGAGGCTTCTTGGGAGAAAGCTTCCGATGTACGCCCTCATCCTCGTCCGCTACCGCCGCCCCCTCGACGAAGTCGAAGCCGTCACGGAAGCCCATCGGGCCTACCTCGACACCCTGAAGAAGCAGGGCGTCCTCCTGGCATCGGGCCCCCTGGATCCCCGGTTCGGCGGCGCCTGGCTGGTGCGGGTGCAAGACGAGAACCCCCTTGCCGACCTGGACACCCTGCGCGATGGCGACCCATTCCACAAAGCGGGCCTCGCCAACTATGAGCTGTTGCCCTGGAAAGTGATGGCCGGCAAGGAATCGTTCGACCAGATCTGATCTCAGCCCGCCGGGCTTCCCCCGCAGGCGGAGATTTGTCCTCGATTCGGTCAGTGGCTGAGCTTGATGTCCACGGGATTCTTGAAGGTGTCGTAGAGGGGCGACGTCCGCACGACGCAGTCGTGGAGCTCCTGGATCTGCGCCGGGGTGCCGCTGCAGGCGAGGTTCACCTTCACGCGGATCTGGGACAGCCCGGGCCGGATGTTCTTGTCGAGTTCCAGGAAGCCCCGGATGTCGGAATCCGTCTCCATGTCGAAGCTGAGGCTGCTGATGTCCAGACCCATGGCCGCGGCCGCGTAGGCGTAGGTCACGCTCAGGCACGCGCTGAGGGCGTGCAGGGCGGCCTCACCCGCGTTCGGCGCCAGGTCCGTGCCCAGCAGGGCCTCCGGCTCGTCGGCTTCCAGGAACATCGGCATGCTCCGCTTGTGCTCCTCCCCCGCTCCGTAGAGCGAGTCGAAGGTGCTCTGGGAGTGGGCCCCGTTGATCCACTTGGCCTTGGAGCGGAAGGTGAACTTCGCAAGGCTGGGGTTTGCCTTCACCGCCGACACGGTGGCGTTCATGGCGTCCACGTTCACGCCGTTGTGGATGGTTGCGATGCTGCCCATGGATCCTCCTCGTGGATCGGGCGCTGCCCCGACGGGGGTTGGGCCTCCGAAGGGAAGCGCGTGTAGGACACCCACAAGAGTCCCGCAAGCCACGGGGCCCCCTGGAAAGAGACACCAGGATGGGCCCGGTCAAGCCTGAAACAAGGTCGCAAAATTCGAACCAGGGGCCCGCTGACTCATCTGTCGAAGGCACAGCTACTTCGGCGCCGGCGCGGCCTTGGCGGCTTCCGCCGCCTGTCGGGCCCGGGTCCGTTCCGCATCGCTGGGGGTGCCCCACACGGCCCGGCTGGGCTTTTGCTTCAACAGTTGCAGCAGTTCCTCCACGGAATCCAGGGAGCGCCGCAGCGCCTTGAGGCTGGCCTCCAGCTCCGGCTGGTCCTCGGCCCGGAACCGGGCCAGCAGCCCATCCGACTGCTGCAGCACCGACGCCAGGCTCACGAGAATCCGATCCAAGTCCGGCGCACGCGTTTCGAGGAGGGCGCGGGTCACTGCCAGGCTCTTTTCCAGGTCGGCGAGGGCCTTGTCGGCCTCTCCCATGCTGCGGTCCGCATGGGCGGCCAGTCCGCGGCCATCCCTGGCCAGGGCCTGAAATTCGAGCAGGGTGGCATCCAGAGATCGCAGGGCCCGGGCCACGGAAGGATGCTCCAGCAGGTCGCCCAGCCCCTTCGTCTGGATGCGATCGCGCACCGCCTCCAGCGAGGTGTTCAGGCTGGCCAGGAGACGGTCCGCCCGCTCCAGCACGCCGCCCAGGGAGACCCCCTCCTCGCCTGGGATCTGGTCGCCCGGCACCAGGGGCACCGTGCGCATGTCTGACGGCGGCAGGCGCAGGTCCAGCATCACGCTGCCCACGCCCCTGGGGGCCACCACCGCCCGGGTGCCGCGCCACAGCTGGATGTCCGAGCGCACGGCCAAGGTCGCCAGGAAGTGGTAGTCCGTGCCCTCTCGCCGCATGTCCACCCGCTCCACGGATCCCACGCGATAGCCCTTCAGCTGAACGTCGGTGCCGGGGGCCAACCCCTCCATCTGTTCCAGTCGCACCACCAGCGGGTAGGTCTTCTCGGTCACCACCGCGGCGTTCTTGTAGGCCAGCAGCCCCCCGAAGAAGCCCAGCGCCAGGAGGACGAAGAGGCCCAGGCGGGCGTCCTGTTTCTCGAAGTTCATGACGGCTCCGAAGGCGAGTGGCGTGCGCGGAGATCCAGCGTCTGGAAGTCCGGCCCTGGCGGCAAGTCCGCCCCCTCCATGGCCAGGACGAGGGTGCAACCGGAATCCAGAGCCCAGCCCGAGATGAGGCCGAGGGCCAGGCTGCGATCGGTGGCGTCCAATCCCTCCAGGGGCGCGTCCAGGAGGATCAGCTCCGGGCCCAGAGCCAGCACCCGGGCCAGGTTGGCATGCTTCCGCGCCGCCGCGCTCACCGCATGGGGGCGGAGGTTTGCCACCGGCTCCAGCCCGAGCCGCCCCAGAGCTTCTCCAGTCCGGCGGGCGACCTCCCCTCGGGAGAGTCCCAGGAATCTCAGCGGGAGGGCCACATTGTCCGCCAGGCTGAGGTTCGACAGCAGCCCGCCGGTGGGGAAGGCGAACCCCATGCGGACCCGCCCCGCCAGTCCGAGGGCGCCCTCCCCTGGCCAGACGGGGATGCCCGCGACCGCCACCTTGCCAGCCCTGGGACGCTCTGTGCCGGCAAGCACCTTCAGCAGGTGGCCCCTTCCCATTCCGTCTGCGCCCGCCACCAGGAGGTTCTGACCCGGCGAGAGGTCCAGGTCCAGTCCCTCCACCAGAGGCCGGCCATCAGGGAGAGCGCAGGCGAGACCGCGGACCTGGAGCATCAGAAGTAGAAGCATGCGGCCAAGAGGCCGTCGACGACGAACACGGCCACCAGGGCGGAGACCACCGTCCTCGTGACGGCCTGGGGAACCTCGGTCTGGCTGCGCCGGACGCCAAGGCCGAAATGGCAGGCGTGGAAGGTGATGGCGCCCGAGAAGAAGAAGACCTTCAGGAGGGTGGCCGTGAAATCCAGATTCGACAGCGCCTGTCGCACGGACTCCATGAAGAAGCCCCAGGTGATGCCGTATTTCAGCCGCGCCACCAGGAAGCCCCCCCCGAGGGCCGCCGCGTCGAAGCACACCACCAGGGCGAAGACCGCCACGAGCACGCCCACCCAGCGGGGCAGGAGCAGGTAGCGGTACGGGTCCACCCCGTGGGCGGCGAGCGCGTCGACCTCTCCGTTGAGCTGCATGGTTCCCAGCTCGGCCGCGATGGCCGTGGCGCTCCGGCCGATGACCAGCACGGCGGTCAGCAGCGGGCCCAGCTCCCGCAGGATGATGAGCACCATGAGCGTGCCGATGTAGTTCTCCGCCCCCAGTCCGGAGAGCTGGCTGAAGGCCTGGATGAGCGTCACCGCGCCCAGCAGCAGCGCCGTGCCCGCCACGAGCACCCCGGCATCGAGTCCCGTGAAGCGGATCTGGAGCTTCGTCTGCCCGCCCACCACGGCCAGCTGGCCGGCCCGGAGCGCCAGCCCGGAACGCAGGGTCCGCCATACCAGGTGCGCCTGGTCGCCCAGGAACTCCAGGAAGCCGCGCGCCGGCGCGCCAATCCGCGCTAGGAAAGCCATCATTCACCCGAGGGATGGCTCCAAGGCTAGCAGAATACCGGCGGCCCTAGTGCCCGGCCACGAACCCGTCGGCGTAGTCGATCACGGTCACTGTTCGGTAATCCCGATGGGGCGCCGAGCCGGCACCGGCCTGATGGAGATCCGGGTTGAAGAGGTTCTTCCGATGGCCGCGGCTGGCCACCCCGTCGTCGACCAACAGCTGGATCACCACCTGCCGGGCCTCGTCCTCGCCGGCGCTGATGTTCTCCGCGATGAGCCCCTGCCATCGGCCCAGCCGGTTCAGGCGGACCGAGAGACTGCTGCCGTCGGAGCCCGTGTGCTCGATGCTGCCCTTGGGGCCGATGTCCTGGGCATGGAGGCGGGCCGCCCGGGCCAGACCTTCGTTGAAGCGCAGGGGACCCACCGGCTTGGCGGATTCCAGGAACCGGATGGCCTCGTCCAGCGCCGCCACGCCCTCCTCCGTGCGGAGCGGCACACGCTCCGGCCGCTTCCACAGGGTGCCTTCGAAGTACGGCCGCAGCTCCCGAAGGTGCTTGGCATAGGCCTTGGGCTGCACCCTGGCATCGCTCATCTCCTGGACCACCGCCCGCTCGAAGGCCGTGGCCTTCGCCGGTTCACCGGACACCGCATGGATGGGAAACAGCAGCGCGGCAAGGAACAGGATGGCGATCCTCATGGGCATCTCCCGACGGACCCTCAAGGATAGGCGCTCTTAGAGGGCCGGTTCATCGACTCCGGTGGCAAGAAGCTGGGCCGAGGCGCTCCGCACCCAGGGCAGCCAGGGATGGATCCGGCAGGCCAGACAGAACCCGAAGAAAGCCTCGAGGCCCGCGCAGGTCCCCAGGATCGACGCCATGGCCAGGCCGAGGGGCCGGAGCTCGGCCAGGAATGCCAGGCCGATGCCCAGGGAGATCAGGGAGCCCACGGAAGCCGCGAAGCGCTTGGGGCCCGCGTTGATTCGCCGCTCGGGAAGGCCCACCCAGCGACGGAGGGCACCCGCGGCACGGGCCACCGGGCTGAAGGCCGGGCGACCCGCGGCGCGAAGGAGGAAATCCGCGGCCAGGGCCAGGACTGCCCAGCCCCGGCCCGGCCAGACGCACACCCCGAGGAGGGCCAGCGACAGGAAGGCGGCGATCCGCCCGGCCGACTCATCGGTCAGGTCCGGCGTGATGGGGCAGCTCGGTCCCGGGCGAATCGCCTTCTGGTTCATCGCCCCCCCTCAGATCGCGGGTCCATCGATCTCGGCGAAGAGCGGATGGGTGAGGTAGCGCTCGCCGGTATCGCAGAGCACGGCCACCACGGTCTTCCCCTCGCCCAGCTCCTTCGCCACCTCCAGGGCCGCGAAGACGATGGCGCCGGTGCTGATGCCCGTGAGCAGGCCTTCCTCCCTGGCCAAGCGGCGGGCGATGGCGATGGCGTCGTCGTAGCCCACGGGGCGGACACGCTGGAAGGCCTTCCGGTTCAGGATGCCGGGCACGAAGTTGGGCCCCAGGCCCTGGAGCTTGTGCGGGCCGGCCTTCCCCTCGCTGAGCAGGGGCGACGTCTCGGGCTCCACGGCCACCACCAGGGTGCCGGGCTTCTTCTCGGCCAGCACCTCGCCCACGCCGGTCACGGTGCCGCCGGTGCCCACGCCCGCCACGAAGGCGTCCAGCTCGGGCACCTGCTCCAGCACTTCCAGGGCGGTGGTGCGGCGGTGGACGGCGGGGTTGGCGGGGTTCTCGAACTGGCGCACCAGGAAGTAGGAGGGATCACCGTCGGCCAGTTCCTGGGCCTTGTCCACGGCAGCCTTCATGCCGCCCGAACCGGGCGTCAGCAGCAGCTCCGCGCCGTAGGCCTTCAGCAGGGAACGGCGCTCTTGCGTCATCGTGTCGGGCATCACCAGCGTGATCTTGTAGCCCTTGGCCGCCGCCACGAAGGCCAAGCCGATGCCGGTGTTGCCGCTGGTGGCCTCCAGCAGGGTCATGCCGGGCTTCAGCGCGCCGCGGGCCTCGGCATCCTGGATCATGCTGAGGGCGATGCGGTCCTTCACGCTGCCGCCAGGGTTGGCGCTCTCGAGCTTCACGTAGACCTTGGCCGAGCCCTTGGGCACGAGGCGGTTCAGGCGCACGACGGGCGTGTAGCCCACCAGCTCGTAGGCGTGCTCGACGCGGTTGGGGCGATCGGTGGGACGGGCCATGGGTTCCTCCTGGGTTCGGGCAGGGCCGGAATCCAGGAGTATGAAGGGAAATTGGGTATTGTCAAGTTTGTCAATTTTTTTTGTTATGTATTAAAGTAGCTCTCCAAGGGAGGCATGTCATGCGCGGATCGGCCAAGGGGCGCTACGGCTTGCAGTTCATGGTGGAGCTGGCCCTCCAGGCCGGGCACGGCCCCGTGCAGGTGGAGGTGGTGGCGGAGCGCCAGGCCCTGCCCTCGAAGTTCATCCGGGTGCTCCTGGGGCCCCTCAAGGCCGCCGGGCTGGTGAAGGTGCAGCGGGGCCCCAACGGCGGTTGCGAGTTGGCCCGGCACCCGAGCCACATCACCGCGCTGGAGGTGCTGGAGGCCCTGGAGGGCCGCCTGGGCCCCGCAAGCCTGCCCCCCGACGCCACCCCCGGCGCCCGCGCCGTGCGGGACCTCTGGACCCGCAGCACCGAGGCCGCCCGCGCCGTCCTGTGCGCCTCCACCCTCGCCGACCTCGCCTTCAAGCAGCAGGCCCTCGAAGTGGACAGCCACGGATATTCGATTTGACCGACCGCCGGATGGCGAAGCAGAGGACTTGATGTCCTCTGCGAAGCCAGGATCCGGCGAGGAGGTCATGCCACAGGACCGCCGGATGGCAGAGCAGAGGACTCGATGTCCTCTGCGGAGCCAGGATCCGGCGAGGAGGTCATGCCACGGGACCGCCGGATGGCAGAGCGTGTCCCGTCAGTCCCCCTCGAACCGGAAGCTCCCGATGTCCACGGTGCGGCCCGGACCCTCCAGGCGCAGGGTGATCGACTTGTTTTCGACCCGCCCCGTCCCGTAGCGGAGGTACAGCTCCAGGGTCACCGTCGTGGCGCCGATGGCGGTCTGCTCACGGGTGCCGTAGAACCGGGCCCTGACCGCGTAGGCCCCCGGAAGGGCGCGGCGCAGGAGGAACTCCTCCGGTCCGTAGCCGGCGGTCACGTCCTGGCTGATGCGACCCCCGATGGCGGTCCGGTTGTGGCCGTAGAAGCACTCCTCGCCCCGGGGATCCGCCACGTGCAGGTCCATGTCGCTGTTGTCCGTGTCCCAGTTCAGCACCACGCGCACATCCACGGGCAGGTTCGCCACCAAGCGGGGATCGATGGCTGAGGCGTCGAGCTTCGTGTTGGAGGTCGCCAGGAGGGCATTGAGCTCGCCGAGGGCGATGAGGTTCACGTCATGGAACCGCCCGTCCCAGGGCGTCTTCACCAGCTCCCAGAAGAGGCCCACGGCCTTCTGGGGCTGCCTGGCCTCGACCAGGGCCAGGGCCAAGTCCCTCCGGCTCTGGGGCTCCTCCTCCCGGATCCGCAGCACCTCGCCAAAAGTCCACACCGCCAGGTCCGGCAGACCCAGCTGGCGGAGACGGTAGCCCAGGATCCGCAGCAGGGGGGCGCTCTCCAGCTTGAGCTCCGCCAGGTTGGAGAGGATGCGCAGGGCCAGGTCCTTCTCGCCCTGGTCCCGGAAGAAGTCGGAGACGTCGAGGAAGAAGCCCGGCGTCTTCCCGTAGGTCTCCCGCTGCCGGAGGTAGAGGGTGTAGCGGTCCTTGGCCGGCGCGGCCTTCAGTTCCTTCAGGTACGGCGTATCGGGCGTCCAGGGCTTGAGCTCGATGGTCCCGGAGGCGACCGGCTCCGTCCCTTCGGTCACGCCAGGCGAGAGGTTCGCGGCCGTGCTGACCTCGGTCCGATCTGAAACAGGCACCGACGCCACCACCTCCACCACGGCCTGGGCGGGTGGGCGATTCCGCTGGGTCCGGCCCGCCCCCGGGGGCGGTGGCGGGGGCGGTGGCGGGACTTCCTCCCGACGCGCCGTGCCCCCGACGACGCCCCCCACGACCCCGCCGATCACGCCTCCGGGAACACCTCCTGGAACACCACCGGCGCCAGGTGGGGGAGGTTCCGTGGACGAAGGGCGGGGCTTGGGCGCCACCTTGAACTCGGTGGCCCACCAGGCCTTCCGCTCCTCGAACTGCTTCACCAGGGCCTCGAGGTGGTCCTTCTCCCGCTTCCCCTCCCGCTGCAGCTCGTCGCCCACCCGGCGGTCGTACTCGGCCCGGAGCTCCTCCGGCGGGGCGATCCGGTAGCGCACGTAGTCGGCCACGTCATCGAGCACGATGAGGCTCGTGCCTTCGGTGACGAGGCCGTGGGCCTGGCCGAGGGCGAGGATGGCCTTGGCGTTCCGGGCCGGATCCAGCTCCAGCTCGGCGAGCTTCCGCTGGGCCCACATCCGCGCCACGGGCGCCGCTTCGGCGGCCTTGGCCGCATCGAGGTCGAAGGTCCGGGTGACCCGGACGCTGCGGCCGAACCCGAACTGGAGGGTGAGCCGGGCGCGCGGGGTCTTGAGGAGGCCCGCCAGCCCGAAGGGCCCCCGGACCACCCGCCCCGCGCCAGGATAGACCTCCGCCACATCGCCACGCTCCGTGACCGCCCGGAGGAAGGCCAGGGGCCGGGTGGTGAGGGCCTTCAGGGCCTCCTCCGCGCTGAGGCTCTGGAGGTTGAGGTACTCGCCGCCCTGCCCTTCGCCGAGGGCCCGCAGGAGGCCGTGCTCGGCCGTCAGCGCGCTGTTGACCGCCACCAGGGGGGCCTCGGGGAACTGGGCCTCGCGGGGGCCGAAGGTGCCCAGGCCATCGGAGAACAGCAGGGTCTCGTCCACCCGCAGGTCCTTCAGCTTCACGGCGCCCAGGCAGGTCCCACCGTCCAGCGGCAGGTTCTTGAGGTGGGCGATCAGGCCGGCGGCATTCCCGTCCTGGATCCGGAAGGCCTTCAGGGGCTCGACCGCATCGCGGAAGACGGAGAGGTTCACCTCGCAGGTGCCCAGGTGCCGGAGGTAGGCCTCCAGCAGGCCCAGCTCCCGGGCCAGGTCGCGGTTCCGGGCGCTGGCCGAGGCGTCCCACACCACCAGCAGGCGCTGGGGAAGGGGCTTCGCCTCCCGAGCCATCCCCGGGTGCACCATCACGAAGAAGAAGTCCTGCCCGTCCCGACGCTCCACGAACACCTGCCCGCTGTCGGAGGCCCGCGGGATGGACACCACGAGGGGTCGGTCCGGCAGGAAGTCGCTCCGCACCTCCTCCGCGAGGTAGCCCCGGCGCACGGACTTGAACGAGAAATTGGCCAGGGGGCTGGCCGTGGCCCGGGGCGCCACCGGCTGGTCCAGGACCTCCACCTTCAGGCCGAAGGTGGCCACCTTGTCCGTGAAGGCCAGAGGCAGCCGGTAGAGCAGCTCTCCGGGCCCGCCATCCGCCAACTCCTGCTCGTAGGCCAGGACCACCCGCTTGTACCCCCGGGCGGGAATGGGATACACCCGCGCCTTGAAGCTGTTGCCCGCGGTCTTCTCGAGCAGGCCGGGATCCACGCCCCGGCGGACGATCTCCTCGAAGGCCCGTCGGCCCTTGGCCTTCTCCACCACCACGCCCTCGCGGAGCCGCCCGTTCACGTCCATGGCGAAGCGGGAGACGGTCTGGCCCTCGCCGAGGGGGAAGACCAGCTCGCCCTCCAGCACCCGGGTCTGCGGGTTGTGGATGGTCATGTCCCAGGTGGTCGTGGCCACGTGGCCGACCACCTTCACGTCGATCCTCAGATCGTGGATCCGGGCGGGCACGGATCGGTCCCCTTCCTGGATGCGGATCTGCGGCATGGGCAGCCGCTCCTGCGCGCACAGCGGGAGGAGGGCCAGTAGGGCGAGCGCGAAGCGGCGGAACATGGCGCACCTGTGGGAGGGTTGGAACCACTGTAGCGGTCCCGCCCCTTCCGCCCCAGGAAAGATGATCCTCCGGTCTCCATCCCTGCCCGGCGACGCGCGCCCGTACGCGAAGAAGCCGCCGGGTGGCGGCTCCTTCGTCCAGGCGGGGCCAGGCCTTCAGGGCTTGAAGTCCACCACCGTCCCCTCGGTGGCGGCCTGGCCCTTCTCCTTCACCTCCCCGGCGCGGTAGACCGCCCATCCGGGCAGGCCGCGGGGCACGGTCTTCGTCATGGCCCACTGCTGCACGCGGCTGTTGGCGAGGACGAGAACCATCATGCGCTTGGGGTTCCAGGGATTGGGGAAGGCGGCCAGGAGGCCGTCGTCGGGGCGGCCGTAGGTGCGGCCCTGCCACCGGAACCACCCGGCGCCAGTCTCGACGGGCAGCTTGCCTTCGGCCTGGAGGCGCGCCACCACGCCGTTGTCGGCGGGGCCGCCGAAGAGGACCAGGTCGCTGGCGGCCAGGTCGGCGTCGCCCACCTCGGCGTCGGGCTGCAGGGGCAGCAACACCTCGGTCATGTTGTCCGCCAGGGACTCGCGGTAGGCCAGCGCCAGCGTGCGCTGGGCCTCCACCTCGCGGCCGGTGCCGAAGACCAGCCGCGCATGGCCCCAGTCGTCCAGCAGGTTGCCCGGCACCCAGGCGTTGGCGCGGGGCATGGGGAGGTCGCTCTCCGCGTTGAAGGTCAGGCGGGTGGGCCGGGCCTGGCTGTGGAGCGTGAAGGTGGCCTGCGCGCCGGCCACGGCCAGCCGCTCCAGCTTCGCCCCCTGCTCCGTCTCCAGGCTGGCGAAGGCCACGAAGGGATAGGCGAAGCCGGCCTGGCGCACCTCCACCTTCACGTTGTAGCCGTCCTTGGCCTTCTCGACCCGCGCCTGGACCTTCGGCGCGGGCAGGTCCGCCCGCTCCAGCCAGGGCCGGACGAAGGGCGCGACGTCCTTCCCGGCCCCGTCGGAGAGCGCCTTGAGGATGTCGGCGGTGGAAGCCGATTTCCCGGCGAAGCGGCCGTGGGCCGCGGCCATGGCCTTGGCGAAGGCGGCGTTGCCCAGCTGCAGCCGCAGCTGGTGCAGGGCGAAGACGCCCCGGATGCGGGGAATCTGGTAGGCCCCGTAGTGGTCGTAGTCGGTGACCGTGGCGAGCGGCGCCTTGACGCCCTCGACGCGCTCCAGCCATAGGTGGCGTGTGGCGAGGTCCGCCAAGTCCGCGGACTGCGCCTCGAAGGCCTTGGCGGGGCTGGACGGCAGGTGCTTCAGCTGCCGCCAGTAGGCCGCAGAGCCGCTGACGAACCAGTTGTCCGCGTCCGAGGCCGGTTTGACCGTCCCCGTCCACAGCCCCTTGGCATCGAACGAGAACGCCTCCTTCACCCCTGCCACGTCCGGCACCGGAGCCGCCTTCGCAGGCTTTTCCATACTCCAGGCTGCCCGAGCGGCCTGGAGCTTGGCCGTCACCCAGATCGGACTGAACGCCGTATACCCATAGGTGAGGTGGGGCGTGGCGCCGGGCAGGTCGGCGATCCAGCGGCCGCCCACCATCTTTTCGCGCTGGGTGGTCTTGCCCTGGTGGGCGATGAAGACGAGCTTCTCCGCCATCTCCGAGGTGGTCAGCTTGCCGTCGCAGGCGTGGGGCCGGTTGATGGGGCTGCTGGCCAGGAGGCGCGTGGAGGCATCGATGTCGAAGCCGCCCTTGCCGAAGGCCTTGAAGGCCTCCTGGAAGGCGATGTCGCGGTTCCACGTGTTGAAGGCCAGGTCCGCGGGGGCGTTGTCGGGGTTGGCGACATACTCGCCGCGAACCTCCAGGTCCCGGTTGTTGTTGTTGGCCCAGATGAAATCCCGGTGGTGTCCGGGGGTGTCAGCGCCCTTCCCGTTGCCCCCGGTGCGCCACAGGCGCGTCTTCTCGGTGCCGAGCAGGAAGCAGGCGCCCTCGTCCGTCTTGGTGTCGGCCATGGTCCAGTCGTTGGTGTAGAGGCCGTTGTTCTGCTTGAAGAGGATCTCTGCGGCCTCGTCGATGCTGTTGGCGTACTGGGCGGCCTTGCGGATGCGGTTGCTCTGGGGCGTGCCGTCGGGGTTGAAGGGCGTCTGGCCCACGGTGGTCTCGCCCATCACCAGGCCCGCGGCATTCAGGTACCAGTCGGTGCCGCTGTGGATGCCGCCGGCGAAGGTCTGCATCACGAAGCGGTGGCCCTTCTCGGGGACGACGTCGAGCATCACGTTCCACTCGGTGCCCGTGTAGCCGTTCCACATGAACATCTGCGTGAAGATGAAGCGGCCGGACTTGGTGGCGCCCTTGGTGGCCACGAAGGAGGAGCAGTGGTCGCCCTCGCCGCCCTTGGCCATCTCGTCGTCGCCGGTCATGAAGGTGCGGCCCGTGAGCGGGTTCGCGGCGCGGGCCAGGCCCTCCTGGAGGGAGCTCATGTCCACGGCGCTGTTGAGCGTCACGATGTCCAGCAGGTCCACGGGCCGGCCCTTGAAGGCGGCGCCAGCCTTCGCGGCGCCGTCGGCGATGCCCTTCATCTCCTCCAGGAACTCCACGTCGTATTTGCGGAAGAAGAGGGCGTCTGCGGTCTGCCGCTGGTCGGTCCAGCCGCGGACAGGGTCCGCCGCATTCTTCAGCACCCCGAGCTTCGTCATGTAGCGCACGATCTCGTCGGCCATCAGCTCGCCGTGCTGGCGGCCCCGGGCGTAGGGCGAACCTTCGATGTGCAGGAAGGTCCAGCCGCCCATCTCGTAGCGGAACCCCTTCCCGGCCCAGCGCACGGTCTGCAGGGGGATGAACTGGGTGATGTCCTCCACTTTCTCCAGCTTCACGGCGCTGAAGGTGGCGGCGCCGGTGGCCCTGCCGTTGCGACCCAGGTGCAGCTGCACGCGGTCGGTGGGGCTGGTGGCCAGGAACAGCACGGAGACCTGGCGCTCGGAGGTGCCTGCCACACTCTGGGAGGCGTTGGTGAAGGGGAAGCTCTCCATGGAGAGGCAGGCGCCCAGGGCCGTGGGGTAGCGGGCCAGGGCATCGGCCTTCACGCCCTGGGTGCGGAGGGTGGCGCTCAGGCGGTACAGCTCACCCACCTTCAGCGTCACGGGCGCCGACGCCAGCGTGGCCTCCGAGCCTTCCGGCGCGGCCGTCAGGCGGAGTCCCTGGGCCTGGGCGGTGGAGCCGGGCTTCAGGGCGAACCCGGACACGGGGATGTCGGCGGCGGTGGCCAGCACCGCCAGGGCCATCAGCAGCCCGGCGCGAAGCGTTCGAATCATGGGGGGAGCCTCCGCCCTCCAGCATGCCAAAACCCGCCGCGGAATTGCCTCGCTTTTTGAGGCAATTCCTTCATCGGTTCCACTCACTCGGACAAAAAAGAGGAACGCGAAGAGCGCGAAGAGAGCCAAGACCGCGAAGTAAGACCATTGGCATTTCGACATAGGACATCCGGGCATTCGGCCCCGGGAGCGCCTCGCGCGGCCTGCTTCGTGCGCCCGAAGGGCGTTTTCGCGGTCTTCGCGTTCCCTTTTTTGACGGACCAGGCCGCCAGCCGAAGGGATGGGTTCGTCACACCCGCTACGCTGGAACCATGACGCTTCGCAAATGGACCTTCACCGTGGATCCCGAGGACGCCGAGCTGCGCCTCGACCAGCTCATCGCGAAACGGACGGAGCTGTCCCGGCGGGCGGCCCGCGAGGCCTTGAAGCTGGGCGGCGTGCAGGTGGACCGCAGGCGGGTGAAGGTGGCCGGCAAGCTGGTGAAGCCGGGGCTCGAGGTCCGCGTGGCCTACGATCCCGACCTGCCGCCCGTGCCGACGACGGCCATCCCCATCGTGTTCGAGGACGCGTGGCTCCTGGCCGTGGACAAGCCGGCCGGCATCGCCACCCAGGGCACCTGGGCCACGGACCGCCACGACCTGCTGGCCCTACTGAAGACCCAGCGGCCGGAGCTGAAGCTGTTCCTGCACCACCGCCTGGACCAGGGCACCTCGGGCCTGCTGGTGCTGGCCAAGGACGCCAAAGCCAACCCCGGACTGGCGGCCGCCTTCGCCGACCGGAACCTGGAGAAGCTCTACCTGGCGCGGATCTCCGAGCCCCTGGAGGCCTGCACCGTCGAGGCCCCCATCGGCCGCCTCCGGGGCGCCGACCCCGGCCGCTTCGGCTGCGAGGGCGACCTCATGGAGCCGAAATCCGCCCGCACGGACTTCCGCCCCGCCACGGCCCAGGAGACCGCAGGCCTCGTGCCCGGGCACTATGTCGTCGCCCGCATCCACACGGGTCGCACCCACCAGATCCGCGTCCACCTGGCCCACCTGGGCCGGCCCGTCCTGGGCGACGCTCTTTACGGTGGCGGTCCGTCCGACCGCCTCTGGCTCCACGCCTGGCGCCTGGGGCTGAAGCATCCCGTCACCGGCGAAGACCTGCGCCTGGAGGCCCCGCCGCTGCGGTTCCGGGTCTGACCGAAGCCGCTGGCCCCAACCTATCTCCTGGTCCAGAATGGGCCCACGGAGCCTCGACGGGCCCTGCACGGACGGCATGCATGAACCTCCCCGCCCCAGCCCCTGCCCGCGTGGCAGTCCTCATCCCCTGCTTCAACGAGGAGGCCGCCATCGCCCGCGTGGTGGCGGATTTCCGGGCGGCCCTGCCCGGCGCCGTCATCCACGTCTACGACAACAACTCGACGGACCGCACCGTCGAGGTGGCCCGGGCGGCGGGCGCCCTCGTGGGCTTCGAGACCGCCCAGGGCAAGGGCCACGTGGTGCGCCGCATGTTCGCGGACATCGACGCGGACGTCTACGTGATGGTGGATGGCGATGCCACCTATGACGCCGCCAGCGCCCCGGCCCTGGTGGACCTCCTGCGGAGCCGGCAACTGGACATGGTGGTGGGCTGCCGGGTGGAGACGGAGACCGAGGCCTACCGCCGGGGCCACCGCTTCGGCAACCGCCTGCTCACCTCCGCCGTGCGCCTGCTCTTCGGCCAGCGCTTCACGGACATCCTCTCGGGCTACCGGGTGTTCTCGCGTCGCTTCGTGAAGAGTTTCCCCGCGCTGTCCCGGGGCTTCGAGATCGAGACGGAGCTCACCGTCCATGCCCTGGAGCTGGCCATGCCCGTGGCCGAGCTGCCCACGCCCTACGGCGCCCGCCCCGAAGGCTCCGCCAGCAAACTGCGGACCTACGCCGACGGGTTCCGCATCCTGCGCCTCATTGCCTCGCTCTACCGGAACGAGCAACCGCTCCAGTTCTTCTCCGTCCTCTCGACCCTCCTGGCCCTGGCCGCCATCGGCCTGTCGGTGCCGATCTTCGTGACCTACTTCCGCACGGGCCTGGTGCCGCGGTTCCCCACGGCGATCCTCACCACCGGGATGATGGTCATCTCCGCCCTGGGCTACACCTGCGGCCTGATCCTCGACACGGTCACCCGGGGCCGCAAGGAGCTGAAGCGCATGGCCTACCTGGCCATCCCACCCGTGGGCGGGGGCCCGGCCAGGGAGGAAGGGCGATGAACCCACCCCAGATGCAGGAAGGATGGACGTCCCGCCTGAAGGCCTGGGCCGCCCCGGGGGGCCTGCTCCTCTATGCCCTGCTCCTCTTCGGCGCCACCGCCTGGCTCCAGAAGGGCCTCTTCGAGCGGGACGGTTACTTCCACGCCCGCTTCGCGGCCCTCATGCCCGTCCAGGGCCTGTCGCGATCCTTCCCCTGGACCCAGCTGAGCACCTGGCGGGAGCACTTCTGCGACAAGGAGTTCCTCTACCACCTGGCCATGGCCCCCTTCGCGCGGATCGGCCACGACCCCATCCTGGGCGCCCGGATTTTCGGCGTGCTGCTGTCGGTGGCGGTCCTGGCGGCGCTCTACGCCGTGCTCCGGGCCCACCGCGTCCGGTTCCCGGCGTTCTTCACGGCCCTGACGCTGGCCACGGGCGGCCTCTTCATCGCCCGCCTGGGGATGATCCGCTCCCATGTGCTGAGCATGCTGCTCCTGGTGCTGGGCCTCCACTTCCTGCTGCAGAAGCGCTGGAAGGCCCTGCTCGCCCTGGGCTTCGTCTATGCCTGGGCCTACACCGTCCCCTTCGTGCTGCTCATGACCGCGGTCCCCTTCGTGCTTGGGACCTGGCTCGGCGGCGAACGGCCGGACCTCCGGCTGCCCCTGGCGGCGGGGGCCGGCTCGGTGCTGGGGCTGGCCATCCACCCCTACACGCCCCTCACGCTCGAGACCTTCCTGACCTACGTGCAGGTCTTCCGCCTGGGCCTCCAGGGGTCGGCCGCCTCCGGCTTCGAGCTGGGCAACGAGCTCTACCCCTACTCTTGGCCGATCTTCTGGGACATCTACCCCTTCCTGCTGATCCTGGCCTTCGCGCTGCCCCTGGCCCTCCTCCTCGCCCGGAAACGCCTCGCCCCGGGCACCCTCGGCCTGGGCGCGGCGGCCCTCTTCTGGTTCGGCCTGACCGTCGCCACGCCCCGATTCGCCGAGTACTCGGCCCTGCTCGTGCCCGCGGCCTGGGCGCTGGTGGCCCGCGACCTGTGGCCCCTGCTGGAGGCGTCAACCTGGTGGGCCGCCCGGCGACCCGTCCGCCTGGCGGCGGGCGCGCTGGCCCTGGCCACCCTCCTGGGGTTCCACGTGCGGTCCATGACGTTCTACCGGTTCTACCAGACCCAGGCCGCGCCTCCCCGGCACTTCACCGGCGCCTGCGCCTGGATGGCCGCGAACCTGGCCCCGGGCGAGACGGTCATCAACCTCTACTGGGACGACTTCCCCGAGCTGTTCTACGACGGCTACCGGCAGCGGTTCCTCTGGGGCCTGGATCCCACCTACTCCCTGCGGGAGGACGCAGAGCGGGCCAAGCTCCTGGAGCGACTGCGGCGGCACCAGATCCGCCTGGACGCCGAGCAGATGAAGGCCAGGTTCCACGCTCGGTACCTGGTCCTCCGAGCCGCCCGGGCTCCCGGCTACCCCGAGCTCCGCCAGGCCCCCTTCCGGGTGGCCTACGAGGATCCCACCGCGCTGGTGGTCGCCCTGGATTGAGGGCACGAGCGGGTATCCTCGCCACATGAGACTTCCGATCCTCTTCAATCCCGCCTCGGGCACGACCCCGAAGGATCCTGACGCCCTGCTGCGGCCGCTGCCCAAGACCCTGCGGGACCGCGTAGAGGTCCTCCCCTTCGGGCCGCCCTGGGACTTCGAACCCGCCATCGACCAGGCCCGGCGGGCGGAGGGGCCCCTGCTCGTCTGGGGTGGGGACGGCACCATCCACCACGCGGCCAGGGCGCTGTTCGAGCGTGGCTGCCCCGTGCCCCTCGGGGCCATCCCCGGCGGCAGCGGGAACGGGCTGGTGCGGGGCCTGAGGACCCCCCTGGAGCCTGCCGGCGCCCTCCGGCGACTGCTCGAAGGACGGGAGGTGCACATGGACCTTCCGCTCCTGGACGGCATCCCCTTCGTGAATGTCTGCGGCACCGGCTTCGAAGCCGCCGTGGCGCACCGCTTCGCCGGCCTTCCCGGCCGCGGGTTCGCCGCCTACGCCCGGGCCACCCTGGAGCTGTGGCGCACCTGGAAGCCGGCCGCCCTGGCCTGGGAGGCGGAGGAGGCGCCCATGCCCCCCTCGGACGGCCGGATCGAGCGCATCCGCGCCGCCTTCCACCCGGACGCGTCAAGGCTGCCGGAATCCGCCTGGAGCCTCTGCTTCGCGAACCTCCCCACCTACGGCAGCGGGCTGTGGATCGCTCCGTACGCCGATCCCACGGACGGCTGCCTCCAGTGGGCCACCCTGGCCCGGCCCACCTGGCTCACGCTGTTCACCGAAGCGCCCAGACTCTTCCAGGAAGGCGGACACACGGCCCTCCGCCACGAGGGACGGATCCGCCGGGCCACCCTGCGCCTGGAGCGCGCCATGCCCTGGCACCTGGACGGCGAGCCCGCCCCGGAGCGGGACCGCGCCGAGCTCACCGTGGAGGCCCAGGCCTTCCGGATGTGGGTGACGGGCGCCTGCCCCTGGCAGTGAGTCTCTCCGGGTGGATAAAGCAGAAGCCCGGCTCAGCCGGGCTTCTGCGCGGGGGTCTGGGGGCGTGCGCGCAGCGCGGAACCCCCAGACCGCATCAATGCGGAAAGACCGCCGGTCCGGTGAGGCTTGGTCCGCGGAACTCGGCGCTGACGCTGGGACTGGCGCCCCAGAGGCCGGCCACCATCTTCACTCCGCTCAGGTCCACCGCGGCGGGGTCCCAGTTCCGGCGGACAACCAGGGTGTAGGGGTCCCGGGCGTCGGACCACCAGGCGGGATCATCCACGATGACGTAGACGGCCGTGGCCTCCTTGTGGGGGTTCTTGTAGGTCACGAGGACGGGCTGATGCGCATAGGCGGCCTGCATCATGCCAGGTCCGGGCTGGCCCCACTTGTCCACCAGCATGAGCCTGAACCAGCCCAGCTTGGTGTGCTGGACCTCCACCTGGATCGTGCCACCCGCGGGGACAGAAAGCCCATAGGCGCGCCAACCGGCGGGAACCTGGACATAGTCCGAGAGAGACTCCACCGTACCGCCCAGGGGTGTCACGGGGATGTAGCCGCGGCGGGAGAGCCACTGGATCTCCGCCATGATGTCGCGCCGCTGCCAGTAGCGGGCCGAGGGAATCGCAGAGCAGCGGTTCCAGGCCGGGGGCACCACCACCTGGGTGCCCGGGTACAGGCTGATGTTCCTGGCGCGGGGGGCGAGGTCTGCAGGACGGGGATCGACCCGGGGCGTGCGGATCCCCGGGTGCCGCTCCGTTCGATCCATCCGGTCCATCCGGTCGGCCGCCATGGGCCCGGCCAGGCTCCGGGGACTGCCGGCCCGCGGTGCGTCAGGCGCGGGCCGGTCGGCCATGGGGCGCATGGGCTGTGGCGTTGCGCGACGGCCTCGCTCCTGCTGTGGCGAAGCACCACAGACGGGAGCCACGGCGAGAAGACAGGAAACGAGCGCAGTGGCGCGGAGTTGCGTATCGAGCGTCCTCATCACACACCCCCCATGGTTCCGTGGGAACCCCATCAGGATGCCAGAGCCGTGCCAGGAGCTGGGGTATCCTGACACCTGCTTAAACATGGGGGTCTCCAGGTGTTCGGCAAGATCCAGCACATCCATTTCGTGGGCATCGGCGGAATCGGCATGTCCGGCATCGCGGAGGTCCTCGCCAACCTGGGCTACCGGGTGTCGGGCTCGGACCTGCGGGAGACGGCCGTCACCCAGCGCCTGCGGGGCCTGGGCATCGAGGTGCACCTGGGCCACAAGGGCGAGGCCATCGAAGGCGCCCAGGTGGTGGTGATCTCCTCGGCCGTGAAAGGCGACAACCCGGAAGTGGTGGCGGCCCACGCCGCCAAGGTGCCCGTGATCCCCCGGGGCGAGATGCTGGCGGAGCTGATGCGCATGAAGTACGGCATCGCCATGGCCGGATCCCACGGCAAGACCACCACCACCAGCATGGTGGCCCAGGTGCTCAGTCAGGGCGGCCTCGACCCCACCATCGTCATCGGCGGCAAGCTCGGCACCATCGGCAGCAACGCCAAGCTGGGCAAGGGCGACATCCTGGTGGCCGAAGCCGACGAGAGCGACGGCAGCTTCCTCATGCTGAACCCCACGCTGGCCACCATCACCAACATCGACCGGGAGCACCTCGACCACTACCGCGACCTGGAGGAGATCCAGGAGGCCTTCGTGGCCTTCGCCAACAAGGTGCCCTTCTACGGATCGGTGTTTCTCTGCATGGACGACCCCCACGCCGCCGCCGTGCGCCCGCGCCTGAAGCGGCAGGTGCGCACCTACGGCACCCACCCCCAGGTGGACATCCGCGCCCAGGAGATCCGGCAGGAGGGCTTCCGCACCCACTTCAAGGTCCGCGCCTACGGCGAGGATCTGGGCGCCTTCAGCCTGGGCGTGCCGGGCCACCACATGGTGCTGAACGCCCTGGCCGCCATTGGCGTCGCCCTGGAACTCGAAATCGACCGGGAGACCATCCGCGGCAGCCTGGCCGCCTTCACGGGTGCCGACCGGCGCTTCCAGGTCAAGGGCGAGAAGGACGGCGTGCTGGTGGTGGACGACTACGGCCACCACCCCACGGAGATCGCCGCCACCCTCGCCGCGGCCCGCGCCGGCTTCCCGGACCGCCGCATCGTGGCGGCCTTCCAGCCTCACCGCTACAGCCGCACGAGGGCGCTGCTGGAAGAGTTCAGCACGGCGTTCTTCGAGGCGGATTCCGTGGTGGTCACCGACATCTACCCCGCCGGCGAACCCCCCATCCAGGGCGTGGACAGCGCCGCGGTGGTGGAGGCCTTGCGGGCCCACGGCCAGAAGGACGTCCACCTCGCCGGGCGGATCGACGATCTGCCTGAGGTTCTCAGGCGCCTGACCCGCAGCGGGGATCTCCTCATCACCTTCGGCGCGGGCTCCATCACGCAGGCCGGACCGGCCTTCCTGGCCCTGGCCTGAGGCGCCCATGAGGCGGCGCTCCCTCCTCCTGCCTGTCCTCATCGTCTCGGCCTGCGGCCCGATCAGCCTTCTGGCCGGCCTTCCGCCCGGTCTGCTGCCCGCAGGAGACCGCCGCCCCGAGGTGCCCCGGCCGGAGCTGGGCACCCGCTACACCTCCCACCACGACCTGCTCGCCTACGTCCGCGCCCTGGCTTCGGCCGCGCCGGACCGGGTGAAGCTCCTCACCCTGAACGTCACGGAGGAGGGGCGGGAGCAGCCCTTCCTCGTCATCAGTGCGCCGGAGAACCTGAAGCGACTCGACGAGCTGCAGGCCCTCAACGCGAAGCTGGCGGATCCCCGCACCTGCGGGGAGGACGAGGCCCGCCGCATCGCCGAAACCAACCCCGCTTTCGTGTGGCTGGGCTACTCGGTGCACGGCTCCGAAGCCTCCGGCTCCGAGGCGGCTCTGGCCGTGGCCTACCACTTCGCCTCCGCCCGCCAGCCGGAGGTCCTGAAGCAGCTCGACCGCGTGGTGCTGCTCATGGACCTCACACAGAACCCGGACGGGCTGGCCCGGCACCGGCAGGCCGTGGCGGAGGCTTCGACCCCCTTCAACACCAACGACCCCATGGACGCCGCGAACACCGGGCGCTGGCCCGGGGGCCGCTTCAACCACCGGCTCTTCGACCTGAACCGCGACTGGGCCTGGCAGACCCAGGGCGAGTCGCGGGCCAAGACCGCCGCCTTCCGGCGCTGGAACCCTCAGGTGCTGGCGGACCACCACGAGATGTGGCCGGAAGCGACCTACTACTTCCCGCCCACCATGCAGCCCATCCACGAGGCGCTCCCCGCGGCCTTCTCCGGCCGCTGGCAGGCGACCTTCGGGAGGGGCGTGGCCCGGGCCTTCGACGCCCGCGGCTGGGCTTACTTCAGCCGGGACGTGTTCGATCTCTTCTACCCCGGCTACGGGGACTCCTGGCCCACCTTCCAGGGCGCCGTGGGCATGACTTTCGAAGTGGCGGGCCAGGGCGGGCCCGCCTACAAGCGGCAGGATGGCGAGATCCTCACCCTCGAGGGGCGCATCCAGCGCCACGTGGCCGCCAGCCTGGCCACCGTGGCCACCGCCGCCAGCGAGCGCCAGGCCCTTCTCTGGGACTACCAGCGGGCCCGCCGTGAGCGTGTGGCCCTGGGCGACCGCGCCGGGGGCTTCCTTCTGGCGGAGGGGGACGATCCGGGCCGGACGAGGGCCCTCGTGGACCTGCTGGGGCGGAACGGCGTCGAGGTGCTGCGCACCACAGCCCCCTTGGGAACCGCGGGTCTGGAGCCCATCGGCCTCGCCAGGGCCCCGGGCCTGCCCGCGGGCAGCTACCTGGTGCCCCTGGACCAGCCCCGGGGCGAGCTGGCCCAGGCCCTGCTCGAGGGTGAGGCCCACATGGGCCCCAAGCCCACGTACGACCTCACGGCCTGGAGCCTACCCCTGGCCTTCCATGTGCCCGCCTGGCGGGCCAAGGGCCGCCCCAGGGTCGCCACGGCGCCCCTCACGGTGGCCGAGGAGGGAACACTCCCCGAGGCGGCCTGGGGCTACCTCATCCCCGCCGGCCACGAGGGGGTCGAACGCACCGTGGGGGCCCTCCTCCAGGAAGGCTTCTCGGCCATGGTCCTGGCCGAACCGGCCAGCTTCCGGGGCCAGCGGTTCGGAGCGGGCACCATCATCCTGCCCCGGCGCACGAACCAGGAATTCCTGGCCGGGCGGCTGCAGGCCCTCGCCCGGGAGAACCACCACCCAGTGGTGGCCATGGACACCGCCCAGATGGACGCGGGGCCCGATCTGGGGTCCAATCGGACCCTGATCCTGCGGGCCCCCCGCATCGCCATCCTCATGGACCGTCCCGCCAACCCCATGGCCTTCGGCGCCCTCGCCCACACCCTCACCGAGGCCGGCCTGCCCTTCGTGCAGCTGCGGGCCGACCGGTTCGGAGCCGTTCCCCTGGGCCGGTTCACCCACATTCTCGTCGTCGACGATGGCGCCCAGGGCAAGGCCTGGCAGCAGGCCCTCGGCGAGGGCGGCGCGGCGAAGCTGAAGGCCTGGGTCACCGAAGGCGGCAGCCTGCTGGCCTTCCAGGGCGGCGCGGCCTACGCCTCCCGTGCCGGCCTCACTCCCACGGGCTACCACCTGCTCGCCAAGGCGGCGGAGGAGGCCCGGCTGAAGGAGAAGGATCCCAAGCGCGAGGCGCCCAAGGCCGACCCCGCGGACCTGGTGCGCCCCTGGGACAAGCGCGAGGAGCGGGCCCTGGAGGAGAGCATTCCGGGGGCCTTCCTGAAGGTCCAGGTGGACGGCGGCCATCCCCTGGCCTGGGGTCTCCACGCCGAGGGCGGGGCGGCGGTGCTCGACACCAGCGACCCCATCCTCGAGCTGAGCCAGGGCGGCGAGAACCCCCTCCACTACGGCAAGGAGGAGCTGAAGGTCTCCGGCCTGGTGCCGAAGGCCATGGAAGCCAAGCTCCAGCAGACCGCCTATGCCCTGCGCGAGAAGCTGGGCCTGGGGGCGGTGATCCTGGTGGCGGGCGATCCGGTCTTCCGCGGGCAGGAGCCCTTCACGCGCCGCCTGCTGTTCAACGCCATCTTCTTCGGGGCCTACCGGCCTGCTCCAGAATGAACCCTGGCATGAAGGACGACCGAATGACGAACCCCGGCGGCCTCCGCATCACCCTCGCCATCACCGGCGCTTCCGGCTCGGCCTTCGGCGTGGCCGTGCTCCGGCGCCTGTCCGCCAGTCCGGCGGTGGAGGAGATCGCGCTGCTGCTCTCCCCCACGGGGAAGCGCTGCCTGCTGGACGAGACGGGCCTCACGCCGAAGGACCTGGCCGCCCTTCCGAAGGTGGGCCTGCGGGACGAGCGCGACCTGGGCGCGGACATCTCGTCCGGCTCGCACCGGCACGACGGCATGGCCATCGTTCCGTGCAGCGCCGGCGCCCTGGGCCGCATCGCCTCCGGCGTGAGCGAATCCCTCGTGAGTCGCGCCGCGGACGTATGCCTGAAGGAGCGCCGCCCGCTGGTGCTCTGCCTCCGGGAGACGCCGCTCAACCGCATCCACCTGGAGAACATGCTCCGCGTCCACGACGCCGGCGCCATCGTGATGCCCCTCATGCCCAGCTTCTACACCGCCCCCAAGGCCCTCGACGACCTCTACGACACCTTCGCCACCCGGGTGCTGGACCAGCTGGGACTGCGGGAAAGCGATTCCCGCCGGTGGAAGGAATGATCCCCCCCGAGGTCGTCGTCGTCGGGTGCGCGGGCCTCGATACCAATGTGTACCTTCCGCCGGAAGGCATCGACTGGACCGTGGAGGGTAACTTCACGGAGAACCTGGACTGCGTGGGCCAGGCCGGGGGCTACGCCAGCCTGGGCTACGCGGCCCTGGGGCGGCGCGTGGCCTTCATCGGCCATGTGGGCGAGGACGCCGCCGGCGGGGCCGTCCGTCAGCGGCTCGCGGATGCGGGCGTCGACCTGCGCGGCCTGGGTGTGGATCCGACGGGCACCGCCCGAAGCGTGAATCTCATGTATCCCGATGGCCGGCGGAAGAACTTCTACGACGGAAAGGGGCGCGCGGGCCTCGATCTGGACCTGCCGCTCTGCCGCGAGGTGATGTCCGGCGCCCGGCTGGCGCACGTCAACATCCCGGACTGGGCCCGCCGCCTGCTTCCAGTGGCGAAGGAGCTGGGCCTCACCGTGGCCTGTGACCTCCAGGATGTCGTCGACCCGGCGGATCCCTATCGGCGCGACTTCATCGAGCAGGCGGACATCCTCTTCTTCTCCGCCGCCAATCACGGGGATCCCTCCACGCTCATCCGGGCCTTCCTGGCCGGTCATCCCGATCGCATCGTGGTGTCGGGCATGGGCGCGCAGGGCTGCGCCCTGGGCACCCGGGAGGGCATCCGGTTCTTCCCGCCCGTGGCCGGCGAGCGCCCCGTGGTGGACACCAACGGCGCCGGCGACGCCCTCGCGGTCGGGTTCCTCACCAGCTACGTGTTGGAAGGGCGGTCGCTGGAGGCATCCATCCGGCGGGGCCAGGTCGCCGCCCGCCACGCCTGCACCCTTCGGGGGACCTCTTCCGGCCTCATCACGGCCCGGGAACTGGACGCCCGGTCCCGCTGAGGCCCGGAATCAGCCCGCGCTCTCCATCAGCGCGGCCTCGGCACGCTGGGCCCGGCGGGTGCTCCAGAAGGCCCAGAGCGCGCCCAGGGCGCCGGTGACGGCCCCCACGAAGGCGAGCAGCGCCATGCTGCCGGCGGAGAAGAAGCCCAGGCGGGCCAGGTCCACCAGGAGCGGCGAGAGGCCGCCCATGCCCCGGGAGACGGGCAGCCACAGGCCGAACAGGCCCAGCAGGGCCAGGATGCTGCCCCCGAAACCCAGGGCCGCGCCTTCCAGCACCAGGGGCGTGCGAATGAAGCTCTCGGAGGCCCCCACCAGGCGCATGATGCTGATCTCCTCCTCCCGGGCCAGGATGCTCATGCGGATGACGTTCCCCGTGGCGAAGCCTGCGGCCACCAGGAGGAGCGCGCCCAGGCTGGCCAGGGCCGAGCGGAGCATCCGGGCCATGCGCTGAATCTGCTCCAGCCGTTCCTGGTCTGCTAGCACATCGCCCACGCCCGGGAGATTCCGCAGGCTCGCGGCCACCTCCACCGCCTTGGCGCCCTCGGCGAGGTCCTGGCGGAGGCTCAGTTCCAGGCTCTCCGGCAGGGCGTCCTGGCCGGCGCTCTCCAGCAGCAGGCCTGCTTCGCGCGTGGCCGACTGGAAGCGCTTGCGGTTCTCCACGGCGGTCACCCGGCGCACCTCCCGGAAGCGCGGATCCCGCCGGAGGCGGGCCTCGGCCTCATCGAGGGTCTTGCCATCGGCGGCGTAGACCACCACCTTGGCCATGTCCTCCAGGCGCCCCACGAAGCGGTCGAGGCTCTCCACCAGGAGCAGGCCGCCGCCCGCCAGGAGGAGGCCCGAGGCCAGGGTGAGCACGGCGAGGAAGTACTGGCCCCGGTGCCGGAAGAGGTCCCGCAGCACGTCCTGGAGCAACAATCCCAGGAGGCGGAGGGCGGTCACGAGGCGTTCCCGTCCACCGCCACGCCCTTGAAGAGGGCCGTGGTGGGGGAGGCGACGATGGTCTTGGCTGCGGTGCCGCCCATGGGCGACTTCCACAGGTCGATGGTGGCGAAGGCCGTGGAGTCGTTTCCGCGCAGGCCCACCAGCCAGTCCTTGGTGCCGGCATGGGCGATGACGCGGAGGTTGGGCTGGTCCGTGGCGCTTCCGAGGGTCGCGGTCGGGGCCTGATCATAGGCCTGGCCGAACATCCCGGTGGTGAACACCAGGATCGGCGCGGTGGAAGCGCCGGCATCGGTGTTGTGGCGGGCCACGAAGAGATAGCCGTTGCCCGAGTCCAGGGCGAGGGTGCCGTACTGACCCAGGAGCGTGGAGGGGCCGATGATCGTGTTGGCGCCGACGAACCCCGAGGCGGTACCCTTCCGGAGGCGGGGCCCCGTGTAGGTCGTCACGGTCCCCACGGTGTCGCCCGAGAGCATGAAGGCGTAGACCGAACCTGAGGCGGAGGCGACCCCGGTGCCGCCGGTGTCTCCGCTGGCCGCCAGCGCCTGGAGCGTGATCGTGGCGCTCTGGGGTTGGGTGCTGGCGTTGCTGACGACCCAGATCTGGGTGCCGCTGCTGCCGTTCTCAGTGATGTAGAGGGTATCGGTCTGGGGGTCCAGGCTGGCCTGCCCGAACGTCGAGCTGGAGAGCCGGCCCGTGCTGGACAGGCTGAAGGAGACCACGTCGGAGCTGGCCACGTCGCCGCTCTGCGTCCGGATGTTGCTCACGCGCACGATGGTCCCGGTGTCCGAGACCATGTAGAGGTAGCCGTTCTGCCGGTCGAAGCAGAGCCCGCCCCAGGCCAGGCTGCCGATCTTGGTGCTGAACACCGAGGAGGTGATCGTCTTGGTGGGGGCCACCGAGGTGGCAGTGCTGTCGTACAGGGCGCTCAGGTCGCTCCAGACGAACACCGAGCTCGTGGTGCTGTCGTAGGCGTACAGGGCCACGCCTGTGGTCCCGCCTGAACTGCCATCGGGTTCCTTGCACCCCATGGCCACCAGCGAGAGGACTGCCGCGAGGCCTGCGAGAAGACGTCGGATCATGGAAACCGCCTACGTGGTGGCGAGGGGCGCGTTGAGATGGATGCCCAGGACGCGCGCGATGTTCCCGGTGCCGGACACCGGTGCGGGTAGAGGTCGGATCATGGGGGACCGCCTACTTGGTGGCGAAGAGCGCCTTGAGGTGGGTGTTCAGGGTGCGCACCATGTCGGCATCGCAGCCCGCATCCACGGCTCCGCGGCTGATGGCCAGGGCGAGGTTCTTCACCGCCTCCGGGCCGTCGCCGGAGATGATCTGCTGGGTGGCCTTGGCCTGGTAGCGGTGCACCATCTCGTGCTGGGCTTCGGGAAGCACCATCTTGGCTGCCTGGGCGATGCGCTGGGTGAAGTTCATCAGCTTCACCATGCGCTGCGGATCGTCCGCCGGCGCGGCCTTGGCCGGGGCGGGAGCCGGAGTTCCGGCAACCCCTCCGCCCACGGTCTCAGGGAACGGCTCGGCGTTCTCCGGAAACCCTGCGGCGACGGGAGGGGGAGGAATGGACGGCCCGGCGGCATCCATCTCCCGGATGTCCGGAAGGACTTGCGCCGATTCGAGTTGGATCCCGGATTGGGGCCCGGGCTGCGGGGGAGCAGCAGGGGCGTCGATCTTGGGGGGTTTGCCAGACCGGATGCCCTTCAGCGTCACGTGGCCGGCCATCACCAGGCCATAGAGATCCTTGGCGATGGTGAGCACGGGCTTCTGCATGGCCTCGGCCACCTCGGCGACACTGTAGTACCCGGTGGAGAGCGCCAGGACCCGCGCCTCCCGGGCGTTCACGCCGTGCGGCGTCTCCCCGGGGAGCAGGGTGGAGGCGGGGTAGAGGTCCACCGAAGGCACCTTCTGGCTGATGACGCGCCATTCGTCCATGCGCCGGCCCAACTCCATGAGAATGGAGGCGTTGGGTTTGGTGATGGTGGCCGGGACATCAGGCACCAGCTCCTCGAACCGGTAGGAGCCGTCAAGCCACAGCGCCACTTCCATGAGGGCCTCGAAGCCTTCCCCGGCGTGGGTCACGGCGTGGATGATCCGCCCATCCTTGAGGTAGATGCGGGCGCGGGAGGCCTCCTGCTGCACGTGGAAGCACCCCGACTTCCCGCCCTGGCTCACGAGCTGGATGATGTCGGGCAGCGGCGCCTCACGCATGGAGCCTTGGATCACACCCTGGGACATGGGTCGTTCCTCTCGGGAAAATGAAGGCCTACAGGAGATGGTCAACCTTACCATGGAGTGCGCCCTTCCCCCCCGGGTCCTCCTGAGCGATCCTGATGGGTCTATGAGCACCCGCCCCGACTCCCCCTTCGCCTCCATCGAGGAAGCCATCGACACCATCCGGCAGGGCCGCATGGTGGTGGTGGTCGATGACGAGGACCGGGAGAACGAGGGCGACCTCACCCTGGCCGCCGAGCATGTCACCCCGGAAGCCATCGCCTTCATGGCCACCCATGGGCGCGGCCTCATCTGCGCGGCCCTGGAGGGCCCGGTGCTGGACCGCCTCCAGATCCCCCTCATGGTCCGCGACAACACCAGCCCCTTCGAGACGGCGTTCTGCATCTCGGTGGAAGCCCGGGAAGGCACCACCACCGGCATCAGCGCCCAGGACCGGTCCCGCACCATCCAGGCCCTCATCGCCCCGGACGCCAAGCCCCAGCACTTCGTGAAGCCCGGCCACGTGTTCCCTCTGCGGGCCCGGCCCGGCGGCGTGCTCACGCGCACAGGCCAGACCGAGGCCAGCGTGGACCTGGCGCGCCTGGCGGGCCTGCATCCCAGCGGCGTCATCTGCGAGATCATGAAGGACGACGGCACCATGGCCCGGGTGCCGGACCTGGTGCCCTTCTGCAAACAGCACGGCCTGCCCCTGGTGACCGTGGCGGACCTGGTCGCCTACCGTCTCCGCCAGGAACCCCTGGTGACGCACCTGGGAGCCCGCGACATGGTGAGCCAGTGGGGGGCCCTCAAGGTCCACAGCTTCCGGAGCCTGCTGGACGGCGGCAGCCACCTGGCCTTCGTGCTGGGAGACCTGGGGGGCGATCCGCCTCTGGTGCGGGTGCATGTGGAGACGCTGCCCGACGACCTGCACGGCTTCGAGACCGGCCTCTTCCAGCGGGCCATGGCCGCCCTGGCCAAGGAGGGCCGCGGCGCCATGGTCTACCTGCGCCGCCATGCCCACACCCCGGGGGTGGCCGAGGAGGGCCACGCCCAGCTCCAGGCCATGAACGACCGGGATTTCGGCGTGGGCGCCCAGATCCTGCGCCAGCTGGGGGTTGGAAAAATGCGCCTGCTCAGCCGGCATGAAACCAAGTACATTGGACTCCGTGGCTTCGGCCTCGACATCTGTGCCCACGTGCCCTTGGAACCTTCCTCGGATCCCCGGTGATCGACGCCCGCTTCCTGACCCAGTCGCCCCTGTTCAGGAACCTGGACGAGGTGGAGCGCGCCCAGATCCTGATCATCGGCCAGAAGCGCCAGGTCGCGGCCGATGAGGTGATCTTCCGGGAAGGGGATGCCGGCGACGGCCTCTTCATCGTGCTGAAGGGTTCGGTGCGGATCTCCAAGCGCGGCGCCACGGGCGAGGAGGCCCTCGCCGTCCTGGCGCCGCCGGCCTACTTCGGCGAGATGGCCCTCATCGACCTGTCCGCCCGCGCCGCGGATGCCATCGCCAACGAGCCTTCCGAGCTGTTCTTCATCCCCCTGCAGGATCTCCGGTCCATCATCGAAACCCAGCACAAGATCGCGCTCAAGATCCTCTACGCCCTTTGCGAAGTGCTCGCGCAGCGCCTGCGGGAAACCAACGACCGCTACATGAGCATCTTCACCATCGCCCAATGGGGTGGCGCCAATCCCGGCGGCCCCATTCCCGTACCCTGAACCTGAAAGGAGTTCCCATGTCCGACCTCGTCGCGCACATCACCGACGCCGAGTTCCCCCAAGCCGTCGCCCAGGGTGTCACCCTCGTGGATTTCTGGGCCCCCTGGTGCGGCCCCTGCAAGATGATCGCCCCCGTCCTGGACGAGCTGGCCGCCGAAATGAAGGGCCAGGCCAAGTTCGTGAAGATGAACGTGGACGAGAATCCCCAGGTGGCCGGCCAGTTCGGCATCATGAGCATCCCCACGCTCATCGTCTTCAAGGACGGCAAGCCGGTGAACAAGCTCATCGGCGGCCAGCCCAAGCCCCAGCTCAAGGCGTTCGTGGAGAGTGCGTTCTAAGGGCTGTCAGCCACCAGCTCTCAGCTGTCAGTAAAAGCGCCGGGGCGACCCGGCGTTTTCTTTATCTGACAGCCGACAGCTATTTCCTTCTCAAGACCAGCCGCACCTGGTTCCCCTTCTCGTTGAAGTGGACTTCGTCCATCACGAGGAGGATGAGGGGCAGGCCGCGCCCGCAGTGGGGCGCCATCTCCGAATCGGGCTGGGGCGGAGAGAGCCGGCCGGCGTCGAAGCCGCGGCCTTCGTCGCTGATCTCCACCTCGAACCGCTCCGTATCCATGGCAAGGCGGACTTCGATGAGCCTCCCTGCGTATTCGGGATCCGCCATGCGCTCGGCGCGGAGCGCCGCGTAGGCATCCTCCATCGCAAAGAGATCCCCCTTCAGCCGCGAATCCAGGTCGAGGTTGCCGTGCTCCAGGGCGTTCACCAGGGCCTCATGCATGGCCATGGCGATGACGTCGATGTTTCCGGCGGAGGCGAAGCCCATGGGCACCAGCCGGTCCGTGAGGTGGTGCGTGAGGCTGGGGATGTCCAGCTCGTCGGAGCGGAACAGGAAATGCCGCCGCTCGTTCACCAGCCCGCGTAGGCCATCATCGGTCTTGCGGAGCTCCCGGTGCAGCTCCACCAGGTGGAACACGCTGTGCACCAGATCCTTCATGGCGATGGGCTTCATGAACAGATTGGAGGCGCCCAGCCGCATGGCCTGGATGGCGTAGTCCACCGAGGCCTGGCCGGTCATCAGCACCACGGGCAGGTGGGGGTGCGAAGCCTTCACCTTGTGGACCACCTCGAACCCGTCCATGCCCTCCATGTTGATGTCGCTGATGACCAGGTCGAAGGGCGGGGCCTTGGGGTTCTGGAGGAGCTCCAGGGCCTGGGCGGCGTCGGGGTAGCCGTGGACCTCCATGCCGTAATGGGCCAGGGCGGACTGGACCATCTCGAGCACCGAGGGGTCGTCATCGATCAGAAGGATGTGCGTCCCACGGCGAGTCATGGCGGCTCCACGCTTCAGGATACTCGATGCGATTCCAGCCCGCTGGCAGCCGAAAGGGTGGCCAGATAGGGTTCCACAAGCCCCATGGTGCGGTCCAGCGTCCCCCTCAGGCCCTCGGGCAGCGGAGCCGGGCCCCCTGAGCGCAGCGGCGCGGCGGCCAGGACCGCATCCAGCGCCACGCCCAGCCCGGCGGCGGGAACCACCTGGAGCAGCCCCGCCTCGCGCAGGGGCGGCACCAGGTCCTCGAAATTAGAGAAGCCCGGGCCCACCAGGGCCGGAACTCCCACGCGGACCGGCTCCAGCGGGTTGTGCCCACCTGCCGCGGCCCAGCCACCGGCCACCAGGGCCACGGTGCCTTCGGCGTATGCGGCCGAGAGCTCGCCCAGGGTGTCCAGGAGCAGCACGTCCGTCCCCGACCAGGGGGCGCCTTCCCCCCATCCGCCGGAGGCCCGGCGGAAGGCCAGGCCCCGGGCCGCCATCAGGTCCGCCACGGCATCGAAGCGGCGGGGCTGACGCGGGGCCAGGATGAGCTTCAGGCCAGGATGCTTCTCCCGGGCCGCGCGCCAGGCCCCAAGGACCAGGTCTTCCTCGTCCTCCACCGTATTGCCCGCAACCGCCACGGGCAGGCCCGCCCAGGCTGCGCGCAGGGCCGTCCAGCCTTCATGCAGGGGACGCGGGGGAGGAAGGTCGGCCTTGAGGTTGCCGCCCAGGCGCACATCCGGAGCGCCCAAGTGCCGGAAGGCCTCCGCGCTGGCCTCGTCTCGGGCGGACACCAGGCTCAGCCGCGAGGCCGCCCGCCGCATCCAGGGGCCGCCCTTCCGGAGGGACTTCTCCGTGAGCCGCCCGTTCACGATGACCCGCGGGACGCCGCGTACCTCCAGCGCCTGGAGCAGCCCCGGCCAGATCTCGGTTTCCAGCGCCAGGAAGAGGCCGGGCGGGCGTCTCAGGAACGGCTCGAGACCCTCGGGATCATCCAGGGGGAAGGCCCCGCCGCTGATCCGCCCCGTGCCCGCGTCCCAACCCGGCAGGCGCTTCACCATCAGCGCCAGCCCCGCCGGCGTGCCCGTGCTCAGGTGGACGCGGTGGCCGGCCTCTCGCAGACGGGCCACCAGGCCGTCCGCCAGCAGCAGCTCACCCACGCTCACCGCGTGCAGCCAGATCCAGCGACCCTTGGGCAAGTCCGGCGCCTCCGCCTGCAGCCGGATCCGCCAGCCCTCCGGCAGCCCCTTGGCGCAGGACCGAGCCACGGCCCCCGCCAGGGAAACGGCCGCGAGGTAGCTCAGGTCCAGGGCATCCATCCGTTTACGCTCTCACACTTGGCCGCGCCGGGACAAAGGAGACCTTGGAAAAGACGAACGCGAAGGGCGCGAAGAGGGCAAAGACCGCGAAGCAAAACAAGGCTTGTTGCCATCGATTCCAGAGATCGCGGTGATGACGCCTCGGATGCTTCCCGCGTGGGCCGGCCGTAGGCCGCTTCCGGCTCCGCCGGAAGTCATGGGGGGCGCCAGGGTCGCGCACCCCAAAGAGGGCGCGGTCCTGGCGCCCCCCATGGAGCCCATGCTGCCCGGGACAGCGCCCGGTCTTTTCATCACTGAAATCACCGCAATCGGTGGCAAAACCATCTGTTCATCGCCCCGTATCGCGAAGAACCAATAATCCATATGTCTCTCGACATGGGGCACCCATTCGCGCTCTTGGCGCGCCCGAAGGGCGTCTTCGTGGACTTCGCGTTCCGCTGTTTCTCCAGGGCATGATGGAGGCATGTCCGATCGCGCTCCGCTCGAAGTCCTCATCGTCACCGGCCCCCTGGGCGCCGGGAAGACCACCGCCGTGAACCGCTTGCTTAAAGGTGAGGTCGCCGCCGGCCACCGGGTGGCCGTGCTCATCAACGAATTTGGCGCCATCAGCGTGGACGGCACCCTGGTGGATGCCGAACGCCCCGAGCTGGCAGGCGTGGAGAACCTGGTGAACGGCTGCGTCTGCTGCAGCCTCCGCAACGATGTGGTGGCCACCCTTCAGGCCTGGTGCGACCAGCCGGAAGGCCAGCGGCCCGAGCGCGTGGTCCTCGAGACCACGGGCCTGGCGGACCCCACGGACCTGCTGGACCTGGAGGTGGAGCCCGCCCTGGCCGGACGCCTGCGGCTGGCGGGGCTGCTCACGGTGGTCTCCTGCCTGGCCCCCGTGGATCACCTGAAGACCAAGCCCCTGCTCCACCGGCAGGCCGCCCTGGCCAGCCTCATCCACCTCAGCAAGGCCGATCTCGATCCTTCGGCGGCCGTGGCCTGGGAGGGCGAGCTGCGCGCGGCCTTCAAGCACATTCCCCTGATCCCCACGCGCCACGGGCTCGCCCCCGAGGGCAGTCCCGATCCCTGGCGCGGGGACCTGCGCCCCGTGCCCGAGGGCTGGGAACCCTCCGGAGGCCCCAGTTTCGCCGAGGCTCGTTCGCTCACCCTGCACTGGGATCACCCCATCGACCCCGCGGCGCTGGAAGCCCTGCTGCTGGCGCCGCCGGACTCCGGCGAGCTGCTGCGCGCCAAGGGCGTCTGCGCCTTCGCGGGCTGGGCCGCCCGGAACGACGGCAGCGACCGCTGGGCCTTCCAGCTGGCCGACGGGCGCCTGGAAATCTCTCCCCTGCCCCTCCTCGCGGATGGCAGCGCTCCGGCCTGCGCGGCCGTGGTCATCGGCACGGGCCTGGACGCGGCCCAGTGGAAGAAGGCCCTGCGCGCCCTGGAGCGTGCGCCCGCGGGTGCGCGGCGCAAGGCCTTTCTCTAGCGCGGATCGGCCCATCGCCGGATTCGAGCCCGGCTTGGTATCATCGCAGTTCGCCCGGACCCGGGATGCAAGGAGCAAGTGTGGATCAAGTGCTCGACCTCATGGCCAAGGAGCTGAAGCTCCCCCGCGCCGGCGTGGCCGCCATCGTGGCATTGCTGGAGGAGGGCAACACCGTGCCCTTCATCGCCCGCTATCGCAAGGAGGCGACGGGATCGCTCGACGAAGTCGCCATCCGCGCCGTCGAGGACCGCCACGCCTACTACAAGGACCTGCTGGACCGCCGGAAGACCGTGCTGAAGTCCATCGAGGAGCAGGGCAAGCTCACGCCTGAGCTGAAGGCTAAGATCGAGAGCACCTGGGTGAAGGCCGAGCTGGAAGACCTTTACCTGCCCTACAAGCCCAAGAAGCGCACCAAGGCCACGGTGGCCCGGGAACGCGGCCTGGAGCCCCTGCTGGATTCCCTCCTGACCGACGCGACGGGCGCCGATCCATTCATCTTCGCCGAGCCCTTCATCAAGGACGAGGACGGTCTTCGCTCGCCCTCCGAGTGCCTGGAGGGCGCCGGCCACATCCTGGCGGAGCGCCTGGCGGAGGATGCCGACATCCGCGCCTGGCTGCGCCTGGAGTTCCACGAGCAGGGTGTGCTGAAATCCGAGATCCGCGAGGAGCGCAAGGCCGACCAGGCCGCGCTGCGCTTCAAGCCCTACTTCGACTTCTCCGAGCCCATCCGGAAGATCCCCAGCCACCGCCTGCTGGCCCTGCGCCGCGGCGAGAAGGAGGAGATCCTGACCGTGAAGCTCCTGGTGGAGCGCGAGAACCTGGTGAGCCAGCTCGTCTCCAAGGTCCAGGTGAACCCGGCCAGCGGCTACCGCCGCTTCCTCAACGAGGTGGCCGGCGACGCCTTCGACCGCCTGCTCTCGCCCACCATCGAGTCCGAGGTCCGCTACGAGGCCAAGAAGAAGGCCGACGGCGAGGCCATCAAGGTGTTCCAGACCAACCTGGACCACCTGCTGCTGGCGCCCCCCGCGGGCCAGCGCTGCACCCTGGGCGTGGACCCCGGCATCCGCACCGGCTGCAAGCTGGTGGTCATCAACCGGCTGGGCCAGCTGGTGCAGAACGAGGTGATCTACCCCCTGGAGCCCAAGCGGGACCTGGAGGGCAGCCGCGCCATCCTCGAGAAGCTCTGCACCGAGAACCCCGTGGAAGCCATCGCCGTGGGCAACGGCACCGGCGGCCGCGAGGTGGAGGCCTTCATCCGCGAGTGGCTGAAGGAGACGAACCGCCAGGGCCTCATCTGCGTGAGCGTGAGCGAGGCAGGCGCCTCGGTCTATTCCGCCAGCGACATCGCCCGGGAGGAGTTCCCCGAGCATGACGTCACCGTGCGCGGGGCCGTGAGCATCGCCCGGCGCTTCCAGGACCCGCTGGCCGAGCTGGTGAAGGTGGATCCCAAGAGCATCGGCGTGGGCCAGTACCAGCACGACGTGAACCAGACCGCCCTCAAGAAGGGCCTCGATGATGTGGTCGAGAGCTGCGTGAACCGCGTGGGCGTGGACCTGAACAGCGCCTCCTACAAGCTGCTGGCCTATGTGGCCGGCATCGGCGAGGGCCTGGCGAAGAACATCGTGGCCCACCGGTTCGAGCACGGCGCCTTCAAGCGCCGCGAGCAGCTCCTGGAGGTCGGCCGCTTCGGCGCCAAGGCCTTCCAGCAGGCCGCGGGCTTCCTCCGCATTCCCGGCGGCGAAGATCCCCTGGACGCCTCTGCGGTGCACCCGGAGAGCTATCCCGTGGTGCAGCGCATCTGCCAGCTGGCGGGCAAGACCGTGCCCGAGCTCATCGGCAACGACGCCGTGCTGGACGCCCTGGATCCCAAGCTGCTCGTGGACGAGAAGTTCGGCGTGGAGACGGTGAAGGACATCCTGGCGGAGTTGAAGAAGCCCGGCCGCGATCCCCGCCACCAGTTCGAGGCCGTGCAGTTCCGCGAGGGCGTCAACAAGCCCAGCGACCTGGAAGTGGGCATGGAGCTCCAGGGCATCGTCACGAACGTCACCGACTTCGGCGCCTTCGTGGATGTCGGCGTCCACCAGGACGGCCTGGTGCACCTCTCCGAGATCGCCCACCGCTATGTGAAGAACCCGGCGGACGCCCTCAGCGTGGGCCAGGCCGTGAAGGTGAAGGTGCTGGCCGTCGACCTGGAGGCCAAGCGCATCGCCCTGTCCATCAAGGCCCTGCTCGCCGCCCCCGAAGGCGCCGAGCGGCCGCAGCCCCACCATCGCCATCCTCAGGGCCGGCCCCAGCGCGGGCCCCAGGGCTCTCCCCGTCCCCAGTCCGGCCCCCAGGCTGGCGGCCGGCCCCAGGGGCCGCGGCCGCCCCGGCCCGAAGGCTCGCGGCCACCCAGGCCCGAAGGTCCCCGGCCACCCCGGCCGGAGGGCGCCCGGCCCCCGCGCGCCCAGGAGGCTCGCCCGGCGCGGCCCGAGCGCGAAGCCCGTCCACCCCAGCCCAAGCGTGAGCCGGCGGTTCCGGCCTCAGGCGCCTCGCTGACCGACCTGATGGCCAAGTTCAACAAAGGACCCCGCTGATGCGTCCACGCCTGCCCCGGCTGGCACCAGCGGTCTTGCTGGCGCCAGCTGCCCTGCTGCTGGCCCTGGCCTGCCAGCCGCGCCCGGCCGCCCCCGTTTACGGCCCCTGGGAGGAAGGGCTGACCCTGGCCTTCGAGGACCCGTCCCGGCCCCAGCCGGAGCGCTCCTCGGACCGCCTGCAGGTGCGCGTGGCCCGGTCGTCCATGGCCCCAGGTTCCCCCCGGGTGGTGCAGCTGGATCTCACCAGCCTCCGCGGCCACATGAGCCTGCTGGTCCGCCACCAGGACGGCGGCATCGCCCTCCTGGGCGAGGATGGCCGGGTGCTGGCCCAGCCCCTGCCGACAGGATTCCCTTCCACCACCACCTGGGAGGACCGGGGCACCCGGTTCCGCGTGGTGGGGCGCGCCACCTGGGAAGGCGCGGCCCTCCTGCCTTCCACCTCGGACCCCGTCGGCGTGTGGGTGGAAACCCAGCCGCCCCAGGGTCCCCGGCGCCGCACGCTCTACCTGCCGAACCTCGGCGAGGTGGAGTCCCAGGAAGAACGCGGCGGTGTTTGGGTGACCATCAACCGGCTGGTGGCCCGCGGCTTCGTGGACCTGCCCCCCGCCCCCCTCTCCGGCCCGTTCCCCGGCCAACGCCCCTGATCGACCAATCCCGGAGCCGATATGGCCGCTGAATCCGCTTCCGACACGTCCGCCGACCTCGAGGTCGAACTGCCTCCCGGCGCCGCCAAAGGCGCCGTGCGGGACAATCTGGAAGTGATCTGCTTCGCGATGATCCTGATCCTGTTCTTCAAGACCTTCGTGGGTCAGCAGTTCAAGATCCCCTCCGCCTCCATGCGCAACACGCTGATGATCGGGGACCACCTGCTGGCCAACAAGTTCATCTTCGCCCAGCCTCAGTGGGCCTGGGAGGAGAAGCTCTTCCCCATGCGGGGGGTGAAGCGCGGCGACATCATCGTGTTCCGCTATCCCATCGACCGGGATCAGGACTACGTGAAGCGCTGCGTGGCCCTGCCGGGCGACACCGTGGAGATGCGCAACAAGCGGCTCTACGTGAACGGCAAGCTGATCACCGGCCCCTTCGAGTTCCAGTTCGGCAGGAGTCCCGAGGGTCCCACGCCCGGCCCTTGGCCTCTGACCCGGAACGCCGGCGAGGCCGAGCACCCCGTGGGCCTCTGGCGCCATGCGGATCCGGAGGTGCTGGCCCTCCATGACCACAACCAGATGCAGGCCATGAACAGCCTCATCCAGGAAGGCTTCAAGGACAACCTGGGCCCCGTCACCGTGCCGGCGGGCCACCTCTTCGCCATGGGCGACAACCGCGACAACAGCATGGACAGCCGCTACTGGGGCTTCCTGCCCATGGACCACCTGCGGGGCCGGCCCTTCATCGTGTGGTGGAGCTTCCGCGAGGGCGACACGGACAACGACAACGGCCGCGTGCCCGACGGCCCCGCGGACGTGGCCGCCGATTTCATCGACGCCGCCCGCCACTTCTTCACCCGCACCCGCTGGGAGCGCACCGGGACCATCCCCGAGTAGCCCAGCCACAAAAGATCTCCACGAAGGGCACGAATAAATGCCTCTATATTCGTGCCCTTCACGTATTTCGTCGTGTCCTTCGTGGGGTTCGTTTTCAGAGAGTCGCCAAACACCATGAAGATTCCCCTGCTCGCGCTGCTCCTGGCCGCCCTTCCCCTCTCCGCCTGGGGCGACAAGGGCCACCGGGCCGCCTGCGCCCTGGCCCTGAAAGGTCTGCCGCCGGAGCTCCGCGCCTGGTTCGCAGGGCGCGAGGGCGAGATGGAGGATCATGCCTCGGACCCGGACCACTGGCGCCAGGATCGCAAGGAGGGCCCTCGCCACTTCCTGGACATGGAACCCTACGGGGGACCCGATCACCTCCCCCGCACCCTGGAAGAGGCCCAGGCCCGCCTGGGCGGCGACTTCTACCGCACGGGCGTGGTGCCCTGGATCATCCAGGACCGCTGGCGGGACCTGGTGGATGCCTTCCGATCCGGTGACGCCGCCCGGGTGTCCATGGCTACGTCCATCCTGAGCCACTACGTGGCGGACGCGCACGTGCCCCTGCATACCACCGAGAACCATGACGGCCAGGCCACGAACCAGCGCGGAGTCCACAGCCGCTGGGAGACCGGCCTGGTCGAGCGGTACGTCCAGCCGGAGGCGCTTGCCCCGCTTCCCGCCGAGGTGGACCCGCGATTCCTGGAGCGCCCCTGGGAATGGCTCCGCGCCTCCCACGCGCTCATCCCCCAGCTCCTGGAGGACGACCGGACCGCGGACCGCACCACGCCCACCGACACCCGCGGCCGGGCCATGCGCACCCCCGCCTACTGGACGCTCTTCTGGGCCAGGCAGGGTCCCGTGGTGACCCGGCAGCTCCAGCTGGCGGGCAAGCACCTGGGGGATGCCATCCTCAGCGCCTGGGTCGCAGCCGGCAAACCAGAGCCCTGATCGCCTACTTGCTCTCCTCCCAGCGCTTCCGGTCCAGCCAGACCTGCTCGGCCTTGCCCTGGGGATCCCGGCCCTGCCAGTGGAGCTTCCGGGGTCCCGCGGCATCCTTCTTCAGCACGGACACGCCCGGCCCCTCTCCCTGTCGGAGCATGCGCAGCAGGGCCTCGACGCTGGCCACCTGGGGCAGGAAGGGCAGCGGCAGCTCCGCCAGGGTGGCGGCCCGCTGGTCGACCTTCTGCCGGGGCACCTGGAGCCGGTAGCCGGAGGCGCGGTCTCCCTCCAGGAGCAGCAGGCGCTCGCCGAGCCCATGCAGTTCGGCCACCAGGCGGCCGGAGACCGGTTCCATGAGCAGGTTCAGGGTGCCGGTCCCCTCGCCGCCGGAGCCGGAATACCCCCAGCCGTACTGGGCGCGCACGGGCACCGCCGGGGCTGGCGTCACATCAGCGGGGGGAACCTGCAAAACCAGCATGATCATTCCTCGTCGTCGTCATCAGGGGTGGCATCCGGCGCGGGCGCCTGGGCCTCTCCGACCTTCCGGGCCTGCTCGCGGGCCAGGCGGACGCGGAGCTCCCCCAGCCGCTTCTCCAGGGCGGGGCGGTCCGGGAAGACGAACGCCAGGGCCCGTTCCCACTGTTCGGCCGCCTCGGCCAGCTTGCCCTGCTTCACCAGCACTTCACCCAGGTGCTTCCGCACCTCCGGACTGAAGGGGCTCAGCTCCGCCGCCCGGCGGAGGGTGACTTCCGCCTCCGCGATCTTCCCCAGCTTGAACTGGGCCCACCCCAGGCTGTCGATGACATTGCCGTTGTCCGGGGTGGCCTTGGCGCTGGCCTCGATGAGCGAGGCGGCCTCCTCCAGGTTCTGCCCCTGCTCCAGCAGCTGGTACCCCAGATTGTTCTGCACCATGGGGTTACCCGGGTTCGTCTTCTGCGCCTCCCGGAGCACCCGGAGGGAATCGTCGGCCCGCCCCAGCTGGTCATAGGCGCTGCTCTGCATGATCAGGATGTCCACGTTCTTCACGGGCCCCAGGCTGCGGGCCCGCTCGAGCGCCTCCAGGCACTTGTCCCAGCGGCGGAACTCGGACCAGATGGCCGCCATGCCCTCCAGATGGAGCTGCTCCAGGACGGCGCGAGTCTCCTTCCGTGAGAAGAAGCGGTATTCCAGGCAATCGGGGGGAAGCTCCGCGGCCTGCTGGAAGAAGGGCACCTTGGGGAATCGCGCGATGCCGTCCTTCAGCGCGGCCAGGGCGCTCTTCCAGTCGTTGCGGCTGATGAGGGCCTGGCAGGTGAACACCTGCAGCTCGCCCGCGACCTGCTCCCGTCCCGGGTGCTCCTTGAGGTAGGTCAGCAGGGCGCCGCCCTTGCCCTGGAGGAGGAGCGTCTCCGCATAGAGGGCCTGCGATCCGTCGGCGATCCAGTCCTCCTGGATCTTGCCGGCGAGAAGGGTCGCGAGCCGGGTCTCGGCCTCCTGGAAGCGCCCCAGGTTCATGAGGGCGCGGGCCGTATTGAAGGTCGTCCGGGGCGTCACCTTCAGGGCTTCCGCCTTGCCCAGGCTCTCTAGGGCCTCTTCGAACCGCGAGGTCTGGAGGCGCACCAGGGCGACGTTCTCCCAGAGGCCCGCCTCCCGCGGCAGGTGCTGGGCGAGCAGGAGGAAGCTCTCCTCGGCGTGGGCCAGGTAGCCCGCCTGGATCTGATCCCGGGCCAGCTCTTCCAGCATGCGGAGTTGGCGCTCGTCGGGGTTGCGGGCATTGAGGGCGAGCACGGACTCGCGCCGCCCCTCGTAGTTCTGGAGGGCCCGCGCGTGGATGGCCGCCCGCTCCCAGGCCGCCTGGAAGCTGGGACGGAGCCGGCCCAGATGCAGCCAGGCCTGAAGGGCCCCCTCGTTATCCTTCAGCTTCTCGGACACCTCGCCCAGCCGGGCCCACAGCTCCGGATCCTGGGGCAGCAGGGCTGTGGCGGCCCGCAGTTCCTTCGCGGCCTCCGCCGCCATGGCCTCGTCCGACTGGGAGAGCTGGTACAGGAGCAGGCCCAGGTGGGCCCTCGCCTCCGCGCTCCGGGGCGCCAGGGCCACGGCCTTGCGGGCCGGCGCCAGGGCGCCTCGGGGGTCCTGGGCCTCCTGGAGAGCCTCGGACAGCCGCAGGTGGACCTCCGCGCTCTCAGGCACCTGGGCCGCCACCCGCCGGTAGATGGCTGCCGCCGCGGCGGGATCCGAACCGCCGCCGCGCAGCTGCAGGGCGCGGGCCTGGAGCATCAGGGCCCGCACGTCTTCCGGCGGTGCCGCGGCCAGGCTGGCCGCCAGCAGGACGGCGAGGAGGGGAAGGCGGAGGTCAGGCACGGGGAGCCTCCCGGTGGAGCAGATCGACAAGACGGGCATGGGGGGATTCCCAGGCCCCGGGGGCCAGGGCGCGCTGGATCGCCGGTTCCCCGAAGCGGGGGAGGATGCAGTGGATCTCCGTGGCCGGCGCGTCCTCGGTGGCCCCGGGCGCGTGCCTGGCCTTCTTGTCCCGGTGCAGCAGGGGAAGGCAGGCCGACCAGGGGGCGACCATGGGCGCCAGCGGGGCGAGCCGCCGGGCCAGGGAGGCGAGGAAGGCGGCGGGGAAAGGTTTGAGGCCGAGGTCCTCAGCCAGGAGGCAGGAGCCCAGCAGGCCCAGGCCCACCGCCTCCCCGTGGAGCAGGTCGTAGCCCGACGCCGCCTCGAGGGCGTGGCCGAGGGTGTGGCCGAGGTTCAGCAACCGCCGCTCGCCCGCCTCCCGGGGGTCCCGGTGCACCACGCCGGCCTTGTAGGCCAGGGCCCGCTCCACCCAGGGGACCTTCACGGGCCCGTCCTGCAGCATCTCCACGGCCCAGGGCGTCTCGCCCTGGATGAGGGCGGTCTTGACCAGCTCCCAGCGGCCATTCTCCAGGTGCCGCTCGGGCAGGCTGGCCAGGAAGGAGGTGCAGGCCACCAGGCGCCTGGGGGAGTGGAAGGCTCCCACCAGGTTCTTGCCCGCGGCGAGGTCCACGGCGGTCTTGCCGCCCAGGGCCGCGTCCGCCATGGCCAGCAGGGACGTCGGCCAGACTTGCCAGGCGATGCCCCGCAAGTAGAGGGCCGAGGCCAGACCCACCATGTCCGAGAGGACGCCGCCGCCCAGGGCCACCACGGTGGCGTCCCGGTGCAGGGGCACCCGGGCCCAGTGCTCCAGCCAGGGAAGGATGGTCCGGAGTTTCTTCTCCTCCTCGGATACCGCCACCCACAGGGCGTGGCTGGGTTCCGGAAGGCCCGCGCGGGTCCAGGCCTCCCTCAGGTGCAGATCGCCCACCAGCGTCCAGGGCCCCTCGGGCAGCAGGGCCGGATCCGGCGCCTCCTGGAGGAAGACCTCGGTGGCGAACCCGATGGGGGTGGCGAGTCTCATGAGCGGCCTTTCAGGGTGGCCTCGGCCTGCATGGTCTGATCTCCCCGGAGCCATCGGACCACGGCCTTGTCGCCGGGCTTGTGGGCATCGAGGGCGTCCATGAAATCGTAGATGTTCTTCACCGGCCGGCCACCGAAACCGATGATGATGTCGCCGGCCTGGAGCCCGATGGCCTCGGCCGTGGAGCCGCGGGATACCCCGTTGATGCGGAAACCCCGAGGGTTGTCCGCGTAGTCGGGGAGGGTTCCGAAGGCGACCCGCATGGGTCCGCCAGCGCCCGGCAGGACCACCTTGGCGGTATCCGGATCGAAGGCCGGCACCGTGTCCGCGTCGGCGAGATCCAGGGCCACCGTGCGCCCGTAGGCCGCCAGGGCGGCCATGCCGGCGACATTGATGCGGTCCGCCGTGTCCGTGGGCCGGTGGTACTCGCCGTGGACTCCCGTGAAGAAGAAGAACGTGGGGATCTTCGCCTGGGAGAAGGCCATGTGGTCCGAGCCGCCCACGGCCGCCCCCACGTCCCCGCTGATGGAGAAACCCTCCGGCGCCAGCTTCTTCGCGGCCTCCAGGGCGGCTTTCGGTGCGCCCAGCCCGCCCATCAACAGCTTCGGGGCGGCGGGATCCAGCCGACCCACCATGTCGAAGTTGAGCATGAACTTCACGGATTCAAGCGGGTGGGTGGGGTGCTGGATCCAATGGCTGGAGCCCAGCAGGCCCTCTTCCTCGCCGCCGAAGTGCATCAGCAGGATGGAGCGCCGCGGGCGGGCCTGCTTCAACTCCCGGCCCAGCTCCAGCACCAGGGCCGCGCCCGAGGCGTTGTCGTCCGCGCCGGGATGCACCTGTCCCCGCCCATCCGCGCCTCCCAGGCTGTGGCGCTCGCCCAGGCCCAGGTGGTCCAGGTGCGCGCCGATCACGATGTATTCCTTCCGCAGCCTGGGATCGCGACCGGGGATCAGGGCCACCACGTTGGGCACCTGGGCTTCTTCGCGGCGGAGCCTCAGCTTCAGCGTGAGCGTGGTCCAGGGAGCGTAGATGAAGTCCTGGCTGGCGGGCTTCCCGGTATCCCGGATGGCCTGGAGGCGGGCCTGGAGGTCGCCGCAGGCGTCCCCGAGGGCGCCCGTCGAGAGGCTGAGCACGGGGATGTCCAGCTTCATCGGCCCCTCCTCCCGCTGCAGGGGCCGGGCCGGGCCATCCTCCAGCACGAGGACCGCGGCGGCCCTCCCGGCCTGCAGGCGCTTCACGCGGGCCAGCAGGCTCCGCTCCCCCCGCGGCAGGTGGGCGAAGGCCTCCGTATCGGGAAGGGTGCGGGCGATGACCACCACGTGATCCTTCACCTCGAGGCCCGCGAGATCGTCGTAGCCGCCGGGGATCTGCACACCATAGCCGGCGAAGGCGAGGGGCTTCATGCGGAAGTCCGCGTCCCCACTGTAGCCGATGGCCTCGATGTCCCGGCCCCAGACCAGCGGCCGGGCCTCCTCGCCGTGGGTCAGGAGGGCGCCCTGGGCCTCCCTGACCACCTTCGCGACGAACGGGAACCGCTGGATCTGCGCCTTCAGGCCCAGTTCCTTCCATGTCTGCAGGACATGCTCGGCGGCCTGGTCGAGCCCCGGGTACCCGTTGCCCCGGCCCTGGAGGCCCTGCGACGCCAGGAACGCCACATCCCGGCGCAGCCGGCCCTCGACCGCGGATCCGGAGGGTGGAACCTGCGCCACGAGGGCGGCGGCGAGGAAGGCGGGAATCCAGGGGCCCATGACGTCTCCGGCGATCTTCTACTTTACAGGCGCGGCCCCGATCCGTCCTGGTCGCGACGGGAATCGGGGCGCCTGTGGGAGAATGGCCCCATGTCCGAACAGGAAGCCTACTTTCAATCCGACCGGATGGACCAGCGGCCCATGCGCCACACGCTGCTCTGGCGCCTGGCCGGCTATCTCCGCCCCCAGTGGGCCGCCCTCCTGGCCCTGCTGTTCCTGATGGCCCTGGGCGCCTTCCTGGAGGTCATGCCCTCGGAGCTGACGCTCCGGCTCATCAACCGGTTCATGGCCCAGGGCAGCCTGAAGGGCGCGGCTCCCATGATCGCCGGGTTCTTCGGAGTGCTCATCGCCGGGTTCCTCGTGAGCTTCGCGCGCTACTTCCTGCTGGCCCAGGTGGGCCAGAAGGCCATGCTCGACCTGCGGGTGCAGCTCTTCGAGCACCTCATGGGCCGCAGCACGGACTTCTTCCACCGGAACCCCGTGGGCCGCCTCATGACCCGGGTCACCAGCGACGTCCAGAACCTCAACGAGATGTTCGCCTCGGGCTTCGTGGCCATCGTGGGGGACGCGCTCTCCCTGCTGGCCATCGTGGCCTGGATGTTCTGGACCCATCCGGGCATGGCCCTGGTGGCCCTGGGCATCCTGCCCTTCCTGCTCGTGGCCACGGAGATCTTCCGCCGCCGGGCGGGCGAGGCCTTCCGGGAGACCCAGCGACGCTACGCGAGCATCAACGCCTTCCTCCAGGAGCAGATCTCCGGCATGGGCCTGGTGCAGGTGAACGCGCAGGAGGCGCGCAGCGACGCCCAGTTCAAGGGCCTGAACGAGGACTACTTCCAGGCCTTCCTTCGCACCATCTTCGCCTATGCCGTGTTCTTCCCCGTGGTGGAGTTCATCACCTCCGGCACCCTGGCGGCCCTCATCTTCTACGCGGGCTTCAAGCTCCAGGCCGGGGCCATCACCTGGGGCCTGCTCCTGGCCTTCATCCAGCAGTCGGGGCGGTTCTTCCGGCCCATCCGGGAACTGGCGGAGCGCTACAACGTGATGCAGACGGCCCTGGCCTCCAGCGAGCGCATCTTCCGCCTGCTGGACAACCAGGAGGAGATCCCCGAGGCGCCCGGCGCGAAGCCTGCCACGTTCACTGGCGAGGTGCGCCTGGAGAACGTCTCCTTCGCCTACGAGGAGGGCGGCCGGAAGGTGGTCCGCGAGCTGAGCGGCGTCATCCCCAAGGGCCGCCGCGTGGCCGTGGTGGGCCACACCGGCGCCGGCAAGAGCACGCTCATCAACCTGCTCATGCGCTTCTACGACGTGCACGAGGGACGCATCACCGTGGACGGCGTGGACGTGCGGGACCTGAAGATCCGCAGCCTGCGCGACCTCTTCGGACTGGTGCTCCAGGATGTCTTCGTGTTCTCCGGCACCCTGCGCGACAACATCGTACTGGACCGCCCCCTCGACGAGGTCCGCCTGGCCTCGGTGCTGGAGCAGAGCCAACTGAAGGACCTGGTGTCCCGCCTGCCCCAGGGCCTGGAGACCCAGGTGGGGGAGCGGGGCCAGAAGCTCAGCGCCGGGGAGCGGCAGCTCCTGGCCTTCGCCCGCATGCTTTACCTGGAGCCCGCCGTGCTGCTGCTGGACGAGGCCACCGCCAACATCGACTCCGAGACCGAGGCCAAGATCCAGAACGTCATCGAGCACGTGAGCCACCGCCTCACCACCTTCACCATCGCCCACCGCCTCTCCACCATCCGCGACGCCGACGAGATCTGGGTCATGGACCAGGGCGTCCTCGTGGAGCGCGGCAACCACGACGCCCTCATCGCCCAGGACGGCGTGTACGCCAAGCTCGTGCGGCTGCAGTTCGCGGAGGGCGAGGCGGCCTGAGACCGAGGCTCAGCCCCTAAGATCACCCCAGGAAACTGCGCCCCTGCTCCCGTCATTGGGGCGAGGAGGTTTCTGAGGGGACAACATTCGATCGGGCATCACGGAATGTATTTTTTTTTGGTTGCCTAGTCCCAACGGCCTATCTTGAGCTAGACAAGCCGGATTCATGACGCACCTGAATGAGGACGCTGCTCCTTTCAGGGGGGTGGATCTGTGTGTTCGAGGGCCGTCACGTCCATGGGGGGCGTGACGGCCTGTCGTTATCCCAAACCTCTTCATCGCGTCCGCTGGAGGCCGCCATGATCCTCGCTCCCCCCAAGTCCCTGCTGAAGCTGACCCTGCTCAGCAGCCTCCTCTCCGTCGGTTCCATGGCCACGCCCTGCTGGGCGCAGGGAGGGCCGGGCACTCTCGGAGTCAGTCCCCTTCTCACCAAGTGGGTGGACCCTCTGCCCATCCCGCCCGTGGCCACGCCCACACCGCAGCAGCTGATGCATGGATGGGCCGACTACTACGAGATTGCGATGACCCAACACACGCACCAGTTCCATTCAGAGCTCGGTCCGGCGACGGTCTGGACTTACGGGATGGCCGGGCAGCCGGGGGTCTACCTGGGTCCCACCATCGTGGCGCAGCAGGGACGATCCGTGGTTGTGAAGTGGATCAACCAGCTGCCGACCGATCCCAACGCCTTCCCGCTCAAAGACTCCATCGATCCCACCATCATGGGTTCGGACCTGCCCACGGGCCGGGCCATCCCCCACCTCCATGGCGGCAAGACCGCGGCCCGCTTCGATGGCACCCCGCAGCAGTGGTGGACGGCCGCAGGCCAGAAAGGGCCGGACTTCGTCACGGACACGTTCACCTACACCAACGAGCAGCCGGCCACCTTCCTGTGGTACCACGACCACGCTTGGGGGGCGACACGCTTTAATCCCTACCTGGGACTCGCCGCCGCCTATCTGATCTTCGATTCGGTCGACAACGGCAAGACGCTCTACGAACAGCCGGTGCCCACAGGCAACTACCACCTGCCCATCGTGCTCCAGGACAAGACCTTCAACGCGGACGGAACGCTGTTCTACCCCACCGTGGGCAACAACGCCATCCACCCGATCTGGGTCCCGGAATTCTTCGGTGATACGCCGGTCATCAACGGCAAAGCCTACCCGCGCCTGGATACCGAACCCAGGCGCTATCGGCTCCGCTTCCTGAATGGTGCCCAGGCCCGGTTTTTCGACGTGGGCTTCGACCACCTGGGGACGCTGCTGCCCTTCCATGTGATCGGTTCCGAGCAGGGCCTCCTGCCAAGTCCCGCGGGGATGACCCACTTGCTCATCGCGCCCGGTGAACGCTTCGATGTGATCGTGGATTTCACTCAGATCCCCCTGGGGGATGCGGTGATCATGAAGAACTTGGCCCCCGCGCCCTATCCCGATGGCGGCGAGATCGACATTCCCGAACTGATGCAGTTCCTGGTCGACACGCCCGTACCCGCAAACAGCCCAGACCTCAGCGTCCCGGCCGCCAGCCTGAAGCTGCCCGCCATCCCCCGCCTGGCTCGGACACCCAAGCTTGCCGAGCGCGAAGTCGTGGGCGAGGAGACCGAGGACCCCGTCACACACACCCCAGCCGTCATGAAACTGAATGGGTACGCCTACATGGATCCGACGACCGACTTCCTCCAGGCGGGGACCACCGAAACCTGGGTCTGGATCAACCTGACCGGCGATGCGCATCCCATGCACCCGCATCTGGTCTCGTTCCAGGTCGTGAACCGCCAGGCGCTGATCATGGATCCGGATTCCGGAGAACCGCTCTACAAGGCCGCCTGGGACGCCTACCTGGCTTCCGGCCGCCAGCCCAGCCTGAAGCCGGTCCTTGCCGACTACGTCACGGGACCGCTCCTTCCGCCCGCCCCCGAAGAGATGGGCGGCAAGGACACCGCGAAGGCCTACCCCGGGTTCGTGACGCGGGTCCGCGCCAAGTTCGACCTTCCCTGGACCAGTGCCCTCGACAAGAACCCGGCGACGCGGTCCTTCGGCACCTACGTCTACCACTGCCACATCCTGGAACACGAGGAGAACGACATGATGCGGCCCTTCGAGGTGGTCTACTAAGAACTTCCGGCCTGAATCCACGGCCCGTCCTGTCGGCCATTCAACCCGCCGGCAGGGCGGGCCCGCCTTTCAACCGGCCAGCGGTAGACTGGCCAGCCATGCTCCCCCTCCCGCCCCTCTACCCCATCACCGACGCCTCGCGTCCAGAACCCTTGTCGGCCCAGATCCGCCGCCTGGGCGGGGCGGGGTTCCCGCTGGTTCAGTTCCGGGGGAAGCCCCTGGATGCGAGATCGCAGTGGCTGGAGCTGCGCGCGGCCCTGGCGGACGCGGCGGCGAACGGCGGCTGGCCCTTCATCTGCGTGAACGATCGGGCGGACCTGGCCATGCTTGCGGCCCAGGAAGGGCTCGCCCCCTGGGGCCTGCACCTGGGCCAGGGCGACCTGCCCGCGGCCGAGGCGCGGCGCCTCCCTGGACTGGGCGGCTGCCATGTCGGCGCCTCGACCCATGGCCCCGTGGAATGGGAGGCCGTCGACCCGGCCTGTGACCATGCCGGCCTGGGCCCCTTCCGCGGCACGGCCACGAAGTCTGATCACGCCACGCCCATCGGTCTCGAAGGGCTCCGCGCGGGCTGCGCGGCCCTGCGGGCGCAGGGCCTCGCGCCCATCGCCATCGGCGGCCTGGGGCCCGCGGACGCCAGGACCTGCTTCGAGGCCGGGGCCGAGTCCATGGCCATGGTGGGCGAGGTCCACCGCAGCGCCGACCCGGCCACCCTGGGCTGGGAGGTCCAGCAGGCGCGGTGGCACGTCCGACCGCCCTTCCGGCGGGGGCAGGGCGTGGTGCTCCTGGGCGGCAGCGGCGCCGGGAAGAGCACCCTCGGCCGGCTTCTGGCCCGGCAGCTGGGCCTGGCCTTCCATGACCTGGACGACGTGATCGAGGCGGATCAGCGCCTTCCGGTGAGCGTCATCTTCGCCGAGCGGGGCGAAGGCGCCTTCCGGGCCCTGGAGACGGCCCTGCTGCCCACCCTCCTGACCCAGCCCGCCGTGGTGGCCCTGGGGGGCGGCGCCTGGGAGTCCCCGGCCAACCGGGAGGCCGTCGCCGCCGCCGGCTGCGCGCCCCTCTGGCTGGCGGAGCCGCCGGCCCGGGCATGGGAACGGGTGGGACGGGATCCCCTGCGCCCCCTGGCCCAGGACCGGAGCGCCTTCATGGCCCGGTGCGCCGCCCGCGCCTCGGCCTGGTCCCTCGCCCCCGCCCTGCTCTCCTTCGGCCGAAATCCCGAGGATCTTGTCTCCGCCCTGTTGAGGGCTTGTTAGAATGGGGGTCTCCCCCAGGAATATCCCATTGGATTTGATTCTTTCCGATTTGCATTCGAACCTGCACGCCCTCCGGGCCGTGCTGCGGTTCGCGCGACGGAGGGCCATCCGCCGCTTCGTGCTCCTGGGGGACCTGGTGGGCTATGGGGCCCATCCGAACCAGCTGCTGGACAAAGTCCGCGAGCTGCGGCCCCGATTCATGGTCCGGGGCAACCATGACAAGGTCTGCGCAGGCCTCGAGCCCGACGGCAGCTTCAGCCTGCCCGCCCACATGGCCGCGGACTGGACCCGGGAGAAGCTGCGGCAGGACAACTGGCGGTTCCTGGCGGACCTCCCGGTGGGACCCCAGTGGGTGGGGGACGACTACCAGATCGCTCATGGCTCCCCGGTGGACGAGGACGCCTACCTCCTGCACATGCGGGAGATCGGCCAGGCCTTCGACGCCTTCCAGGGGCCCCTCTGCTTCTTCGGCCACACCCACCTGCCTGGCTGCTTCGAGCTGGACGAGGCCCAGGGCCGGCTGAACTGGATCTGCCTCGATCCTGGCGTCTGGTTCGAGATGCAGCCGCACTGCCGGTACCTGGTGAACCCTGGCTCCGTGGGTCAGCCCCGGGATCGCGATCCCAGGGTATCCTTCATGACCTTCGACCCCAGGCGGAAGCGGCTCCGTCTCCACCGCATCGAGTACGACGTGAAGGGCGCGGCCAAGGCCATCCTGGAGGCGGGACTGCACCGCACCCTGGCCGAACGGCTGAGCCAGGGCATTTGAAAGGCATCACCCCATGGGACACTCCACCTTGTCGGCCCCCGTCCTGGAACAGTTCCTCATCCAGGCCCGCCTCACCAAGGCGGTGGCCAGCCTGAGGCTCCAGGGCATCAGTTCCCGGCTGCTGGGGGACCTCCGCCTCCACAGCTTCCGCCCCGGCTCGACCCTGGAGCTGTCCGGCCTGCATGCCCGGGATGCGAGGCCCGCCGAGGGCACCGCCGTCACCCTCACCGTGCTGCTGGGCGAGGAGGTGCTCACCCTGGACTCCATCCTGCTGGCCCCCCTCCAGGACGAGGCCGGCGATCCGCTCCTGCGCCTGGACTGGCCCCACGAGTCCGCGCAGCTGCACCGCCGGCGGGACATGCGCGTGGCCGCGCCTGAGCAGGCGCCGCTGAAGGTCCGGGTGGGCCTGGGGGGGCGAACCCTTGATGCCCTGCTGGTGAACCTCACCGAGACCGGTGTGGGACTCGCCCTCGACGAGCCCCTGATGGTGGACCTCCACGCTCCGGTGGAGATCGACGCGAAGCTGCCGGACGGATCGGTCCTCCACTGTCCCGGCGAGGTCCGCCATCTCGCCTACCTCGAGGGCCAGGACTACCCCACGCGCCTCGGCGTGGTGCTGCATCCGGGCCCGGACATGGACCTGGAGCCCATCCACCGCTTCATCCAGGCCCGGCGCACGGACCGGTCGCAGGGATTCAGGCAGAGCTGAGCCCCCGAACGAGGTCTCAGCCCTTGCGGAGGCTGACCACCGTTCCACCCGCGCCCAGGGCCAGCATGATCACGGCCTGGACCAGAGTCTTGTAGGAAACGGAGGGGCCGGCCACCGCCGACCAGACGAACGCCACGCCCGCGGCGAGGAGCAGGACGTAGATCCCCAGCATGATCTTGCGGGCCTTCTCGTTGGTCTCCGGCGTGTCCATGGCGAAGAAGCGGTCGTAGAGGACGAGGCCGACGGCCGCCACCACGTTGAGCGCCACGAAGAACAGCCAGAAGGCGCGGGCCGCGGCAGGGCCGCCGGGCTGGCCCACCATGGGCTTCAGCATGGCTCCGTAGAGGGCGCCCCCAAGGCTCGAGCCGATGAGGCTGCCGATGACGCCGTAGAGGAAGGCATAGCCCATGTAGACGGCTTTCTTGTCCGCCGGCGCCACCAGGCCCACGTAGCTGTAGTACTTCGGATGGGCCGTCATCTCGCCGATGGAGAAGACCGAGATGCCCAGGATGAACACCCACACATTGGTGGAGGCTGCCAGGCACAGGAACCCGAGGGTGCCGATGACGATGCCCGAGACCATGGTGGGCAGGGGCCGGATCTTCTTCACGATGCGGCTGACGAGCACCTGCAGCAGGATGATGGTGCCGCCGTTGACCACGGTGACATGCTCGGCGTCGAACTTGAGGGGCACGCCGAAGGACGCGAAGAAGCGGTTCACGGGCGTGGCATCCACGAAGTCGCGCAGGTACCAGAGCACGGACCCGAAGTTCTGGAAGTAGAGGATCCAGAAGCCGGAGTACACCACGATCATCAGCATGAAGCGCGCGTCGCCCAGCACGAGGGCCGCCCCGTGGGCGACCTCCTTCAGGCTCTTGGTGTTCTCGGGTTTCGGCGGATCCTTGAACAGGAAGACCGTGGGCACCAGCATGGCCGCGCAGTAGAGGGCCGAGGCGATGAACACGTAACGCCAGGAGAACCCCTTCAGCACGCTCACGACCAGGGGCGCCAGGAAGGCGCCGATGTTGATCATCCAGTAGTAGATGCCGAAGCCGAATCCGGAGTTCTCCTCCGTGGTGGTGCGGGCCAGGGTGCCCGAGATGATGGGCTTGAACAGGCCCGCGCCGGTCGCCATCACCAGCAGCCCCGCGAAGACCGCGCCGTAGGAGGTGACGTTCCCCGCCACGAAATAGCCTGCCGTCAGGATGGAGAAGGCGAAGAGCAGCATGCGTCGGTAGCCGTAGCGGTCCGCCAGGGCTCCGCCGGCGATGGGAATGACGTAGGTGAAGGCGTAGATCAGGCTCTGGAGGAAGCCCACGGACTGCTCCGTGAAGCCCAGGCCGCCCTTCACGACCTCGTTCGTGAGGTAGACCGCGAGCACCGAGTTGAGGCCGTAGTAGGCCGCCCGCTCGAAGAGCTCCATGACGTTCGCCAGCCAGAAGACCGGCGGGAAGGAGCGGAGGATTCCGGAGGAGCGCGGGGTGGGCATTCGGGGATTATACGGGACCTTGAGGTTTTCTAGCCCCCGCCCCGCATGAAGCCGCGCAGAAGCCGGGCCATGAAAGCCTGGGCCGCCTCCGCCGGGCAGTCCGCGAGGCGGACCTCGACACGGTGCCGGGGCAGGACCACGCTGCCCAGGCGGAGCTCCTCCAGGGACACGAGCCGGATGGTCCAGCCCCCGGCGCCATCCGCACCCCGGAAGAGGCCCTCCTCCCCTTCGGCGAAGGATCCCACGGCTCCGGGCAACAGGCGCAGGAATTCCTCCCGGGAGATGGCCATCTCCAGATCCAGGCGGTGGTCCATCAGCCGCCGGCCACGGGTGGCCAGATGGCCAGGGCCTGCCCTTCGGTCAAGGTGCGGGAGTCCCAGTCCGAGGCGGCCACCCAGGCGCCGTCCACCAGCACGATGGCGCACTGGGCTGGCGGAACGCCCTGGCGGCGGATCACCTCGCCCACCGTGCAGCCCGGATCCACCTCCAGATCGATGCGGTGCCGCCTTCGCGCCTCCGGCGGCAGATGGGCGGCGAGGGAGGCGAAGAGCTTGAAGGTGATCTTCATGCCACCCGATGCGCGGCCGCGAGGTAGGCCTGCATGATCCGCGTCGGATCTTCCAGGAGGCGCTGCTTCCAAATGCCCAGGCGGATCCTCCCTTCGATGAGCCCGCGGAAGGCGCCCACGTGGTCGGCGAACCCCACGCAATTGGCGCCCACCAACCGGTCCCCGTCGAACTGGAGGTTCAGGTAGCGGTAGTGGGCCTCGTCGAGCACCTCGGTGGATTCCCCGCCCGGCACCCCCTGCCATTCCCCGAAGGAGGAAGACACCAGGCCGAGCGTGGTCAGCACGTTGAAGACAAAGCTCCCGCGGAACTGGGCAGGCTTCCCGGCCATGTTCAGCGCGGCGATCCGGCCCTGCTCCACCGCGTTGGGCTGGATGGCGTTGATCCGCCGCTGGCCCGTTAGGCAATCCGTCGCCTCGGCCACGTCCCCCGCGGCATAGATGCCGGGAACGCTGGTCTGCATGGCGGCGTCCACCAGGATGCCGTGGCCCACTTCGATGCGGCTGCCCTCCAGGAAGCCCAGGGTGGGGTCCACGCCCACCACGCTGAGGTAGAGGTCCGCCGGCAACACGCGCCCTTCGCCCAAAGCCACCTGGAGGACGCCCTCCTTGATCGAGAGGCCCTGGGGCTGGGTGTGGGTGAGGACCTTCACGCCCTTGGCCTCGCACCACTTGCGGATGAGGCCGCTGGCGGTGGGGTTCATCATGCGGCGCACCATGTAGCCGCTGCGGACGAGGATGGTGAGGTCCACGCCACGGGAGAGCAGGCCCTCCATGATGATGCAGCCCACGAAGCCCGCGCCCATCTGGACGATGCGGGTGCCGGGGCGGGCCTGGGCGAGGATGGTCCGGGCGTCCTCGAGGGTCCAGCAGCTGTGAACGCCGGGGAGGTCCATGCCCGGGATCGTCTCCAGGCTGGGATGGGATCCCGTGGCGATGAGCAGCCGGTCGAAGGGGAGCTGGCGGCCGTCGCCCAGATCGACGGTGCGGCGGGCCGTGTCGATGCCCTTCGCCCGGGCCTGAACCAGCTGGATCCGCAGGCGGCCGTAGTGGTCGGCGTCCTTCCGGATGTGGGTGCCCGCCTCCTCGATCTCTCCCTTCAGCAGGTAGGGGATGGCCATTCGGGCGTAGGGAGGCTCCCCCTCGCCGCAGAGCAGGGTGATCTCCGCGGCGGGGTCGGCCTTGCGTAGGGTCTCTGCCGCGACCACCCCGGCCGGCCCGCTTCCGATGATGAGGTGCTTCATGGGAACCTCATGCTCTCTTCATACGCCGAGGCGCTTGCGCGTTTCAGCGGTGGGGACGCCATCCTTGGTCCAGCCGCGCACCTGGTAGTACTCCGGCAGCATGACGTCGAGCTTGGACACGGCGCCCTTCTGGGGACCGGTCTGGGCGGGTTCCTTCATCAGCCGCGGCGGGAGGCTGTCGTCCTTGGCCGTGAAACCGGCGGCGAGATTGAACTCCCGCTCCATGTTCCAAATGCGCTCGCCGACCAGCAGCAGGCGCTCCTCGGACCAGTCGCCCTCGCAGGCGGCCTGGATCTGCGGCTGGATGTCCGCGAGGCCCCAGGCGAAGGTGGTGAAGAGGCAGATGCCGGCGGAATCCACCACGGCCGTGAGGTCCTGGAAGGCCTTCAGCATGGCCGGTTTCCCTTCCGTGGCCTGGGGTTCCATCTTCACGGGGATGCCCAGGACCTCGGGGGACACCATGTAGCCGCGCAGGTGGCAGGCGCCGCGGTTGCTGGTGGCATAGGCCAGGCCCATGCCCTGCAGGGAGCGCCCGTCGTAGGCCGGGAACTCCTGGCTCTTGACCGTCATGGACAGCTCGGGGTGGCCGTACTTCGTGCAGAGCCGCTTGGAGCCCAGGCCCATCACCTTGCCGAAGCCCTCGCCCTTGGCGGTCAGCTCCGCCAGCTTGACCATCGCCTCCGTGGAGCCGAAGGGCAGCTTGAAGCCCACCTCCTGCTCGGTGAGCACGCCCATCTCGTAGAGCTCCATGGCGGCGCCCACGGTGGCCCCGAAGGTGATGGGATCGAATCCGTCCTCGTTGCAGAGGAAGTTGGCGTAGGTGAGGGCCTCCAGATCGTTCACGCCATTGGCCGCGCCCAGGGCCCAGGCGGCTTCGTACTCCACGCCGCCGGAAGCGCCTTGGTACTGGGGCTTGTCCTTGATGCTGAAGTGGCCGGGATCCATGCGGGAGATGCGGCCGCAGGCGATGGTGCAGCCGAAGCAGGCGCCGTTGGTGACGAGGTTCGCCTTGCCGTCCGTGGGCCGCTTCTCGTGCATGGCCTCGCCGGAGATGTCGTGGGCGCCTTCGAACTGCACCTCCCGGTGGTTGCGCGTGGGCAGCGCCCCAAGCTCGTTGATGACGTTCATCAGCACCTGGGTGCCGTAGGTGGGGAGCCCCTGCCCCGTCACGCCGTTGGCGGCCAGCACCTTCTTGCCGGCGTCGGTGGCGGCGAAGAAGGCCTCCGGGTTGGCCATCTGGTACGCATCCGTTCGGGTGCCCCGGACAGCCACGGCCTTGAGGTTCTTGGAGCCCATGACGGCGCCGACGCCGGAGCGGCCCGCGGCGCGGTGCAGGTCGTTCACGATGGCCGCGTAGAGCACCCGGTTCTCGCCGGCCCGGCCGATGGCAGCCACGCGGATCTGGGGATCCTGGTGCTGGGTCTTGATGGTCTCCTCGGTCTCCCAGACGGTCTTGCCCCAGAGGTGGGATGCATCGACCAGCTCCGCCTTGCCGTCATTGATGAGGAGGTAGACCGGCTTCGGGGACGCCCCTTCGAAGATCACCATGTCCCAGCCCGCGAACTTCAGTTCGGCGCCGAAGTAGCCGCCGGAGTTCGAGCAGGCGATGGCACCCGTGAGCGGTCCCTTGGTGACCACCGAGTAGCGTCCGCCGGTAGCGGCCATGGTGCCCGTGAGCGGGCCCGTCACGAAGATGAGCTTGTTCTTGGGGGAGAAGGGATCGACCTTCGGGTCGATCTCAGACACGAGGTACTTGGTGGCGAGCCCCCGCTGGCCCAGGTAATCCTGGGCCCACTGCATGTTCAGCGGCTCCGTGGTGCAGGTGCCGGCCTCGAGGTTCACGCGGAGAACGTTCTTGGTCCATGCCATGGCAGTCGCTCCTCACACCGTCGCCGGGTTGGTGTCAGTCTTGCCGGCCCACTGGCGCATCTTGCCAAGCCCCGTCCAGTCGGCGTCCACATAGGTGATGGCGCCGGTCGGGCAGGCCTTGGCGCAGGCCGGCTCGCCATCGCAGAGGTCGCACTTCTGCACCTTGCCGGTGGAGGCCACGTAGTTGATGGTGCCGAAGGGGCAGGCGATGGTGCAGACCTTGCAGCCCACACAGGTGGGCTCCAGCACGATCTTCGCGCCGGTGACGGGGTCCAGTCGGATGGCGTCCACGGGGCAGGCGATCAGGCACCAGGCCTCGTCGCACTGGGTGCAGGTGTAGGGCACGAAGCGGCCTTCCTTGTGGAAGGTGAACACTTTGATCCGCGACTTCGCGATGGTGAAGCTGCGGTGGTTCTCCCACGCGCAGGCCATCTCGCACTGGAGGCAGCCCGTGCACTTGTTGGGATCGATGTGGAGGGACTTCTGCATGGCGGAACCTCCTATGTGATGGCACTGTCGGGAATGGATCGCGATGATCATAGATCGGATAACGGATGACGGAAGGGCCCTTTTTGATGATTTCCTCTGACAAGAAAAGGGCGCCTTCCGGCGCCCTTTTCCCCTCAGCCCAAGGGCTCGTAGGTGACGCGGAACCGCGGCGGCCGGTTCACGTAGAGGATGTAGCCCGCTCCCACCAGGGCGAAGAGGAGGCTCACGAAGCCCGACCCGTTCTGGAAATCGACCTCGTAGAAGTGGGTCGCCACCGCCGAAGCGAGACGGAGGCTCAATCCACCTTCCGATTCCTGAGCGGCTGAGAAGAGGATGAACAGGTAGTCCCCCGCGAGTACCGTGGCCAGGGTCAGCAGCACCGTGAGCGCCCGCCCGAAGTGGTTCACCTTCTCCATGCCCCGGTTGATGGTCCAGGCCAGCGCCACGCCGATGCCGATGGCACCCCAGAGGAAGATCCGGTGGATCAGGTAGGCGATACCGCCCCAGGCCACGGCCAGCACCGCGCCCGTGGCCAGCCCGTAGAGGAGGCCGGCCAGGGGGTTGGAGGCCATCGCCTGGTAGGCTTCCTGCGCCCGCCGCGCCTGCTCGTCCTGAGAGGCCCGGCAGGGGGTGCAGACCCGGACGGGCACGCCATCCGCCATCCAGAGGCCCTCCCGCGTCTCCCGTCCGCAGCCCTCGCACTGCTCCGACACCGGCTTGGCCGCCCGCTCCGCGAAGGCCACCAGGACCTTGAGTACCGCGGCCACCGCTTCGGGCCTGGGCGCGAAGAACGAATACGGCCACTGGCAGAGGAGCCCGTCCTCCAGGAGCTGGAAGGACTTCAGCAGGGCCTTGGGGAGGGTCTTCTTGCCCACGGCCGCGCGGAGTTCCTCCGAGGATTCGGCGAACTGCTTCAGCCCCTCCGGTCCCGCGGTCCAGGAGCCCTTGGCGAACCGCACCAGGAGGGTGGCCTGCGCCTGGCGGTCATTGCGGGTCCAGGCGACGGCCACGGGGAAGCCTCTCACGGAGCCGGCCACGGCCGGGCCCTGCCAGGGGCCCTTGGGAACAGCCCTGAGGCCGGTGAGTTCCGACAGGCGTACCAGACGTTTCTTTGTCATGGGTTCCTCGATCAAGTGTGGTGAGCGGGCCAAGCATACATGCGACAGGGCGATCCACAAAGCGGCCCTGGCGGGGTTTCGGCCCGCCGGGAACAATGGGAGCGGGAAGGAACCTCATGAAAGCCATTTCGCTTCGCGTGGACGTCGACACCCTGGAAGGCTCGGTCACGGGCATCCCCACCCTCCTGCGCCTGCTGGACAAGCACCAGATGCGGGCCAGCTTCTACTTCAGCTTCGGCCCCGACAACAGCGGCAAGGCCATCCGGCGCATCTTCCGCAAGGGTTTCCTGGCCAAGATGCGGCGCACCAACGCCACCAAGCTCTACGGCTTCAAGACCATGATGTACGGGGTGCTGCTGCCTGCGCCCATCATCTGGAAGCGCGCCGCCGCCGAGATGCGGGCCGCCAAGACCGCGGGTCACGAGGTGGGCATCCACGCCTGGGACCATGTGCAGTACCACGACCTGCTGGACCGCAAGTCGCGGAAATGGCTGTCGGACTGGTACGCGAACGCCCATGAGGCGTTCGGCACCGTCTTCGGCGAGAAGCCACTGGGCGCGGTGAGCCCGGCCTGGCGCTGCAACGACACCACGCTGGAGCTGCAGGAGGCCTACGGCCTGGCCTACGCGGGGGACTGCCGGGGCCTCGCGCCCTTCTACCCCATCGTGAAGGGACGCACGCTGTCGACCCTCCAGATCCCCACCACCCTGCCCACCCTGGACGAGCTGCTGGGCCTGGAGGGGCGCACGCCGGACCAGGTGAACCGCGAGGTCTGGGACCTGGTGCGGGAGGACGCCCTGAACGTCTACGCCCTCCACACCGAGGTGGAAGGCGGCGCGCTCTTCGAGACCTTCGACGCCTTCCTGGGCGGCCTCAAGGAACGCGGCGTCGTGGCCCGGACCCACGCGGACTGGCTGCCGGAGCTGAAGGCGGCGAACCCGCCGGCCAAGGCAGTCTCCCGCCGGGAGATCCCCGGCCGTGCGGGCTGGGTGAGCTGGGAGGGCTGATCATCGCAACACGAGGTCTGTTGCAGTAACCTCGGGACAGCCCATCCCGAGGTTCCCATGCGCCTTCCCGTCCCGCTCCTGCTCTGCGCCCTGGCCCTGCCCCCCCTCGCGGCCCAGGCCCCGGAGGACGCCCGCGTCAAGCGACTGGAGTCCCGCGTGAGCGGCCTCCACTGGGAACTCGATTCTTTGCGCAAGGCCGCCGACGACCAGCTCTGGTTCCAGCGTCTCTCCGACGTGGCCGTGGTGGACAAGGTGACCTACACCGGCCCGCCGAACCCCCGGGGCGAGGAGACCTATGGCATCAAGAACCAGCGGCACCCCCTGAAGATCCAGCAGTACGTCTTCGTCCCCCGCAAGGCCGAGAAGGGCCGGAAGCTGCCCCTCATCGTGCTGCCCCACGGAGGCGTCCATGGCGACTTCGGCACCTACCACGCCCACATCGTGCGGGAGATGATCGAGCGCGGCTACATCGTGGTGGCGCCCGACTACCGGGGCTCCACAGGCTACGGGAAGGGCCTCTACGATGCCATCGACTACGGCGGCCTGGAGATCGACGACGTGGTGGCCGGTCGCGACTGGGCCGTGGAGCACCTCCCGGTGGACCCCAAGCGCTGCGCCATGGTGGGCTGGAGTCATGGCGGCCTCATCTCGCTCATGGCCGTCTTCGACCACCCCGAGAAGTTCGCCGCCTGCTACGCCGGCGTGCCCGTGTCCGACCTCCTAATGCGGGTGGGCTACGCCGGCGAGGAGTACCGGGACGACGCCGTGGTCCGCACCATGTTCGCCGGCAAGACCCCCAGCGAAGACGTGGAGATGGTGCGACGCCGCAGTCCCGTGTGGAACGTCCAGAAGCTGCGCACCCCCCTGCTCGTCCACAGCACCACCAACGACCGCGACGTGAATGTGGTGGAGGTCGAGACCCTTATCAATGCCCTCAAGGCCGCCGGCAAGACCTTTGAGCACAAGATCTACCAGGACGCCCCCGGCGGCCACAGCTTCAACCGCATCGACACCACCCTGGCCCAGGAATCGCGAAAGGAGATCTACGCGTTCCTCGAGAAGCACCTGAAATAGGCCACAACGCTATTCGGGGAACAAGAAGAAGCCCGGCTCAGCCGGGCTTCTTCTTGGGGGTCCGGGGGTGTTCGCGCAGCGAAGCGGAGCGTGGACCTTAGATCCCCGCCACGCAGGCGTGGCGGGGAAACCCCCGGAATGGATCACGCATGCTGCTTGAGCTTGTCCTTCCCGCCGAACCACTGGTCCCAGTACACCACCACGGGGCTGGCGATGTAGATGGACGAGTAGGTGCCGGTGATGACGCCAATCACCAGCGGGAAGGCCAGGTCGTGGAGGGCCGGCCCGCCGAAGAGCCAGAGGCAGACCGAGACGAACAGCACGGACAGCGAGGTTAGGATCGTCCGGCCCAGGGTCTGGTTGATGGAGTCGTTCACCAGCTTGGTGACGCTGGCGCGGCGGTATTCCGGCCGGTGGCTGTTCTCGCGGATGCGGTCGAACACCACGATGGTGTCGGCCATGGAATAGCCCATCAGCGTGAGGAAGCTGGCCACCACGGGCACGTTGAACTCGTAGCCGAAGGCCGCGAAGAGGGCCAGGGCCATGAGCATGTCGTGGACCAGGGCCACGATGCCGCCCACGGAGAAGCTCGCCGTGAACCGGAACATCACGTAGACCAGGATGGCGCCCAGGGCCCAGGCCACGGCCGTGAGGGTCTTGCGGGTCCACTCGCCGGAGATGCTGGGCGAGAAGCTCTCGTCCTTCAGGATGCCCACCGAGCCCAGCCGGTAGTTCTTCTGGACGGTGTCCCGCAGCGCCTGGGGCAGGTCCTGGGGCAGCTCGGCAAAGCTCTGGTAGAGGCCCGATGGCAGGCGGTCGCGGCCGGCAATCACCTTCTCCGCGAAGGGCGTGTAGGCGGCCTGAAGCGCCATCTCGTCACCGCCGATGCCAGCGGGATTGGCCTTCACCAGGGTATCCGTCAGCGTCTTGGAGCCTTCGAGGTTGAGGGCCGGCAGCGCGCTGGTCGCACCTTCGGGATCCAGCTTCTTGAAGATGGCGCGCAGGGCGTTGGCTTGGATGGTGCTGTCCTTCTGGTCCCCATCCTTCTTGGCCTTGACCTTCACCGAGAAGTCGCGGATGGATCTGTCAGGATTCTCGTAGGCCACCACGGAGGCGTCGGAATAGCCCTGCCTGGCGAGAGCAGCCCGGATGGTCTCCGGTTCCATGGCGCCGCGGAACCGCACGGTCATGTCGTTGCCGCCCACAAACTGCATGCCGAGGTGGATGCGGTTGTTGTGGGTGAGGTTCCAGGGCCGCACATAGAGGAGGGAGATCAGGATGATGCCCCAGCTGATGGCGATGGCCGTGCCCTTGTACTTCATGAAGTCGTAGGACGAGCCCTTGAAGAAGGTGTGGCTGCCCACGGAGAGGGTCTTGGTGCCGGGATGGTGCTCGAGGACCCAATCGTAGATGAAGCGGCTGATGTAGATGCTGGTGAACAGCGAGGCCACGACGCCCACAGTCAGGGTCACGGCGAAGCCCTTCACGGGGCCCGTGCCGAAGATGAAGAGCAGCAGGGCGGCGAAGAGCTGGGTCACGTGGCTGTCCACGATGGTCCAGAACACGCGGTCGAAGCCCGCGTCGATGGCGCCAGGCACGCTCTTGCCCAGGCCCAATTCTTCCTTGATGCGCTCGAAGATGAGGATGTTGGCGTCCACCGCCATGCCCAGCGTAAGCACGAAGCCCGCGATGCCCGGCAGGGTGAGGGTGGCGCGGAAGGAGCCCAGCAGGCCCATCATCACGATCACGTTCACGGTGAGGGCCACGATCGCGTTGACGCCTGACCAGTGATAGAAGAGGACCATGAAGCCGATGATGGCGGCGAAGCCGATGACCGCCGCCCGCACGCCGGCATGGATGGAGTCGCGTCCCAGGCCGGGACCCACCACGCGCTCTTCCAGGAACTTCATGGGGGCGCGAAGCGCGCCGCTCCGGAGCTGGCTCGCCAGGTCGTCGGCCTCCTGGGCGGTGAAGCTGCCGCTGATCCGGACTGCGCCACCGATGATCTTTTCCTTGGCCGTCAGCTCGGTGACGATTTTCCGGTCGAGCACGATGGCGATGTAGCGGCTCTCCTCCGAGGCGATGCCCGTAAGGCGGGCGAAGTCGTCATCCCCCTTTTTGTTGAGGGTGAAGTTGACCTCGTTGGCCTCGGTCTGGGAGTTGGAGGCGCGGTGCGAGTCGATGATGTCGGCGCCATCCACGGCCACGCGGCTCTCCAGGAGCACCCAGCGGCTGATCCTCTCCTCACCGGGCTTGGCCTTCGTCACGGACTGGCCCGTGCGGCGGGCCTGGCGTTCGCTCTCGATCTCCGGGAACAGCTCGAACTCAGGCGGGATGGTCCCCTTGAAGAAGGCCAGGGCCTCCTCCTTGGTGTTGAAGTAGACCTGGGGGGCCTTGGCCACCAGGCGCTGCTCCAGGTGGCCCGGCGTGGCCAGCAACTTCTTGATGCGCTCCCGGTCGCCTTCCTCGATGCCGGGGATCTCCACCACGATGCGGTTGCCTTCGGCGCCGCTGGCGGTGATCTCGGGCTCCAGCACGTTGGCGGGGTCGATGTCGCGGATGCGCTTCTCGATGACCTCCAGGGCGCGCTTGTTGGCATCGTCCTTCAGCTGCTTCTGGTAGGAGTCCCGCTGGGTGAGCCGGAAGACGTCTCCCTCGGCGCTGAAGGCGTAGCCCGAGAAGTAGTCCTTGGCGACCTTCTCCACCGTGGCCTTCTGGTCCGCGCCCACGCCGTCGACCCGGAGGGCGTCGCCGTCCACCTGCACCACGGCGCCAGGGAGACCCTTCTCCTTGAGCCGGGCGGTGAGGCGATCCCGGCTGTCGCGCAGGTCGGCCGCGAGGGCCTCCTGGCCCTGGACCTCCAGCTCGAAGTGGACGCCGCCCCGGAGATCGAGGCCCAGCTTCACCTTCGAGAGGGGCATGAAGAAGTAGCCGCAGCCGAACAGCACGGCGAGAACAATGGCGAGGCGCCAGAGGCTCCGCTTGGTCACGGGGCGCTCCTACAAGAAGCGGGCCGGCGGGGGCCGGCCCGGAAGGTCAGGGGATCAGTTCTGCTGCTGTTCAGGTTCGGAGGCCAGGGCCGCCACGGCCGCGCGCCGGGCCTTGACCACGGAGCCGCCGAGCTTGATCCAGATGTGCTTGTCCTCGACGCGGTCGATGGTGGCGTAGAGGCCGGAGGTCAGCACGACCTCGTCGCCGGCCTTCAGCTTGGACAGGCGGGCCTCCATCTCCTTGCGGGCCTTGCTCTGGGGCCGGATGAGGAGGAAGTAGAACATCAGGGCCATGCCGCCGATGAACACGAACTGGATCCAGGCGGGCCCGCCGCCGGCCTGGGTCTGCTGAAGAAGTGCGTACATCATCTAGGGCTCCTCGGTCTGCCATCGGGCGCGCGCGGTCTGGGCGAACGCCGGAAATCGGTTTTCCAGCAGGGCCTGCCGCGCGTCGCGGGTGAGCCCCACAGTGTAGCTCAGGTTGTGGATCGTGTTCAGCGTGAAGCCCAGCAGCTCGCCGCAGCGGAAGAGATGGTGGAGGTAGGCCCGGCTGAAGGTCCGGCAGGTGTAGCAGCCGCAATCCGGATCCAGCGGCAGGTCGGTTTCCCGGTGCCGGGCGTTCTTGAGGTTGAGCTTGCCCCGGCTGGTCAGGATGCGCCCGTGGCGGGCCTCCCGGCTGGGCAGCACGCAGTCGAAGAGATCGACCCCCTGCTCGATGCCGAAGAGCAGATCCTCCGGCGTGCCCACGCCCATGAGGTACCGCGGCCGGTCCTCGGGCAGCTCCTTCACGAACTCCGCCAGCACGCCGTTCATCTCGTCCTTGGGCTCCCCCACGCTGAGCCCGCCCACGGCGAAGCCCTGGAAGGGGGTCTTCGCGTCCAGGTCCATGGCCTCGGCCAGGTGGCGCCGGCGCAGATCCAGGTGGGTCCCGCCCTGGTTGATGGCGAAGAGCCCCTGGTGCGGCTGGAGCGGCACGGCGCGGCTGCGGGCCAACCACCGCGTGGTGCGGGCCATGCTGACCTCAAGCTTGGCGCGCTCCATGCGCCCCGGCGGGCACTCGTCCAGGGCCATGCAGATGTCCGAGCCCAGATTCCGCTGGATCTCCAGGCTCCGCTCCGGCGACAGGAACTGCGGGCTGCCGTCGACGTGGCTCTGGAAGGTGACGCCGTCCTCGGTCATCTTCCGGAGCGAGGCCAGGGAGAAGACCTGGAACCCGCCGGAATCCGTGAGGATGGGCCCATCCCATCCCATGAACCGGTGGAGGCCTCCCAGCCGGGCCACCAGGCTGTCTCCGGGGCGCAGTCCCAGATGATAGGTGTTGCCGAGGATCACCTGGGGTCCCACCTCCCGGAGCTGGACCGGCGTGATGCCCTTGACGGTCCCCTGGGTCCCCACGGGCATGAAAGCGGGAGTCAGGACCTCGCCATGCGAGGTGTGAAACCCACCCGCCCTCGCGGCCCCTGAGGGGGGGACGGAAGCGGGGGTGAATGAAAAATATGGGGTTGTGACCTTCGACATGGGACGTCCAGACCTTCTTAACAAAAATTAACAATTTCATTTGCTTGGGTCGCAGACGGGTGTTGCGAAACCAAGCAAAAAACAGCGAAAGACAGATATGGCGGGGATCAGGCCCGTCTTTCGAGCTTGACCATCCGTCCGCCCTTTGCCATCTTAGCCGTTGGGCCAGCCCCAGCTCTTTATCCTCACCCTTCGTTGCCGGACCGAAGTTCCCATGGGTCCGGCGCGCTGTTTTTTCCCCTGGATTTTTCAAGGGAGTCGCATGAGCAAAGATCCCAAAAAATCACCCCCCGCCAAGCCGGTGGCTCCCGTGGAGACCCTGGAGGACGCTGTATACAAGTCCTCCCTCGTCGCCGGGAATGAGGCGATCAAGCGGGGAAACCCCAAGGTCACCATTCCCACGACGGTCGCCATGTACGCGCTCTTCGCGTTCATCGGGTTCCAGCTGGCGAAGCACACCGAGGCCGGGAAGAAGGTGATCAAGACGGTGGGCATCGACCTGGCCGAGCAGGTGGAAGCTGCCCCGCCTCCGCCTCCGCCGCCTCCTCCGCCTCCGCCGCCGCCGCCGCCGCCGCCGATGGCCGTGACTGCCAGCAAGGTGGACACGACTCCCATCGATCCGCGTCAGGAAGTGGTGCCTGAGCAGGCGCCCAAGGAGCTTCCGAAGCAGGACCACTCCCTTGGCGGCGTCCCCGGCGGCGTCCCTGGCGGTGTTCCCGGCGGCGTCATCGGCGGTGTGGTCGGCGGTGTGGTCGGCGGCGTCGTCGGAGGCACCGGCAAGGTGGTGGACTTCGACTTCAGCCAGATCAAGGTGAAGTACCAGCCCCCCGCCCCTCCTTATCCTCCTCTCGCCAAGATCGCCAAGATCCAGGGCACGGTGGTCGTGGAGATCGTGGTCGGCCCCGATGGTGTGCCCACCTCGGCCGTCGCGAAGGAAGGACCTCCCCAGCTGCGGCCCACGGCAGAAGCCTACGCCATGCAGTGGAAGTTCGAGCCCGCCCTCCTGAACGGCGCACCCCAGTACGCGCGATTCAAGCTCACCATGCCGTTCCGGCTCCGGTAGCCTGCACCCCTTCCCACGTCCAATCCTCTCTCCATTCCATAAGGAAACCTCATGAACCTGTTCACCACCCCCCTGATGCTCGGTCTTGCCGAAGGCGGCCACGACAGCTTCTCCGCCGCCGAGATCTGGCGTTCGGCCTCCATCGCCAACAAGTTCATCATCTCCGTCCTCTTCATCCTGATGGCCTACCAGATCTACGTGGCCATCGAGCGCTTCGTGACCTACGCGCAGAGCAAGCAGGCCTCTGACAAGTTCCTGAAGCTCTTCATGGACACGCTCCGCCGCGGCGACTTCGAAGCCGCCAAGCGCGCCGCCACCACCCACAACAAGAGCCACATCGCCCTGGTGCTGAAGCACGGCCTGGACATCTTCCAGTACGAGAAGCAGCTCAAGACCATGAATCCCAACCACGATGCCATCCAGCCCGTGGAGCGCGCCATCCAGCGCGGCACCGCCGAAGTGGTCGAGCTCCTCAAGAAGGGCATGAGCGGCCTGGGCACCATCGGCGCTCTCGCCCCCTTCATCGGTCTGCTCGGCACCGTGATCGGCATCATCAAGGTCTTCTCCGACCTGAAGACCAAGGGCGCCGGCGACATCAACGCCCTGGCCGGCTCCATCGGTGAGGCTCTGGCCACCACCGCCCTCGGCCTGTTCGTCGCCATCCCGGCCGTGTGGATCTACAACCTGCTGACCAACAAGCAGGATGTCGTCGTCACCAACATCAACAACGCGGCTTCCCAGATGATCGACGAGTTCATCCGCCGCGAGAGCCAGAGCTAAGGAACCGCCACCCAGCCCGGGGGCGCGAGCTCCCGGGCTATTTCTAAGGAGAACACACCATGGATACAGGTGGTTCCAAGGGTGGGATGAAGTCCGACATCAACGTCACGCCGCTTGTGGACATCGTGCTGGTGCTGTTGATCATCTTCATCGTGATCACCCCCGCCGTGAACAACGCTGTGAAGCTGCCGCTCTCGAAGCATGCCCCGAAGGTGGATCAGCAGCAGGACGCGGGCCAGAAGTACCTGACCCTCATGCTGACCTCCAAGCGCGACCAGAAGACCGGCGACGTGACCGGCCCCGGCCCCATCCTCATCGATGACAAGGACGCGAAGGATATGCGCTTCTTCATCGACAACGAAGGCCAGCGCCAGCAGCTCGAAGACTTCATCAACAAGAACGTCTCGATGCTGAACGACAAGCGCGTGTTCGTGAAGGCTGACGCCGACCTGCCCTTCAAGTACATCAACGAGCTGTTCCAGTCCTGCCGGAAGGGTGGCGCCGACGAGGCGTCCATCGTGACCAGCGAGGACAAGGACACCAAGAAGGAAGGGGGTAACTGATGGATACCGGCGGCGCCAAGGGTAAAGCCAAAACCGATATCAACGTCACCCCGCTGATCGACATCGTGCTGGTGCTCCTCATCGTCTTCATCGTGATGGTGCCCGGTCTCAGCAAGGCCATGAAGGTGGTGGTGCCCCAGGTCGTCCAGACCGCCACCCCTCCCAAGCCCGATCCGAACAACATCCTGATCCAGGTGGATCAGGACGGCACGATGACCCTCCAGCAGGACAAGATCGACGCCCAGGGCCTCAAGGACAAGCTGCCTGATGCCGTGATGTTGCAGCCCCTCAACTACCGGAAGGTCTTCCTGAAGGTGGACGAGGATGTGAAGTTCCAGGCCATGGTGGACGTGCTCGACGCCATCCGCGTCGCCTCGGAAACCGCGAAGAAGAAGTCCCTCGAGAACCTCGACAAGTTCCAGGGCCAGGATGGCGGCGACGTGAAAGTGGCCGTCTCCCTCAAGAAGCGCATCGTGGCCGCACCCGTCACCTAGGTGCCCCCGATCCCATGGAAAGGGCCCCCCCCGGGGCCCTTTCTCATGCCCGTGCCCGGTGCCCCAGCACGGTGCCGTAGGCGACGCCAGCCACGGTGATCAGGACGCCCGCCAAGCCGGCGGCCGTGGCGCGCTCGCCCAGCATGGGCATGGCCAGGAGGTACTGGACGATGGGCAGCAGCTGGAGCCACACTGCGGCCTCGGATACCGACAGCACCCCATAGGCCTCGGACATCAGCATCTGCCCGCTCAGCGCCAGCAGGCTCATGAGGACGGCCAACCCCCAGGCGGCCAGCCCCCCGTGGAGGAGGCCGGGCCAGGGCGAGAGGGCGAAGGGCAGCACCACGGGCAGGCCCGCCAGGCAGAAGTAGAAGAAGATGGTCGCGGCGTTCTCCGTGTGGCGCGCCGCGCGGATCGCGTTGGCGCTGGTGGCCGCGAAGACCGCCGCCGCCAGCGCCGCCAGCTCCCCCCTGCCCAATCCCAGACCCAGACCCAAATGCCCCTGGCCGAGCACCAGGACCACGCCCAGGGAGGCCGCCAGGATCGCCAGCCAGAGGTGGATGGTGGGACGCTCCTTGAAGATCGCCAGAGACATCGCCACCGCGATCACCGGGAAGACATTGTAGAGAATGCCCGCCTCGCCCGCCGGGATGTGGGCCAGGGCGTAGAAATAAAGCACCACCACCGCGCCGCCCGAGATGCCGCGGGTCACCAACAGCCTATAGTTGCTCGGCCGATAGAGTCCCGGGATCAAGGCGAAGGCCACAAGGCTCGCGAGGGCGCCCACCACGAAGCGCAGGACAGCCAGATGACCCGCCGAGAAGCCCATGCCCGGCATCGTGAGCTTCCGCGCCAGGATGGCCATGAGCCCGAAGCAGAGCGCCGAGCCCGCCAGCTCGGCGCGGGCCACCATGCGGCGGCGGGACTGGGCGGGAATGGAAGCGGTCATTCTCGAATCAACCAGGGCTGGACCATAAAGGATCCAAAAAGCGGAGAAAGCGGAATCGCTGAGGAAAGCGGAGAACAGCATTTCCCTGTCTCAGCTATCCTCCGCTCCTCCGCGATCCTCCGCTTACATTCAATCCTTATTCATTGAAGAGGAGAGGTCCATCAGGGGTTGTAGGCGCCCTGCGGCAGGTTCAGGCCCGCGGTGTGGAAGGCCGAGCTCAGGGCCCCGCCCCGGAAGGCGCCACGGTCCGCGGCCTCCAGATGATCCAGCAGGTGGGACAGGTTCGCCCCGCTGGGCACCGCGGGCACGCCCAGGTCCAGGGCCAGCTCGGGCAAGGTGAGGTCGTCCAGGAAGGTGCCTTCCTCCCTCACCACCTGCCCCCGCAGGGTGTACTGGTCCGTGGGGCCCGTGTGGGTGCGGAGGCTGGCGGATGGCACCACCACCGCGTCCACCCAGTCGGTCCGGCCGCCCTTCTGCTCGCGGTCTGCGTGGGCGGCGTACTTCAGGTCCTCGCCGCAGAGCAGGCCCGCCACGGTGACGCTGTCGCCGAAGCTGAAGTTCCGGGCCGGCACCACCCGCAGCTGGCTGCCCACCGCACGGTTCAGCTCCGCGGCCACGCGGGCGAGGGTCGGCGCGAAACTGGAGCCCGTCAGCAGCAGCACCCGGCGCCCCGCGAAACCCTTCGCCCGGGGGCTCTTGATGAAGCGCCGGCTGTGCTCCAGGAAGCGGCGCACCAGGCCCACGCCGTTCTCCATCTGGGCCCAGGAGCGGGAGTAGAACGCGCGCCCGGGCGCCTCGATCCCGGCCCGGGTGAACCACTCGTCCGCCAGCAGCAGCCAGGGCTCGCCGTCATTGGCATTGGTGTACTTCCGCACCTCGGGCATCCACCGGGCCACCCACTCCCGTGCGAACTCGGCCTCCACATCCTGCACCACAGGCAGGTTCTCCCGGTGGGCCGTGAGCCCCACGGGGACGCAGGACAGGCTCAGGACGCTGCCCCTGCCCTCTTTCCGGCGCGCCCAGAGGTCATCCACGGTCTGCTGCCAGATGGCCCCGTCGTTGAGCCCGGGCGCCACCACGGCCTGGGTATGGACGTCGATGCCACCCGCCAGCAGCCGGTCGATCTTCTTCAGGATGTGGCCCTCGCGAGGATTCCCCACCACCTTCACCCGGGCCTCGGGATCCGTGGCGTGGACCGAGACGTGGATGGGGCTCAGGCGCTCGCGGATGATGCGGTCCAGCTCAGCCTCGTCGCTGCTGGAGAGGGTCGTGAAGTGGCCGTAGAGGAAGGACAGGCGCACATCCTCGTCCTTGAGGTAGAGCGACTTCCGGAACCCCTTGGGCATCTGGTGCACGAAGCAGAACACGCAGTTCTGCTTGCAGACCTTCACCTCATCCTGGGCGAGGTCCACGCCAAGCCCTTCCCCGCCGTTCTCCACGGAGGCCTCGAAAGAGCTGCCGTCCGGCCGCTGGACGAGCAGGTCCGTCTCGTCCCGCTGGGTCACCAGGAACTGGTAGTTCAGCTGGTCCAGCACGGCCTCCCCGTTGATGGCCAGAAGGGTGTCGCCCGGGCGGATCCCTGCTTCCTCGGCCAGGCTGCCGGGTTCCACCGCGATGATCTGCACGCCTTTCTGGGCCAAGGGGACTCCTCCTCCAGAACCCTGGCGGGAATCCGGATAGACATTGTCTCACTTGGTGGCGGGAATCGCCCTCCAGGATCTCCCGGAGTCCCGCCGGCTCCCGAGCCCCGGGCCGGGTCCGGGAACGGTCGGGGCTAAGGGTGCGGGGCCGACCCGGCGGCCGGCGGCCCGTCCAGGCGCGCGTGCAGCTTCTTCGCATGCGCCACGAACTGCGGGAGGCCGGGCTGGGAGAGCCGGGTGGCGAGGGCCACCGCGTGGTCCGCGGCCTGCGCAGCCTCCTGCCACTGGCCGGCCTTCGCCAAGCCATCCGCCAGGCCGTCGTAGGCGTTGGCCGAATTCGGGTTCGCCTCCACATTGCGACGGAAGAGGGCGAGGGCCTCCTCCGTTCGCCCGGCGGATAGCGCCCCATAGGCGAGGTCGTTCACCACGGGCTCTGGAACGCCGATGGGGTAGCCCACGACCTTCGACACCTCGTCGAAATGCGCCTGCGCGAAGGCGATCCCCAGGTCGGTGAGGTCATCGGAGAAGCGATAGCCGGAGAAGAGGTGCCGCAGTCCATCGATCTCGGCGAGGAGGGTCATGCCGGTGTGCGACTCCTCCGAGAACGACGCGCTCGCCCAGCGAAACCCTCGTGGCGCCGTGGTCTCCAGGGCCCGGACCAGGCGCTGGTCCTCCGCCAGGGCGCGGCCGAAATCGTCCGAGTGGGCGACATAGAGGAAGGCCTTCAGGCTCGGGGTGGAGGCCAGTGCCTTCTCGAGGGAGCGGCGGGGGAGGTTGTGGTCCCACTCGAGGCTGGGGCTCAGCGCGAGGTACGCCTGGAACAGGGAGGGCTCGGAGGTCAGGCAGTAGAGCACGAACTGCCCCGCGGCGGAATGCCCGGAGATCACCCGGTACCCGTTCGTTCGGTAGCTCCGGTCGAGCTGCGGCAGCAGCTCCTTGGCGAGGAAGGCCTTGAAGGTCGCGGCCCCTCCCCCGCCCACCCAGGCCTCGGCCCAGTCGGTTTGCGTGAAGTCGCGGATCCGGACGGTGCTGTCCACACCCACGACGATCATCTCCGGCATCTCGCCGTGGGTCGCGAGGTAGTCGACCGCGGCGGCGGTGTGGACGAAGTCGGTCTCCGCGTCGAGCAGGACGAGCAGGGGATACTTCCGGTCCACCGCCCACCCGTAGCTCTGCGGCAGGGCGATCCGCAGGCCGCGATCCTCCCGGAGGAGGTCCGAGTGGATCTGGGCCGTCCGGCCGATCACGAGGGGATCCTCCGCCCGGAGGGCGGGGGCGGACAGGAACACGAGGAGCACGCCGAGGATCAGGGGATTCATGTCGCCATGGTAGTCCCTTCGCCCCCGGGGGGGGGTAGGGAAGACGCCCGCCCTCGTTCTGGCGAGACCGGGGCCGAGGACCCGCCCAGAGCGCGCCGGGGCGACACGCCCCCCTGACGGCCCGGGGCCCACCGGGCCCTGGAACCCGGCGGGCCGAAACCTCCCCTGCCGGACCCTACTGGGCGGCGGCCTTGGCCTGCTTCCGGGCCTCCACCACCTTGTCGGCGTCCCGGCCCACCAGCTCCTGCAGGTGGTGGAAGGACCAGGTGAAGGAGCCGACGCCCATGGTGAGGCTGCGGAGCTCCACGATGACGTCGCTCATCTCGGCCTGGGGGATGTAGGCGGAGACCACATCCCAGCCGTTCCAGCCGGGCTTGGCGTCGAAACCGAGGACTTGGCCTCCACGCCTTCCGGTCACCAGGCGCTGGGCCTTGGGCGTGTATTCGCTGGGGACGCTGATGTGCACCTCGGAGATGGGCTCGAGCAGCACGGGATGGCATACGGGAGCGGCCTCGGTCATGCCGATGCGGGCGGCGGTCTTGAAGGCCATGTCGGAGCTGTCCACGGTGTGGTAGCTGCCGTCCACCAGGGCCACGTGGATGTCCACGACGGGGAAGCCCAGGGGACCGCGCTTCATCCAGTCCACGACCCCGTGCTCGATGGCGCCGAAGAAGTTCTTGGGCACCACACCGCCGACGATGCGCTCCTCGAACTGGAAGCCCGTGCCGCGCGGCAGGGGCTTGACCTCGAACCACACGTCGCCGAACTGGCCGTGGCCGCCGGTCTGGTGCTTGTGGCGGCCATGGACCTTGGCGGCCTTCGTGAAGGTCTCGCGGTAGGGGACCATGGGTGGGTTGGCCTGCACGTCCAGGCCGAAGCGGCTCTTGAGGCGGTCCAGGGCGCACTTGAGGTGCACCTCGCCCTGGCCCCAGAGGATGCGCTCCTGGGTCTCGGCGTTCTGCTCCACCTGGAGGGAGGCGTCCTCCTCGCAGAGCTTCTGAAGGGCCAGCGACAGCTTCACATCATCGCCGCTCTTGGTGGTGTGCAGGCTGAGGGCCAGCATGGGCTGGAGGGGCTCCGGCCAATCCAGGGCCACCTTCGCGGCGGGCGTCAGGGCCTCCCGCGTGCGCACCTCGTCCATACGGCCCAGCGCCACCACCTCACCGGCGGAAGCCTTCGTCTGCTTGAGCTGCTGGGACCCGAAGAGCCTGTTGATGCCGCTCACACGGTTGCCCGCCAGGATGGCGCCGTCGGCCACCTCGCCCCGCCACACGCGGGAGATGCTCAACTTGCCCACATGCTGGGCATGGACGCTCTTGAACACCTGCACCAGGGTGTCCTTGCCTTCGGGGATGCCCAGGCGGGCCGCCGTGGCGTCCACCCGGGGAGCCTCGTCGCACAGGGCCTGGAAGAGGCGGCGCACACCCGCGTCCTTGTCGGCGGACCCGAAGTAGACCGGCACCAGCAGGTCGTCACGGACGTCTTTTGCCAGGTCCTCGGAGACTTCCTCGAGGGAGGGCACCACATCGCCCAGCAGCTCTTCCATGAGGTGGTCGTCGAAGTCGGCGAGCTTCTCCAGCATGAGCTGGCGGGCCTCGTGCTCCTCGGGCAGCACGGATTCGGGCATCTGCTTGAGGTCGGCGTCCTTGCCAGCCTCGTACTTGTAGGCATGCTCGCTGATGAGGTCCACATAGCCGGTGACCTGATCGCCCTCCTTGATGGGGATCTCCACCAACACCAGCGGGCGCTCGGAAATCTGCTGGAGGGCGTTGAGCACGTCCTTCAGCTTCCCGGCGCTGCCCGCCGCCTCCAGCTTGTTGATGAACATCACGTGGGGGATCTTGTGGTCGTCGAGGAACTTCAGGGCCGGGGCGGCCATGAGGGCGCGCGCCGGATCGGGGTCGCACACCACGACGGCGATGTCCGCCGCCATGAGGGCATGCACCGCCTCCTGGCGGAACTCGACCGAGCCTGGGCAGTCGATGAGGGTCCAAGCCTCGCCCTGGTACTCGCAGAAGGCCAGGCTGGCCTCGACGCTCATCTGGCGGGCCTTGGCTTCCAGGGAGGCATCGCCGACAGTGGTCCCCTCCTTGACGGAGCCCTTGCGCGGCAGGGCGCCCGCCACGAAGAGAAGGCTCTCCATCAAGGAGGTCTTTCCGGAGAGGTAGGGGCCCACGATGGCCGCTACGCGTGGAGTTGACTGAGAATTTCCGCTCACAGTGCCTCCTGATTGTGGGTGTTGGATGTCGACCGCCCCAAGTGTTCCGATCTGCCGTACCGCTGGCAACACAAAAAACAACCGCCTCGGAAAAGGCGGCTTAGGTCACAACTCCGGGGGTCTGGAGCAAGCCCGAAGGATTAATTCACCGCAGAGAACGCGGAGAACGCAGAGAAAAACGACAATCCCGTTTTCTTTCCTCTGCGCTCTCAGCGTTCTCTGCGGTTGGCGGTTCTTCAGTTCCGCAGGGGCTTGCCGGTCTTGAGGATGGCGTCCATTCGGGCCTGGGTCTTCTCGTAGCTGCAGAGGCGGGCGAAGGCCTGCCGTTCCAGCTCGAGGATCCGTTCCTCAGAGACCTCCTGGACGAGGCTCACGTCCCCGCCGCAGAGGATATTGGCCAGCTCGCCCATGATGACGGCGTCGTGCTCGCTGGCCAGACCCTGCAGCTGGAAGTCCTTGACCGCCAGCTTGAGGGCCTCGCTGCCGCCCAGGCCCGGCAGGCGCAGGGTGCGCTCCTTCACGGGCTGGAAGTCCGCGGCCATCTTCACGACCTCCTGCTTGGCCTCGTTCAGCAGGAACGCCTTGTTCATGACGCGGCGGTCCGTGCGGCGCAGGTAGCCGTTGCGCTGGGCCTCGTCGAAGCTGGTGTTCACGTTCGCGGTGCCGATGGCCTGGAAGGCGGCCTTCACCTTGGGCATGGGGCCGAGCTGTCCCTTGGCGGCCAGGGCGTCCTCCATGCGGAGCAGCATCTGGAGGCAGCCGCCGCCCGCCGGGATCACGCCCACGCCCACTTCCACCAGGCCCATGTAGAGCTCGGCGTGGCCCACGGCCCGCTGGCAGGCCATGGTCATCTCGCAGCCGCCGCCCAGAGCCAGGTTGAAGGGCGCCGCCACCGTCGGGAACGGCGCGTAGGTGAGCATGCGGCCGGCGTACTGCAGGCGCCGGGCCACCTCCTCGATCTGGTCGAACTGCTTGTCCTTGGCGGCGTTCAGCACCATCACCAGGTTGGCCCCGGCGCTGAAGTGCTGGCCCTGGTTGCCCACCACCAGGCCCTTGAAGTGGCCGGGGATGTGCTTCTGGACCGTGTCCTCCATCAGCATGATGATGCCGTCGTCGAGGGCGTTCATCTTGCTGTGGAAGCTCAGGCAGGCCACATCGTCGCCCAGGTCGTAGAGCTGGCAGCTCCCGTTCTCGGCGATGACCTTGCCGCGGCCCTCCTCGCGCTTGAGGATGATCACGCGCTTGTCCTCGAGGATCGCGTCGTAGGCCAGGGTCTTGGGATTCAGCTGGGCGACGGGGACGCCGTGCTCCCAGCGGTAGAAGCTGGTGAGGCCCTTGGCCAGCATCTGCTCCACGAGGGGCGGCACAGGCAGCTCCTCGAACGTCATGCGGGCCACGACCCGCTCGACGCCCAGGGTGTCCCAGGTCTCGAAGGGCCCGAGCTCGAAGGCGAAGCCGTTCTTGATGGCGCGGTCCACGTTCAGCGGGCCGTCCGTCACCTCGCCCAGGCGGTTCACGGCGTAGGTCAGGTTGGGCGCGATGCACCGCCAGGCCAGGCGGCCCGCCTCAGTGTCGCTGGTGAGCAGCGTCTTCACCTTCTCGGCGGGGTCGTCGATGCCCTTCAGCTCCTTGAGGAGGGGCCAATCCTTCTTCACCTGCGGCACGTACTCGCGGGTGCCGGGATCGAGGGCCAGGAAGGTCTTCTTGCCCTTGGCGTCCTTGGGGCCCTTCTTGAAGAAGCCCTGCTTCGTCTTGTTGCCCAGGAGCTTGTTGTCCAGCATCCACTGGAGGAACTCGGGGAACTTGAAGACGTCGCGCACTTCGTCGTTGGGGCAGAGGTCATAGACGTTCTTGGCCGTGGCCGCGAGGATGTCCACGCCCGCGAGATCCGCGGTGCGGAAGGCGGCGCTCTTGGCCCGGGCGGCGGCGTCCCCCAGCACCGAGTCCAGCACCTCGAAGGGGATCTTCTCCTTCAGGGCCAGCTGCAGGGTGGCCATGATGCTGTGGATGCCGATGCGGTTGCCGATGAAGGTGGGGCTGTCGTAGGCCGGCACCACTTCCTTGCCGAGGGCCTCCTCCAGCCACGTGCGGAAGGCCAGGGCCTCCGTCTCGTCCACCTCGGGGCCCTTCACGAACTCCAGCAGGCGCAGGTACCGCACGGGGTTGAAGAAGTGCGTGATGACGAAGTGCTTCCGGAAGGCGTCGCCGCGGCCCTCCACGAGGAGCTTCAAGGGGATGCCCGAGGTGTTCGAGCTGACCCACGCGCCGGGCTTGAGGTGGGCCTCCAGGCGGCCGTACAGCTCCCGCTTGATGGCCAGGTCCTCCTTCACCACCTCCACCACCCAGTCGCAATCAGCTAGGCGGTCCAGGTGATCCCGCAGGTTGCCCGGCCGGATCTTCTTGAGGAACGAGGCGTGCATGGCGAGGGCCGGCTTGGACTTCGCCAGGCCCGCCAAGGCGCCTTCCGCCAGCTTGTCGGGAGCCGCGTCGTCGATGACGATGTCCAGCAGCTCCACCTGGCAGCCCGCGGATGCGACGTGGGCCGCGATGCCCGAGCCCATCACGCCGGACCCGAGGACTCCGATCTTCTTGATGTTCATGTCCAACCTCCTGGTGTCGATTCGCGTGGTTGGATCAGAGCTTCTCGATGATGGACGCGATGCCCTGCCCGCCGCCGATGCACATGGTGGCGATGCCGTACTTGCCGCCATCGGTCTCGAGGCGGTTCAGCAGGGTCGTGATGATGCGCGCGCCGCTGGCGCCGAGGGGGTGGCCCACGGCGATGGCGCCGCCCCAGGCGTTCACCTTGGCCATGTCGTAACCGCCCTCGCGGATCACCGCCAGGCTCTGGGCGGCGAAGGCCTCATTCAGCTCCATGGCGTCGATCTGGTCGAGCTTCAGGCCGAAGCGGTCCAGCACCTTCTTCACGGCCGGGACGGGGCCGATGCCCATGCGGTCCGGCTCGACGCCGGCCACGGCGCCGCCGATGATTCGCGCGCGGGCCTTCAGGCCCAGGGACTTGGCCAGGCCCTCCTCCATGACCAGCAGGAAGGCCGCGCCGTCCGTCACGGGGGAGCTGTTGCCGGCGGTGACGTTGCCATCGGCCAGGAAGGCGGCCTTCAGCTCGCCCAGCTTCTCCAGGCTGGTGTCGGCGCGCACGCACTCGTCCTGCTGCAGGGTGACGGGCTTGCCGTCCAGGCCCTTGGTCTCGAAGCGGACGACCTCCCGCTCGAACTTTCCGGCCTTCCAGGCGGCGGCGGCCTTCTGGTGGCTCTGGTAGGCGAACTCGTCCTGGTCCTTCCGGGAGATCTTGTACTCCTTGGCCAGGTTCTCGGCGGTGATGCCCATGGAGCAGTAGGCCTCGGGATAGTGCTCGGTGAGATAGGGATCCACGCTGGGGTTGAAGCCCATCATGGGCACCTTGGACATGCTCTCCACCCCGCCGGCGAGGAAGAGGTCGCCCTGGTTGGTCATGATGGCCCGGGCGGCCATGAGCATGGTCTCCTGGCTGCTGCCGCAGAAGCGGTTGATGGTGGCCGCGCCGGCGGTGATGGGCAGCCCCGCGCGGAAGCTGACGAGGCGGGCCATGTTCATGCCCTGCTCGCCTTCGGGCATGGCACAGCCGACCAGCACGTCCTCCAGGCCGGACCAGTCCTTCAACAGGGGCTTGATGGCCTCGATGACCACCGCGCCCAGCTGTTCCGGGCGGGTGGCGGCGTAGGCGCCCTTGACGCCCCGGCCGATGGGCGTGCGCTTGGCTTCGACGATGACTGCGGATCGCATGGGACCTCCGGATGATGGACTCTCTGAAGAGCTGGGTTTTGGTGAGCCTAGCAGCCATGTGCGCCAGAGAAAGCACCTACCGTAGGTCGGGAGCGGCCCTACCGTGGGTCGGATGATGAGTGGGTCGCCAATCTCATCCCTCTCCTTGACGGGGTTTGCAGGCGGACTGATCTTTTCCCGGCGCCAGCCCCCTCGCCATGGGGCTTGTTACGTGATGGCTCATGCAGGTTCACCCTCGGGGAGGATCCATGCCCCTGACGGAGTCGTACCTCAGCCCCCGCCGCATCCTGACCGTGGTCCTGGCCGGTGGCAGGGGCAGGCGCCTCCATGACCTTACGGACTGGCTCTCCAAGCCTGGCCTCGACTTCGGCGGCCGGTTCAAGATCATCGACTTCGCCCTCTCGAATTGTGTGAACTCGGGTTTCCGGAAGATCGCCATCCTCACGCAATACAACTCCCACCGGCTGCTGGAGCACCTCCACTTCGCCTGGAGCTTCCTCCCCGGGTCCCTCCAGGAGTTCGTCCATGCCTGGCCGGCCCAGCAGGACATGTCCAAGGAGTCCTGGTACAACGGCACTGCGGACGCCGTCTGCCGGAACCTGGACAACATCCGCCGCTACGACCCCCAGCACGTCCTCGTCCTGGCGGGCGACCATGTCTACCGGATGGACTACAAGTATTTCCTGGCAGACCACCTGGACCACGACGCCGACATGACCATCGCCTGCCTGGAGATGCCGCGCATCTCGGCCAAGGGCTTCGGCATCGCCCAGGTGGACGAGGATGACCGGATCCGCTCGTTCATCGAGAAGCCGGCGGAGCCGCCACCCATCCCGCACCATCCCTCTCAATGCCTGGCGAGCATGGGAATCTACCTGTTCAAGGCCCCCTTCCTCTTCGATGAGCTAGAGCGCGACGCGAAGGAGGAGACCGGCCACGACTTCGGCCACGACCTGATTCCAAACCTCGTGGGCCGCTCGAAGGTGTTCGCCCACCGGTTCGAGCGCAGCTGCGTGCCCAACGAGGCCAGTCCGGAACCCTACTGGCGGGACGTGGGCACGGTGGATTCCTACTGGGAGGCCAACATGGACCTGGTCTCTGTCCGCCCCGCCTTGAACCTGTACGATGACGCCTGGCCCATCTTCACCCGACAAGAACAGCTTCCTCCGGCCAAGTTCGTCCTCAGCGGCACCGCCCGGCAGGGATATGCCATCGGAAGCCTGGTATCCACCGGCTGCATCATCTCCGGCGCCCACGTCCGCAACTCCCTTATTTCCACCCAGGTCCGCCTCCACTCGAACAGCCGCGTTGATGAGTCCGTGATCCTGCCCCTGGCCGAGATTGGTCATCGCGCGCACCTCCGACGGGTGGTCGTGGACCGAGGCTGCCGCATCCCCGCGGGCCTGACCGTCGGATTCGACCCCGAGGCGGATGGCCACCGGTTCTACCGGACTCCCAACGGCGTCACGCTCATCTCCCAGGCGATGGTCGAGCGACTCGGAACCTGAGGCATGCGCATCCTCTTCGCGGGCACGGAGCTCTATCCCCACGTGGCGGTCGGCGGGCTGGCGGACGTGATGGCCGCCCTTCCCTTGGCCCTGAGGGACCTGGGCGCCGACCTGCGCCTGCTGCTCCCGGGCTTTCCGGCCCTCCTCCAGGCCGCCGCCCCTCTTTCGCCGATCCGCCAGTTGCCGGACCTCATGGGCGGCGGCGCGCGACTGCTCCTCGGCCGCACTCCCGCCGGCGTCCCCGTCTACCTGCTGGACCAGCCCGCCTTCTTCGGAAGCGGACCGCCCTACGAGGAACGGGCGGATACTCCCCGGCGGTTCGCGGCGCTGTCCTGGGTCGCGGCCCTGCTCGGAAGGGAGGGCGACGACGGCTGGTGCCCCCACATCCTGCACGTCCATGACTGGCCGGTCGCCCTCGCCCCGGCCTACCTGGCCTTTGAACCCGGCCCCCGCCCTGCCGCCCTGCTCACGATCCACAACCTGGCCTACCAGGGGATCTTCCCCAAGACCCTCCTTTCGGACCTGCGGCTTCCCCCGGAACATTTCACGCCGGCCGACCTGGAGTACTACGACCAGATCTGCTTCCTGAAGGCCGGACTGGTCCACGCCGACCGCATCAGCACCGTGAGCCCCACCTACGCCCGGGAGATCCAGGATCCTTCGAAGGGTGGGCTCCACGGCCTCCTCGCCTCGCGGAGGCGGGACCTGGTGGGCATCCTGAACGGCGTGGACGCCGGCGTGTGGACGCCTTCCGGGAACCTCCACCTGGCCTTCCCCTACGACCTGGATCGCCTGGACCGCCGGGCGCTCAACAAGGCGGCCCTCCAGCGGGAACTGGGGCTTCGGGAGGAACCGGATGCGCTCCTCTTCGCCATCGTGAGCCGCTTCGCACCCCAGAAGGGCCTCGACCTCGTACTGGACATCCTGCCCCGCCTGGCGCGCCTCGGCGCCCAGCTCGCGGTCCTGGGCCAGGGGGACGGGGCGCTGGAGTCCGCTTTCCGCGCCGCGCCGCGCCGGTTTCCTGGGCGCGTCGCGGCGCGGATCGGCTACGACACCGGCCTCTCCCACCGCTGTTACGGCGGCGCCGACGTGATCCTCGTCCCCAGCCGGGAGGAGCCCTGCGGCCTCACCCAGCTCTACGCCCAGGCCTACGGCGCCCTGCCCCTGGTGCGGCGCACGGGAGGCCTGACGGACACCGTCCTGGATCCGGACGACACGCGGCCCGGAGGTCCCCCCGCGACGGGCTTCGTGTTCAAGGAGGCCACGGCCGCGGAACTGGCTGGCGCCCTGGACCGCGCCAGCGCCCGGTACCGGAGCGATCCCGCCGCCTGGCGGACCATGCAGCGCGCGGCCATGAGCCAGGAAAGGGGCTGGGACCGTCCGGCCCGGGCCTACCTCGATCTCTACCACGCGATGAGGGCCCGGAGCGGCTGATCCCTCAGACCGGCGGCATCTGGCAGGAGGCGGCCACCGCAGCGGGCAGGTAGCAGTTCCGCACGTAGTCCATCACCATGCGGTCGGAGTTGAAGCGCCAGGCCAGCGTCCGGATGGAGCGCTTCACCCGCCGCACCCAGGCCCGGGGCACGCCGGCAGCATCGCGGTCGTAGTAGCAGGGGACCACCTCCTCCTCCAGCACCCGGAAGAGCGCCTCGGTGTCCCGCCGGTTCTGGATCTCCCCGTCGGCATGGGACTCCCCGCTTCCGATGGCGAAGCCGTTCTTCCCGTCGAACGCCTCCGCCCACCACCCGTCGAGCACGGAGATGTGCAGGCCGCCGTTCATGGCGGCCTTCATGCCGCTTGTGCCGCACGCCTCCAGTGGCCTCACGGGATTGTTGAGCCAGGCATCCACGCCCTGGTAGAGGTTGCGGCCCACATGGATGTTGTAGTTCTCCACGAACACGATCCGGTTCCGGAAGCGCGGGTCTTCCAGCAGGTGGTTGACCTTCTGGATGAGGCTCTTCCCGCGCTGGTCCGCAGGGTGGGCGCGCCCCGCGAAGATGAGGTTCACCGGCCGGGTGGGGTGGTTCACCAGGGCGGCGAGGCGGTCCAGGTCCGTGAAGAGCAGGTCCGGGCGCTTGTAGGGGACGAACCGGCGCGCGAAGCCGATGGTGAGCGCATCGGGATCCAGCGGCGGAGGGTCGATGGGCTGGAGGCCCAGGCGCGCGCGCGTGGCGGCCACCCGCTCCCGGACGAACCGCAACGTCCGGGCCTTCAGCACCTGCTTGATCTCCCAGATCTCCGCCGAATCCACGGATTCGATCTTCGTCCACAGGTCGTGGTGGACCATGCCCTCCAGCCAGTTGATGCCGATGCGCGATTCGAAGAGCTGCTCCATCTCCGTGGCCAGCCATGTGGAGACGTGCACGCCGTTCGTGATGTGCCCGATGGGGACCTGGGCCTCCGGCCGGCCGGGCCAGAGGCCCGTCCACATGGCCCGCGACACCACGCCATGGAGGGCCGACACGCCGTTGGCCCGGCTGGACTGCCGGAGGGCCAGCACCGTGGGCATGAAGGGCGACCCGTGGTCTCCGGGGTTCATGCGGCCCAGGTTCGCCACCTCCTGGACCGGGAGCTTCAGCCCATCCGCCAGGGGGCGCAGGTGCTCTTCCGCCAGCTCCACCGGGAAGCGGTCGTGGCCCGCATCCACCGAAGTGTGGGTGGTGAACACCGTGGCCGCGGCCGATTCCCTCAGCGCCGCCCAGGGTTCCAGGCCATCGGCCTGCACCCGGTGCCGGGCCCGCTCCAGGATGGCGAAGGCGGTGTGTCCCTCGTTGAGGTGGAACACGCTGGCGGTGATACCCAGCTCACGCAGCGCCCGCGCGCCCCCCACGCCGAGCATCAGCTCCTGCTGGATGCGCATGCGCTGGTCGCCGCCATAAAGGCGGGCCGCGAGCGCCTGGTCCGCCTCGCTGTTCTGGTGATCCCGGGTGTCCAGCAGGATGAGGCGGACGCGGCCCACGCAGGCTTCCAGCACCTGGGCCCAAACGGTCCGTCCCGGCATCTCCACCCCCACTCGGGCGGGTTCGCCCCGGTGGGTGAGCGCGGGCCGCAGGGGCAGGTCCTTCAGGTCGAAGGGCTCCAGCACGTCCTGCTGCCAGAACGACGGATCCAGCACTTGGCTGGTGTAGCCCTGGTGGTACAGAAGGCCGACCCCCACCAGGGGGACGCCCAGGTCTGAGGCGCCTTTCAGGTGGTCCCCGGCCAGGATGCCGAGGCCGCCCGAGTAGATGGGGATGCACTCGTGGATACCGAACTCCATGCAGAAGTAGGCCACCGGCCGCGTGCTCAGCGGGCCCGCGTGGAAGAGGCCCCAGGTGGTCACGGGATGCAGGAACTCATCCAGCTGGCGCAGGGCGCGGTCGATCCGCGCCGGCACGTCCACCTCCATGGCCCGGTTTTCCATCTGCCGGGTGTCGATCTGGCGCAGCACAGAGATGGGGTTCCGGTGGGCGCGCTGGTACAGGTCCAGGTCCAGGTCCCGGAAGATGGACCGCACCTCGGGTCGCCAGGTCCACCAGAGGTTCTGGGTGAGTCGTTCGAGCTTCTGCCGCAGGATCTCCATGGCGCAGGCCTCGATTCTCTGGCGGGTATTCTACGCCTCATCTCCAGGCTCGGCCGCCAGGAAGACCGCGCCGAGGGGTGGGAGGGTCAAGATCAGCGAGTGGCCGTGCCCGTGCCGCGGGATGGGTTCTGGACGCAGTCTCCCGGGATTCAGGAACCCCTGGCCACCGTAGACCTCGGCATCGGTGTTCAGGAGTTCCCGGCAACCCGCCTGGAAGGGGACGCCCACGCGGTAGTCCCGGTGGACCATCGCCGTGAAATTGAGAATCACGGCGGTGGCGTCGCGGGAATCGGCGCGCTTCCGCAGAAGGGAAAGAACGCTGTTGGCGCGATCGCCGCAATCGATCCAGGCGAAGCCCCAGGATTCGCAGTCGCCCTCGTGGAGGGACGGACGCGCCCGGTGCAGCGCGTTCAGGTCCCGGAGCAGGTCGTGGATGCCCTTGGGCTCCGGCTGATCCAGCCGCTCCCACTCCAGCGCCGTCGAGTGGTTCCACTCCCGGGTCTGGCCCAGCTCCGTCCCCATGAAAACCAGCTTCTTGCCCGGGTGGGCGAAGGCCCAGGCCAGCAGGAGTCGCAGGTTCGCCAGGCGCTCCCATTCGCTGCCCGGCATGCGCCCGAGCAGGCTCCGCTTGCCATGGACCACCTCGTCGTGGGAGAGCGGCAGCACGTGGTTCTCCGTGCCGTGATAGAGCATGCTGAAGGTCAGCTCGTCCTGGTGGTACCGCCGGTGGAGCATGGTGCTGGCGAAATAGCCCAGCGTGTCGTGCATCCAGCCCATGTTCCACTTGAAGCCGAAGCCCAGGCCGCCGACGGAGGTGGGCCGGGAGACCATGGGCCAGGCCGTCGACTCCTCGGCGATGGTGAAGGCGTCCGGGTGCTCCGCGTAGACCGTCTCGTTGAAGCGTCGGAGGAAGGCCACCGCCTCCAGGTTCTCCCGACCTCCGTAGCGGTTGGGGATCCACTGGCCCGGCTTCCGGCTGTAGTCCAGGTAGAGCATGGAGGCCACCGCGTCCACGCGCAGTCCGTCGATGTGGAAGCGGTCCAGCCAATACAGGGCGTTGGAGATGAGGAAGGTCTGCACCTCCCGCCGCCCGTAGTTGTAGATCAGGGTGTCCCAGTCCATGTGGCGGCCCTGGCGGGGATCGGCATGCTCGTAGAGATGCGTCCCGTCGAAGGAGGCCAGACCATGCGCGTCCCCCGGGAAATGCGCGGGCACCCAGTCCAGCACCACCCCGAGGCCCGCCCGGTGGAAGGCGTCCACGAAGGCCTTAAAGTCCTCCGGCGTGCCGTAGCGTCCGGTGGGCGCGAAGAGGCCCAGCGGCTGGTAGCCCCAGGAGCCGAAGAAGGGGTGCTCGCCGACCGGCAGCAGCTCCACGTGGGTGAAGCCCAGGTAGCGCACGTAGGGGATGAGCTGTTCCGCGATCTCGCGGTAGCTCAGGTAGCCGCCGTCCGGACGGCGGCGCCAGGAGCCCAGGTGCACCTCGTAGGCGCTGAACGGCGCCCGGTGGATGGGGACGCGGCCCCGGACCGCCATCCACTCGGCGTCGCCCCAGGCGTAGTCGCCCAGGCCGTGCACCACGGAGGCGGTGCCGGGCGGAACCTCGCAACGGAACGCGTACGGGTCCGCCTTCAGGGGGAGCAGCTCGCCCCGCGGCCCGTGCAGCTCGAACTTGTAGAGCTCGCCCGGCCCCACATCCGGAACGAAGCCCTCCCACACGCCGGCGTCGCTGGGCCGCAAGGGATGCCGGCGCCCGTCCCAGGCGTTGAAGGGCCCCACCACGCTCACCCGGCGGGCGTTGGGCGCCCACACCGCGAAGGCCGTCCCAGCCACGCCGCCCGCGACCATCGGATGGGCCCCCAGCTTCTCGTAGGCCCGGCGGTGCGTGCCCTCGGCGAGCAGGTGGTGGTCCATCGGCCCCAGCCGCGACGGGAACGGGATCCGGGGCATCAGCGTCCTCCGCTCCAGATACCTCCGGACAGTTGGATCCACACCCGCAGCGCCTCCGTGGCGCTCCAGGCCTGGGCGTCGCAGCCCCGCTGGGCGTGAGGGGCGTCGCCATCCACGAGCTCGGGCAGATGCCCCACACAGCCCTCCGCGAGCGGCGTCCCCAGGCTCCCCAGGAGGGCCCGGGCCGCCGCCACGGCCTCGGGCGCCTGGTCCCAGGCGGCGGCGAGGGCCTCACAGAAGGTGGGCAGCAGCCACACCCAGGCCGTGCCGTTGTGGTAGGCGGGCTTGCGCCGGGTGTCGTCGTCACCTTCGTAGCGGCCCCAGTACGGGCGCCGCGGGTCGTTCAGCAGGTGGCCCGCGGCATCGCGGATCTCCAGCGCCGCGGCCACGGGAAGGGGGGCCAGGCTTCGCAGGGCGCCGGGCACCAGCAGGTGGCGCTGGGCCGCTTCCACAACCCGGCGGGCGCGGGCCCCCCGCAGGAGCCCCAGGCTCACGAGGAAGAGCTGGTTCGGGCGCAGGTGGTCCTGGGGGACACCCTGGGCCGCGGGCAACCCCGCCGGCGCGGCCAGCAGGTCCGCGAACCAGCCGGAGGCGGGCAGCCAGAAGCGGTCCAGCGAGGCCTCGGCCTGGAGGGCCAGGGTGTCCCAGCGCCCGGAGGCCTCGCCGTCGAGCCGCGCCAGCTGGCGCAGCAGGCGGATCCAGAGGGCCTGCAGCTCCACCGGGTACCCTTCGCGCGGCGTGCCGGCGGGATGGGCCGTGTCCATCCAGGTGAAGTGGGCGGGGCTCCAGACCAGGGCGGAGCCTGGATCCACTCGGATGCCATTGGGCGTGCCCGCCAGGTAGCCCGCCGCCAGGCTGCGCAGCACCGCCCCCAGGGGCCGCCCCCCAGCGTCGGTTGCATAGACCTCGGGACCCAGGACGGCGGCGGCCTCCTCGAGGGCGAGGGCGAACCAGAGCGGCGCATCGGAGGTGTCGCGGTCCCCGTCCTCCGAGGCCGCCAGGCGGTTGGGCAGGGTGCCGTGCCGCTCCAGGGCGCCGAAGGTCCGGAGAATCTCCAGGGTCTCGCGGGTCCAGCCCCCGGCCAGCAGGCCGCGCACGGCGATGAGGGTGTCGCGGCCCCAGTCGAGGAACCAGGGATAGCCCGCGATGACCGTGGTCCCGGTCCCACGGCGCGCCAGGAAGGCCGCGCAGGCAGTCTCCAGCTGCCGGCCGAAGCTGTCCGACTCGGGCCTTCCAGAGGGGCGCGGTTCCAGGGAGGTTCTCGCGAACCGCGCCTGCGGATCCGCGTCCACGGTGATTGACAGGCTGCCGCCAGGAGGAAGGGGCAGCTCGAACCAGCCGGGACTCCAGGCATCCCCCTGCGCCCGCATCCCCCGGCCGGCCTCCACGGGATGCGGGATGCCCCGGCACCACTCGGGCTCGGGGTGGTATCTCCCCCCTTCGCTCCCGGCGCGCAGCTCGCGGTCCGCCGCCAGGCGGACCTGGAAGCCCGGATGGCCGCTCAGCGGGGAAGTGGCTGCGGCGAAGCGGCGGTCCAGTTCCGGGCTCCAGGTGGTCTCCTCGTGGAAGCTGCGGTCCTCCAGGTCCAGCCGCACCGTGAGGTCCACGCGGATTTCTCCGGAGACCTCCTTCCCCGCTCCGCGGCGGAACCTCAGCACCACCGCGTTCCGGCCCTCCGGCATCTCCGCGTCGAGGTGGACGGGCACGGTGCGCCCGTCCCCGGCGTGGACCCGGAAGCGCCAGCGGGCCGGCGGGCCGGGCTCGAAGCCCTCGAGGTTGTCCGCCCCGAGGGCCGAGAGGAACCCGTCGGCGATGACCCAGGCCCGGAGCCGCTTCACCAGCACATGGCGGTCGCAGGGCAGGTCCGGATGCAGGTTGGCGCCCAGCAGGCAGTCGTACTTCGAGGCGATGGCCCCCAGGTCCGCGTGCAGCCGGGCCATGCCGCCGAGGCCGTTGGTGAGCAGGGCCAGCCCCGATTCGCCGTGGCTGGAGAAGCGCGGGAGCGCAGGGCAGAACTGGAGCTGTCCCCGGATCGGGGGCCCTTCCTCGCCGAAGCGGTCCAGGTGGAGGTCCGCCAGGCCGGCCGCATCGCCCGGCCGCGGGGCCAGCGCGGCGAAGTGCCGGCCCCCGGCCGGGATCGAGCGCAGGTTCAGGTCCAAGGCCCCGACCGCACGGAGCGTCGCGGAAAACGGCAGGTCATCCTCGATGAGAACCCGGTGCCCCGGCGGCACGGGCAAGACCCGGGCGGCATCTTCGGGTCCCCAGAGGGCCACGGCGGGGTAGCGGTCCCCGCTCGCCGCCGCATCCAGGGCGCCGAGCAGGTCCGCGGAGGCCCGCGCGGGGTCCAGGCGCGGCAGGGCCGCCAGGAAGGCCGCGGGATCCCGGTCCACCCGCGCCGCCAGCAGGCGCCAGTCGCAGGGCCCGATGGCCTCCGCGGGGATGGCCTCGGCCAGCCGCTGGAAGCCCCAGGCGGCCTGGGCTCGGCGGGCGCGGTAGGCCTCGCCGGAGAGTCCCGCAGGGGCAGGCCGGTCCGCCAGACAGTGGGCCGCGCCGGGGTGGAGGAGGAACCCCACGCGGCCCTCGGAACGCCGGATCTCCGGCGGCGTGCCCAGCAGGTCCAGGGCAGGCGCCCCCAGGCTGGTCCAGGCCGTCTCCGCCAGAATCAGCTCCCGGGGCTCGCGCACGTCCAGGTTCACAAGTACCAGGCAGCGGTCCAGCCCCTCGGCGGAGCGGCGGGCCAGCGCCAGCACCGGAGAATCCTCCGGGCTCAGGCGCGCCACCGCCGCGCCGTCGAAGAAGCAGGGATGCTCCGCCAGCAGGCGGTGGAGGGCCGCCAGCTCCGGCACGAGGTTCGGCTCGGCGCCCCAAGCCAGGCCCCGGGCCTCGTGAACGTCCAGCTTTTCCGCTGCCAGCCACTCCACCCCGGTGGTGAAGCCGTAGGCTCCACAGTGGCTCGCCAGACCGCAGAGCCGGGTGCGCATCAGGGACCAGGCGGCTCCCCGCGCGGCCAGGCGGTCGTTGTCGTGGGTCTCGCTGAAGTGCACCAGGGGGCCCAGCCGCGGCGCATGGCGGAGGCAATGGTCCAGGTAGGCCGCCACGGCGCGGGGCTCGTGGTTCTGGAACAGCTCCGAGTAGGCCCACTGCAGGCCACCCTCGCCCAGGAGGCGCTCGGTGGCCTCCCAGCTTCCGCCCAGGCCCTCGAGAAGGAACGCGCAGTCGGGGAATTCCCGCCGCACCCGGGCGCCGAGGTACTGCCAGACGGGCATGGGCACCAGGTACCCGGCATCGCACCGGAAACCGTCCACCCCGCGGCGGCACCAGGTGAGCAGGGACTCGGCGACGGTCTCCCAGAAGGCGGGCGGGCCGCCCTCCAGCTCCGCGAGGTCGCCCCAGGTGACACCCCAGGCGCCAGGGCTGTGGAAGCTCCCGTCCGGTTCCCGGCGGAACCACTCCGGGTGGGTTTCCATCAGCCGGGAGCTCCATCCCGTGTGGTTCACCACGATGTCCAGGAAGAGGCTTCCGCCCCGGAGATGCACGCCGTCCGCCAGTTCCCGAAATTGGTCCACGGCCGTGGTGCGCCGGTCGAAGACCGCCAGGGCGGGGTCGATGGCGGTGAGGTCCAGCTGGGCGTAGGGGCTGCCGAAGCGCCCCATGCGGGCGAAGGTGGTGGGCACCGGCCCCACCGGCAGCAGGTGCAGGATGCGGCAGCCCAGCGTGTCGAAGATGTGGGGCAGGCAGGCCGTGAGGTCTCGCAGGGTGCCCGAGGGCGGAATCACCGTCATCCCCTGCCCGTCGAGCTCGGCCCAGGCAGCCTCCCGGGCTGAATCCCGCGTCTCCCGGAAGGCACGGGCGGGGCCGAACATGCGGGGGAAGGCGCAGTAGACGAGGTTGGCCGTGCGCAGCCGGTCCGGCAGGACGCTCACGCCCAGGTCGTCCCCCGCCGGCCAGTGCTGGTAGCCGGCGGGATCCACCGCGTAGGCCTTGGCGCGGAAGGGCCCAGGCTCCGTGAGGACCAGATCCAGGGACCAGCCGCCCTCTTCGGTCTGGAGGGGCAGATCCCGCCAGGCGGCCCCGGCGAAGGTGAGGGCCTCGCCGGGGAGGGTGCCGGCCCGGGCCAGGATCTCCTCCTGGGCTCGATCGCCCCGGGTGAGGTTCGTGCGGAGGAAGGCCCGCCAGCCGGCGTGCCCCAGCGCGGGATGGGCCAGGTCCAGGCGCAAACGATCGCCCACGTAGCGCACGACGTGGTCCCCAGGCGCGGGTGTCATGGCGGGTCGGAGCATCGCTCCCCCGGGCGGACGTCCCCCATGGTACGCCCGACCCGGCTCATCCGCCGGATCCACCGATTGCGGGTTCCCAGGCCTGGAGCGGGGCGGTCAGAATGGTCGCATCATGTCCAACGCCTCCGCCGCCCTCGAACCCCTGCTCGCCGAATGCCGCAAAGTGATCGTGGGCCAGCCCCAGCTGCTGAACCGGCTGGTGGTGGCCCTGCTCTGCCGCGGCCACGTGCTGCTGGAGGGCCTGCCGGGCCTGGCGAAGACCCGCACCATCAAGACCCTGGCCTCGGCCAGCCACACCACCTTCCACCGCATCCAGTTCACGCCGGATCTGCTGCCCAGCGACGTGGTGGGCACCCTGGTGTTCGATCCCAAGCAGCTCACCTTCACGCCCAAGCGCGGCCCCATCTTCGCCAACCTGGTGCTGGCCGACGAGATCAACCGGGCCCCCTCCAAGGTGCAGGCCGCCCTGCTGGAGGCCATGGAGGAGCGGCAGGTCACGCTGGGCGAGGAGAGCTTCCGCCTGCCGGATCCCTTCCTCGTGCTGGCCACCCAGAACCCCCTGGAGCAGGAGGGCACCTTCCCCCTGCCCGAGGCCCAGATGGACCGGTTCCTCTTCAAGCTCCGGGTGGACTACCCCAAGGCCGAGGAGGAAGTGGAGGTCCTGCGCCGCGCGCACCTGAACGGCGACGAGGTGAACCCCGTGGTGGACGCCGCCAGCCTTCTGGCCGCGGGCCGCGAGGCCCAGAAGGTGCGGCTGGACGACGCCATCCGGACCTACATCGTGAAGCTGGTGCAGGCCACGCGTCCCGGCCACGGCAAGGTGTGGAAGGGCAAGGAGCTGCTTCGCTGCGGCGCCAGCCCCCGGGCCTCGCTCTCGCTCCAAGCCTCCACCCGCGCCCTGGCCTACCTCCAGGGCCGCGACCACGTGCTGCCCCAGGACGTGGTGGACCTGGCCCCGGACGTGCTGCGCCACCGCCTGCTGCTCACCTTCGAGAGCGAGGCCGACGGCGCCACCACGGACCAGGTCATCGCTCAGCTGCTCCAAGCCGTGCCCCGCCCCTGAGCCGGACCGAGCCCACCCTCCGGCTCATCCCACAGGAGGTCCCATGCCCATCGCACCCCGGCCCAGAATCACCGGCATCACCCTGGACGTGCTCATGCCCGACGGCACGGCGCGGACCCTCGCCATCGATCCCAATACCTCCGATGCGCTCGTGTGGAGCGACCGGGCCGTGCAGGTGTTCCGCAAGTTCTACGACAGAGGCGGTCCGGCGGAAGGCAAGCGCATGACCCGGGAGGATTTCCTCCAGCACTTTCCCCAGGCCGCGAGCCTCATCGGCGACCAGCCCGACATCCTGATAAGCCCCGGCGTGGTGGACCAGCTCTGGACCCTGCCCAAGCCCGATGGCACCGCCCCGGCGTTCCTCTGCAAGAGCACCATGAACCCCATCAACGGTTGATGGGCCTGCTCCCGGCCTGCAGGGCCCTGCCTCGCGCTCGTGCCTGGGCTGCGGCGGCAGAGTCGCCTGTAGCTTCCCGGAATTGAGCCAGGGCCATCCAAAAGCCGGAATCCACGGGCTTGAGGCGCATCAGGGCGCTGGCAATGGCATTCCCTGTCTCCCGTAGGGCCGGCGGCTGGGGTTGATGGCCTGAGCGCAGCATGAGGGCGATGTAGCGCAGCCGGATCGCGCCTGGCTCCACCGGGTCTTCGGATCTGCTGTCCTGTTGGACGGGCAGCCGCCCAGCCTCGTCCAGATAGGCGCCGGCCTCCTGGCCCTGCGCCAAGGCCCGGGTCGCAGCCGAAGTGAGGACGTCGAGAAAAAAGGGCGTCAAGGTCTCAAGGGGCACTTCGACGCTCTGTGCTCGCTGGAACGCCGCTCGCGCCTGCTCGGCGACGCCTGAGAGGTCCCCCCCCTTCCTTGCCATGGCCCGGGCCTGGACCGCCCATGCGATAAGAATGCCCCGATGAAGGCCTGTGTGACGTGGCTGGAGCCTCAGACCAGCTTCATAGGCTCGAACGGCCTCCTCCACGTCGGCGGTAGGGTCCTGGCCGGATGCCAACTCGGCCTTCGCCATGGCTTGAGCCACCCCGCCCAGGTTCCCCTGGTAATACGCGTCTTCAGGATGGGCCCCCGCCTCAACCCGGGCCATCTGGAGGTATGGCAGCACAGCCGCGCGCTGGTACGTTCCACTCAGGCGGGCATGGTCGATCCAGGCCAGCAGGGCGGAATTGCGGATGTTCATGAGGACGATGTGCGCCGGATCCAGGCGGAGGCCCTGATCGGCGGCGGCCATGGCCTCCTCCAGCCGGGACGAGGGATCCGCCCCCCGGCTCATCAGGCGGTAACCCTCGGTGCGGAGCACGGAGGCCTGGGCCGCGAAGGCCTCGACTTCGCCGGGATCCCGCCGCAGGGACTCTTCCGCATCCGTCCTGGCCCGGCTCAGCCAGGCTCCGGGATCCTTTTCCTGGAAGGTCAGGAACCGCGCCATCTCCCCGCGGGCCCGAGCCCGCCAGGCCAATGGTCCGGCGGCGGTGGGCTCGAGCCGGGCCCAGCGGTCGGCCACGGCCACCTGGGCCAGGACCGGGGCCTCCGGATCCGCCCCGGTCTGCCAGCCCTGCGCCACTGCCTCCTGCCAGCGCCGCAGATCCAGCTCGAGAAGGTCCACGTCGCAGGGTGCCCGGAGTTCCGCCTCCGCGAGGGCCCTGCCTGCGGCATCCAGGGCCGGCCTGGCCACCGCGGCTTCCTGGGCGAAGCGGGCCTGGACCAGCCAAGCCTCCGCCTCCAGGCGCAGGGCCTCGTAGAACCAGGGGGCCTGGGCCTGGGCCTCCCGCGCCAGCCGGATGGCTTCCTGGGGCTGGCCCTCCATCAGCATGAGCAGCCCCGTCCGGAAGGCCTGGGGCTCGAGGCTGGCGCTGGCGCCGCGTCTCAGCCAGTCCGCCGCGGGATTCCGCAGGGAATCCTTCAGCTCATCGAGTCGGCGTCGCCGCAACTCCGGATCCGGCAAGGCGGCGGCCTTGCCCAGCTCGATCTGGTAGATCGCGGCCAGGGCCCGGCCTTCGGCATGGGCGGCCTCCGGTGTCCGGAACCCCAGGGCCCAGGCCCGTTCCAACTGGGTCCGGGCCCCGGCGGGATCGCCCAGGGCCAGGCGCGCCCGCCCCAAGGCGTAGGCGCCCGGCGGCGCGGCCAGCGATCCCGCGGCCTGGACCTCCTGGGACAGCGCCTCGACCCGGGCCCGGAGGTCCGCCTGGTCGCGGGTCAGATCCCTCGCCGGCTGGATGCGCAGGTAGCGGGCCAAGGCCTCGATCCGTTCCGCGGCCTGGGCGAAGCGCTGGGCGTAGGCGGCCTGGGCCTGGGCGCGCAGCCGCTCCCTCAGCGCGAATCCCCCGAAGACGGCGGCGGTGAGGAGGATCGCCGCCGAAGCCGCCACAAGGGCCTTGTGCTTCCTGATCCGGCGCCCGAGCTGCTCCATGGGCGTCGCCGCGCGGGCCTGGATGGGCTCGCCGTCCAGGATGCGCTGGAGGTCGTCTCCCAGGGCTCTGGCCGTGGGGTACCGGCGGCGCGGATCCTTCTGGAGGCAGGTGAGCACCACAGTGTCGAGGTCGGCCGGGATCGTAGGCACCAGCCGCCGAACCGGCACGGGATCGTCCCTCACGATGCGCGACATCCGCTCGAGCCCTTCTCCTTCGAAGGGCGGATTCCCGGTCAGCAGTTCGTAGAGGGTGGCGCCCAGAGAGTAGACGTCCGTCCGGCGGTCCAGCAGGGCCGTATGCCCACGGGCCTGCTCGGGCGACATGTAGCTGACGGTGCCCATGACCCGCCCGGTCTCCGTGAGCCGCCCGTCCCCGAGGCCCCGGGCCAGCCCGAAGTCGAGCACGCTGGCCCGGGTGGATCCGTCCTCCAGCCGCTCCACCATCAGGTTGGCCGGGTTCAGGTCCCGGTGGATGAGCCCCATGCGATGGGCCGCATGGACCCCTTCGCAGACCTCCTTCATCAGGCGGAGCAGCTCTTCCAGCGACAGGGTGTGGGCGGCCTGGAGGAAGGTTTCGCCGGAGATGAACTGCATGACGATGTAGGGCTGGCCGCGCCATTCGCCGATCTCATGCACCCGGCAGACGTTCGGATGATCGACCCGGGCCTGGAGCTGGGCCTCGTGGATGAACCGCCGGATGAGCTCCGGATCGTCCCGCCGCAGGAGCTTCAGGGCCACCACCCGGCGGAGACGCGAGTCCGTGGCGCGGAACACGCGGCCCATGCCGCCTTCGCCGAGCAGCTCAAGGGATTCGAACCGGCCCCAGCGCTCGAGGGTCCGGGCCCGGAAGATGCCGCTCTGCCGATGGGCCGCCGGAGGGAGGACGGATTCAAGGGCGGGATCCGACGGATCCGCCAGGAGGGCCACCTCTGGCGGCACCCCGTCCGGCCTCCCCGGCGCCTGGGCCGTGACCTCCAGGGACCAGTGGGTCGCGTCCACCGCCTGCAGGTCGGCCAGGTCCTGCTCCAGCATCCGCCGGTCCCCTTCGGCGAGGCGCCCGGCGGCGACCAGCTCGTCGAGCCCACGAGAGGCAGCGTCGGCGGGCTCGAGCAGGCCACGGGCCACGGCCAAGGCCAGCACCCGCTCCTCAGCGGTCGCCACGAATGCCTTCCCGCACGATTCCGCTCCCGTTGGACCGTTCATGGTGCCCCCTTTGAGGCTGCAGGTGAAGCACTTCCCGGGTTGACCCCCCCCATGCGGGGCGGTCAGACTGGCCCTGGCCCCGGCGCCGGAAAGGAGGTTCGATGGGACGACAATCCGACCTTTCCGAACCTCCGTCGTGGTGCGCCGCCCGCTGAGGCGGCCATCCCCGGCTCCCCCGAATCCGCACCCTGAATGGGATGGCGGCGCGCTCGTCCGCGCCCCTTCCGAGTCTCCGGACCGGCCATGATCCACCGATTGCTTGACAGCGTCTGGGGCCAGGCGATGAACCTTCTGACGGCGCCCATCCGGCGCCGGCGCTGGATCGACCTGCTCGTCTTGGCGGCCCTCGCGGGCACCTTGGCCGCGCTCTGGCTGGTGGGGAAGGAGTGGGCTTCCGTCCAGCGCCCCACAGTGGTGATCGACCTCAGCGCCTGGGCCCTGCCCAAGTACCTCCTGCTCTCGCTGATCCGCGCCGTGGCCGCGTACCTCGTGTCCCTCGCCTTCACGCTGGTGGTGGCCTACTGGGCGGCCAAGGATCCCCTGGCCGAGCGCATCCTCGTCCCGATCCTCGACATCCTGCAGAGCGTGCCCCTCCTGGCCTTCCTCCCGCCGGTGCTGCTGCTCATGCTCACCCTCTTCCCCCGCAGCAACATCGGGCTGGAGCTGTCGGCCGTGCTGCTCATCGTCACCTGCCAGGCCTGGAACATGGCCTTCAGCTTCTATCAGTCGCTGAAGACTATTCCGAAGGAACTGGAGGAGACCTCGGGCCTGTACGGCTTCACCTGGCTCCAGAAGCTCCGCTGGGTGGAGATCCCCTTCGCCACGCCGGGCCTGGTGTGGAACTCCATGGTGAGCGTCGCCAACAGCTGGTTCTTCCTCATGTCCGCCGAGGCCTTCAGGGCCGGCGACAAGAACTTCCAGCTGCCGGGCGTGGGCTCGTACATGAACACCGCGGTGGAGCAGGGCAACGGCCGGGCCCAGATCTGGGCCATCCTGACCATGCTGGTGTTGGTGGTGCTGCTGGATCAGCTGGTCTGGCGCCCCGTGGTGGCCTGGTCCCAGCGCTTCCAGGTGGACGAAGGCGCCGAGGTGGACCCGGGCGACAACTGGCTGCTGCGGCTCTTCCGCCGCTCGCGCCTGCTCAAGTGGCTGGAGATGCGCCGCAACCAGCGCCTGCAGCAGCGAACCCCGCGGCCCGCCCTCATCCGCAAGGCCCAGCAGGAGATCGAGCGCCCGGGCCGCCTGCTCTCCTGGGTGGGCGCCTCCGCCATGCTGGGGGTGCTGGCCCTGATCGCCCTCGGCGGGGTCTCCGTGGTGCGCCTGCTTGCGGAGGTCGACGCCGAGAAATGGGTGCAGCTGCTGAAAGCCGGCGGCGCCTCTCTGTCCCGGGTGCTGCTTTCCACGCTCCTGGCCACCCTCTGGACGCTGCCCGTGGGGCTGTGGATCGGCATGTCCCCGGTCTGGTCGCGGCGCCTCCAGTCCGTGGTCCAGGTGGCGGCCTCCTTCCCCTCCTCCCTGATCTTCGCGTCCCTCATCCTGGTGTTCAGCTCCCTGGGCATCGGCCTCGGCGTGAGCTGCGTGCTGCTGATGGTGCTGTCCACCCAGTGGTACCTGCTCTTCAACATCATCGCGGGGGCCCAGGCCATCCCCGCGGATCTGAGGGAGGCCTCCAAGGCCTACCGGATGTCCCTGTGGAAGCGCTGCTGGACCCTCTATTTCCCGGCGGTCTTCCCCTTCCTGGTCACGGGCTGGGTGACGGCCACCGGCGGCGCCTGGAACGCGAGCATCATCACCGAGATCGTCACCGCCAAGCAGCACACGCTCCGCACCTTCGGCCTGGGGGCGGAGGTGGTGCTGGCCACCGAGCGCGGCTCCATGCCCCACCTCGCCGCCAGCGCCCTGCTCATGGCGGCCATCGTCGTCCTCTTCAACCGCCTCGTCTGGGTGCCGCTCTACCGCCTGGCCGAGACCCGCTACGCGCTCAACCGCTGAGGTGGACATGCAGCTTCCCTACACCTCCCCCATCTGTGAACTCCGCGGCGTCCAGATGCGCTTCAAGGGCCACCGCGGCAAGGTCCAGCGCGTCCTGGAGGACATCCGCCTCGATGTGCGCCCAGACGAGATCCTCTGCCTCATCGGCCCCAACGGCTCGGGCAAGTCCACCCTCCTGCGCCTCCTCGCGGGCCTGATGCCGCCCACGCAGGGCGAAGTCCGGCATCACGGGGAGAAGCTCGACGGCCTGAACCCCGGCGTGGCCATGGTGTTCCAGAGCTTCGCCCTCTATCCGTGGATGACCGTGGAAGAGAACGTCCGGGTGGTGCTCCGCGCCCGCGACCTGCCCGAGGGCGAGGTGCGCGAGCGGGCCCACCAGGCCATCCGCAAGGTCGGCCTCGAAGGCTTCGAGGAGGCCTTCCCCCGCGAGCTCTCCCGCGGCACCAAGCAGCGCGTGGGCGTGGCCCGGGCGCTGGCCGTGGACCCCGAGATCCTGGTCATGGACGAACCCTTCAGCCAGGTGGACGCCCTCACGGCAGAGGCGCTGCGCGCCGAGATCATGGACATCTGGGCGGACAAGGAGCGCAACCCCTCCGCCATCGTGATGGTCAGCCAGTCCATCCGCGAGGCCCTGCTGATGGCCGACCGCGTGGCCATCCTCTCCGGCAGCCCCGGCACCCTCCGCACCATCGTGGACGTGCCCATGGCCCGGCCGCGGGACAGCCGCTCGCCGGAGTTCATGAAGCTGGTGGACCACCTCCACGACATCTTCACCAGCGCGGAGCTGCCCGACGTCCAGGTCACCGCTCCCATCCCCAGCGCCGCGGTCCAGGAGGACCAGGTGGAACCCCTCCCCCAGGCCCAGAGCGGCGACATCCTGGGCCTGCTGGAGTTCCTAGAGACGCAGGGCGGCACCAGCGATCTTTTTCAGGTGGCCTCGCACACCCACGTCGCCTTCGAGAAGGTGCTCACCACGGTGAAGGCCGCCGAGATGCTGGATCTCGTGGACACGCCCAAGCGCGCCGTCCTCCTCACGCCGCTGGGCAAGCGGTTCGTGAACGCCAACATGGACGACCGCAAGGACCTCTGGCGGGCCCAGCTCCTCGAGCTGCGGCTCTTCCGCGTGGTGCAGGAGATGATGCACCTCGAGGATGGCGAGCTGTCCGAGGAGGTCCTCCTCCAGGAGCTGGCCACGCGCCTGCCCATGGAGGACCCGGAGAAGACCTTCGAGACGCTCGTCGCGTGGGGCCGCTTCGGTGAGCTCTTCGCCTACCGCGAGGAGCGCGGCGTCCTCACACCGGAATAGCATCCGGCCAGGCCCCACCTGACGACCGCCCCGATCGCACGCGACATCCAGTCGCGTGCTCCCGCTCCCGCTGCGCCTCTGGCTTGCGATCGCGGAGGGGGCCGCGTGGGGCCGCTTCGGCGAGCTCTTTGCCTACCGCGAGGAACGGGGCGTCCTCACGCCCGAGTAGGTTTCTTCTCCGGCAGGGGCGGCGCCAGGGCGCAGGCCGCGATGCCCGCCAGAACCAGGAGCGTGCCCACGCCTTGCAACGGCCGGACGGACTCCCCGAGCAGCAGCCACCCCAGGATGACCGTGGCCACGGGCTGGGTCATGAGGCCCATGGCGCCCAGGTTCGTGGACACGTGGCCGATGCCCCAGGTGATGAGCCACCAGGCCACCACCTGCACGACCAGGCCCAGGCCGGCCAGGGCCCACCAGGCCCGGGCGGGGTAGCCAGAAAAGGCCTCCCCCTGCGCGAGGCCCAGGACCCCGAACCCCACCATGCAGCAGAGCACCACCCAGAACAGGGCCTCCGGGGCGCTGAGCTCCTGGCGCGCACGCCCCAGAGCCAGCGTGAAGGCTCCGTAGGCCAGGGAGGCGAGGGCCCCCAGCAGCTCGCCCAGGCCCGTGCCCCAGCGGGCACCCTTGGCGAGGCCCAGGATGAGGGCGCCGCCCAGGGCCAGCGCCACGCCCAGCCAGAACTGGCGCCGCAGCCTGGCCCCGAGCCAGACCACGGAGACCACCGCCACCCAGATGGGCGCCAGGGTCACCAGCAAGGTGGCGTTGGCGGCGCTCGTGTGATGGAGCGACGAGTGCCACATCCAGAGGTCCCCCACGAAGCAGAGGCCTGCCACGCCGGCCCAGAGACGGGACTTCCCGGCGTCGCGCCTCGCCGAGTTTCGGGCCCGCCAGGCGAGCCAGGCCACGGGCGGCAGGGCGATGGCCATGCGGTAGAAGCCCACCGCCAGCGGTCCCGCGGGCGCGGCCCAGCGCACGAGCATGGCCGCGAACCCCAGGAGCGAAGCCCCGAGGATCAGGGCCGCCAGGCCTCTCGGATCCGGCGTCCCCGCCTGTGTCCCATCCATCCTTCCAGCATCACCCGCGGACCGGTCTGCCGGCAAGGATCCCAGGCTCTCAGTTCGCCCAGCGGGAGACCTGCTCCCAGACGTCCTCGTCCCGGGTGGGTCCATTCAGCAGGATCGCGAACACGCGCACCTTCCCGTCGAAGGTCTGCAGATACCCGCAGAGGCTGGTGACGCGGTCCAGGTGGCCCGTCTTCACCCGGATCCGCCGCGTGAGGTTGGGGTCCTTGATCTTCAGCTTCCAGGGCTCGCCGCCGATGATCTTCAGCGACGAGACGAACTCCGGCCCCACCTCGAAGTCGTGGTAGGCCCCGCGCAGGATGATGGCGAGGGTGCGGGCCGAGAGGCGGTTCTCCTTGCTGAGGCCCGAGCCATCCGTGATCCGGATCGCCTCCGGCCCCAGGTTGAAGGCGGACTGGTAGAAGGCCTGGATGCGTTGGACGCCCCGGGGCCAGGAGCCCGCGCCGAACCGGCGGGTCAACATCTCGATCATGAAGTTGTTGGACCACTTGTTGATGTCCTGCACGAGGGCGCGCAGAGGCGGCGAAGTCCAGGTGGCCAGCTTCCGCGGCACGTCCGGCCCGGCGGCGCCGCCCTCCACCATGATGCCGGTCTCCCGCAGGATCCTGATGATGATCTCCCGGGCCTGGCGTTCAGGATCCTCGAGGATGCGGCCCCGGTCATCCCGGTTGAAATCCACGGACAGGGCCCGCACCACGGGCAGGGTATCGACCGAGGTGTTCTCCCAGCCCTGGGGCTCGCGCTGGGCGTCGAAGGCGCTCTGGTCCAGGCGCACCGTCCCGAGGACCCGCCGGAGGCCCTCTTTCTTCAGAGACTGGGCCAGCATCCAGATCCGCTCGCTGGTGAAGAGCGGGTCGCCATCGCCCTTGAACACAAGGTCTCCCTGCACCACGCCATCCCTCAGGTCGCCCCAGACCTCGGTCTCGATGGTGGTGTCAGGCTTCAGCGTCTTCAGCAGGGCGTAGGTGGTGACCACCTTGGTGGTGCTGGCGGGTACGAGAGCCACGTTGTCATCATGGCGCTCCAGCGCCCTGCCCGTGTCCACATCCCAGATCCCCGCGGACACCGCGACCCCGCGGGCCTCCAGGCCCCTTACCCAGGCCCGGAGACCCTGGGCGCGGGACGGGACAGCGCACACCAGCAGAAGGAGGAGAAGCCGAAACGCCACGCCGGGGACCTCAGGGCTTCGAGACGGTCGGCGTGGTTCCCCGCGGGTTGCGCCGGGTCCGCTCGTTCTCGGTGACGTTGCCTCCGAGCAGGTTCTCGTCGGCCCTGAACATCCAGTCCCGCACCAGGGTCTTGCCCTGGTAGGCGTGGATGCTGTCCTTCTCGCAGCGGCTGCGCACGCCCACGATGGGCAGCCCCTGCGTGTCGCCGGAGGCCCCAGGCTGCACCTGCGTGAGGTACTCCCACTCGCCGCTGCTGGTCATGGGGTCGCGGTATTTCTGGCGGAGGATGCGGGGGCGGACCTTCATCACCTCGTCCAAGTCCGTGGGGTAGCGGTTGTTCTTCGCGAAATAGACCCGCAGGGCCGCGGCGATGGCCTCGCCCCGGAAGATCAGCTCGGCCTCGTTCTCCCGCTGGACCTCCGCGCTGATCAGGGGACCGGCTTTCATGAGCATCACGCCCATCACGACGGCCATGGCCAGGGCGAGGGCCATGGTGAAGCCGCGCTGGGTACGGAATGAGGAGGCGGTCCGCATGAATGCTCCAGGCCTAAAATATCAGGCCCGTTCCCCCTTACGTGCCATGAGCTCGGTAAAAGCTTCCACGACTGCGGGATCGAACTGGGAACCCGCCTCGTTCCGCAGCTCCGCCAGCGCCTGGCGGAAGCCCTGGGGCCGGCGGTATCCCTTCCCGCTGGTCATGACCTCGTAGGCCTCGATGAGGCCGATGATCCGGCTGCCCATGGGAATGGCGGTCTCCCGCAGGCCGTCCGGATAGCCCCGGCCATCCCAGTGCTCGTGGTGATGGCGGATCATGCGGACCACGTCGAAGGGGAACCGCAGGTCCTTGAGGAAGACCGCCGCCAGCTCCGGATGGCTGCGGACCTTCTTCATCTCCTCGTCGCTCAGCTTCGGCTTGGCGAGCATCTGGGGGTCCAGCAGCAGCAGGCCGACATCATGGAGCATGGCGGCGATGCTCACGGCTTCCACTTCCTCCGTGGGCAGGTCGAGCAGGAGCGCCAGGTCCCGCGCCAGGCGCGCGGTGGCCAGGCTGTGGGGCCGGAGGTTGGGCACTCGGATCTCGCTGGACTGCAGGATGCGATGGCTCACGGACAGGAAGGCCTGGTGGTAGCGCTCGTGGAGCCTCGCCTCCTGCAGGTGGAGGGCCAGCACCCGGCTCAGCTGCCGGATGGCCTCGATCTCGGCGAGGGAGAAGGACTGGTCCTCCAGGCGGAACACCATCACAAGGTCGTGCCCCTGGGGCGTCTCGTTGAGCAGGAGGGGCATGTAGGTGGCGAAGGCCCCCGTCAGCGGCGGCACTTCCGGCATCTCGGTCCGGGTGATGAGGCGCAGGTCCGGTTCCCTCACCTTGGGGAGGTGGAAGGTGGCGTGGGCCAGGATCTGCTGCTGCAGGTCCGGCGACAGGGGCAGCGTGCTGAAGGCCAGGATGGGCCGGATCTCCTCGGGGTCCTCGATCCAGAGGGCCACGGCGGTGGCCGGGAGGATCTGGCTGATGAGGCCGGCGATCTCCCAGAAGAAGGCCCGCTGCTCGGGCCGCACCATGCCCTTCTGGCGATCCGGATTGGCGGGGGCGGGGGCCACCCAGCCGCTGAGGGAGCGGTCCGGCTCCCAGGGAAGCGAGCCGTAGCCTTCCCTGCCACCGGGGAATCCGTAGAGGCGCTCCCTGCTCGAGGGGCCGGCGGAGTGGACTCCCGGCCCCGGGGCGCGGGGGTGCTCGGTGGGTCGGGCCGGCGCCAGGAGCGGTTCCGGCGCGGGCGCGAGTTCCTCCAGGAGATCGGCCGCGGTGGGCAGGCCTTCCGGCACCACGCCCGGGCCGATGGGAGGCGCGGGGTTGACCGTGCGGGCCCCGCCGAAGAAGTGGAATTCCTTCAGGGCCCCCACCAGGTCCCCGCAGATGGCCAGGGTGGGTGGCTCGTCCCGCTCCACCTCGAAGGTTCCGCCCTTGATGCGATCCCGCTGGATCAGGAGGCCCACCCAGTCGCCCTGGAGGTACACCGGCGTGATGAGGTAGCGGGGCCACTCCCCGCCCTGGCCGAAGGCGGACAGCTCCGGCGATTCCGACGTGTCGTTCACCACGTAGGTCCGGCGCGCCCGCTGGGTCCTCACCAGGAGCGGGTGGCCCTCTGGGATGGATACGGGCGGGCGGGTGCCCCGGGGCCATCCGTAGAAGCTCACCACCTCGAAGGCGCCCTGCCCGGGCACGCGGAGGTAGAGGGCGCCCTTGGTGCTGCCCACCTCCTCCATGCAGCGATAGAGCACCTGGGAGCAGCGATTCGCCAGTGCTTCACCAAGGATGAGAGGGGACACCGGCATGGGACGCATCCAGACCCAAAGATGGCCCATCATGGCAGACCCCCGCCCTGAACATCTAGATGCACGGATGATTGTTGAAACGTTTTTTTACGGCTCCGGAGCCATCTGGAGCGAAGCCACCGCCAGGTCACGGACGGCCCAGCGGGTCAGCCCCGCCAGCTGCCGGCCATGGCCGCATTCCGCGAGGGGTGCGCCCAGCGCCTGCAGCCGGGCCACCACCGCCAGCCAGTCCACGGGCAGGCCCACGGAGGCGATGCCCTCGTCCCAGGCCGCCGCGCCCGTGTCCAGGATCCGCCCGTCGAAGTGGGAGATCAGGGGGAACGCGGGTTCCGCCGGCACCACCGTCGCGAGCCTCCGGGTGATGGCAGGCAGCAGGGCCGCCATGTGGGGACCGTGCAGGGGATGGCGCACAGGCAGCAGCCCCGCCTTCAGGGCGGAGGGGCCCAGCGCCGACACCAGCGCCTCCAGCGCGGGCACGGGCCCCGAGACCGTGAACTGGGCCTGGCCGTTGCGGTTCGATAGCACCAGCTCCGGCTGGTTCGTCAGGGCGCGCCGCACCTCCAGCTCCGTCACGCCGATGAGGAAGGCCATGCCCATGGCCCCCGGGCCGAAGGCGGCCTCGCTGAGATCCTCCACCGCGGAGATGAGGTCGAGGGCCGCTTCGAGCGGCACCACGCCCGCCGCCACGAGGGCGGAGTAGAACCCCATGCTGTGCCCCGTGGCGGCGACCGGAAGGGGCATGCCCGCCGCGCGCCAGGCCCGGTAGACGCCCACGGAATGGGCCAGCACGGCGCAGGGCGCCAACCGCTGGGACCGCAGCAGGTCCAGGGGCCCCTTCGCCATGGCCTGCCGCAGAGGCCTGCCCGTGCGGGCCTCTGCGGCCGCCAGGGTCGCCATCCAGGCTTCGTGGGCCTCCCATCCCTGGGACATCCCCACGGCCTCGGTGCCCTGGCCGGGAAACAGGAGGATGGAGGCGGGCGCGGGCATGGCTTCGAGGATAGGGTGTCGGATCCCCCGTCATCCAGTAGGCTTGGGGCCATGTCCCCCCTTCCCTCCCCGGCCCCGCTGCCCTGGCAGCAGGTCCCCTGGCACGAGCGCCGCTCCTATTGGGAGCTGGACGAAGGCCGGAGGAAGGAGCTGCGCGAAGCCCTGGAGGCCGAGGCTGCGGACCTGGCCCGCCACGCCGGCCCGGCCCTCGACGACTACGCGGCCCGGCCCGGCACCCTGAAGGGCCAGCTGGTGAATGGCGACCTGCTCGCCACCCTGCTGCCCACCCTCCGCCAGAACCCCACCCAGGGCTACGAGGCCCTGGAAGATCCCGCCGGCCGGGCCGCCGTGCACCTAAACGCGCTCGGCAAGCGCCTCCGGGACCGGGCCCTGGCCCAGGCCCAGGGCGGGCCGGTGATCATCTTCATGGGCGGCCAGGCCACAGGGAAGACCACCAACGCCCTGGCGCTTGGCTCCGCCTTCGGCGCCGTGTTCGACGCGCCGCACACGGATCCCGATGGCGTGGCCTTCCTCCTGGACCGCATCCGGAGCGCGGGCAGCCACGAGGTCCACCTCGCCTACACCGACCGCGACCCCGGCGGCGCCCTCAAGGCCATGCTGGCCCGCTCCGAGCGCGAAGGGCGCTATGTGCCCCTGGACCGCATGGCCCGTGCCCACGCCTGGGCCCCCTTCACCTTCCTGGGGTTCGCGCCCCGGGCGGGCCGCTCCCTGCGCCTCTACCACGTGCGCGTGGAAGATGAAGGTCCGGACCACATGACCACGGGGCACGAAGCCATCGCCGCCGTGCGGGCCCGCCCCAAGCCTGTCGATTCCGTGGTTGCCTACCAGCTCCAGACCGCTTACCTTTCCCTACTGAGGATCCAAACCCATGACCCCCGAACCTGGTACCCGCGGGACGTACTCGCAGGACTCAACCGAACCCTCGACCCCTGGCGCCGAAGCGAAGCCGACCATCTCCTTCGCCGATTTATCGAAGCTGTGGCGGAACGAAGTGCCCAAGCTGATCCAGGCCCACGAGGAGGACCGGCTGGAAGTGAGGCGGAGCCTGGGGCTGGCGTAGGCTGAATTCGCTGCACGAATCCAGTCGGGAAGGAATGTTCCTTGAATTCGCAATGCGAATTCCCTGCCGAATGTGCGCAGCAGATTCAGCCCTCGTGGTACCCCATCACCACCAGCAGGCACGGCCCGCCTGCGATGACGCTCATGCCCAGGGATTCTGCCGCGCGGACGGCCGCGTCGCTCTCGGCGCCGGGCTGCATCCAGATGTGCTTCACCCCCGCTGCGGCGGCCTCGCGCACCACCTGTTCCGTGGCCGCGGGCGGCGTGATGACGGAGATGGCCGGCACCTTCACCGGCAGCGCCGCCAGTGAGGGGTAGGCCTTCAGCCCCTCCACCTCAGGGGCCTTGGGGTTGATGGGATAGACCTCATGCCCGTGCTGCTGGTAGCAGCGCAGCACCTTGTTGCCGTACTTCGAGCGGTCCGTGCTGGCCCCCACCACCGCGAAGGGCCCGGAAGCCAGGAACGACTGGATGCGATCTTGGACGGCCATGGGCACCTCCTGGAAAAAAAGACTCTAACCCCGAATGATGCGAATGGACGCAAAGATGGGAAGGCGAGCCAATCCTTATTCGCGCTCATTCGCGCCATTCGCGGTTCCGCTCTTTATGCCAACGTCTGGATCGCCCGCACCTTCATTTCGCCACGGAGGGTCTCGACGGCTTCGCAGGCGGCCAGCGCGGCGCTGAGGTTGGTGAGGCAGGGAATCTTCAGGCGCAGGGCCTCGCGGCGGATGGCGCTCTCGTCGAAGAAGGCGTCGCGGCCCAGGGGCGTGTTGATCACCCACTGCACCTCGCCGTTCTTCAGGAGGTCCACGGCGTTGGGCCGGCCCTCATTCACCTTGAAGATCTTCCGCACCTTGAGGCCCACGGACTCCAGCGTGCGGGCCGTGCCCTCCGTGGCGCAGAGGCCGAAGCCCAGGGCCACCAGCTTGTGGGCCAGCTCGGGCAGGCGGGCCTTGTCCCGGTCGTTGACCGTGAGGAACACCGTGCCCGACAGGGGCAGCGGGATGCCCGCCGCCAGCAGGGCCTTGGCATAGGCCTCGCCGAAGGTCTCGCCGATGCCCATGACCTCGCCGGTGCTCTTCATCTCGGGGCCCAGCACCGGATCCACGCCCGGGAACTTGGCGAAGGGGAAGACCACGCCCTTGACTGAGACGGCCCGGGGCACGCCATCGGTGATGCCCTGCTGCTTCAGGCTCTGGCCCAGGCCGATGCGGGCGGCGACGCCGGCCCAGTCCACGCCCGTGGCCTTGCTCACGAAGGGCACCGTGCGGCTGGCCCGGGGATTGGCCTCCAGGCAGTAGGCCACGCCGTCCTTCACGGCGAACTGCAGGTTCATGAGGCCCTTCACACCCAGGTCCAGGGCCAGCTTGCGCGCGTAGCCCTTCACGGTCTCCAGGATGTCTTCCGGTACCCCCAGGGCCGGGATCACGGCGTAGCTGTCGCCCGAGTGGATGCCGGCCTCCTCGATGTGCGCCAGCAGGCCCGCGATGGCCACCTCCTCGCCGTCGCACACCACGTCGATATCCAGCTCCTGCGCCCCGTCCAGGAAGCGGTCCAGCAGCACGGGCTGGTCGTTGCTCACCGCCACAGCCTCCCGCATGTACTTCTCCAGGCCCTTGTCATCGAAGACCACAGCCATGGCCCGGCCGCCCAGCACGAAGCTGGGACGCACCATCACCGGGTAGTTGAGCCGCTGGGCGATCTCCTTGGCCTGCTCGAAGCTGGTGGCCATGCCCCAGGCGGGCGCGGGGATGCCCAGGCGCTTGAGGGCGCGCCCGAAGCGCTCGCGGTCCTCGGCATCCAGGATGGTGTTGAGGGGTGTGCCCAGCAGGTTCACGCCCGCGGCATCCAGGGGCGAGGCCAGTTTCAGGGGCGTCTGGCCGCCGAACTGGGCGAAGACACCGAGGAGCTTGCCGCCCGCGGCCTCCCGATCGACCACGGCCTTCACGTGCTCGAAGGTGAGGGGTTCGAAGTAGAGGCGGTCGCTGGTGTCGAAGTCCGTGCTGACGGTCTCCGGGTTGCAGTTGACGAGGATGGCCTCGACCCCGTTGGCACGGATGGCCTCCACGGCCTGCACACAGCAGCAGTCGAACTCCACCCCCTGGCCGATGCGGTTGGGGCCGCTGCCCAGCACGATGGCCTTGGGGCGGTCCGTCGGTTCCGCTTCGCTGTGGTCCTCCCAGGTGCCGTAGAGGTAGGGCGTCTCGGCCTTGAACTCGCCCGAGCAGGTGTCCACCCGCTTGTAGGCGGGGCGCAGGCCCAGGGCCTCGCGTCGCGCGGCGACTTCGGCTTCCGTCCCCGAGCAGAACACGGAGATCTGGTCGTCGGCGAACCCGGCGCGCTTGGCCTTCTCCAGCAGCTCCACCGGGAGCCGGTCCACGGGGAAGCTCCGCAGGCGGCCCTCCAGCACCACGATCTCCTCGATCTCGCGGAGGAACCAGGGGGTGATCTTCGTGAGGCGGTGCAGCTCCTCGACGCTGTGACCCGCCTTCAGGGCGTGGTAGACCCAGAAGATGCGCTGGGGCCCGGGGATGAGCAGGTGCTCCTTGAGGCGGCCCAGGTCCAGCTTGCCCTCCAAGGCCCCGGACATGCCCCGGTGGCCTTCCTCGAGAGAGCGGATGGCCTTCTGAAGGGCCTCCTGGAAGCTGCGGCCCAGGCTCATGACCTCGCCCACGCTCTTCATCTGGGTGCCCAGCACCTTCTCGGCCTGGGGGAACTTCTCGAAGGTGAAGCGCGGGATCTTCACCACCACGTAATCCAGCACGGGCTCGAAGGCGGCCTTGGTCATGCGGGTGATGGCATTGGGCAGCTCCCACAGCCGGTAGCCGAGGGCCAGCTTGGTGGCCACCCAGGCGATGGGGAAGCCCGTGGCCTTCGACGCCAGCGCCGAGCTGCGGCTCACGCGCGGGTTCATCTCGATGACGATGATGCGGCTGGTCTCGGGATCGAGCGCGAACTGGATGTTCGATCCTCCCGTTTCCACGCCCACGGCGCGGATGACCGCCAGTGCCGCGTCGCGCATGCGCTGGTACTCCGGATCCGTGAGCGTGAGGGCCGGGGCCACCGTGATGCTGTCGCCCGTGTGGACGCCCATGGGGTCCAAGTTCTCGATGGAGCAGATCACCTCGACGTTGTCGTCCAGGTCGCGCACCACCTCCAGCTCGAACTCCTTCCAGCCCAGGATGCTCTCCTCGATGAGCACCTGCTTGGTGGGGCTCAGGTCCAGGCCCCGGGCCACGATGGTCTCGAACTCGTCCACGTTGTAGGCGATGCCCCCGCCGCTGCCGCCCAGGGTGAAGCTGGGGCGGATGATGGCGGGAAAGCCCGTGAGCTTCAGGAGATCGCGGGCTTCGGCCATGTTGTGCGCGAAGCCGCCCCGGCAGGTCTCCAGGCCCAGGTCATCCATCAGGGCCTTGAAGAGCTGGCGGTCCTCGCCGCGGTTGATGGCCTCGGGCTGGGCGCCGATCAGCTTGACGCCCGTGCGCTCCAGCAGACCGCTCTCGAAGGCCTCCATGGCCAAGTTGAGGGCCGTCTGGCCGCCCACGGTGGGCAGGATGGCGTCGGGCTTCTCGGCCTCGATCACCTTCTCCAACACACTCAGCGTGAGCGGTTCGATGTAGGTGGCGTCCGCCCGGCCAGGGTCCGTCATGATCGAGGCCGGATTGGAGTTGAGCAGGATGGTGCGGATGCCCTCCTCCCGCAGCGCCTTCAGCGCCTGCGTCCCCGAATAGTCGAACTCGCAGGCCTGGCCGATCTGGATGGGCCCCGAGCCCAGCACCAGCACACTTTTCAGATCCGTTCGCTTCGGCATCGCCAATCCTCTTTGTTTAACCGCAGAGAACGCAGAGATCGCAGAGGAAAAGCAAAGAGATCTTGTCTTTCTCTGCGCCCTTTGCGGTGAATCATCTTTGATTGCTTTCCATCAAGTGGACAAAACGCTGGAAGGCCGGGTGCGCATCGTGGGGGCCCGGTGAGGCCTCGGGATGGTGCTGGAGGCTGAAGATCGGCAGTTTCGTGTGGCGCAGGCCCTCGACGGTGCCGTCGCTGAGGTGCTTGTGGGTGACCTCGATCTCCTTGGGCAGACTGGCCTCATCCACCGCGAAGCCGTGGTTCTGGGCCGTGATCTCGATGCGGCCGGTGGTCAGGTCGTGCACAGGCTGGTTGGCCCCGCGGTGGCCGAACTTGAGCTTGAAGGTGCGGCCGCCGAAGGCCTGGCCCAGCAGCTGGTGGCCCAGGCAGATGCCGAAGATGGGCAGCTTCCCGATGCAGGCCTCCACTTCCTTCTGCATGCCGGGCAGCGCCGCCGGGTCACCGGGGCCGTTGCTGAGGAAGAGGCCGTGGAAGCGCTTGTCCGCCAGCTCCGTGGCCGGGGTGTCCCAGGGGAAGACCTCCAGGTGCAGGCCCACGGCCTCCAGCTGCCTCAGGATGCTGAGCTTGATGCCACCATCCAGCACCGCCACGCGGAAGGCGCCGCCGGGGTTCAGCTCGTAGCGCTCCCGGCAGCTCACCTCGGCGCAGAGGGCCTGGCCGGTCATGTCGGGCAGAGCCCTGGCCTTGGCCACGCCCGCCTCGAGGCTGCCGTCCAGCTCGGTCCAGATGAGGGAGGGCTGGGAGCCCTGGTCGCGCAGGTGCTGAGTGAGGGCACGGGTGTCGAGGTCCGTCATCACGGGGATGTGGTGGCGCTTGAGCCAGCCCGCCAGGTCGCCCTCGGAGCGCGTGTGGTCCGGCGAGAAGGTCAGGCGCCGGCAGAGCAGGCCCGTGGCCCAGGGCCGCGTGCCCTCGTTCAGATCAGCGTGGATGCCGTAGATGCCCTGCTCGGGGAAGGTCATGCACACCATCTGCCCGGCGAAGCTCGGGTCCGTGAGGATCTCCTGGTAGCCCGCCATGGCCGTGGTGAACACGGCCTCGCCGCCCCCGCCGAAGCCCAACGGCGCCCGCCCCCGGAAGATGGTCCCGTCCTTCAGGATCAGGTGCGCTCGCATGTGCGTCCCCCGCTCGGCGGCTCTGCAAAAACCCCGCGGGGGCCGGGCCGCCGCGGGGTCGTGAGAATGACATCGGTCCGAAGGACCAAAGTGAGTGTAACGACCTGGGAAAGCGAGGATCAGCCTTTTTGTTCAAGGGGTTTTCGGCCATACTGCTCCTTTGTTCCCGATGTACAGCGCGCTGTTCGGCCACACTGAAAGCATGTGGTCAGGTGACGACATCCACTTCATGAAGCTCGCCCTCGAGGAGGCCGAGAAGGCGGACCGCCTGGACGAGGTGCCCGTGGGGGCGATCCTGGTGTCCGAGGGCGCCCTGCTGGGCCGGGGCCACAACCACCCCGTGAAGCTGAACGATCCCACGGCCCACGCGGAGATCCTGGCCCTGCGAAGCGCCGGCGCCTGGGCGAAGAACTACCGGCTCACGGGCGCCACGCTCTACGTGACGCTGGAGCCCTGCCTCATGTGCTTTGGGGCCCTGATCCACGCCCGCGTGGGGCGCGTGGTGTTCGGCGCCTCCGATCCCAAGGTGGGCGTCAGCCGCTGGCTGGGCGCCCTGGAAGGCGCGAACCTGAACCACCGCATCGCCTTCGAGGGCGGCCTGCTGGAGCCCGAGTGCCGGGAGCAGCTCCAGGCCTTCTTCCGGCGGCGGCGGGGTTAGCTAGCGCGCTTCCAGCATGCGCACGGCGAAGGTGGCCAGCCAGTGTTCCCCCTCGTAGCTGCCAGAGGCCAGGTGCGGCAGCGAGGCCCGGGCGTGACGGTCGGCGGTCCGGATCAGGGCGGTCCTCCTGGGGTCCCTGGGCCCGAAGGTCCGGGCCAGGTCGTACAGAGCCCGCGCCCGGCTCAGGTTCAGGCCGTCCAGGTGGACGATCTTGGGATCCGTCCGGTCTGAGACCACCGCAGGCGCCAGCGATCCGGGCAGACCCGGCAGGAACGCGTCCAGCCAGGGGCCGAAGCGACTTCGGGGCAGCACGCGCGCCATCAGCGCCGCTTCCTCCAGACAAGGCGACAGGAAATCCTCCCCGCCCGGCTCCCAGGCCAGGGGGCCGCGGCGGTCCCGGCCGAACCAGGCCTGCGCCCGCTCGAGGATGGCCGCCTCCAGCCGCGGGTCCGGCGCGGCCTTCGCGTAATCCAGCGCCAGGTCCAGGCCGAAGGCGGAGTTGGGGTGGACGCCGGTGCGGATGGGGTAGGTCTGCTTGGGCAGGAAGTCCCGGTAGGCGGCGGCGATCCGATCCGCCAGGGGCTGCAGGGCCGCGGACCAGCGGCGGGCATCGGGGGTGTCCCAGGTCTTCAGCTCCGCCGCCAGCTTGAGCAGCCACGCCCAGCCGTAGGTGCGCTCGAAGCTCCGCCGGTTGGGCTGGTCCAGGTAGGCCACCTCGACCGCGATGCGCTCCGGCGCCAGGTTCTCGTCCAGCACTGCGCGGATCTCCGCCGCCTTCGCCATGTCCGGGTGGGTGCGCAGCAGGCGGACCAGCATCCAGTGCCCGTGAACCGACGAGTGCCAGTCGAAGCACCCGTAGAAGGCCGGATGCAGGGCCTTCGGCGACTGCACCTCCCCCGCCCCGTTCATCACGTGATCCAGCTTGTTCGGGTACTCCTGCCGCGCGCACTTGAGTGCCAATGCCGCGAAGCGATCCGCCGCCGCATCCGTCAGCGAAAGGTCCGCCTCCTGCGCGGACAGCGAGGCCGCCACAGCCAGTCCCAGCATCCACGCCCCAGCCCCCATGCCAGCCTCCCGGATGCTGGATTCTATCGGATGGCGGCGGACCGAGGGCGCTCGCGATCCTCAGCGCCGGGGCGCCTTCGCCACGCAGAAGCGGCAGACAGCGCCCCCCTTGGCGATGCAGGTCTCCAGGTGGACGCGCATCCCGGAGGCCTGCTCAATGAGGCTCACGTCGAACTGGCAGAGCTCCGGATGCACCTTGGCCACGGAGTGGTAGACGCAGTTGACCGCCTCGATGGCAGCCTCTCCGGCGCGCTCCCCCGGTTTCAGGACGGCCCGGTAGCCCAGCTCGTTCATGAGCGCCGTGACCTTCCTCAGCCGCTGGGCCGGGGGATCGGCGGGGTTCACCTGGCTCTCCAGCGAGGCCGCCACGGCCGCGGCGAGGTTCTTCATGAATGCCCGGGACCCGCCCGGGCCCAGGTCCTGGGCGAGCTGGGCCAGGATGGCGTTCGCCAGCCAGGAGTACTTCTTGGGGAAGACATCGATCCCCTCGTCCGAGATCAGGTACCGCCGCCGGGGCCGGCCCACGGCCCCCCTGGCGTCCTCATAGGTGAGGCAGCCGAGATCCAGCAGCCTGAGTACATGCTGCTGCACTGCCGTCCGCGTGAGGCCGAGGTGCGCCCCCAGCTCGTCCAGCGAGGCCCCCTCGTGGTGGCCCAGCAGGAACTCCAGGATCTTCCGCTGGTTGTCGTGCAGGTGCTTCATGGCTGACTCCGCGGGCGCGTCTGCTGGCGAGAGTTTAAACAATTTAAACATTCTTGTTTGTTTTTATCTGATCCCTAGATTCAGGTGGTGAACCACTGGAGCCCCGTCCGGGCAAGGAGTCCGCCATGAAACTGCCCCTGAGATACGCCCTGGCCCTCCCGGTCGCGGCCCTGCTCGCCGACGCTGGCTGCTATGCCAGCCATCGCGCAGGGGCCGTCCCGGGTGAGCCGCCCCTGGACCCGGCCCTGGTCGCCCAGGGCAAGGACATCTTCCGGAACGACACCTTCGGGGATGAGGCCCTCTGGACGGACACCCTGGGCATGCACCAGGTCATCGCCTCCGCCGTGGACCCGGCCACCGCCCTGTCCGTGGGTCTGAAGGTGGACGCCGAGGCGCTGCCCCCGGCGGTGGTGCAGGGGATCCAGAGCGGGGCCATCAGCCTGACGGACCCGGCCACCACCGTGGCCCTGCTGAAGCTCAACGCCGTCGTGGGGGTGAAGGGCACCGTGGAGAGCGTCAACGGGAAGGACACCCTCACACGGGTCGGCATCACCTGCGCGCTGTGCCACTCCACCGTGGACGATTCCTTCGCGCCGGGCATCGGCAGGCGCCTGGACGGCTGGGCCAACCGCGACTTGAACCCGGGCGCCATCATCGCCCTCTCCCCCGCGGTGCCCGCAGGCGCCAAGGCCGTCTACGCCTCCTGGGGCAAGGGGAGGTACGACCCCCGCTTCAACCTGGACGGCCAGAACGGGCCCCAGGTGATCCCGCCGGCCTACGGGCTGCTGGGCGTGCACAGCGTCACCGCCACCGGGGACGGCAGCGACCTCGCCTACTGGAACCGCTACGTGGCCGTGACCCAGATGGGTGGCCAGGGCAGCTTCACCGAACCCCGCACCGGCGTGAACGTCACGAACGGGACGACGGACCTGGTGTCCGCCAAGCTGCCGGCCCTCCAGGCCTACCAGCTGAGCCTCGCCGCGCCGCGGCCACCCGCTGGAAGCTTTGATGCGGCGGCCGCCGTCCGGGGAAGGGCCGTCTTCGAGGGCCTGGGGAAGTGCGCCGCCTGCCACGCGGGCCCGACGCTGACCGACGCCAACCTCCGGCTTCACCCGCCCAGCGAGGTGGTCAGCGAGCCCGAGCCGGCGGGCATTCCCAGCTACGCCTCGCGAAGCGCCACCAAGATGTACCGGACCGCGCCGCTGGCCGGGCTGTGGCAGCACGCGCCCTATTTCCACAACGGCACCGCCCCCACGCTCGACGCCGTCGTCGAGACCTACGACACGCGGAAGGGCCTCGGATTGACGAGTGCCCAGAAGGCAGACCTCGTCGAATACCTGAAGAGCCTGTGAGTCTCCCCTCTTGAAGAAAGGAACCAAACCATGAACGACAAGCTGAACACAAGCTGGTGGGCCCTGCGCATCGGCCTCGGCGCCGCGCCCTTCCTGGCCGGACTGGACAAGTACTTCAACCTCCTCGCCAAGTGGGAGCTGTACCTGAATCCCCTGGCGCTGCGCGTGATCCCCGTCTCCCCGGCCGCCTTCATGCGCGCCATTGGGCTGGTGGAGATGGCCGTCGGCCTCGCCATCCTCACCCGCTGGACCCGCCTGGGCGCCTACGTCGCCGGCATCTGGCTCGTGGGCATCGCCCTGAACCTGCTCACCATGGGCGCCTACCTCGATGTGGCCGTCCGCGACCTCCTGCTCGCCCTCGCCGCCTACACGCTGGCCCAGCTCACGGAGGTGCGTGAAGCGACCGCGGGCCACAGGATCCCTGGGTACAACCCCGATCTCGCCTGACCCTTCCGCATCGGGATCACAAACCCCGACGCCACGCACGTGCAGCCGCTCCAGGCATCCCCAGACTGGAATCTCAGCCCCAGTTTGCTAAACTGGGCGATCCGGAGAGATGGCCGAGCGGTTGAAGGCGCCTGACTCGAAATCAGGTTTGGGGGTGACCTCAACGGGGGTTCGAATCCCTCTCTCTCCGCCACTGAAGCCGCCGAAAGGCGGCTTCTTCGTGGCGGGGAGAGAGCGATTCGAAGTCACTGAATCGCTGGCAGGTAGCCGTAGGCCTCGACAGCCCGGGGGGCTGTCGAGGCCGTAAAGCGGCGTGCCAGCGATTCGTGCGGCCGGAGGGGACACGGCGCAGCCGTGGCCCCGGAGGGAATCCCGGAGCTTGATTCATCTCGCCGTTCGGCGGAGCACGATCAGGCGGCGGAGAGAGAGGGATTCGAACCCGCAGAACCGCTGCCGAAGCTCCTCTGATCTCAGAACGCGCCGCTCGCCTTCAGTTCCAGGTAGCGGTTGACGAGGGCGGTGGGGAGCTTGGCGGGGGTCACGTCCAGAACGCGGGTGCCGCCGTGGAGGACGTGCTGGAATAGGGTTCCGCGCCGGGCCATGTAGTCGTGGGCCACCGCATGGTCGAGGGCGGCCTCGAAGCCGGTCACGGGCTGGGAGAGGAACTCGTCGACGACACCTTCCCGGAGGTTCGCGAGCAGCACCAGGTGGCGGCTGCGGAGGAGGTCCAGGGCGGGCAGCAGGGTGGCGTCCTCCTCGTCCCGGAGGTTGGTCAGCAGGATGACGAGGCTCCGCTTCCGGAACTGGCGCAGGAAGGTCTCGGCCGCCGCGAGGTAGTCCGGGGCATGGGTGGTGGGCTGCACGTCGAAGAGCTCCTGGAAGAGCCGCTCGAGGGTGACGAGGCTCTTGTGGGGCGCCACGGTGCGCGGCCGGTCCTCCGCGAAGGTGGCCACGCCTACCGCGTCTCCCTGCTTGAGGGCCACGTAGCCCAGCAGGAACAGGGCATTGAGGGCCTGGTCGAAGTGCCCCAGCTCCCGGCCATCCAGGCGGTCCAGCGGGCTCATGCGGCGCCCGCAGTCCAGCAGGAAGACCACCTGCTGGTCCCGCTCGTCCTGGTATTCGCGGCAGATGAGCTTCCGGCTGCGGGCGCTGGCCTTCCAGTCCACCTGCCGGATGGTGTCCCCCTGGCGGTACTCCCGCAGCTGGTGGAAATCCAGCCCTTCGCCGCGCCGGGGGCGCTTCAGGATGCCGAGCATGGACAGCCGCTGGTCCGTGGCCAGGAGCGCGTAGCGGGCCACGGCGGCAAAGTTCGGGAACACCTTCACGGGGAAGGCGGCCGGCAGCTTCAGCGTCCGCGCCCAGAGGCCCAGGCCGGTGGTGACGCGCACCTGGATGGGGCCGAAATTCCGGCGGCCGCGGGCGGCGGGACGGACCTGGTAGGCCTGGTCGAGGAACCCGCGCGCCGGAAGCGCATGGTGCGAGGGCAATCCCCGGCTTTCGAAATCCGACGGGTGATGATCGAACCATTCGACCTGGAGCCTGAAGGGAGAAGGATTCCGCAGCCGCAGCCGCACCTCCCGCCACTCGCCCAGGGCGAGGCTCCCGGGCACCTCCCGCTCGCCGGTCAGTCCCTTGGGCCAGAGGGAAAGGATGAGGTCGATGGCCAGGGCGGCGAGCAGGATCCAGCCGGCGGCCCGCCACGCGGGCATCACCCGCGCCCACACCGAGGCGGCCAGCCCCAGCAGGGTCCAGGCGCCCAGCAGGCGCAGCAGGCGGAGGGTGGGGATCATGCGCGGGGGGCCGGAACCTTGGCCAGGAGGGCCAGGAGGAGATCGTCGGAGCCGAGCCCCTCGATCTCCGTCTCGGGGCTGCGCTGGATGCGGTGGCGGAGCGCAGGGAGCGCCATGGCCTTCACGTCGTCCGGCGTGGCGAAGTCGCGGCCTTCGAGCAGGGCCTGGGCGCGGGCCGTGCGCACCAGGGCGATGGCGCCCCGGGGGCCGGCGCCGAGGGCGATGCCCGGCCATTGCCGGGTGGCCCTGACGATGCGGACCGCGTAGTCCAGGACCGCGTCATCCACGCGGACCGTGGCCGCCAGGCGCTGCAGCTCCAGCACCTCGGCCGCCGCCATGAGCGGGCGCACGCCATCCACGCGGAGGGCGTCGCCGACCGCACCGGTGGTGACCTGGCGGACCAGGGCGACCTCTTCCACGGCTTCCGGGTAGTCCATCCTGACCTTGAGCAGGAAGCGGTCCAGCTGGGCCTCGGGCAGCGGGTAGGTCCCCTCCTGCTCGATGGGATTCTGTGTCGCCAGCACCATGAAGGGGGCCTCGACGGGGAGCGTGCGGCCCTCCAGGCTCACCTGCTGCTCCTGCATGACCTCCAGCAGGGCTGCCTGGGTCTTGGCCGGGGCGCGGTTCACCTCGTCCGCCAGGAGGAGGTTCGTGAAGACTGGTCCCCGCCGCAGGTGGAACTGCTCGCTCTTCATGTCCCACATGGCGTGGCCGGTCACATCGCTCGGCATGAGGTCCGGCGTGAACTGGATGCGCGCGAAGGCTCCCTGGAAGGTCGTGGCCAGGGCTCTCACCAGGAGCGTCTTGCCCAGGCCGGGAACACCTTCCAGCAGGACGTGCCCGCCGGCGAGGAAGGCAGCCAGCACCTGATCCACCACGGGTCCCTGGCCGACCAGGGCACGGTGGATCTCGGTCCGGAGGGCTTCGGTCTGTTCGGCGGCCCAGGAAATGCGGGCGGGATCGGGGGAGGCGGAGGGCGTCGTCATGGGGAATCCTGGGATGGAAGGGGAAGGCGGTTCAGAGGCGCTGGCGGAGCCGTTCGAGCGTGACCAGATCCTGGGCGAGCTGATGGGTGGAGGCGCCGGGCCGGTCATCGAGGGCGGCGCCGATGGCGTCGGGACTGGCGCCCGTGGCCTGGGCCAGCCACTCGGCCTTCGCCCCGAGGTCCAGGGAGCCGAAGGCGGGATTCCGCCGCTGCGCCTGCTTCACGAGGGCCTCCCGGGTCCGCGCCACCAGGACCTCCCCCGCCCCGCCCCGCCACACCAGCCGCGCGCTGGCGGCCAGATGCTCCAGCAGAGAGCGGCGCCGGGGCAGGGGCTCCGGCAGCAGCGGCCCGAAGCGCGGCCAGCCCCGCCAGGCCCAGGCTCCCACCAGGAGGAGCAGGGCCAGCATGGGCTCCTTGGCGTGGGACCACAGCCAGGTGAAGAGGGAGAGCTCGACGGGACGGGACCAGACCACCACCGTCCCCTGGCCCGGCTGGAGCGCGAGGAGCCGCTGCAGGTAGGCGGCGTGGTCGAGGTCCGCCAGGGAGCGCCGGTAGACGAAGTTCAGGTCCGGGGTGAGGGAGAGGCGCCCCTGGCCCTCCTCCCGCGTGAGCAGCACGTACTGGCCCTCATGGCCCAGGGTGTAGTCCCAGGCCTCCGGGTGATCAGGCACCAGGCGCCAGCGGGCGGTCCGCCGCAGCCGGTAGGGCACTTCGCCCTTGTGGAACGTGTCGGTGCCGATCTGCTGGCCCGGCGCCAGGATATCGAGGCCGTCGGGGCTCGCGTCCCGGAGGGTGACCCCGATGGCCTTGTGGAAGGCCGCCAGGCCGCGGGCGTCGTTGAAGGGCCCGGCCGTGCCATCGGTCAGCAGGTGCCCGCCGCGCCGGACCCAGGCCAGCACGGCCTCGATTTCCGCGGGCGTCATGGGCTGGCCGAGCTGAAGGAGGATGAGCACGCCACGTTCCGGCAACTCGGACGCCAGGAGCTCCCCGCCCTTGCGGACCACCGGCCTGCCCCCGGCCTCCAGCCACGTCTGGAGCAGCAGGGTGGGATTCTCCAGGGCCTCTCCACGGAGCCCCACCTCGATCTCCTTCGGGACGCGCCGGAAGGAATGGCGGCTCATCCAGGCGATGACGAGCCCGCCGGCCACCAGGAGCGCCAGGAGCCCGAGCAGAATGCGGCCGGCCGCCTTCATGGCCTTCCCCCGAAGGCCGCGGGCCAGGCATCGCAGAGGTCCTCGAACGCATCGCGGGTCGGGGCTTCGTTCTTGTAGGCCAACCGCTGCCAGGTGGCGGTCAGCAGGTGGAACGCGCTTGCCGGGCCCTCCTCGAGGTGGCCCTCGGCCGCCCTCAGGCAGTCCCCTTCCGTGGCGCTGGCGGGGATCTCCATGGCCCGGCGATGCACGAGCTCGGCCAGGGCGCCCCGGTAGAGAAGGGCCAGGGCCGCCCGGGCTTCACCCCGGAGAAACAGGTTCCGGGCCGCTTCGGGCACATCCGGCGGAAGGCTCTCGGGGCGGATGTCCAGGCCGGCGACGGCCTCGGGCGCCTCCCAGGCCTTCGCCTCGACGAGGGGCAGGCCCAGCCTGTGGCGAAACCGGTACACCAGCCAGAGGACGAAGGCGAGCAGGCCCCCCACCAGCACCACCTTGCCCGCGAGCGCCAGCAGGTCCCACATGCGCTTCAGGAAATCGAGGTTCAGGGGCTTCGCGGGCTGGGCCGGCTCTTCTTTCGCGAAGAAGTAGTCGAGGAGGCTCCGGAGCCACCGGGGTTCGCGGCCGGTGGGCTCGTAGCTCAGGGTGCGGACCTCCTTCGTGTGCTTGAAGGCGGGATCCTGCTCGAGGATCCGCTGGGCCCGCCGGTGCGCCTCATCGTCGGGTCGGAGCGGGCCTTCGGCCGGCCGGGGCGCGGGTTGCGGCACGGATGGCGGGTCGGATTGCGGAGTGGCCTGCGGCGCGGCTTCGGACGCCTCGGGAGCCGGCGCCTGGGCGACCGGTTCCGGGATGGGCGCCTGGGCAGCCAGGGGCAAGGCCCAGGCCAGAAGCAGCGCCAGGGCCAGGGGAGTGGCCAGGCGGGCGGCCAGACGCCGGAAGGCCAGCTCCAGGTCCCATCCCTCCAGGTGGGTCCGGCGGTTGAGATAGAGGCCGAAGCCCCCCGCCACGAAGAGGGGCTCCGTCAGGGTGAGCGCCAGCAGTCCGACGCCCAGCAGGAACCACTGGAAGCCCAGCCCCGGGTTGTTGAACCCATCCCACACCTGCACCCGGCTTCCCGCGGGCATCATGGCCTGGAGCAGGGCGATGAACCCCACCGCGGTGAGGAGGGTGAAGGCCCAGCCCGAGCAGGTGAGGAGGAAGCCCGTGCCGCCGCCCTTCCGGGTGAGCACCCGGGCCCGGCGGCGGTACCCGGCGCCCCGGAGCCCCTCCAGTTGGGAGACGGGCAGGACGTAGCTGCGCATGGGCGAGAGGCGCCGCCAGAGCAGGCCCGCCACCAGCCCCCGCCGGTGGACGCTCCGCCACGCCCCCAGGAAGTCCCACACGGAGGCGGGCTGGCCGAACACCGCCCGGCTGAGGACGAACAGGACGCCCCGGTCCAGCCAGGGTTTCAGCCACCAGAGCGCCACGAAGATCCAGAGGGGCGTCTGGTACAGGAAGGGCAGGAGCAGCGCCAGGAGGAAGCCCAGCTGCAGTCCCCACACCCTCGCCACTGGCCGCCAGTGGACCTGGAGGAGGCTCAGGCCGAGATCCGCCGCCTCCATGGCGGCGCGTGTTCGGGGAATGAAGCCCATGGCGCCCGGCTTCATTCGTGCCTCCGCCCGGCCAGCACGAACCACGAGGCGAGGAGGATCCAGAACAGGATCCCCACGCCCACCTTGACCTTCCAGGGCACGAGGGTGTTCGCGGACCAGAACCCCTCGAAGCAGGCGGCCAGGAAGGTGAGCGCGATGGCGCCGAAGAGGAGGCGGGAGCCCTGCCGGGCGCCCTCCCGCAAGGCCGCGAGGCGGGACCGCCGCCCCGGATGCATCAGGGCGAAGCCCATCCGCAGGCCCCCCGCCCCGCTGAGCACGGCCCCCATCAGCTCGAAAGAGCTGTGGCCGCTGATGAAGCCGTAGAAGGTGGCGGTCAGGCCCTGGTTGGTGAGGTGGGCCATCACCGTGCCCCCGTGGAGGCCGTTGAAGGGCAGGAAGAAGAGGGGGCCGATTCCGGCCAGCAGCCCCGAGGCGAAGGTCTGGAAGTCGATGCCGATGTTGTTGAGGATGTAGAAGCCGAACATCATGACGTCGCGGGTGGCGCCCATGGCGCCGGCGACGGGGGTTTTCGGATCGTACATCTGCACGTACTTGGCCGCCTCACCGGGGCTCAGCATCAGGTGCACGAGGTTGGGCTGGGCCCGCACGACCAGGAAGGCCGCGATCCAGGGGCCGAAGAACAGCAGGCTTGACACGGCCACCAGCCGCCACTCCGCCCGCACCTGCCGGGGCAGTTCGCCCCAGAGGAAGCGGAGCGCCGCCGGAACCCCCTCGCCGCGCTCGCCGTAGATCCGCTGATGGAGGCGGAGGGCGAGCTGCTGCAGCCGCTCGACGAGGGCCGGGCTGTACTGGCGCTCCCGCGCCACGGACAGGTGGTGGCAGAGCCGGCGGTAGGCCGAGGGAACCTCCTCCGCGCCCAAGGTGGCCCGCTCGTCCAGCCAGCCCTGCAGATCCTCCCAAAGAGGCCGGTTCTCCTGCTCGAAGCGCTGCTGCCTCATCGGCCGCCCCACAGGTAGCGGGCCATGCCGAGCACGGCCCTGACGCCACCCGCCCCCCGGCTGCCCGTGAGGGGGCCCAGCACGTCCGCGAGCTCCTCGCTTCGGGACGCTGTCAGGCCCGCGCTCCGCTCGGCGAACGCGAGGATCGCCGACTGCTCCTCGAGGGTGAGCGCCAGGGCGGGCGCCAGGGGTTCGGCCGCCGGAAGGACCGGCGCCTGGGTGCCGGCCTCCTCGTGCACCACGAGGGTGCCGGCCACGATGTCGCCGATGCGCTGGAAGTCCCGTGTGAGGAGGATGCTCACCAGGCCGACCGTGTAGGCCCCTGGCAGGCCGTCCACGACCCGCAGCAGGTTCCGGATGAGGCTGGGTCCCCAGCCGATGGGACGCCCATCCGTCCGCAGGACCCGCAGGTTCAGCCAGCGCTTGCCGAGGGTGCGGCCGCCCCCCAGGACCTCGAAGAAGACCGGGTAGAGCCACTGGGCCAGGAAGACCAGGATGAACCAGAGCCCCAGCCCCAGTGGCCCCAGGAAGGCGAGGGCGATCCCGGCGAACATCAGGCCCATCCACACCACGGCCTGGTCCACGAAAAAGGCCCAGAAGCGGGCCACAGGGCCCGCCGGACGGAGGTGCAGCTCGATGCCCTCGGGTGTCTCGATGGTCCGGACGGTGTCGACGGGCGGCAAGGCTAGTCGGCCACCTTGACCACGATCGTGTCGGCGATGAGGTCGTGGATGCAGCGCCGGTCATCCCGGAAGATGAAGCAGGCGTTGACCAGCGAGAACAAGGGTCCCAGCAAGGGAATCGACTCGAGCACCCACATGAGGATGATCCGCAGCCCCAGCAGCCGTCCCATGCCCACAGGCTCGCCATCGCTCCGGACGATCCGGATGCGGAGGATGCGCTTGGCGATGGTCTGCCCGTAGCGGCTGAGCCAGATGAGGTTCCAGATCATCAGGGCCAGGAGCAGGCCTCCCCCCAGCACGGCGAACACGATGAAGAACGCGGTGGGGGGCGCACCGCCGGTCCGCCGGGACAGGAAGGCCGGAATGAAGATGGCGGCCAGGATCCCGATGACGGCGAATCCGCCGCCCATGATGAGGCCGTCCAGGAGCTTGGCGCCGAGACGCGTGCCGCGGTCGGCGAGCTCCTGGGTTTCCGGATCGACAAGATCCGCGACGACCGCGGACGGAGCCTCGTACGGATTGAATTCGGTCATGGCGCGCTCGCTCGGAGGGATTCCTTAGGCTATCCAATATCCCCGGCAAACGCCTGCCAAAACAGCCTGTGTTGCGCGGAATCCGGCCTGGCCTTTCCGATCCGGAGCCGGCCCAGGGAGGCGCCCGTGAAGTGACCGCCGTCACGGGGGACCGGTGGAGGCCACCTGTACTCTGGGTGGGCACCCCTTGGAGGCTCTGTGGACGCGTTGCTCGAATCCCTCGAACCGAAGACGATCTGGTCCTACTTCCTGGGGCTGTCGGAGATCCCCCGCGGATCCAAGAACGAAGCCGCGGCCGCGGCCTGGGTGGCCGACCAGGCCAAGGCCCTGGGCTGCGAGGTGGAGCGCGACGAGGTCGGCAACGTCATCATCCGCAAGAAGGCCACGCCCGGGAAGGAAGGCCGGCCCGCCACCTGCCTCCAGGCCCATGTGGACATGGTCTGCGAGCAGAACGAGGGCACGGGCCACGACTTCCTCAAGGATCCCATCAAGGTCCGCCGTGACGGCGACCTCCTCCGCGCCACCGGCACCACCCTCGGCGCCGACAACGGCATCGGCGTGAGCGCCGCCCTGGCCGTCCTCGCCAGCAAGGACATCGCCCACGGCCCCCTGGAAGTCCTCATCACCATCGACGAGGAGACGGGCCTGACCGGCGCCAACGGCCTCCATCCCGGCCGCCTCAAGGCCAAGTACCTCCTCAACCTCGACAGCGAGGAGGAGGGCTACCTTACCATCGGCTGCGCCGGCGGCGAGGACACCATCGCCACCCGCAAGCTCACCCGCACGGCGCCTCCGGCGGGCGCCCGCGCCTACCGCCTGAAGGTGTTCGGCCTCAAAGGCGGCCACTCGGGCATCGACATCCACGCCGGGCGCGGCAATGCCATCCGCATCCTCGCCCAGATCCTGGGCGCCCTGAAGGCGGACTTCAGCTTCGCCCTGGCCGGCATCAAGGGCGGCAACAAGCGCAACGCCATTCCCCGCGAAGCCTCGGCCCAGATCTTCCTGGATCCCGCCCAGGAGCAGGCATTCAAGACCGCTCTGGCAGCCCACGAGGCCCACTGGCGGGCGGCTCTCGGCGCCTTCGACCCGGGCCTGCACCTGGCCCTCGAAGCCGGGGAAGGCACCCAGGCCATGTCCAGCGCCGACGCCGAGGCCCTGATCCGCCTGCTGCTGGCCCTGCCCCACGGCGTCGAGGCCATGAGCCCGGACATTCCCGGGCTGGTGCAGACTTCCACCAACATGGGCGTGATCGAGACCCGCGAGAACGAGGTGGAAGTGAACCTCCTCACCCGCAGCTCCATCAACGCGTCGAAAACCGCCCTCTCCGAGCGCATCGCGGCCACCTGCGCCCTGGGCGGCTTCGAGTCCCACGTCACCGGCGGCTACCCGGGCTGGAAGCCCGAGCCCAAGGCCTCGCTGGTGAAGATCGTCAACGAGACCAACCAGAAGGTCTTCGGCAAGCCCCTGGAGATCATGGCCATCCACGCCGGCCTGGAGTGCGGCCTCATCGGCGAGAAGTACACCGAGATGGAGATGGTGTCCTTCGGTCCCAGCATGTGGGACGTCCATACCCCCGACGAGCACGTGAGCGTGCCTTCCGTGGGCAACTTCTGGAAGCTGCTCGTCGCCGTCCTCGAGACCGTGTAGCCCGGCCATTCATGGCCCTTGGCTCAAGCCGGGGGCCATGATAACCTTGCTGCTTCCGCCCATCAGCGGAGCCACGGGAGAGTTGTCCGAGTGGCTGAAGGAGCACGATTGGAAATCGTGTAACGGTCAAAAGCCGTTCGGGGGTTCGAATCCCCCACTCTCCGCCAAAAGCGCCCCGCGAAGCGGGGCGCACGTTTTTTGGCGGAGCGTGGGGGATTCGAAGTCACAGAATCGCTGGCAGGTAGGCCCCGCCGGAGGCTGTCCAGTGGACAGCCGGAGGCGATCACGGCCGTGCCAGCGATTCGTGCGGCCGGAGGGGACGCCGCACAGCGGTGGCCCCGGAGGGAATCCCCCAGAATCGTCCCACCTCGCCCCACGGTGGGCGCACTTGTTTGGCGGAAAGCGGGGATCCGAAATCACAGAATCCCCCACCTCGAACGCGCCATCATGGAACCGGAGGGCCTCGCCGTGAAGGTCATGGGCATCGTCGGCTGGAGCGGCAGCGGGAAGACCAGCTTGGTGGTCGAGGTGCTGCCTCTCCTCAGAAAGGCGGGGCTGAAGGTCTCGACCATGAAGCACGCGCACCACCGCTTCGACGTGGACAAGCCCGGCAAGGACTCGTTCCGGCACCGAGAGGCCGGCGCCTCGGAGGTGCTGGTGGTGACCTCCTCGCGCTGGGTGCTGATGCACGAATCCAGGGAAGAGCCTGAGCCCAGCATCGAGTCCCTGATCGAGCGCATGACGCCCGTGGACCTGCTCCTCATCGAGGGCTTCAAGACCCACCCGCATCCCAAGCTGGAGATCCACCGGGAATCCGAAGGCAAGCCCCTGCTCTGCCCCGGGGATCCGGGGATCGTGGCCGTGGCCAGCGACCGCCCGCTGCCCGGGCTGAGGATCCCGGTGCTGGACCTGAACGATCCGTCCGCGGTCGCCGAGTTCATCCTCGCCCACACGGGCCTGCGGACGCCTCCTCAGGCCATGTAGTGCTTGTAGAAGTACCAGGCCGAGAGGATGAAGCCGATGGACACGACGCCGACCCGCACGGTCTTTCGGCCGACACGATGGGCCATGTGGGAGCCGAAGAGACCACCCAGGCCCGCGGCCACGGCCATGATGCCGACCAGGGTCCACTGGACGTTGCCCGGGTGCCGCAGGAACTCCATGGCCAGGAAGGCGAAGATGGCGATGCCGTTGATGCACAGGGCCAGCAGGTTCTTCAGCCCGTTCATCTGGTGGATGTCCGTGAGGCCCAGGAGGCTCAGCGCCGCCAGCATGAGGATGCCGATGCCCGCGCCGAAGTAACCGCCGTAGATGCCCACGATGAACTGGAAGATCATGGCGAACACCCACCAGCCTGGCGTTCGGTCGTGGCTTCCCATCTTCTTCAGGAGCTTGTTGACGGGATCATTGGCCGCCAGCAGGATCGTGGCCACCAGGATCAGCCAGGGCACGAGGTTGTCGAAGACCTTCTGGGGCGTGACCAGCATGAGCCAGGCGCCCAGCGCGCCGCCCAGCAGGGAGGGCGGCATCAGCCGGAGGGTGAATTCCCGGATGCCGACCAGATCCTCGCGGTGGCCCCAGAAACCGCCGATAGATCCCGGCCAAAGGGCCAGCGTGCTCGTCACATTGGCCTGCTGGCCCGTGAGCCCGATGCCCAGCAGCGAGGGGAAGGACACCAGCGTCCCGCCCCCCGCGATGGAATTGATGGCGCCGGCGGCGAAGGCGGCGGCCATGACGGTGAGCGCGTGTCCGATGTGCATACATCCCAAGATGACAGGCGCCACAGGGCCTGTCACACACTCCCTGGGACCGGTGGAAAGAGGTGTGCGACAGGCTCTGGGGACGCCTCAAGCGGCGGTCACTTCCACTTGAATGGATAGATTGGTTTCTTCGTGGCGTACTGGGGGGGCCACACCGTTTCGTGCTTGCCGTTCTGGATCTGCTCCACCAGCATCTGATGCTTGTTCTGGTTCGTGTAGCCGCTGTAGTCGATGAACCGGACGTCGCCCATGATGCCGTCCCAGTGGCCGCCTCGCAGCTCGGCGCGTAGCTTCTCGCGGTCGCCGCCCACCTTGGCGGCGGTCTCCGCCATGACCATCATCGAGGCATAGGCATTGGCGGCATGGTAGGGCACCTCGGCCTTGCCGAACTTGGCCTTGTACCGCGCCCCGAAGTCCTTGGCGCCAGGCCAGTTCACGTCCGTCGTCCACTGGGTGCTGGAGAACACGCCGTGGGAGATGGCCTGCTCCCGCGCGAACTCGGAGGACGCGAAGCCCGCGCCCGCGCCCAGGAAGGCCTGGGGCTGGAGGCCCACCTCGCGCGCCTGGCGCATGAGCAGGATGCCGTCGGCCACGTAGGACACCATGAAGACGAGATCGGGCTTGGCCGCTTTGACCTTGGCGAGGGTGGAGCGGTAGTCGGGGGAGCCTGCGGCATAGGCCTCCTCCATCACCACCTGGATGCCGACCTGGGCGGCGTAGGCCTTGGCGGACTTCGCGCCGGAGGTGCCGAAGTCGGTGTTCTCGTTCAGGATGGCCATGCTCTTGGGCTTGCCCAGCTTCTGGGCCATGGAGATGAGGATGGAGGCGTAGTCCTCGGTGGTGGCGCTGAGGCGGAAGACGTACTTCTGGTTCTGCCGGGTGATGTCTTCTTTCGAGGCCACGGGCACCAGGAGGGGCACCCGGTACTTCTCGGCCAGCTTGGACACGGCGTTGGCGCAGGCGGAGCTGTAGGGCCCCACCACGGCGGCCACGCGGTCGCGGGTCACCAGCTTTTCCATGGCCGACATGGAGACCTGGGGTTTGCCCGTGTCGTCCTCCGTCACCAGTTCGACCTTGATGCCCTTCTTCTGGAGATCCTCCATGGCCAGCTTGTAGCCGTTGCTCATGTATTCGCCGATGGGCGCCTGGGTGCCCGTGGCGCAGTTGATGACGCCGATTTTCACGGGCGTCTGCGCCTGCAGGGCGAGTCCGAACGCCATCAGCGAGGACAAGATCCTCTTGGTCATGGGCACCTCCGACAGATTGGGTTGGTTTGGTGGGTGCCACCCTACCACGGACGCGGCGGTCAGATGAGGTGGAGGTCGATCCGAATGACGGAGGCCCCGCCCAGGCCCGGGGCCAGGGGCAAGGCCTGTGATTCCCCCTCCAGGCGGAGCAGGTGCCTGCGGCCGAGGTGTAGCCCCAGTGCGGGCACCGCCACCGTGCCCTGGGCGACGAACAGCAGCGTGGTCGCTCCCCCGGGAACCAGCGTCTGGGACGTCTCCAGGCGTAGTGTTTCCGCGGCGACTCGGTACACCTCCGGATCCACCATCAGGTTGAGATCCACCGACGGGCCATCGAGCAGGGTGGCGTCCGCAGGCCACTCCCCCAGGAAGCGCAGCGGGACCAGGGGAACGTGGAGGTTCGTCCGCCCCCGGGCGCCGAAGTCGATGTCGAAGCCGGGACCGTCCAGCAGCCACAGCCACCGCTCGAGGCCAGGGAACGCGGAGAAGGGTCCGGAAGAGGCCACCTCCGCGGAGCTGAGGCGCCAGCGGAAACCCGTGGCCAGCGAGCCATCCGGTGGCTCCACCGCCAGTTCCAGCGTGGTTCCCCCGCCGTTCTTCCAGGGCACGAGGCGCCCTTCCGAGGGGCGAGTCCGCCGCCAGGCCATCACGGCCCGCCCAGGCGGCGAGCCTCGTCCCGGCTCAGGGTCTTCCAGGGCCGGGGCACGAGCCCGGGCACCCGCGACAGGTAATCCCGGTAGGCGGGCTCGAACCGCGCAAGGAGCTTCCGCTCCTCCAGCCGGGCGCCGAGAACGATGTAGGCGGTGATCCACAGGGCCGAGACCAGGAGCGACAGGCTCATGTCCCGCGTCCACAGGATCACCAGCGACAGGCTATACCAGGGGTGACGCACGAAGCGATGGAGGGTGGAGATGCGAAAAGGCTCCGCGTCCTCGCCTGCCGTTCGCCCCTCCTGCAGCTGGCGGAGGCCGAGGAATTCCGCCAGATCGTAGCCGGAACCGGACAGCAGCAGCCCCGCGGCCAGGAGGGCCGCGCCGTTCATGACCCAGGCCAGGGGTCCGTGCCAGCGCCAGACCCAAGGCCCAGGATGGCGCGCCAGGACCCACAGGATCGGGAGGAGGGCCAGGGCGGCGACCAGGTTGTAGGCCAATCGGTAGCCGGGCATCCCACGCGGGAATCGCGCCGCCACGACCCGCTTGAAGCCCGTGGACGCCAGCAGGGAGTGGAGGGCGCCATAGGCCGCCCACAGCAGGGACAGCGCGATCGGCATGGCGGCCTCGGAACCCATGGAACGATTGTGGGACACCGCCCCTCCAGGACCAAGGGATGCCGGGGTATCCTTGGGGCATGCACCTTTCATGGCCCCCACCGGCGCGCCTGGCGCTTGTCCTCGTCCTGGTCTGGGCGGTCTACGCGCTCGTCTGGACGCCGGGGCCCTTGTCCCTGCGGATCCTGGGCCTCTATCCCAAGAAGCTGGGATCGAAGGTCGTCGGCTGGGCGGCCACGCGCACCCTGCCAGCCTCCTGGCGCGAGCCCCTGCTGGGGCGTTTCGCGGGCCACTATGGCATCGACCTGACGGAGGCCGAGCGGCCCCTGGCGGGCTATCCCAGCCTCCAGGCCCTGTTCACGCGGCGCCTGAAGCCGGGCCTCCGGCCTCAGGATGCGGCCGTTCCCGGATTCCTGAATAGCCCCGTGGACGCCCGAATCATCGCCGGCGGCCCCATCGCCTCCGGCACGGCCATCCAGGCCAAGGGCCTCACCTACCGCGTGGCGGAGCTCCTGAAGCACGAGCGCGGCGCGGAGCGCTTCGAGGGCGGCCACTACCTCACGCTCTACCTTTCGCCCAAGGACTACCATCGCATCCACGTGCCGCTGGAGGGCCGGGTCACGACCGTCAGCCGCGTGGAAGGCGAGCTCTGGCCCGTGAACGACGCCAGCACGGCCAGCGTGCCGCGACTCTACGAACGCAACCGCCGGGCCGTGTGGACGGCCCTGGGCGCCGGGACCTGCGAGGGGCTGGAGGTGGCCGCGGTGCTGGTGGGCGCCACCCACGTGGGCGGCGTGGTCATCGACGACCGCTGGCTCGGGGGCCGGACCCTGCCGAGGGATGGCGGATTCCCCGTGAACCTGCTGCCCTGCGCGCCAGGCGAGGACCTGGGCACCTTCGAGTTCGGCTCCACCGTGGTGCTGCTCGTGGGCGGTCCCAAAGCCAAGGATTGGGCACCGCTCCGCACGGACGGGGCCGTGAAGGTGGGACAGCGACTGGGAGCCTATCGGTGAGCGAATCCGACCTCTTCCATCAGGACCCCCTCTGGGAGGAGGGCGGTGACCTGCCGGGCGCCCTGGAGGCCCTGTTCACCGCCGCGGGAGAAGTGCTCGACCTGGCGCGGCTGCGCGAGCTGACGGGCCTGGGCGACGGCGCCCTCCAGCAGGGCATCGAGAAGCTGCAGGAACGGCTATGCGGCTCCAGCGGCCTGCGCCTCCTGGAGGTCGGCGGCGGCTGGCGCATGGCCACCAGCCCGCTCTACAAGGAGATGGTCGCCCGGCTGGTGACGACCACCCGCAGCGGCAAGCTCACGCCGGCGCAGATCGAGGCCCTGGCCATCATCGCCTACCGCCAGCCCGTCACCATCACCGAGCTGAACGCCATCCGCGGCGTCACCAGCAGCGCCAACCAGGTGAAGAGCCTCATGGAGCGCCAGCTCATCACGCCCGCGGGTCGCAAGCCCGTGGTGGGCCGGCCCATGATGTACGCCACCACCCAGGCCTTTCTGCTGCACTTCGGTCTGAAGAGCCTGCACGACCTGCCGCAGCTGGAGGACTTCGGGGAGGCCCGCCTGGAGGCCCAGGCCCTGGCCTCGCTGGAGCCCCCGCTCCCCGAGGACGGCCTCTTCGGCGAAGGGGCCATGGAGATGATCGAGGAATTGCCGGACGAAGGGGCCGAATCATGAACCAGCCCACCACCCTCAGCCTCCAGGAGCATCCGGAGAGCCCGAAGAAGGTCGAAAGCCCCACGGGCTTCGTGCTCCAGTCCTGGCAGAAAGGCTGCCTGCTGATCGTGCTGCTCGGCGTCCTCTACCTGCGCATCTGGCGCCGCAAGCGGGCCCAGACCCTCGTGTGCAGCCACTGCGGGAAGAAGAACCCCCCGCACCAGAGCAACTGCCAGAAGTGCGCCGCCCCCCTGATGCGGATTCATGGGTAGCTGTCAGCTATCAGCTGTCAGCTATCAGCTATCAGCTATCAGCTATCTGTAACTGATAGCTGACAGCTGATGGCTGATAGCTAAAACTCAATATCGATGGACTCTTCGGCGAGGTCGTTCTCTTCGCCCAGCACTTCGCAGGCGGCACCGTACATCTGGAGCACGGCGGTCTTGCGGTTGCTCAGGCTGGTGAGCAGATCCTTCACGCGCTGCACTTCGGAGGCGATGGTGTTGTTGATCTGGGACACCTCGGAGCGGCAGCGCTCGCGGGTGGTCTCGTAGAAGGCCTTCTGATCCTGGCTCAGATCCATGGGTACTCCCGGGGGCTTCAAGGCTGTTCGGAAAAGCTGATCTTATCCGGGTCCGGGGTCCGGGGCCACCGGCTCAGGACCGGAGGCTCAGGACCGGAGGCTCAGGACCAGCGGGCGATGGCCAGCAGGATCACCAGGATCACCGCGAGCCCCAGGATCACCGGCAGCATCCAGCGGGGCCGGGAGGGCATCTCTTCGATGGGCTCGAGGGCCTCCAGGGGCTCCAGGACAGGTTCGAACGACTCGCCAGCCCCAGGGGCCGGGGCCATCCGGACGGCGGTCTCCGTCCTGAGGCCCAGGACCTGCTGCATGCCGCTCGCGGCGCCGGCGGGGCGCGGGAACCGCGTCGCCAGGAGGCTTTCCAGGCGCTCGAGGGGGCCGTTGAGCAGGGCCTGCATGTACTCCGCGACATCGTGCTCGGTGATGGGCGGCCCCTGCTGCTGAAGGTAGTCGCGCAGGTCGCGCTCCATGAAGCGGGCCGACGGGTAGCGGTGATCGACGCTCTTCTGGAGCGCCCGGTTCACGATGGCCACCATCTCTTTCGACACGTTCGGATTCAGCGTGTGCAGATCGGACACCCGGCCGAGCCGCACCTTCTCGAGGACGCCCAGCTCCGAATCCGCCTGGAAGCATCGCTCGCCGGTGAGCAGCTCGAAGAGCACCAGCCCGAGGGAATAGAGGTCCGAGCGGTTGTCGAGAACCTGGCCCGTGGCCTGCTCCGGGCTCATGTAGAGCAGCTTGCCCTTGAGCGCCCCGGCCACGGTGTGGCTGGCCTTGCTGGCCGCCTTGGCGATGCCGAAATCCACCAGCTTCACCGCGCCGTCGGTGGAGAGGATCACGTTCTGCGGGCTGATGTCCCGGTGCACCAGCTTTAGCTCCCTGTCGTCGAATCCCCGCTTCCGGTGGGCGTAGTCCAGGGCCGCGGCCACCTTCATCACCACGAAGGCCGCCACCTGTTCGGGGAAGGGGTGGCCGCATTCCCGCACCTTCCGGAGCAGCGTCCGGAGGTCTCGGCCGTTCACGTACTCCATGGCGATGTAGTAGGAGTTCCCGGCCTTCCCCAGGTCGAAGATCTGCGCGATGTTCGGATGGGTCAGCTGGGCCGCTAGCTTGGCCTCGTCGATGAACATCGTGACGAAGTCCTCGTTGTCGCTGAAGTGCGGCAGGATGCGCTTGATGGCCACGATCTTCTGGAAGCCCTGCACGCCCCGCTGCTGGGCCTTGAACAGCTCCGCCATGCCGCCGATGGCGATCTTCTCCAGCAGGAAGTAGTTTCCGTACTCCTCCAGGACCTCGGGCGTTCCCGTGACCGCCGGGGCGGCTTCCTGCGTCGGAGGAGCCTCAAGGGCGCCAGCCGGACCGCCGGACCAGGCGAAGGGATCATGGACGCCAGAGATGCCGCTCAGCGTGAACTCCGACGGCCCCAGCGGGCCGTCGGCCGGAACCGCGGGCCGGGAAGCGCCTGCCGCCGAGGCCATGGCCGGGACCACCCGCACCAGGTTCCTCCCCTGGACCGGTTCCGGCGGGGCCTCCACCTCTTCGATGACGCGGCCGAAGATCTCCGCGGCGCTGAGAGGAGGGTGGGCTGTCTGGGCCTTCGGTTCCGCCTTCGGGGAAGCCGGTCCCGGCCCCACCTCCAAGTCGGCCAGCAGGTCACCGAAGATGTCGCTCGTCGTGAGCTTGGCGACCTCCGGACGGTAGCGGCGGAGGATGGCGGCGATCTCGCCGTCGGGCCGGGTCCGTTCCAGGTATTCCTGCACCCCGGCCTCGGCCTTGTCGCCGCTTCCAGAGCCTTCAGTCAGCACCAGCACCGGCAGCCGTGGATTCCTGGTGCGCAGATGCTGGACCAGGTCGCCATCCGTGCCCCCGGGGGCCGCCGAGTCCAGCAGCAGAAGGTCCGGGTCCTGGCCGCCCTCGAGGAAGGCCGCAGTCCCGTCGTGGCGGATCCATCGGACTTCCCAGCCGTCGCCCTCCATCGCGGAGACCAGGCCGGGAGTCCGCAGGGACTCGCCATCCACGATGAGCAGAAGGGGGCGCGGCATGGGGTTCCGTGAAGAAGCAGTGAGGATCCAGGGTAGCGGGAGGGATTCCTCCTCGCCATAAGCCCTTTGGTGTAGTAGACTTTTCGTTCGGTCCGTCCCTGCCTGGCAGATGGCGGCCAAATCCACGGGAAAGGAGGTGCATCCACATGCCTTTGGTCAAGGTCAAAGAAGACGAAACCTTCGAGTTCGCCCTTCGCCGCTTCAAGCGGAAGTGCGAGAAGTCCGGCATCCTCAGCGAGCTGAAGAAGCGCCAGCACTACGAGAAGCCCAGCACCAAGCGCAAGCGCAAGATGCTCGCCGCCCGCAAGAAGACCCTGAAGCGCCTCGCGCAGGAGCGCCGGATGATCGGTTGATCACACGGCGCAGCGCAGTCGCGCTGCGATAACAAAAGGCCCGCGGACGCGGGCCTTTTGTTTTACTGAAGACTGAAACCTGAGGATTGAAGACTGCGCCCCATGAACCCTGAACTCCACGCCCTCGAATTCCCCGATGCCGTGCGCCTGATCCAGACCGGCGCCCGCACGGCGCCGGGCCGGACGGCACTGGGCGCCATGCAACCCTGGGACGGGCTGGCGGGGCTGCGGCGGCTCCATCAGATGGAGCTTCAGGATCTCTGGATGCAGTCGCCGGACCTGCTCCCCGTGTTCCCCATGGACGAGGCCCTGGACGAGCTGCTCAACCCGGCGGGCTGGCTGCAGCCGGAGCACTGGCGGCAGCTGCGGGAGGGCCTCCGGGCCATGGCCCGCCTGCTGCAGAGCCTGGCCGCCCTGCCCTGGCCCGAGGCCCGTCCCGCACCCGCGGGCACCCACCTGGGCATCGACCGCCTCCAGGTGACGGCGGCCCTGCTGCCCGATCCCGGCCCCATTGCCGAGCGCCTGGCGAAGAGCTTCGACGCCGACGGTCGCCTGGACCCTCTGCGCATCCCCGCCCTGGCCAGCCTCCACCGCGGGCGCCAGGACGCGTTCCAGGCCGTGCAGGCCAAGCTCCAGAAGCTGCTGCGGGCCACGCCGGACGCCTTCAACGAGGCCACCATCGTGGAGCGCAACGGGCGCTTCTGCCTGCCCGTGCGCCAGGAGCGGCGCGGCCTCGTGCCCGGCCTGGTGCTGGACCGCAGCGGCAGCGGCGCCACGGTCTTCATCGAGCCCATGGAGGCCGTGCCCCTCAACAACGCCTTCGTGGAGGCCGACCGCGACTACGCCCAGGCCGTGCAGGCCTTCCTGCGCGACCTGCTGGCGGAGCTGCGGGGCCGGCGGGAGGACTTCGCCCGCTGGCGCGACCTCCAGGCCCAGGCGGACCAGGGGCTCGCCCTGCTGCGCTGGGCCGCTCTCTGCGACGGCCGCCTGCCGGACGTGGAGACCGACCCCAAGCAGGGCCGGCTCTGCCTGCTGGAGGCCCGCCACCCCATGCTGCTGCCCGCCGTGCGCGAGGCCATGGGCCTGGAGTCGCTGCCCCACGCGGTGGTGCCCCTGAACCTGGTGCTGGAGGCGGAGAAGCCCGGCCTCGTCATCTCGGGCTCCAACACCGGCGGCAAGACAGTCGTCCTGAAGACCGTGGGCCTGCTCTCGGTGCTGGCCGCCTGCGGCTGCGCCGTGCCGGCGAAGGAAGGCTCCAGCTTCCCGGCCCTGCCCAGCCTCCATGCCGACATTGGCGACCACCAGACCATCACGGGAAGCCTCTCGACCTTCAGCAGCCATGTCCTGCATCTGAAGAAGATCCTGGAAAACGTCCATGACGGCGGCCTGGTGCTGCTGGACGAGCTGGGCACGGGCACGGATCCCAAGGAGGGTGCGGCCCTGGGCATCGCCATGCTCCAGACGCTGTCGCGCCGCCGCTGCTGGATCCTCTGCTCGACCCATCTCGGCGAGATCAGCCAGTGGGCCCTGCGCCACACCCGCTTCCAGAACGCCTCTGTGCAGTTCGACGAGGACCGCCTGGCCCCCACCTACCGCCTGCTGGTGGGCCAGCCGGGTCAGAGCCGCGCCCTCACCATCGCCGCCAAGCTGGGCCTGCCCAAGGCGGTGCTGGACCACGCCGACAAGGTGCTGGGAAAGCGGGAGCAGGACTGGAGGGACTTCCTGCGGGAGCTGGAGGCCGAGCGCACGCGCCTGCTGGAGGAGGCCGAGACCCTGCGCCAGCAGGTGGCCGCGGCCGAGAAGGACCGGGAGATCCTCCGCCAGCGGGAGGAGAGGCTGCGCGCCGAGCGGGAGGCCTTCCAACAGGAATCGAAGGAGAAAGTGGCGCGGGTGCTGGACTTCCTCGACCACGAGGGCAAGCGGCTCGTGAAGGAACTGAAGGAGCGCCAGAAGTCGGCCCAGGTGAACGCGGATCGCCTGGGCACCGAGGCCCACGAGCGGGTGAAGCAGCTCACGCGTCTGGCGGAAGTCGAGCTGACGCCTCGCGGCATGAAGGCCAAGCCTGCAACCCCCCTGGAAGTCCGGGAAGGCGGCTATGCCCGCCACCGGGGTCTGGGCGTCGAAGGCAAGGTCATCTCCATCAAGGGGGATCGGGCCACGCTGGAGACGCCCCAAGGCCGCCGCCTGGAGTGCCGCCTGGGCGAGCTGGAGCCCATCGGAGCACGGGAGGCCGCGCCGAAGCCCACGGGCAAGGTGCGGGTGCGGGCCGAGGCCCTGGACATCGAATCCGAGATCAACCTCATCGGCCGGGCCAGCGACGACGTGGACAGCGAGATCTACCGCTTCGTGGAGGAGGCCCTGGCTTCCGGGCGGCGGATGATCCGCATCGTCCACGGCCACGGCACCGGCAGGCTGAAGGCGGCGGTCCGCGAAGCCCTGCGCGGCCATCCGGGCATCGCACGCGTGGAGGACGCCCCCCAGAACCAGGGCGGCGCCGGCGCCACGGTCATCACCCTGAAATGAGGATCCTGCATCATGAAGAAGGCCCCGCGGGTGCGAGGCCTCCTTCGTGACGCAACCGGATCAAAGCGACCGGATCAGAACTTGGCCCGGACGCCGAGCTGGACCTCGCGGGTGCTGCGATCGGGCAGGTTGATGAAGCCGAAATCGCTCACGGGGACGAAGCCGACGGTGCTGTTGCCCTGGGTTCCGGTGGTCAGCGTGGTGCGCTGGTTGGCCCAGTTCGGGAGGTTGAAGATGTCGATGAAGGTCTGCACCTCGAAACGGCGGGCGATCTTGAAGTCCCGGCTCAGGCGCAGGTCCAGGCTGCGGGCCGAGGGCTGGCGGAACTGGTTGCGCTCGGTGCTGGGGCTGTAGTCGTTCGTCGCGCCGTCGCCGTTCAGGTCGCCGGAGTAGGAGACGCCCGCGATGGTGCGCCCGGTGTTGAAGGAACTGTGAGGACGCCCGGAGGTGTAGCTGTAGTTCACGGCGCCCTGGATGCCCCAGTAGACGGGGAAATAGCCGGCGAAGACCACGCGCCAGCGACGGTCGTTGTCGCTGTAGGCGTAGGTGGCCAGGGGATCCGCCGGGTTGTTGACGTTGGAATCCGAGCTGGCGCTGGCGGTGGTGCGCTCGTTGGAGTTGTTGTCCCGGGCCTTGGACCAGGTCACGTTGGAGGTGAAGCCCCACCCGGATTCGGCCCGCTTGGACAGCGTGAGGATCAGGGCCTGGTACTTGCCTTCTCCATCGTTCCGGCTGAGGAACACGTCCCCGAAGCCGGTGAAATCCAGGACCCGGCCCGCCACCACGGCCCTGCCGGGGCGGGTGCCGCCGAACTGGTTGGTGGTGAGGGGGTAGCCATCGTTGTAGTACGAGCCGGCGGGCGCCCCGGTCTGGTTCAGGTTGATGTTGACGAAGTACTGGAGGTTCTCGAACTTCGCATAGACGCCCTGGATGCCCACGGTGTAGCCGCTGTCGTAGGCATGCTCCACACCCAGGGCGGCGCGCTTGGCCACCGCCAGGTCGTTCCGGGGATCCCAGACCTGGCCCTGCTTCGAGTTGGTGTTGCCCACCGTGGCAAGCAGCGTGGGGTCGAGCCGGGTGAGGGTGGTTCCGGACACGCGGTTGGCGTAGGAGAGGGGCCCGGAGTTGAACAGGGCATTGGTGGACGTGCCGTTGGAGATCCGGTAGGTGGAGGTGGTGTTCCCATTGCTGTTCATCGTGTTGGACACGGTGAGGCTGGCGTTCGGGCTCGAGAACCAGCCGTAGCCGCCGCGGATGAGGGTCTTGCCGTCGCCCTTCACGTCGTAGGTGAAGCCGAACCGGGGATCGTACGAGGTGGTGTCGTTGGCCTGGTCCAACCCGGCGAACTGCGGATTCGGGCGCGGGTTGTCAGGCTGGTCCTCGCGGGTGGCGCGGAGGCCGAGGCTGAGGAGCAGGCGGCGGTCCAGGAGGCCCTGATACTGGCCCTGGACATACCCGGCGAAGAGCTTGGACTTGTAGGAGATGGCCCCGCCGTAGTTGCTGAAGGCGCCCTGGTAGACCAGCGTGTCGCCGGTGCCCACCGTGCCCGCGGCCCAGCGGCTGGCCGTGGCGTAGTTCCCGAACTGGAAGGAGCCGTTCTGGTAGCGGAAGAAGGTGTTCTTGAAGTCGAAGAACTGGAGGTCCACGCCGCCCTTCACCGTCCAGTCGCCCTGGCTCCAGGTGAGGTTGTCGATGACCTGCCAGCTGTACTCGTCCAGTCCGTTGGGGAGGAAGTTGTTCTGGCCCGCCGTGAAGCCGCTGTTCACCTGGAACTCCGGGGAGGCGGTGGTGTTGGCGTAGCGGGGGCGGCGCTCGATGGCGCGCTGGATGCGGGCCTCGTTCACCAGGTTCGAACCGAAGATGCTGTTCAGCTCGGCCACCCAGGAAAGGCCGCTGTTCTTCTCCAAACCTTGCTGCGTCTGACCCGTGGTGGGGGCGAAGGTGCTGGTGAAGGAGGTCGTGCCGTTCTCGGACTTCCAGTCCTGGGCGTTCACGCGCAAGGTGGCCCGGTGATTCTCGTTGATGGTCCAGTCCAGGCGTCCGAAGTAGACGGTGTTGGTGCGGTCGTTCGTGTAGCTGCGGCCGCCCTCCTGGGCCAGGGTCCGTCCGTCGTTCCCCATCACCAGGCCGCCGAAGGTGCCGATGAAGGCGTTGAAGGCCGCGAGGTTCGTGGAGGTGGAGGTGCCGATGGCGAAGTCCGGCGTCATGTCCTCTTTGTACTTGTAGGTCTCGACGCCCACGAAGAAGAACAGCTTGTCCTTGATGATGGGACCGCCCACGTTCACGTTGAACTGAGTCTGGGTGAAGTTCTTCGTCAGGGCCTTGTCCGTGTTGGTGGTCCCGCGCGGATCGTAGGGCACGGGCCGGATCTTGGCGACCAGGGACTTGGGGCGGACCTGGTAGAGGGCAGACCCGCTGATCTCGTTGGTGCCCGTCTTGGAGACGGCGTTGATCACCGCGCCCGCCGCGTTGCCGTACTGGGCGTCGAAGGCGTTGGTGATGATCTGGAGTTCCTTGATGGTGTCGGCGCCGAAGGCGAAGGGGATGCGGGTGGAGCCGCGCTGCTCGCCGAAGAAGTTCGACTGGTACGAGGCGCCGTCGATGGTGAGGTTGTTCTGGATGCCGCGGGCGCCCTCCATGGACACGCGGTTGTTGTCGGAGTCGTAGACGGAGCCGGGCGTGAGCTGCACCAGGGCCGTGAAGTCGCGGCCGCCCGCCAGGGGAAGCGATTCCACCAGCTTGCTGTCCACGGCGGTGACGCTGTTCACCTGAGTGGTGTCCAGGGTCTGGGAGGAGGCCACGATCTCCACCATGGCGGAGGCCTCGGCCAGATCCAGGCTGAAGTTGGCGACGGTGTTCTGGCCCAGGGATACCTGGACTCGAGTGTCCTTCAAGGTCCGCATGCCGGCGGCGACCACCGTGAGTTCGTAGTTGCCTACCGGCAGCAGCCCGATCTGGTACTCGCCCTGGGCAGAGGTGGTGGCCGTGCGGACCAGGCCCGTCTCCAGGTTCCGCAGGGAAAGGCTCGCACCAGGAACCACCTGACCCGCCTTGTTCCGGACCACGCCGCGCACCGCGCCGGCCGTGGAGGAGGTCTGGGCCGAGGCGACCGTGGCGCAGGCCAGGGCCGTCAGCGTGAAGGTTGCCCAACGTCGGTTCATGATCGCTCCTGGGGCCAGGGGAATTGGCCGTCAATTAGAAATACGGGTCCCGGTTTATTCCGGTCGTCCGCGGCAGGGGAAGACCAAGGATCTCCGATTCTGCTCGAGCGACTCAAGTGCCTTTTTTACCCGAAAAGTTTCCGGCAATTCCCAACGACCTTCACCAGGCCGTCATGCCGAACCGCTCAGGCCAGATTCCGCGATTTCAGGAAAGTCACGAACCCGAAATCCCCGTCACTGATGTGGTGCTTCAGCCAGCCCTCCATGAAGGTCGGCACCATCAGGGCCAGGGCGTGGGGACTCTCCTGGAACTTGCTGAGCAGCTCGTGGAGGCTCGTGAGCATGGATGCATGCTCGGCCACGTGCTGGGTCAGATCCGGGTAGGCATACCGCGCCATGAAGGATTCCTCCGTGGCGAAGTGGCGCTCGGAGTGGCTGACCAGCGTGGCCAGGAGCGACTCCACCTCCGTCCGGTCAGCCCCGGACTGGACGGAACTTCTGAGACGATCCACGGTGGAGAAGAGTTCCTGGTGCTGCTCGTCGATGACCTGGATGCCCGTGTTGTAGCGGGTGTTCCAAACAACATCCATGGGCCAGATCCTTTTCGCGGCGACAGGTTGGGGATCCGAACAGAGGCCGGCGCGAGCAGGCGTGCACCACGCGGATCTTTCCACAGAGGACTTCCAGGTGAATGTAGTCTTCAACGACATCCAGATCAAGAAGATTGTGATTTCCCACCTATTCCCTGCCAGCAATTGGGAAAGGGCCCCGCCGGGACCCATGGATGGTACCGGTGGTCGGACTCCGGTTCCCGCCGCGGCTGGCTGGCCACTGGACATGAGGAAGGGCCCCTGCGGGGCCCTTCGCTTGGTACCGGTGGTCGGACTCGAACCGACACTCCTTTAGGGGGAAACGGATTTTGAGTCCGTCGCGTCTGCCATTTCGCCACACCGGCACGAAGGGCCAGGATAGCGCGGCGACGCGGCTTCTCACAATGCTGTGAGGGGAATCCTCCTGCCCGCTCCGAAGGCTTTGGGGCTCACCTTGAATGCGAAGGGGAGCTGGCGCCGCTTGAATTCCATCCGGCGCAGGAGCCCCAGGATGCGGGGCAGAGAGGCTCTGGCCTGGGCCAGGGCGGAGCCTTCCAGCAGCAGGGCCAGGTCCTCGGCGAGGCCCTCCTCGGGTCGCTGGGCCTCCAACGCCGCGCCCAGGATGGCATCCAGCTGGGCGTAGGGCAGCAGGCTGGCCTCGTCCGTCTGGTCCGGACGCAGTTCTGCCGTGGGGGGGCGCTCCACCACGCCGCGGGGCACGGCCTCGCCGAGTTCCCGCGCCACGGCGTACACCCGGGCCTTGAGGCAGTCGCCCAGCGGCGCGAAGGCCCCGATGCCGTCGCCGTAGAGGGTGAAGTATCCGGTGGCCGCTTCGCTCTTGTTGCCCGTGTTCAGCACGGCCACCCGGCCGGTGCCGAGGCGGCGGTGGACCTCGGGCTCCGACGTCAGCGCCATGAGCAGGCTGCCGCGGCAACGGCTCTGCAGGTTCTCGTCCGTGAGGCTGAAGGCGCGGCCGGGAAGCGCCTGCTCCAGCGCGGCGGTGAACCCCGCGAACGGCGCGTCCACGTTGATGTGCAGGAAGCCCAGGCCGAGCTGCCGGGCCTGCTGCTCCGCCAGGGCTGAGCTCTCCCCGCTGCTGAAGCGTGTGGGCAGGGCCACGCCCATCACGCGGCCCGGACCCAGGGCCTCCACCGCGAGCGCCGCGGCCACGGCGCTGTCGATGCCGCCGGACATCCCCATCACCACCGCCTCGAGCCCCTGCTTGGCCAGGTTCTCGCGGATGCCCAGCACCAGGGCTGTCCGCAGCCACGCTCCCTCCTCGACGGGCCGCCAGGCCGCGCCGGACCGCCCCGTGTCCACCATGAAGAGGCCCTGGTGAAACGGCTCGCAGCCCTGCCAGCGCCCATCGGGGAGGGCGAGACCCGATCCGCCATCGAAGAGCAGCCAGCTCTCGGCGCCCACCCGGCTGGCGTAGGCGATGGGAACCGCGTACTTCCGGGCGAGCCCCGGCAGCAGGCGCTGGCGCTGGGCGTCCTTCGAAGGGATGGCCCAGGGGGCCGACCGCCCCGGCGGCAGCCAGCTCCCGAGGGCGCTGGGGCTCGCGCTGGCGTTGAGGATCAGGGTGGCGCCCGCGGCGACCAGATCCGCGATGGGATCGAGGCCGTAGTCCACCGGCACATTGCCCAGCTGCGGATCCGCCCAGAGGTCCTCGCAGATGGACAGACCGATCCGGTGGCCGCCGAAGGCCACCAGCGGCTGGGGCGAAAGGTCCGGCTCGAAGTAGCGGTGCTCGTCGAAGATGTCGTAGCTGGGCAGCACGCGCTTGTGCGCGCAGTGGCGCAGGGTGCCGCCCTCGCACCACCAGAGCTCGTTCCAGAGGCGGCCCGAGGGCGCGGGTCGCGCCGTGCCGAAGAGCAGCGGCACGGCGCCGGAGAGGGCGGCCAGCCGGTGGGACTCCCGCTCGATCCGGTGGCGCAGCCCCTGTTCCCAGAGCCGGTCTTCGGCCAGGTACCCGGGGATGGCGAGCTCCGGCGCCAGGACCAGCTCCGCCCCTGCGGCCACGGCCTCCGCGTAGGCGGCCTCCAGGATCCGGCCGTTGCCTTCGGGATCTCCCAGGCGGGCGTTGAGCTGGAGCAGGGCGATGCGCATGGCTAACAAGTTACCAGCGGATCTCCGCGCAGGTGCCGCCCCCCTCGCGCCGCGCCAGACGCAGGTCCGCCCCCTGGGCGTTCAGCCACTTCAGCGCCAGGGGGAGCCCCAGCCCCGTCCCGTCCGGCCGGCCGCTCTCGAAGGGCCGGAGCATGCGGATGGCCGTGTCTTCGGACAGCCCGGGACCGTCGTCCAGGATGTCGATCCGCCGTTGGGCCACCCTCACCAGGATCCGGCCGCCCAGGGACGTGGCCTGGCAGGCGTTCTCCAGCAGGTTCACCAGGGCCTGATGGAGCAGCAGCGGGTCGCCCGTGGCCTCCCCTTCCCCCTCCACCGCCAGGACGCGGCCCTGGCTCACCGGTCGGCGCTTCAATTCCACCACCGCCTGGGCGGCTGTCTCTTCTAGACGGAGCGGTTCCGCGGCCGGATCCAGCGGCTTCGCCCACTGGAGGAACCGCTGGACGAGCCGCTCCAGGTCCTCGGTCTCCTCCAGCAGGGCCTCCGCGGCCTCGCCGTGGCCGCTCCGCTTCAGCATCTGGCCCCGGCCCTTGAGGACCGCCAGCCCGTTCTTCAGCTGGTGGGCCACGCCCGCGGTCATCTCGCCCAGGTCCGCGAACCGTTCCCGCAGCTGGCGGCGATGCGCCTCCGCCTCGGCCTCGGTGACATCCTCGAACTGCACGAGCGCGCCGATGCGATCCGGAGCCTCGATGCGCTGGAGCCGCCAGCGGCGCCCGCCGGCGGCGCACCGCCAGGGGGGGCCGGGATCCCGCCCCAGGGCTTCCCGAAGCCAGGGGAAGGGCTCCAGCACGAACGCCGCCTCCAGGCCCACCACGCCGGGCCTCACCCCCAGAAGGTCGCAGCCCCTCTGGTTCAGCGCCGCAAGCCGCTGGCGCTGATCCACCCAGAGCACGCCCATGGGGAGCGCGTCCAGCAGCCGCTCGTGGACGGTCCGGAGTTCCCCGAGGGAGTTCGCCAGCTCGCCCCGCTCCCGCAGGCTGCCGGACACCGCCGAGAGCAGGAGGGCTTCGGGATCGGCTTTCGCCCGGCGGTGCAGCCGCGCCAGGCGCACGAGGACGAGGGCCAGGCCGCCGAGGGCCACTCCCGCTGGGAGGGCGAGCGCCAGCCACACGATGGTACGGGACAGCGGTTCCATCGCCCCAGGGTATGCTCATTCCCATGGACAGGCAGCCCATCTACGTGGTGTCCGGTGGTTCCGGCGAGACCGCCATGCGGATGGTGCAGGCGGCGCTGACCCAATTCGCGAAGGGGGAGGGCTCCGCGCTGGTCCGGAGATTCCAGAACGTGCGGTCCAAGGAGGACATGGACCGGGTGCTCCAGCTGGCCGCGGACAAGCGGGCGGTGATCATCCACACCACGGTGTCTCGGGAGATGAGGTTCTACCTCGCGGACCGCTGTGCGGAGCTGCGGCTCACCCAGGTGGACCTCTTCGGCAACCTGCTGGACACCCTGGCCCTCTACCTCCGGGAGCGCCCGGAGGAGCGCCCGGGCAGCTTCCACGCGGTGGGCGACAAGTATTTCCGCCGCATCGAGGCCATCGAGTTCGCGCTGAAGTTCGACGACGGCATCGACATGGCCGGCCTGCCGGACGCGGACATCGTGCTGGTGGGCATCAGCCGCACCAGCAAGACGCCGCTCTCCATGTACCTCGCCATGGAAGGCTACAAAGTGCTCAACGTGCCGCTGGTGCCCGGCGTGCCGCCGCCCCCCGAGCTCGATTCCATCCCCCAGGGCCGCATCGTGGGGCTCACCATCCAGCCGGACCGCCTCCAGGAGATCCGCGCCTACCGCCTCAAGCGCCTGGGCGCCACCGGCACCGCGGACACCTACAGCGACCTGGGCCGCATCCTGGAGGAGCTGGTCTACGCCGACGAGGTCTTCAAGCAGCACCGCCGCTGGCCCGTCCTCGACGTCACCGGCCGCAGCATCGAGGAGACCGCCGGCCTGGTTCTGGACCGGGTGTTCGGCAAGGAGCGGGCGGTTTAGGGTTCTCGGCTATCAGCTATCAGTCAAGGCGGCTGTCAGGTTCTTCAACTGACAGCCGACAGCCCCCTAAAGCTCATCCTCCAGCCGCTTCACGATGGTCCGGAGGATCTTGATCCGGCCGTAGTACTTGTCCTCGCTCTCCACCAGGGTCCAGGGGGCGATCTCGGTGCTGGTGCGGTCGAGCATGTCGCAGATGGCCGTTTCGTAGGCCGGCCACTTCTCGCGGTTGCGCCAATCCTCATCCGTGATCTTGAAGCGCTTGAATGGGGTCGTCTCGCGCTCCTGGAAGCGGCGGAGCTGCTCCTCCTGGCTGATGGAGAGCCAGAACTTGAGGAGGATGCTCCGGCTTCGGACGATCTGGTCCTCGAACTCGTTGATCTCGCTGTAGGCCCGCTGCCAGTCCGTCTCGGAGCAAAATCCCTCCACCCGCTCCACCAGCACCCGGCCGTACCAGCTGCGGTCGAAGATGGCCACCCGGCCGCGGCGCGGCAGGTGGCGCCAGAACCGCCAGAGGTAGGGCTGGGCCCGCTCGTCCTCTGTGGGCGCCGCGATGGGGTGGATCTGGTACAGCCGGGCGTCCAGGGCCTGGGTGACGCGGCGGATGCCGCCCCCCTTCCCCGCCGCGTCTACGCCCTCGAAGGCCAGCACCACGGCGTGTTTCCGGAAGTTCCGATGGCGGGTGAGCAGGTTCAGCTTCCCCTGCAGCGTGAGGAGCTCGTCCTCATAGTCCTTCTTGTCCATCCGCCGGGTCAGGTCCAGGGCCCGCAGGATGTTGACGTCATCGATGGGCTTGCGGGCCGGGTGGCTCGGCAGGATGGGGATGACCGGCGCCGGCTGGTCGAGCCGGGCCCTCAGCCGCTCCAGCAGGATCTTCCCCACCGTGAGCCGCTGGTAGCGGGGATCGGTGGCCTCCACCACGATCCAGGGGGCATCCCCCGTGCTGGTGGACCGCAGCGCCCGCTCGGACACCTCCCGGAAGGTGTCGTACATCTCGAAGCGCTTCCAGTCCCCTGGCGTCACCCGCCAGCGGGTCTTGGGATCCTTCTCCAGCCCTTTCAGGCGCTTCTTCTGCACGTCCTTCCCCAGGTGCATCCAGAACTTCAGCACCAGCGCGCCCTCGTGGATGAGCATCTGCTCGAAGCGCGCCACCCGGGTCATGTCCTGGTCCAGGTCCGAGGTCTTGATCCGCCCGTAGGCCCGCTCCAGGATGGGCCAGGTGTACCAGGAGCCGTCGAAGATGCCGATCTTGCCTTTGGGCGGAAGCAGGCGCCAGTAGCGGTACATGTGGGGCCGCTCGCGTTCCTCGTCGGAGGGCTCCGCGAGGCCGTGGGTCTGGATGTGCCGCGGGTCCATCCACTCATTGAGGGTGTTCACGGTCTCGCTCTTGCCGGCCCCGTCCACGCCCGCCACGAGGATGATGACGGGGAACTTCGCCGAGGACAGATCGTACTGGGCGTCCAGCAGCGCCTCCCGCAGGAGGGGAACCTCGCGCTCCCACACCTCCTTCTCGATTCTGTGGCCGAGCTCCGCGGATTCGAACATGGTTCCTCCGGGGCGGATGGTCCGCGCGTCGGGCCGACGCCGCGATGGGTGATTCTAGGCCGCTTCCTGGGATCATGGGGATCTGGAGCCCCCATGATCCGACCCGTCGCCCTCCTGCTTCCCGCCTGCCTCCTGGCCGCGCCGGCCCCGGTCGTCCCCAAGGGCCCGGTGCGGGCGGTCCGGCTGTCGCTCCAGGGCACGGCCCCGGGCCTGGATCTGCCGAAGCTGGAGGCGGACCTCGCGGCCCGCCTGAAGGAGGGCGGCCTCGGCGTCCTCACCCCCTCGGAGGCCGCCGGTCAGGGCGCCTACAAGCTCGACCTCACGATGGAGGCCACGTCCCTGCCCGAAGGGGCGCACCTCCTCGCCATCCACGGCACCCTGGAGCGGCTCACGGACCTGGAGGGAATGCCCCGGGACGAGGAGTACCGCTGGACGGGTGCCAGCCTCTCCGCCCACGCTGCCGGGCAGGAGCTCCCGGCGGAGGCCTCGCGGATCGCCTCCCTGATCGCCCTGTCGCTCCTCGGCAAGGCTCAGGCGGCCCGGACCCTCATCGGCACGCCCGCGCCCCTGGCCATCCCGATTCCGCCCTCGCCCCTGCCGAAGCCCGTGGAGGTGGCCTTCAGCAAGGACCAGATCCGACACCAGCCCCTCGCCCCGACCTATCCGCCCCTGGCCAAGGCCAAGGGCCTCCAGGGCACCGTCCTGGTGATCGTCACCGTGGACCCCGAGGGGCGCCCGGTCCGGGCCGTCGTCGAAAACGGGCCCCAGGAGCTGCGCGCCACGGCCTTGCAGTACGTGCTCCAGTGGCGGTTCGCTCCGGTGGTCCAGGACGGCACGGCCCGGTGGGCCTGGTTCAGGCTGCCCATCCCCTTCAGGCTCCAGGAGCCCGCCGTCGATCCCGCACGGACGAAGCGCCCCTAGGGCCTGTTTTCAAAGTGGGGCGTGGCCGCGCAAGGGGCGCCGCCCAAGCGAGGCAAGGAAAGCGACGAAGGCGATGGTGGACCCATCGTCGAGGAGCTTGACGCAGAATCGCGCCGGGCGCCGCCCCTTGCCCTCCGGGACGCTGCCCAGCCGCACCCCTGGCTGCGTTGCCGGCCTCGAACGATGTCCCGCATCGCCCTTCGGCCGCCGCCTTGCCATGAGCGCGGCTGGGCAGCGTCGCGGCGGCGTCCCACTTTGAAAACAGGCCCTAGTACTCGTTCGCCAGGTCCCCGGCCCGCACCTGCTTCTCGAAGGGCTGGAACACGGGGGCGCCTGCGGACTGGGCGATCCACTCGGCCACGCGGATGCCGTCCACCGCGGCGGAGGTGATGCCCCCGGCGAAGCCGGCGCCCTCGCCGCAGGGATAGAGACCCGGGTGGGAGACGGACTGGCCATCCTCCCCCCGCAGAAGCTGGATGGGGCTGCTGGTCCGGCTCTCGATGGCCAGCAGGATGGCCTGGCTGCTGGCGAAGCCGTGGATCTTCCTATCGAAGGTGGGCAGGGCGCCCGCCAGCTGGTCCCGCACGAAGTCCGGCAGGCAGGTGCGCAGATCGGCGGCCACCGCGAAGGGCTTGAAGCTGGTGCGGGGGAGGCGGCCCGTGGCGCGGCCCTTGAGGAAATCCTGCACCGACATGGCCGGAGCGCCGTAGGTCTCGCCCGCGGCGCGGAACGCGGCCTGTTCCCATTTCCGCTGGAAGTACATGCCGCCGAGGAGATGGTCGCTTCCGAAATCCGCCGTGTTCACCTTGGCCACCAGCCCGGAGTTGGCGAACCCCGAGTCGCGCTTCTCGTTGCTCATGCCGTTCACCACGACCCCGCCTGCCTCGCTCGAGCACTGGATGACCTCGCCGCCGGGGCACATGCAGAAGCTGTAGGCGGCGCGGTTCAGGCCGAAGTTGCAGACCAGCTTGTAGTCCGCGGCGGGCAGCGAGGGATGCCCGGCGCTGGGGCCGTACTGGGAGCGGTCGATGAGGTCCTGGGGATGTTCCACCCGCACGCCCATGGCGAAGGGCTTCTGGCGCATGGCCACGCCGTGGCCGTGCAGCATCTCGAAGGTGTCGCGGGCGCTGTGGCCCGGCGCCAGCACCAGGGCTTCGCAGGGGATCTCCTCGCCATCAGCCAGCACCGCGGCGCAGACCCGGCCCTCCCCGTCGAAGCGAACGTCCGCCAGGCGGGCTCTGAAGCGGTACTGCGCCCCCCGGGCCTCGGCCTCCTTCCGGATGAGCACCGTGCATCGGCGGATGACGTCCGTGCCCACGTGGGGCTTGGCCAGATAGAGGATCCGGGGGTTTGCCCCGAAGCGCACGAAGGCCTCCAGCACGTAGCGGGTGGCCGGGTGGCCGATGCGCGTGGTGAGCTTGCCGTCGCTGAAGGTGCCCGCCCCGCCTTCACCGAACTGCGCGTTGGCCTCGGGGTCCAGCACCGCATCCTTCCACAGGCCCGCGATGGCCTGAACGCGCTCGCCCATGGCGGGGCCGCGCTCGAGCACGACGGGCTCGATGCCGTAGTCCAGCAGGCGCAGGGCGCAGAAGGTACCGGCAGGACCGCTGCCCACCACCACGACCCGGGGCCGGCGCGGCGGTGGGGCCACTGCATAGGGCGTGGCAGGCGGCGCCGCCTCCAGCTTCAAGCCGCCGGACATGGGGCCCAGGTCCAGCTTCCGGTCCGTTTCGAAGCTGAGGGTCGTCAGGAAGCGGATGGCGCCCTTGTGACGGGCGTCAAGACTGCGCCGCTCGAGGGTGACGGCCTGGTACTCCTCCGGCTTCCCCCCCAGGGCATGGGCCAGGGGAACGGTCAAGTCGAGCGCCTCTTCTCCCAGGTTGAGCGGCAGGTTGGAAAAAAGGTAGCGCATGAGACCTCGGCAGGGGGGCCACCGAGGCCCAAAGCCAGGTACCAGCGTAGCGGTCAGCCCTGCGAATCGAGACAGAATCTCTTGGATACAAACCCGTGACACTCGATGCAGAATGGGGACATCCCCTTACCGCCGCGCACTGCGGCCCACCCCCCAGGAGATTCCATGCGCCGTTCCATCCTCCTCCTCGCCGCTGCCGCCTTCCTGTGCACCGTGCCCGCCATGGCCAAGCCCACCACCGTGAAGGGCGCCAAGTGCACCACCTGCCACGAGGGCACCCCCAAGGACAAGAAGTTCAATGCCGCCGCCGCCAAGATGGTCGCGAAGTACAAGGAAGCCCAGTGCAAGGATTGCCACGGCTGGGCGGACGGCAAGTTCACCACCACCAAGAAGTAGTCTTCCTCGATCTCTGAAAGCGGCGCGGAAATCATCCGCGCCGCTTTTTTATGAACCGACTGGGGTGTACCGCTCATCCGATGGCCTTTCCATGGACAATCGAGTCGGTGTTTCCCCGGGAGGCGCTGTGGAACCGAAGGTCCTGAATCGGGTGGTGGTCGCCGGCGGGACAGGGTTGGTGGGCCGGCCACTCGTCCGCGACCTTCTGGACCTGGGGACCCAGGTGCATGTGCTGACCCGTCGCGCGGCCGCAGGTCTGCCCGCTGGCGCCCATGCCCACGGATGGGAGGATCTTCCGGCCCTGCTGGACGGCGCGGACGCCGTGATCAACCTGGCGGGCGAAGGCATCGCCGACCAGCGCTGGACGGTGGCCCGCAAGGCCGCCATCCGGCAGAGCCGGACCCAGACGACCCGTCGGCTCGTGGAAGCCATGCGGGACTGCCAGAAACCACCCAGGGTCCTGGTGAACGCCTCGGCCATCGGCTACTACGGGGCCCGTGACAGGACTCCCGTGGACGAGGGCGCCGCGCCGGGGACCGGGTTCCTCGCCGAGACCTGCCGGGATTGGGAAGCGGAGGCCATGGCCGCCTCGGCGATCGGGGTGCGCGTGGTCCGCATCCGCACCGGGGTCGTGCTGGCCCGTGAGGGCGGCGCCCTTCCGAAGATGGCGCTGCCGGTGCGGTACTACCTCGGCTGTGCGCTCGGGTCGGGAAAGCAGGGTCTGAGCTGGATCCACCGGGATGACCTTGTGGCCATGTTCCTGGAGGCCGCGCGGAACGACGCATGGGAAGGCCCCTTCAACGGCACGGCACCGGGATTCCTGGACAACGAGGCCTTCACGGATCTCCTGGCGCGGCAACTGCACCGCCCCCTCCTGCCGGTCCCCGGACGCCTCACCGCCGCCGCCATGAAAGTGGTGCTGGGCGACATGGCCGACGCCCTGCTGCTCCAGGGTGCCTTCGTGGTTCCGGCCCGGGCCAGGGCCCTGGGCTTCGAGTTCCTGTTCACCGAAGCGGCCGACGCGCTGGCGGATCTGCTGTGATCCTGCTCAGGCTCTCACCAATCCCCCGAAGCGGGCCATGATTCGCTTGTCCCCGCCCTGGTCGAACCTCACGGTGTAGGTGAGTCCTTCGCCACGGCCGGTGGCCGCCAGCACGGTGCCCTCGCCGAAGCGCGGACTCCGCACCCGTGTGCCCGCCTCGAACGCCGTCGGATCCTTTGATTCGGCAGGTTCGGAGAACCTGTCGCCTTCTGAATCCGCTGACGGAACCGGCGCCTGCTCCTGCTCCTTCACCCGGTCGAAGAAGCTGCGGATGCGCTGGAGCTCCGTGGCCACGGAGGATCCGCCGGCGCCCCGGCTGAAGGAGCTGCCGGGCCGCACGCCCTCTCCGGACTGGTAGAGCTCCGTGCCCCAGCGGATGGGCGCCGCCAGCGTCTCCGCGGGGATCTCGCGGAGGAACCGGCTGGGCATGGAGAGCATCTCGGTGCCCATGACGCGCCGCCGCCGGGCGGCGCTCAGCGTCAAGCGCCGCTGGGCGCGGGTGATGGCCACGTAGAAGAGCCGGCGCTCCTCCTCGAGCCCTTCCGGCGTCTCCCGGGCGTTTCGGTTGGGGAAGACGTCCTCCTCCATGCCGATGACGAAGACGTACGGGAACTCCAGGCCCTTGGCGCAGTGGATGGTCATGAGGCTGAGGTGGGCGGATTCCTCCACCTGGTCGGCGTCCGCCGCGAGGGTGATGCGGTCCAGGAACTCGGAGAGGCGCAGGCCCAGGGATTCGGATTCCGCCGCGGCGCTGAGGAACTCCTCCAGGTTGCGGATGCGGCCCTCGGCCTCCAGGGTGGCCTCGTCCTCCAGGCTCTGGAGGTAGCCGCTCTCCTGGAGCACCCACTTCACCAGACCCGAGAGGCCCTGGGCCTCCCGCTCTGCGGCGGCCCGGCGGAACAGGTCCAGGAACTTGCCCATCTCCCGCTGGGCGCGACCCTTCAGCTCGCCCGACCGCAGCAGCACGGCCAGCCCCTCCAGGGGTGTGCCGCCCTCGGGGATGGCGCCCTCGATCTTCCCCAGCGTGGTGGGGCCCACGCCCCGCGTCGGCGCGTTCACGCAGCGCCGGAAGCTCACCAGGTCGAAGGGGTTCGAGACGAGGCGAAGATACGAGATGAGGTCCTTCACTTCCTGGCGCTCGTAGAACTTCACGCCGCCCACCAGCCGGTAGGCCAGGTTCTGGGCGCGCAGCGCCTCTTCCATCTGCCGGGACTGCCAGTTGGCCCGGTAGAGCACGGCCACCTTGGCTTCGGGATCGCGGTAGCGCAGCTCCTGGATGCGCTGCACGACCCACTCCGCCTCCTGCCGCCCCTCGTCGGCCAACTTGAAGGTGATGGTCTCGCCCTCCCCCAGGTCGGTCTTCAGGGCGCCCTTGCCCTCCACGCGCTGGGAGTTGTTGGAGATCACTTCCGAGGCGGCGTCCAGGATCTTCTTCGTCGATCGGTAGTTCTGCAGCAGCTCGATGCGCACGGCCTCGGGGAAGTCCTGCTGGAAGTCGAGGATGTTGCGGATGTCCGCGCCGCGCCACCCATAGATCGACTGATCTTCATCGCCCACCACGCACAAGTTGTGGTGCCGCTTGGCCAGGTGCTGCACCAGCAGGTACTGGGCGCGGTTGGTGTCCTGGTACTCGTCCACGAGGATGAACTTGAACCGCTCACCGTAGGCCGCCTGCATGACGGGATCGCGGAAGAGCCGCTCGGTGTAGAGCAGCAGGTCGTCGAAGTCGCAGGCCCGGTGGTTCCGCAGGCCCTTCTGGTAGAGGTCGTAGGCGTCCAGCACCCGGCGGGTCCAGGGATCCAGGGCCTCCTCCCGGGCCTCCTCGGGCAGCAGGCAGCGGTTCTTGAAGTCGGAGATCAGCTCCAGCACCCGCTTGGGGTGGTACTGCTTCTCGGGCAGCTTCAGCTCCGCCAGCACCTGCCTCATGAGGCTCTTCTGGTCGGCCGGATCGAAGATCACGAAGTCCCGGCCCACGGGCGTCCGCTCACCCTCGCGGCGGAGGATGCGGGTGCAGAAACTGTGGAAGGTGCTCACCCACATCTGCGCGGCGGGCACGGAAACCAGCCGCTGCACGCGCTCCCGCATCTCCTCGGCCGCCTTGTTGGTGAAGGTCATGGCCAGGATGGAGCCCGGGTGGACGCCCTCCTCCTCGATGAGCCAGGCGATGCGGCGCGTGATCACGGTGGTCTTGCCCGACCCGGCGCCGGCCAGGAGGAGCAGGGGCCCGTGGGCATGGCAGACGGCCTCCCGCTGGGGCGCGTTCAGGTTGCGGAGCAGGGGGTGGTCGGACGGGTGGCGAGACGCATCGGGCATCCCTTCATCCTATCGGCCCGTCCCTGCCTTCGGCGCGATGGCTTTGCCCTTCTCGGCCTTCCTGAGGACCTCCTTCACCAGGAGGGCCGCGTCGTCTTCCGTCAGCTTGGCCTTGAAGGAAGGCATGACAAGGCCGAAGAAGATGCCTTTGCGGATGGTCTTGATCATGTCCGCGTCCGTTTCCTTCGCGGCCATTTTCGCATCCGTGAAATCGAAACCACCCAGCTTCTTCCCCTCGGCGCTGTGGGCGGAGCCATCGGGTCCGTGGCACTTGACGCAGTTCTCGGCGAAGAAGGCCCGCAGCTCGTCCACGGATTTCATGGGCGCCTGGGCCGCGAGACCGATCGGAATCAGAAGGGCGAGGATCATCACACCGACCCGCATGGCCACCTCGATGAATGTTGGAACACGTGCCCAGCATGGGCCTGAAGCGGGCCTCCGCAAGGGCCCCTCAGGGTTTTTTGTGCGCAGCCAAGGGGCGCAGCACGTCGGCCACCAGGCGCCGGGCATCCCCCTCTGAGAGCTGGCGGCCGAATCCCGGCATCGCGCCCCGGCCCTTGAGAATGGAAGCCGCCAGCGCGGCGACCTCCTGGCGGGCGAACCAGCGACCATCCGCGAGGTTCCGACCTCCCAGCCGGACTCCGTTGGGGCCGCGTCCCGTGCCATCCGCCCCGTGACAGACCAGGCAGCGTTCCCGGTAGAACTCGCGGAGATCCCTCGCCTGGGCGGCCGAGGGGGCAGAGAGGGCCACCAGGAGCGGCAGCGCGACGGAACGGATCCCCATGGCTCGACGCTACCACGGGCCCGCGGGCCCCGTTAGGCTGGAACCCTGCGCCCGTGGCGGAATGGCAGACGCCGCGGACTTAAAATCCGCTTCCGGAAACGGAGTACCAGTTCGAGTCTGGTCGGGCGCACCAAGACTGGATGCTCACCCCGGCTCGGCCATCAGCTTCAGCAGGGGGATGAGGATCCCGTTGAACCGCTTCCAGCCGGAGAGGTCGCCGCGGACCAGCCGGTGGACCTTCACCCAGTCGCCCTCCGCGGCGGCCTTGGGGACCTCCTTGAGCATGAAGTCGTAGGCCAGGATCCGGGCCGCAAGGGCCGGATCCAGCGCCCGTTCAGGGTCTTCCACCAGGTCGACGCCCACCAGTTTCCCGAACCTGGCGTACTCGGCCCGGCCCAGCACGGGGATGAAGCCGCGGCCGCAGAACCTGGCGCCGTCGCCGGGCTCCGTGTTGCCCAGGGCGCGCTTGAACTCGTACATGCGGCGGAAATAAGCCTCGCTGCCCTGTTCCCGCTCCGGGGCGAACAGGTAGCTTTCCGCCCCGATGGTGGCGATGGCGGCCACCTCCGTGGCGGCATCCTGGATCTTGAGGGCGGCCAGGGCCTCCACCACCAGGGGCCAGTTCTTCTCCACGTTGGCCAGGGGCGCGTGGAGGGTCGTCGCGATGACGTCCGCCGTGAAAGGCATAGAGGGCTCCCGGAGGAAAGCGGCTAGGCGGGCAATCTACCACGGCGGCGATAATCTCGTGCATGGACATCCACCGATTGCACACCGGCGAAGCCGAAGCTCTCATCGCCGCGAAGGGCGCCGAGCTCCAGTCCCTGCGCCTGGGCGGGCACGACCTCCTCTGGGAGGCGGGCCCCCTCTGGCCACGCCATGCCCCCCTGCTCTTCCCCATCGTGGGACGGGTCAAGGGCGATACCCTGCGGCACGGGGGGAAGGCGTTTCCCATTCCCCGCCACGGCTTCGCCCGGGACCGGGACTTCACGCTCATCGAAGGCACCACGACCACCTGCACCGCCGAATTGCGGGATGACGAAGCCACCCGCGCCGCCTATCCCTTCCCCTTCCTCCTGCGGGTGGCCTACACGCTGACCGGCACCTCGCTGCGCATGGACCTGGCCCTCCGCAATCCCGGAGAGGCGCCCCTGCCCGCCAGCCTGGGCCTCCACCCGGCCTTCCGCTGGCCCCTGGCCCCGGGCCTGGCGAAGGCGACGCACCGGCTGGTTTTCGAGGCCGACGAGCCCGGCGCCCTGCACCGCCTGGACACCGACGGCCTGCTGGATCCCGCGCCGCGCCCCACCCCAATCCAGAATCGGCTGCTGCCGCTGGACGAGGGGCTGTTCCGGGAGGATGCCCTGATCTTCCTCGAACCCCGAAGCCGCAGCCTCAGCTTCGAGGCGGAGGGCGGCCCCGGCCTGGAGCTGCGCTGGGAGGGCTTCCCCCACCTCGGGATCTGGGCCAAGCCGGATCCCGGCCCCGCCTTCCTCTGCCTCGAGCCCTGGGAGGGCCACGCCGATCCCGCGGACTGGAACGGGGATTTCGTCGCCAAGCCCGGTGCCTTCACCCTGCCCCCCGGCGCCACCCGTCGCTGGAACCTCACGATCACGCTGACAGCCGATAGTTGACAGCTTCTACACCAGCTCCGCGCCCAGGAAGTGCGGGCTGGCCAGGGTGATTCTCGCCTGCACCAGCTCGCCGAAGGGCAGCTCCCGGCCAGGACCGGCGGCCAGGTGCACGGTCTTCCACTCGCCGCTGCGGGCCAGCCACCAGCCATGCTCGGTGGGGCCGTGGGTCTCGACGCGCACGGGGATCTCGCGGCCCACGAAGCGCTGGTTGCTGGCCCGGGTCAGCTCGGTCTGGCGCTTCTGCAGGCGAGCCAGACGCTCGGACTTCACGGCCATGGGCAGGTCGTCCTTGAGGCGCAGGGAGGGCGTGCCGGGGCGGGGCGAGTAGATGAAGCTGAAGGAGGCGTCGAAGGCCACCTGGTCCAGCACCCGCATGGTGTCCTCGAAGTCCTCGTCCGTCTCCCCGGGGAAGCCCACGATGAAGTCCGTGCTGAGGCAGATGCGCGACCGGGCCTCGCCCAGGTAGCCCAGGCGCTCGAGGTACTCGGCCACGGTGTACTCGCGCAGCATGCGGCGCAGCACCCGGTCGCTCCCGCTCTGCAGGGGCAGGTGCAGGAAGGGGGCGACCTTCGGATTGGTGGCGAGCACCCGCGCCAGACCCTTGGTGAAGTTCATGGGGTGGCTGGTGGTGAAGCGGATCCACTCCAGGCCATCCACCTCGGAGACGCGCTCCAGCAGGTCGGCGAAGGTGCAGCCGCCGGCGTAGCTGTTCACGTTCTGGCCCAGCAGCTCCACCTCGCGGTAGCCGCGCTCGACCAGACCCCGGACCTCGGCCACCACATCCTCGAAGGGGCGGTGGCGCTCGGCCCCGCGGGTGGTGGGCACGATGCAGTAGGTGCAGGCGTGGTTGCACCCCTCGGTGATGGTCACCAATGCTTTGGCCGTGTCGCGGCGCCGGGCCACCGAGGGCGGAAACAGGTGGTTGTCCGGGTACTCGCCCGTGTCCATGACGCGGGTCTTGCCGGCCCGGGCCTCGGCCACCAGGCGCGGCAGCTGCTTCAGCGCCATGGTGCCCAGCACGAAGTCGATGTGGGGGGCGCGCTTGAAGAGGGCCGCCTGCTCCTGCTGGGCCAGGCAGCCGGTGACGCCCACCAGCAGGGGGCGCCGCTGCTTCTCCTCCCGCAGGCGGCCCAGCTCCGAATAGACCTTGTGGACGGCCTTCTCGCGGATGGAGCAGGTGTTCAGCAGCACCAGTTCCGCGTCCTCCGCCGCGTCCACCGCCTCGAACCCCTCCGCCGACAGCAGTCCCGACAGCTTCTCGCCGTCGTGGTCGTTCATCTGGCAGCCCCAGGTCTCGATGTGGAACTTCATGCAAGGCCTCGGTTCTGGGGCTGCTGGATGAAGGGGACTACCCCCCGATCGCACGGCGCCCCGCGCCGCGCTCCCACTCCCCGGCTTCGCCGGATCGTGGAGGGGGCCCCGTTCTGGCAGCCCCAGGTCTCGATGTGGAACTTCATGCGTCCGTCCAAACCTTCGATTTTACGGGAAAAGATGCTTGGAAAGGATCAATCGAACCTGATGACCAGCCAAACTCCGATAAAAAAGAGGAACGCAGAGGGCGCAGAGACGCCCTTTGGGTGCACGGAGAGCGCAGAGGGTACTCGACCCACCGCAGACATCCTTTCTCGGGCGGCGGCTCCAGGCGACTTTCAAGGGCCGCCACAACCGCCGCCCGAAAAACGGGTCGCGCGATGCGCGGCCCGGGGCCGGAGGCCCGGATGTCCTGGCCTGGACGCCTCTGCGTTCTCCGCGTTCTCTGCGGTTCCAGCTTTGTCAGGCAGAGCCTCACCGATCATCGGTAACAGGATTTCCGGGGATGAACAGAATTCGAGCCGAGCTTCTGAATCCTGTTCATCCTGTCCTCGTTATTCAGGACCTCAGAACCGGTACCGGGCGCTCAGGCCGAGCTGGCGGCCGGGGAGCAGGTAGTACTGGCTATCGCCCAGCTCGCTCTCGGCCACAGGTTTGCGGCGGTCCGTGAGGTTGCGGCCGTCCAGGCGGAGCTCCCAGGCCTTTTCGCGCCAGCCGAGACTGGCGCCGTAGGTGGCGTAGCCGCCGGTGGGCGCGGTGTTGCGCTGGTTGAGGAAGGCGGCGCCGGTGTAGGCCATCTCCGCGGAAGCCGTGAAGCCATGGGCCGGGGCGTAGGAGATGCCCAGGCCGCCGAGGTGGTAGGGGGACATCTCCAGCCGCTTCCCCGCCAGCTGCGTGAGCGTGCCGTCGCCGAAATCCTTGGCGTAGTCCCGGAACCGGGCGTCGTGGTAGCTGTAGGCCAGGCGGGCCGCGAGGGCGCCGGCGAAGCGCCAGGAGGCCGACGCCTCCACGCCCTGGAAGCGCTCGGTTCCGGCGTTGGCGAGCACCGGCGACGCCGTCCCGGTGGCCGGATCGATCACGCTCTGGGGCACCACCAGGTTCTCGAAGTCCATGAGGAAGAAGCTGACTTCCAGGGCCAGGCGGCGCCCCAGGAGGTCGGCCTTGGCGCCCAGGTCGTAGCTGGTGGCGGTTTCGGGTTTGAGGATCTGCGCGGAGCTGTCCAGGCCGAAGTCGATGGCCGCGGGTTTGAAGGTGCTGCGCAGTCCCCCGAACAGGTTCACGCGATCCTCGCCGGCCTGCCAGGCGGTCCAGGTGGCCCCGGCGCTGCCGCCCAGCCGGGTGGTGGTGCGGGCGTCCGCGCCGGTGTCGAGGGCCCCGCTCGCGAAGTCCAGCGTGGCGGCCCGGCGCGTCTCCTCGGCCCGGGTGAGGCGAAGGCCCGCCTCCAGCGTCAGGCGCGGCGCGGCCTGCCACTGGGCGAAGGCGTAGAGGCCCGTGAAGTCCCGCCGGTCGTCGATGCGGATGTCCACCTGGCTGGGCGTGGCGGAGGCATCCGGCGCGCCGGAGCCGTCGAGGTTCACCACGTAGTCGAAGTCCCCGCCGCGGGCCCGGCCCTGCCCATGCAGATGGTCCAGGCCCGCCACCACCTTGAGGCCGGCTCCGCCCGTCCACGCGAGGTGCGTGTCGAGATAGAAATCCGTGAGGTCCATGCGCTCCCGGAAGCCATGCGCGTTGGGAGCGGTCGTGGCCACGTCCGTGAGGAAGCCCCGGAAGGCATCCTGCCGCGCCCGGGAGGCCGACAGCGTGGTGGACCAGAGCACGGCGGCATCCAGAGCCCGGTCGTAGCCTGTGGTGAGGGTGACGCGACGGTCGTTCAGGAAGGCCCCGCCGGGGTTGTGGTTGGCGTCCAGCGGCACCTGATCGGTCAACGCCCGGCCCACCCGGGGGAAGGGGCTCGCGGGCTGCTGGTCCACAGCCGTGCCCTCCAGATCGAACCGGACCACCCCATCCATGGCCTGCACGCGGTTCCGCCACAGAAGGTGGTTCCGCTTGAAGCCGGTGCGCGGATCGTCGAATCCCTGCGTGTCGTGGTCCACCGTGAGGGTGCTGTCCGCGGCGGGGCCGACGGGGAGGCGCAGGTTGACGGCTCCCCCGAAGGTTCCGTGGTTTCCCGCGGACAGCCGGGCGGAACCCTTCGTGTCCAGCGGCAGGCCGCGGATGACGTGGATGACGCCCACGAAGGAGGTGGCGCCGTACATCACCGGAGCGGCCCCCCGCTGGACCTCGATGCGCTCGACGCCCTCGAGGCTCAGGGTGGCGAGGGCCGGATTGAAGGCACCGCCCCAGGGCACGCCGTCCACCACGAGCAGGAAGGCGTCGAACTCCTTCAATCCCCAGAATTCCGGCACGCTCCCGGCCGGGCCGCCGTCGCCGCCGGGGGCGATGAACACGCCCGCCAGCAGGGCCATGGCCCCGCGCAAATCCGTGGCGCCGCGATCGGCAAGCTCCCGGGCGGTGAGCACGGTGATGGAAGCCGGCACCTTGGCCGGATCCTCGGGAAAGCGCGTGGCGGTGACCTCCACCACGGCCGCGGGTGGAACGGGAGGCAGGGCTTGCAACATCAGGATTCCTTGTGTGCGGGAGTCGAAGGGTCGGGCTGCGGCATGCGGACTCGAAGGATTCCGTCCGCAGCCTCGACCGCCAGGTTCATGTGATCAGCCATGCCGCGCAGCCAGAGCCCGGCCAGACTGCGTGGCGCCTCTCGCGGCCACTCGGCCTCCAGGCACGGCGGGAGCGGGGAGTCCGTGAACCACCGCAGGATCCAGGCCCCGGGCACGGCTTCCGCCTCCAGGCGCAAGGGCCCAGGCGCAGCCCAGGGGAGGATCTGCCGCGTGAACGCCACGACCCAATCCTGGAGCAGGGGAGCCGGCCAGGATGCCTGATCGGCCCCGGCGTCCACCAAACCGACCGGGCAGTGGAAAAGGGTCCCCGCGGCTTCGAGTCGCTTCCCCAACCCCGCCTCCCAATCCCTCCAGGGGATGGGCTCCGTATAGGGAAGCCGCCCCAGTGCCACAGCCCGGGCCATGGCGATGAGGACATTCCCATCCTCCAGGAGCGTCTCCAGCCGCGCGTGGTTCTGGGGATCGAAGGGGAGGGTCGGATCACCCAGATCCGCCACACTCTGGAGCCCCGTCAGCAGATTGTTGAAATCATGCAGGGTCGCCCGCCAGAGTTCTTCAGGATCCATGCACCCTCCCGGCCACAAAAGCCTTGAATGACGTTACCTTGGGGGCCACCCTCTGTGCATCATCGGAAGACCGACGTCCCCAGGACTCCCTCATGCAGCAACCGATCAAGCGGCTTGGCGAACTGCTCGTGGAATCGGGCCTCATCACGCCGGCCCAGCTCCAGAGCGCCATCACCCACCAGAAGATCGCCCGGGGCCGCCTGGGCAGCAACCTCGTGGCCCTTGGCTACATCAGCGAGGAGGTCCTCATGGACTTCCTCAGCCAGCAGGCCGGAGTGCCCCAGATGGACGTGCGGAACCTCGCGGTGCCGCCCGAGGTGCTGAAGCTGGTCCCCCACCGGCTGGCGGATCAGTTCACTGTGCTTCCCGTGGCCACCCGGGAGCCGAAATCGCTCGTGCTGGCCATGTCCGACCCGTCGGACCTGAACGCCATGGACAGCGCCCGGTTCGCGTCCGGGCTGCACATCCAGCCCGTGGTGGCTTCGCACAGCGCGCTGCGAAAGGCCATCGGGGAGCTCTACCGGAACCTCGAGGCGACCGCTCCCGGGGCCCCGGTCACGGTGGACGTGGGCGGCTCCCACGAGGAAGACGAGGCCCTCCCGGTCACCTTCAGCCTCAACCCGCTGCCCGTGCCCGCGCCCGGCCCCGCGGCAGAACACGCCTTCCCGCGGGACCCCTTCTTCGACGCCACCGGCGCGCCCTCCTACGACACCACGGATCTCGATCCGTTCCGGTTCTTCGAGAAGGCGGATCCTCCGCCTGAGGCTCCTCCCGACCTCATCCCCGGCCGCACCCTCCGCGAGTCGGTGCCCACCCTGGAATCCTACGGGACCCGCGCCATCGTCCTGGGCATGGTCCGCCTCTTCCAGCGACGCGGCATCCTGGGCGAGGACGAGCTCCAGCGCCTGCTCGCCAACCTTGTGGAATCCGGAGAGATCAAGAACAGCAAGGCTGACTAGCCCTCGACTTTCAGGACCGCCAGGAACCCTCGCCTCGCCGGGTGCCGGCTCGAGGCAGGGCACTCAGCCCTGCCTGCTCGCCACCCGGCTGAGACTCGGCCTGCGGGATCTCCACGTTGCCAATGGCGGGCCATCGGGGCGACCCGGGAGGTTCAGCCCTCGACCTTCAGGATCGCCAGGAAGGCTTCCTGGGGGATCTCCACGTTGCCGATGGCCTTCATCCGCTTCTTGCCTTCCTTCTGCTTGTTGAGGAGCTTCTTCTTGCGGCTGATGTCGCCGCCGTAGCACTTGGCGAGCACGTCCTTGCGGCGGGCCTTCACGTTGGTCCGGGCGATGATCTTGCTGCCGATGGCGGCCTGCACGGCCACATCGAAGAGCTGCTGGGGGATCACTTCCTTCATGCGCTGGCAGAGCGCCAGGCCAAGGGTCTGGCTCTTGCTGCGGTGGACGAGGATGGACAGCGCGTCCACGGCCTCGCTGTTCACCAGGATGTCCATCTTCACCAGGTCGGATTCCGTGTAGTGCTTCATGTGGTAGTCGAAGCTGGCGTAGCCCTTGGAGATGGACTTGAGCTTGTCGTAGAAGTCCAGGACCACCTCGTTCAGGGGCAGCTCGTAGACGAGCATCACGCGGTCCTGGCTCACGTATTCCAGCTTCTGCTGGATGCCGCGGCGCTCCTCGCAGAGCTTCAGCAGGCCGCCCACGAAGTCGGTTCGGGTGAGGATGGTGGCCTCGATGATGGGCTCCTCGATCTTCGCGATCTTCTGCAGCAGCGGCAGCTTCGAAGGGTTGTCCACGGCGGTCTCGCTGCCGTCCGTCAGGTGCACGTGGTAGCGCACGCTGGGGGCCGTGGTGATGAGGTCCAGGTCGAACTCGCGCTCCAGGCGCTCCTGCACGATCTCCATGTGCAGCAGGCCCAGGAAGCCGCAGCGGAAGCCGAAGCCCAGGGCGGTGGAGGTCTCGGGCTCGTAGGTGAAGCTGCTGTCGTTCAGGCGCAGCTTGTCCATGGCGTTGCGGAGATCCTCGAAGTCGTCGCTGGAGGTGGGGAAGATGCCCGCGAACACCACGGGCTGGATTTCCTTGAAGCCCTTCAGCATCTCCTTGGCCGGCTTGGTGGTGTTGGTCACGGCGTGGGTGATGGTGTCGCCCACCTTGACGTCCACCAGCGACTTGATGCTGGCCACCAGGTAGCCCACCTCGCCCACGGACAGGGTGTCCTGCTTGTCCATCTTGGGATCGAAGATGCCGATCTCGTCCACCCGGTGCTCGCTGCCCGTGGACATGAAGCGGATCTGGTCGCCCGCCTTCAGGGTGCCGTTCACCACGCGGATGAGGTTCACGATGCCCCGGTAGGCATCGTAGTAGCAGTCGAAGACGAGGGCCTGCAGCGGCGCGTCCGGATCGCCCTGGGGCGCCGGGATGCACTTCACGATCTGCTCGAGCACCTGGTCGCAGTTCTCGCCGGTCTTGGCGCTCACGTTCACCGCGTGGGCCGTGTCCACCAGGCCGATGACCGTGTCGATCTGCTCCAGCACCCGCTCGGGGTCCGCACTGGGCAGGTCGGTCTTGTTCAGCACCGGGAACACCTCCAGCCCGTTCTCCAGGGCCAGGTAGGTGTTGGCCAGGGTCTGGGCCTCCACGCCCTGGGTGGCGTCCACCACCAGGATGGCGCCCTCGCAGGCGGCGAGGCTGCGGCTCACCTCGTAGGTGAAGTCCACGTGGCCGGGCGTGTCGATGAGGTTCAGCGTGTAGGTCTGACCGTCCAGCGCCAGGTATTTCAGCGTCACCGCGTGGGCCTTGATGGTGATGCCCCGCTCCCGCTCCAGATCCATGTCGTCGAGAATCTGGGCCTGCATGTCGCGCTGCGCCACCGTCTTGGTGAGTTCAAGGAGACGGTCCGCCAGCGTCGACTTGCCGTGGTCGATGTGTGCGACGATGGAGAAATTGCGGATGAGACTGGGATGAGCCACTGAGGAACCTCGAACTGGTCATTGTACTGTTGGAAACCCCCACTGTCTGCGGGGTTTTACCTACTGGGGCCTCAAGCCGTGGTTGATCCGAGCCGATGGGACCTTTAACCTCAAGGCCGAGAGCCAAGGAGTCCGCTTGTCCCACTTCGCGTCTCCCATGACCATCCTGATGGTAGAAGACAATGCCCTGCAGCGGCGGCTGCTGGAGGCGCAGATCCAGCCGCTGGGGCACCGCCTGATCGTGGCGGCGAACGGCGAGGAGGCTCTGGCGCGCCTCCAGACGGACCGGCCCGAGCCCGACATGGTGATCATGGATGTGGTGATGCCGTCCATGGACGGCTTCAAGGCCTGCGAGGCCATCAAGACGGATCCCGCCACGGCGGACATCCCCGTGCTGGTGCTGACGGCCCTGAGCCGGGACGCCAAGGACCGCAGCTACACCGCCGGGGCGGATGACTTCATCCGCAAGCCCGCCAGCAACCTGCTCCTCCAGGTGCGCATCCAGACCCACCTTCGCGTGCGGGCCCTGTCGCTCCGCACCGGTCCGCTGCCGCCCGCCCGCCCCAAGGTGCTGGTGGCGTCTGCCAGTTCCATGGTGCTCACCCAGGTCCAGAACCACTTCGGCAAGGACCAGGCGATCTTCCTGGAGGCCCAGGACGAAGCCCAGGCCCGGGCCCAGATCCTCGCCGAATCCCCCGATGTGCTGGTGCTGGACACGGATCTGGCCAATGGCAGCGCCATGGACCTTGCAACGACCCTGGGCCGATCGCAGGATCTGAGGGACCTGCCCATCCTCCTCCTGCACGATCCCGGCGAGCTCGAGGCCTGGTCCCGCCTCCGCGAGCCCGTGTGCGACGCCCTGGAAAAGCCGCTGGTGGCCACTGAAACCCGCCGCCGGGTGGCCCTCCTGGCCCGGCTGGCCCAGCTCCAGAAACGGGTCGGCCAGGCATGAAGGCACGCCATCGCCGAACAAGAGGAGCCGCCTTCGGGCTCCTTGTGGCCCTCGCCGCCCCTGCCCCTGCCGCCTCCGTGGAAGGCCGGGTCACGGATGGCCACCGGGGCCTCGCCGGCGTCCGCGTCTACCCGGACCGGCAGCCGAGGGTGTCTCCTGCCGGAGATCCACCCCTGGCGCTGACGGACGCGGAAGGACGCTTCCACCTGGACCTGGAACCCGAGGATGCGGTCCTTGCGGTGGAGAAGGATGGCTGGCGCCGCGACCTGGTGCCGGCCGCCGAGTGGCGCGGCGACATCGCCCTCAGCCCAGAGCCCAGGTTCCGCAAGGAGGCCATCTTCATCGTCCGCCTCGACTTCACGGATGAGGGCTCCAAGCTGCCGGATGGTGCCCTGCGGGAGCTGATCTTCTCGCGCCGCCCTGGCGTGGCCAGCGCGGCCAACTACCTGTACGAGGTGAGCAAGGGGGCCGTGTCCCTTGTCGAGGGTCGCTTCCTCAAGCTCCGGAGCGCCGATTTCCCCGCCCCGAGGACCGACGACCGCAAGATGGCCATGGCCGACTGGGTGCTCGAACGCCTGCAGGGCGAGGATCTCGGCGACTGCGACCGCCTCGACAACCGCACCGGCGCGGTCCGTCCGGACGGCAAGCCCGACCACCTCTGGATCATCACGCCCGGAAAGCCCCAGTCGCTGACCGCCGACGAGGCCGACCTCAAGGCCGTGAGCCTCCTCCTGCCCCTGCCCTGGGACAAGACCCGGCGCTGGCCCCTGATCTTCATGACCGAGGAAGTCCCGCTGGGGAACATCGTCCACGAAGCCTTCCACGCCATGGGCGAGCACCGCGTGGACGACCTCTACCTGGATTGCGGCGATCCCCTCACGGCCGGCATCTGGGACCTCATGGACGCGGGCCAGTACCGCGGCTGGGACCGCTCCCACCCTGAAGAGGGTCCCTGGGTGGAGGACACCGGCTACAGCCCCTCCCATCCCACCGCCTGGGTGCGATCGGAGCTTTGGTACCGCGGCTGGTTCCGGGGCCTGGTCAACCGCCTCGCCGTGAAGGGCCCGTCCTGGGAGGGCTGGATCGCGCCGGTCGCCCGCGCCCCCGGCGCCGATCCCCAGTGGGTGACCCTGCCCGATCCCCGGAAGAAGGGCCGCTTCTTCAGCCTGGAGGTGCGCCGTCCCTGGGGCTTCGAGCGGGGCCGCGTGGGCGGGCGCTTCGGGCCTGGTCATGAAGGCCTGGTGGTGGCCACCGTCGATCCGTCCCTGCTCAGTCCCGACGAGCCCCAGGGCCCTGTGCGCGTGGTGGACGCCCACCCTGGCAGCCCCGAACCGCCCAAGCCCCGCTTCCCCTGCGGCCGCTGGGAGCTGGATGACGCGGCCTTCAACCTGGGCCCCGGCGAGAACCCCAAGGGCCGCAGCGGACCCCTGTCCTGGGAGATCCTGGAGACAGACGCCAGCGGCCGCATGCGGGTCCGGGTGAGCCTGACCCGACCCTTGGCAAAAAAATCCCGCGCCCGAACATCTGCCAAGTAAGATGAGGCATGAAACCAGCCCGCTGCCTCCTCTTCCTAGCCGCTGCCTGCCTGGGCGCAGAGACACCGCTCCCGACACCTTCCCAGGCGGCCCATGTCACGGCCGAGCTGCTGCGCGCCGAGGCCTTCCGCACCCACGGCGCCTATGCGGACCTCGCCTGGCTCTGTGACCGCATCGGGAACCGGCTGAGCGGCTCGCCCCAGCTGGACCAGGCCATCGACTGGGCCCAGGGGCGGCTGAAGGCGGCAGGCCTCGTCAATGTCCATGCGGAAAAGGTCATGGTACCCCACTGGGTGCGCGGGAAGGAGTCCGCCGAACTGCTGCTGCCCACCCACCAGCGGGTGAACCTGCTGGGCCTCGGCGGCAGCGTGGGCACCCCCGAGGGCGGCCTCACGGCGGATGTCGTCGTGGTGGGGTCCTTCGACGAGCTCGACAAGCTCGGTGACGCCGTGAAGGGGAAGATCGTCCTCTACGACGTGCCCTTCCAGGGCTATGGCCGCACGGTGGCCTACCGCCACGACGGCGCCTCCCGGGCCGCCAAGTATGGCGCCGTGGCCGCCCTGGTGCGGTCCGTGGGCCCCGTGAGCCTGGACACCCCGCACACCGGCGTCATGGACTACGACCCGGCCTTCCCGAAGATTCCCACCGCCGCCGTCACCATCGAGACGTCCACGCAGATGCGGCGCATGCAGGACCGGGGCGAGCGCATCCGCCTGAGGCTCGAGATGGGCGCGAAGACACTCCCCGACGCCCCCTCCGCCAACGTGGTGGCCGAGATCCGCGGCAGCGAGAAGCCCGATGAGGTGGTGATCCTCAGTGGACACCTGGACAGCTGGGACGTGGGCCAGGGCGCCCAGGACGACGGCGCGGGCACCGTCACCGCCATGGAAGCCGTGCGGCTCATCCAGTCCCTGGGCCTGAAGCCCCGCCGCACCCTCCGCGTGGTGCTCTGGACCAACGAGGAGAACGGCCTGCGCGGAGGCCTGGGCTACCGCGACGCCCACCGCCCCGAGCTGAAGCACATCGTGGCGGCCTTCGAGACCGACTCCGGCAGCGAGCGCATCAAGGGCTTCAGCCTGGACCTCCGCAAGGCCGACCCGGAGGCCAAAGCGGGCGCCCTGGCCTCGCTGAAAAAGATCGAGAAGGACGCCCTCGAGCCCTTCGGCACCATCGACCTCCGCCTGGGCGGCTCCGGCGCCGACGTGGGCCCCATGGTGGCCGAAGGCGTCCCCGGGCTCGGCGTCGGCCACGCCGCCACCCACTACTTCGACATCCACCACACCCAGGCCGACACCGTGGACAAGGTCAACCCCGACGACCTCGCCTGGAACGCCGCCGCCCTCGCCAGCTTCGCCTACGCCCTGGCCCAGTCGGAGGTGCGGTTCAACTAGCTTCCTGAGGTCCCGTAGGTCACGGATGAACCTGATGACTTGGGACCCAGCCCCTGGATGAAAGACCTGAAAGACGAGGACCCGCCCTGGTGACGGGTTCCATATGGGTCGACTCCCAAGTGGGCAGTCGCTTAAATTCCATTCCGTGCTGGCAGCCGCTGGACCACACGATAGGAATACCGTCATCGCCCCGCTCACACGGGGGCTTTCTGCGTCCAGGCACGGCTGCACACGGGTGACATCCTGCACAGGAAAGCCAACACCAGCGCGGCATTCAGCAGCACGGCACAGGGGCACCAGGTCACGGGGATGCTGGATTGCCAGCCTCACACGCCCTCGCAGGCACGCGCCGAAGCACGCGCCAGTGCCTTTCCTGGGGGAACACACTCACGGGCGTGGGCACGAGAAAGCCCCCGAGGTTAGCGAGGGCTCTTCGGGACTTTGCTGGAGGGCTATAATACGATTTTATCAATAAAATCATGAGCTCCATCAAAATTAAGTGATATTTTAATATATTTATGTTTATCGACTGGACTTGTAATGGTAATTACCCATTCGCTTTTACTGTTTAAGGCTTCCTCCAGGAATTTATATAGTTGGCTATTCTTTTTTCTTGTTGAAATATTGAAAGAAAATTCATCAGAACTCGATTCAGTCGTGTTTGACCCTTCTGCATAAAAACGGAATGCTTTGTTTTTATGTTTTTCTAATAATTCAAATGTTTTATACTTGGGTTTTGGACCCCATGGATCAAAATCATTCAAGTTTAAATTTTTAAATTTTGAAGCATTTGATAAGATTACGTTGAGTGAAGCTGTCTTGTTATCATCACTGGCGTATGCAATTTCTACCACTACATCAAAAGATACATTATTACAATCAAATGCCTTTAAGGTTGTTCGACACGCAGTGAGTGATTGACCTTGTTTCTGGACCACCCATGCGGTATTGGGTGTGACTGCAAACAGACCCACCTGTGAGGCTAATACTGTAATTAATAGATTCTTGTTCATCTTAGTCACCTCAGCTTAAGGTTTTGTGAGCAAAACATAATAATTGTCACCAGAACTCTGGAAAGACGATCTGCCACTTTGCCAGGGATAGAATCTTGTCTGAACGGGGTGATCTCCGCGTGTAACAAACTGGTCCGTCATATAAAGTCCCTTTTCATCTTGTTTTAGATAAAAACCAGTATGACCGCCTTTAGCCCAATTACGCCCATTCTTTACTGCAATGATCGCGGTTCCGGGCGCTAATTTTTCATTCCCTTTAACCTGAGCCCCTTTCCGCCACCCACCCGTTGAAGGTGCTCCAGATTGTTTCTTAACCAGGGAGACGCACTGACCTGGAAAATGTCCTTTGCCATCATCCACTAGGTGACCTTTATCATTTCCGCCATCCGGAGTCGGGGTGACCCATGTTTTTGGGGCCCCTTTATCTTCCGGGGTATGGCATTGCCGGCAGTCCGTATTTGTTTCCGCGGACGGCTGAGGTAACACCTCTTTTGCCGCGGTACCTGGTCGATCATTTGGACCGGGTCGTGTTCCGTCAGCCTTTTTCTCGTCCTTCTTGTCTTCTTCCACCATACCCGTCGGATCCACGCTCATGATCGGGTTGTTCCGAACATAGCTGTAGATGTTCCAGCTCTGAGTGAACTCGAAGTGCTGGTCGCGCGCCGGGTCGGGGCTGGCGAACCTTCCGAACCAGGGGACGTAGAAGCGAGCCTGCATGTATGTGCGCTGACGCACTCTCCACGATTACTCGCAGAAAACGCTTACTGCACGGGCTTTTCAAAGAACTTGCAGCCAGGGTAGCACTTGAGACCCCCTGATATGCGTCTTCAGGTGAAGCTCACGCTTGCCCTGGCTCTCGTTTCACCTCGTGCCTGCACCATGCAGGATCTTCTGCGGTCGAACCCTACCAGGATTGGGTCTTCAGGAACTCCATCCACCCGGAAACCATCTCCATCCGCTGAGTCGCAAGTTGCATCCCCGCGATGCCGCCCCTTCCCTCGTTCTTCTGTCCACGCTGACCCTCTTCCGAAGGCTCGGGATCATCCTCCATCCCGTGCTTCCCGACCTCCGGCATCCTTCCCGGATGGGTTGCCGTATGGATAGCTTTGAGCCGCCGAATGCTCACGCGGGTATAGACCTGAGTGGTCTCCAAGCTGGCATGACCCAGCATGTCCTGGATGTATCTGATGTCTGCCCCGTTCTCCAGCATCAGCGTTGCCATGGTGTGCCGGAACAGGTGGCAGGCACCGTCCTTCCCAATCCCTGCCTTGGTGACATACCGCTTTGCCAGCATGGTCAGGTGAAAGGGCTTTAGGGGGTTCCCGAGGTTGTTCAGGAACAGGGTTCCGTCATCGGGCTTGTCTCCCAGCAGCTCAGGACGGGCACGATCCCGATACACCGCGATCCATGCCAGAGCCCTATCCCCGATGGGGATCATTCGATCCTTCTTCCCCTTGCCCTCTCGAATGAAGAGCGTCCCCCGCTCCCGGTCTACATCCGAGATGGTCAGCTTGGTCATCTCCATGCGCCGGATGCCCGTGCTGTAGAAGGTTTCCAGGATTGCCCGGTCTCTCAGCCCTACGGCTGTCTTGATGTCAGGCACGGCTAGAACGGCTTCGGCTTCCTTGGCGGTAAGGATGGCTTTTGGAAGCCGCCGCGCCACCTTGGGCAGTTCCAGCTCAGCGGCGGGGCTACCTCCCCGCAAGCGCGGGATCATCACCCGCTCCCTCATGACCCTCTACGCGGGTCTCAACAGGTCGGGCTTCTCCCATCACAAGCTAGAGCGTCTTTCACTCAGCAAGGTCCCAGCGATACGTGCTGGAGGGATCCCTCTGGATATCGGCAGACACCTCGTCGGTGAGCTGGGTGGACGGCCCAGCCGCCCGGAGGGCCACCACCAGACTGCCGTCCGACCCCATCTGGATGAGTGGGACCTTCGTGGTGCGCCCGACTGGTCCTGGCACGAAGCCCACGCCGACCGTGGCGTCGAACCCGAACTGAGTCAGCAGAGCCGGTACTGTGGTCACGTCCACTCCAGCGGGAACCTGACCCAACACACGGCCGCCGCCGCCACCCGGCAGACTGTAGGAAGTGGCTTTCCGGTCAAAGGCGCTCACCAGGGGGCCCAACTCCAGACTTCCAGGGGAGAGGGAAGCGGATCCGAAGCTGCGCTGATAGAGGGTGTCGATGCTGGTGGTGCCCCAGAGCGCGTCGGACTGGCCACTGGCCGGAAGGACGATGACATTCTCCTCCGCCGAGGAGATCCCCAACTGGGGGGCCATCCGCATCGACAGCACAGGCCGGAAGTTCAATCCCCGCGCCCCGATCCCCGGCCCCAGGGGAAGGTGGAGACTCGCCGCCCCCGAGGCGGCATCCACCTCCACTCCGCCATGGAAGGTGGCCGGTCCCTTGGCCCTGTCGAACTTCACATCCGAGAAAGAGGTCTGGTAGCTCTGGGCAACGGCAGGCATACCCAATGACAGACAGAGCAAGAACAATCGAAAAATTCGCAGAACCATTTGGAGTCCCCATAGTTAAGGGAAACCATATCCTTCCTAACAATGCTCAGAGAGGTTTCCACCCGAACGGTCGATTTTCGCCCCTGAACGGTACTCGAGAATCTCTCTCTCAATCTGGGCGCCCCAGAGCGAAGACTGAGGAGCAGGCCCATATCGACATGCCGGGACATGGGGCTTCTTGCAGGAAAGAAGCCCAACATAGCCCTCTCCTTCTTCTCACCTGTGAAGAGATGTTAAGAACCGTTAATTAATGTTAAGCCGCGTCACACGCCCGGCGGGAACCCCACGGCCAGCCTCACGCCGGCGATGGCGGGGTCCGCGCTGCCGTCGGCGCGGCGGATGAGGATGGAGGGCTCGACCTCGGGGCACTGGGCGCGGGCTTCGAAAGCCTCGGGATAGTCCTGGCGGCGGCCGGCGGCGAAGACGTCCAGGCCGTAGGGCTCGCCCTCCTTGAAGACGATCTCCCGGCGGTGGAGGCACAGCAGGCCGGCGTCGCGCAGCGCGGCCAGCGCGCGGTCGCGCTGATCATTTGGAAAGACGCAGGCGAAGATTCCGCCCGGGGCCAGGATCCGGGCCGCGGTCATGGCGTAGTCCGCGATGCTGCCGCGCACCTCCAGGCGGGCGGGCACGGACTGGGGATGGGCCGCAGGCAGGCGGTGGCCTTCGGGCCAGTAGGGCGGTGTGCCCGTCACCAGATCGAAGGGGGCTTCGCCTTCGAACAGGGCAGGATCGCGGAGGTCGCCCAGGCGCGGGAAGATGCGGGCTTCCTGGCCGTTGTAGCGGATGCTCTTCCGGGCCAGGCGCAGGCTCGCCTCCTGGGCCTCGACCGTGTGCACCACGGCGCCGGGGCAGCGCCAGGCGGCCATGAGGGCCACGCTGCCGATGCCCGAGCCCAGGTCCGCGATGCGGCCCGCCCGGGGACACCAGGCGGTGCCGTACCAGGCGGTCACCAGATCATCCGTGCTGAAGCGGTTGCCCTTCTCCAGCTGGAAGATCCGCCAGCGCCCGCAGAGGCCGTCCAGGGATTCGCCAGGCTCCGCGTCCACTCCGCCCGGAGGCACGGGCCCGGGCCGGGTCCAGCCCTTGTAGGCGGAGGCATCATCAGGGGGGGAGCGGCGCGGCATCCCACGAGTGTCCGATAAACCGCCTGGATTCAGAAGCGCCCCTGCGCGACACTCAACCATGGCCGTGCCTGGGAAAACCCTGGAGCCCGTCCTCCGCGAGGGGGAAGGCTCGGCCTGCGAAGGGGACAGTTGCCTCACCCTCGATGGGGCCTTTGACCGGGTGAAGGCGGCCTTCCTCAAGCACCACCCCAACGGAGACGTGGCCCTGCTCCGCCGCGCCTACACCGTGGGCCGGGACATGCACGCCACCCAGCTCCGCAAGAGCGGCGAGCCCTATTTCTTCCACCCCCTGGCCGTGGCCCAGAGCCTGGCGGACTGGCGGCTGGACGCCGTGAGCGTGGCCTGCGGCCTCCTCCATGACGTGGTGGAAGACACCCTCATGACCCTGCCCCAGGTGAAGGCGCAGTTCGGGGACGAGATCGGCGAGATCGTCGACGGCCTCACCAAGATGAGCAAGCTGGCGTTCACGGACAAGCACCTGCTCAACGCCGAGAACGTCCGCAAGCTGCTGGTGGCCATGGGCAAGGATGTGCGCGTGCTGCTGGTGAAGCTGGCGGACCGGCTGCACAACATGAAGACCCTGGGCGTCATGGAGGAGGAGAAGCGCCGCCGCATCTCCCGCGAGACGCTGGAGCTCTACGCGCCCCTGGCCAACCGCCTGGGCATGGGCGTGGTGCGCCTGGAGCTGGAAGACCTGGCCTTCCGCCAGCTGGAGCCCGAGCAGTACGAATATCTCAAGAACGCGGTGGAGACCAAGCGCGCCAAGCTCTCCGGCACCATCCAGGAGATCCACGGCTCGCTCCAGGCTATCCTCCGCCAGCAGGGCATCAACGCCCACGTCACCGGACGAGTCAAGCACCTCTATGGCATCTGGAAGAAGATGGGCGCCCAGGCCAAGGGCTTCGAGGACATCCACGACTGGCTGGCCTACCGCATCATCTGCCCGGACCGCGCCAGCTGCTACACGGCCCTGGGCCTCGTCCACGGCCTCTACCGGCCCGTGCCCGGCAAGTTCAAGGACTACATCAGCCTGCCCAAGGAGAACGGGTACCAGAGCATCCACACCACGGTGCTGATGAGCTCCGGCGACATCTTCGAGGTGCAGATCCGAACGGAGGAGATGCACCTCCACGCCGAGGCCGGCATCGCCAGCCACTGGACCTACAAGGACGGCCGCATCGCCAACCGCCTGGAGATCAACCAGGTGGCCTTCCTCCGCCGCATGGTGGAGCTGCACCAGGATGCCCAGGACAGCCGCGACCTGGTGGCCAACCTGCGCGGCGAGCTGACCTTCAACCGCATCCAGGTCTTCACGCCCAAGGGCGACCTCCGCAGCCTGGTGGAGGGCAGCACGCCCGTGGACTTCGCCTACGCCATCCACACCCAGGTGGGCCACCGCTGCGTGGGCGCCAAGGTGAACGGGCGCATGGTGCCTCTGAAGCACACGCTCCAGAACGGCGACCGCGTGGAGATCCTCACCCGGCCCGACCACAAGCCCAGCCGCGACTGGCTGGGCTTCGTCAAGTCCGCGGGCGCCAAGAGCCGCATCCAGGCCTTCATCCGCGAGGAGGAGCGCGCCCACGCTGTCACCCTCGGCCGGGAACGGCTCGAGCGGGAAGCCCGGGTCCTGGGCGTGCGCCTGGACGACCCCGAGGCCCAGGCCAAGCTCGAGGTGCGGCTGGTGGAGCTGAAGCTGGCGAACTGGGACGCGGCCCATGCCGCCCTGGGCTTCGGCCGCATCACGGTCCACAAGCTCCTCGAGCCCCTGGTCCCCGAACCCGAGCGCGCCAAACCCAAGGAGAACGTCTCCAACCTCATGGATTCGGTGGTGGTGGGCGACACCGCCGGCATCCTCTACGCCCTGGCCGCCTGCTGCAAGCCCATCTGGGGCGACGAGGTGGTGGGCTACATCACCCGCACCCGCGGCACCGCCATCCACCGGGCCGACTGCCCCCAGCTCACGAAGGGGACCATGCACCCCGAGCGCCGCGTGAACGTGGCCTGGGGCAAGCACGGGACGGAGCTCTACGACACGGAGATCGCCCTCACCACCGAGGACCGGCCCGGCATGGTGGCCGCCATCTCCGAAGGCATCCAGCGCGTGGGCATCAACGTGCAGCGCTTCCACGGCTCGGCCACGGAGGAGGGGGCCGGCCTCTTCCACATTGCCCTGCGGGTGCGCGACCGGACCCACCTGGTGGAGCTCATGGCCGGCCTGCGCCGCATCCGCGGCGTCTACACCGTGGAGCGGGTGAAGGGATCCGTGTTCGGGAAAGTGAAATGAGCGCCTGGCGTCCCCCCGACGAAGCCCCGCCGGTCCCCTGGGCCCGCATCGCCGAGAGCCTGCGGCGGCCCCAGCTCGGGCCCGACCCCCACAAGATCAGCGCCCGCATCCCCGAGGATCAGCGCCGCGCGGCGGTCGGGGTCATCCTCTGGGGCGACCTCGCCGGCGCGCGCAAGATCATCCTGGTCCAGCGGGGCTACGGCGCGCCGCACCACCCCGGCGAAATCGCCTTCCCCGGTGGCATGGTGGAGCCCCGGGACCGGGACCTGCCCGCCACGGCGAGGCGGGAGGTGGCCGAGGAGATCGGCGTGTCCACGGGCCTCTGGGAGCTCGGGTGCTTCCCCGACGGCGTGGCCAAGGCCCGGGTGCGGTTCACCCCGGTGTTCTTCCGCTGGGAGGAGCCGAAGCCCAGCTTCCGCCTGGACCACGAGCTCGAGCAGGTCCTCCTGCTCCCCCTGGCGCCCCTCATGGAGGCCCCCTGGACCATCGAGCGCCTCGAACGGCATGGCCTGGCCCTCGATGTGCCCAGGCTCGAGCTGCCCCAGGCGCCGCTCTGGGGAGCCACAGCCTTCGTGCTGAAGGCCTGGCTGGATGTGCTGAAGGCCTGCGCCGACCCTGCGAAGCCGGCGCAGGCCTAAGAGTGCCTACTTCACGTTCACGGCCAGCCAGGCGGTGTTCACGGTGGCGTACTCGGTGGAGGCGGCTCCGTAGAGATCCGCGGCCGCATTCAGGGTTGCCACGCGCGCCCCGGCATAGTCCGTGCGCTTAGTCATGTAGACGGTGAGGGCCCGGTACCAGATGCGGCCGGCCTTGTCGTTGCCGATGCCGGTGATGCTGGTGACGCCGTTGGTCATGGGCGAGGCGATGTTGCCGGAGAGGGAATCCACCTGGCTGCCATGGGCCAGGAGGAAGAAGAAGTGGTTGGCCACGCCGGAGCTGTAGTGGACATCCAGACGGCCCAGCGTCTTGCTGTAGAAGTCCGGGCTGCGGCCGTCGAGGCTGGGCTTGTACATCCACCGCAGGGGCGTGCCGCCATGGCCCCAGCTGTTCTCGAACAGCATGTAGTTGGCCGTGATGGGGCCCGGGCCCGCCGTACTGGGGATGAAGCTGCCGGTGCTGTTGTTCAGGGTGTAGAACTCCACCAGGGTGCCGAAGATATCCGAGTTGGCCTCGTTGAGGCCCCCGGACTCCCGCCGGTACTGGAGGTTGGCGGTGGCGGAACACACGCCGTGGCTCATCTCGTGGCCAGCCGTGTCCAGGTCCGCCTCGCCCACGGAGCCCCCCACCTGGCCGTCCCCATAGGTCATGCAGAAGCAGCTGTCCGACCAGAAGGCGTTGTCGTACTGGCTGCTGTAGTGCATGCGGCTGAAGGTGGCCCCGCCGGCATCGTCGATGCCGTTCCGGCTGAAGGCGTTCAGATAGAAGTCCCACGTGGCCTGCATGCCCCGGTGGCCGTCCACCCCAGCGGTCTGGGCGTTCGCGCTCATGCCCGGCGTGCCGTTGTACTGCAGCCCGTCGCCCCAGGCGTTGTCGGCGTCGGTGAAGATCGTGCCCGTGCCGGAGGTGCCATTGAGCAGGTTGGTGGTGACGTTGTTCCCGAAGGTGCCGCCCGTGCCCCGGGTGGTGTCCCGCAGCTCGTAGCCGGTGGCAGTGCTGTTGGTGCTGAGGCTCACGGTCCCGTACCACTGCGACTGGCCGGTGCCGTTGGTCCCGGCGGTGTGGAGGGTGTCCCAGGATTCCAGGATCCGGCCCGTGTGGGCATCCACAAGGAAGTCCGTGTGCTTCGTCTCCTGGGCCCCATTCTCGAGCTCCGTGTGGACGTGGTAGGCCAGGACATACCGCGTGGCCCGGCCCGGGCCGTCCGGCTCGAGGCCCGCCACGACCAGGGTGGCGGTGGGTTCATGGGCGTAGGTGCCGCGGGGGGCCAGGGCCGCATGGGCCGCCGCCAGGACCTCGGCCCGACCCAGGGTGGGCTCCACGTTGAGGGCCGGGCCGCGCACCAGGTCGTCGGTGACCGCCCGCACCCGGCCGTTCCGGAAGTGGACGATGGCCTCGCCCTCGAGCACGGGCACCCCCTTGTAGGCCTGGTCGAGCCGGACATGGTCCTCGCCGAGGGCATCGGAGACGAGGTTCCGGAAGGTGAAGCCCGCGTGCGGGCCCAGGCCCATCTGGAAGGCCCGGGCGGCCAGGTGGCTCTGGGCTTCGCGGACCAGGGCATCGGTGCGGGCCTGGTCCGGCGGCGCGGCCAGGAGGCAGGCGGGGAGGAGGAAGGGAACCACATGGCGCATGGGACCTCCAGGCGAAAGGAGGGTCGGGGGGTCCACCCGACCTGGGGCCACGATCCTACTCCCGCTTGTTAAGTTGTGTTAATTTTTCGACCTTTTTAGTTCCTGTTTAACAATTATTACCAGCATTGGACTTGTGCAACCACGAAAAGGCCCGGGCGCGCACTTGCGCGTCCGGGCCTTTCGGATCCTGGTTGGGACTACTTCTTCTCGGCCTTCACCGAGCCATCCTTGTCCAGGTACTTATCGGGATCCTTCATGAGGGTCTCGCCGCAGTACTTGCTGCAGATGCGGTACTCGCGGCCCCGCACGGCGACGGTGGCGGACTTGGCATCCACCGTCATCTTGCAGACGGGATCCTTCGTGTTCACGGCAGGCTTGGCCTTCTGGGGCGCAGGGGCGGCCAGGACGGCGAGGCTCAACAGGGCGGCATTCAGCATGGGGGTCTCCTCCGGGGCTACAGTTTATCCCCTACTTCCGGGCATTTTTCGGAGTGCCGTCCTTCTCGAGGTACTTGTCGGGGTCCTTGAGCAGCTGGGCGTCGCAGCCGCCGCAGCAGAGGCGGTATTCCTGGCCGCGGACGACCACGGTCTTGGACTTCTCGCTGACCTTGCCGCCGAGGACGGGGCACTTGGCGTTGGTGGCGGGCTTGGCGTGCGGCGTGGCCGCGACGGCCAGCGTGAGCAGGAGATTGAGCATGGGGATTCCTATGGGCATCACGGCCCTGGAGTGGCCGGCGGTCCCTGGGCCGTGGACGGGACCGCCGGGGGTGTGGATGAAGGTGGAACCGGGGATCAGGCCGGCAACGGGGTGACCGGTCCCTCCACCACCTCCTTGCGCTTCCAGAGGTAGTAGATGGCGGGATAGACCAGCAGCTCGAGGAGGAAGCTGGTGGCCAGGCCGCCCACCATGGGCGCGGCGATGCGCTTCATGACGTCGGCGCCGGTGCCGGTGCTCCACATGATGGGCAGCAGGCCCATGAAGGCTGCGAAGACGGTCATGGCCTTGGGCCGCACGCGCTTCACGGCCCCGTGGATGATGGCCTCCACCAGGTCGCCGGTGCTGTTCAGCCGGCCTTCCCGCTTCGCCTCGTCGTGGCTGAGGTCCAGGAAGAGCAGCATGAACACGCCGGTCTCGGCGTCCAGGCCCATGAGGGCGATGAGGCCCACCCACACGGCGATGCTCATGTTGTAGCCCAGGGCCCACAGCAGCCAGAAGGCGCCGATGGCGCTGAAGGGTACCGCCAGCATCACCACGGAGGCCTTGAAGGCGCTCTTGGTGTTGGCGTAGAGCAGGCCGAAGATCAGCACCAGCGTGATGGGCAGGATGACCTTCAGCCGCTCCTTCACGCGGATCATGTTCTCGTACTGCCCCGACCAGGTGAGGCTGTAGCCGGCGGGCAGCTTGAGCTCCTTCTCCACCGCGGCCTTGGCATGCTGGACGTAGGTGCCCACGTCGAACTTCGAGGTGTCGAAGTCCACCAGCACGTAGCCGTTCATCTGGCCGTTCTCGTCGCGGATCATGGCGGGGCCGTTGGCCCACGTGAGCTCCGCGATCTCCTCCATGGGAATCATGGCGCCGCTGGGCGTGGGGACGAGCACCCGCTTGAGGGCATCCGGGCTCTCGCGGAAGTCGCGGGCGTAGCGGACGTTCACGGGGTAGCGGGCCCGGCCGTCGAAGACCGTGCTCTGGTTGTCGCCGCCGATGGCGGTCATCACCAGCATGTTGGCCTGCTCCACGCTGAGCCCGTAGCGGGCGAGCTGGTCGCGCTTGAGCACGAAGTCCAGGAAGTAGCCCTGGGCCGTGCGCTCCGCGAAGGCGCTCCGGGTGCCCGGCACACCCGAAAGGATGCGCTCGGCGTCCACGGCCACCTTCTCGATGGTGGCCAGGTCCGCCCCGTTGATCTTGAGGCCCACGGGCGTGCGGATGCCCGTGGAGAGCATGTCCTGGCGGGCCTTGATGGGCATGGTCCAGGCGTTGGGAATGGCCGGGAGCCGCACCACGCGGTCCAGGTCCGCCACGATGTCCTCCTCCGTGATCCGGTCCCGCCAGATGGGACGCAGGGCGGCCTTCAGGAAGTCAGGCGCCCAGGCGCTGAACCAGCGGGGCTTCGCGCGCCACTGGTCCTCGGGCTTGAGCACGATCACGGTCTCCATCATGGAGAAGGGGGCCGGGTCGGTGGCCGTGTCGGCGCGGCCGGCCTTGCCGAAGACGCGCTCCACCTCCGGCACAGTGCGGATGAGGCGGTCCTGCACCTGGAGGATGCGCTGGGCCTCGGTCTGGCTGAGGCCCGGCAGCGTGGAGGGCATGTAGAGGATCGTGCCTTCGTTGAGGGGGGGCATGAACTCGCTGCCCAGGCTCATGAACGCGGGGATGGTGGCCACCACCAGCAGCACCGCCACCGCGATGGTGGCCTTGGCGTGGCGCACCACGAACCGGCAGGGCCCCTCGTAGATGCGGTGGAGGAAGACGCTGATGGGGTGCTTCTCCTCGGCGTAGTACTTGCCCACGGCGAGCTGGGTGAAGGTCCAGGCCAGCCACCTGGGCTTGAACATGAAGGGCTCCACCCGCGCGAAGAGCATGCGCATGGCGGGGTCCAGCGTCAGCGCCAGGATGGCTGCGATGGCCATGGCCAGGTTCTTGGAGTACGCCAGTGGCTTGAAGAGCCGGCCCTCCTGGTCCAGCAGGGTGAAGATGGGCATGAAGCTCACCGCCACCACCAGCAGGGAGAAGAAGACGGAGGGCCCCACCTCCATCAGGGCCTCCAGCCGAACCTGGTGGAAGCTGCCGGGTTTTCCCGCCTCGATCCACTTCTCGATCTTCTTGTAGGCGTTCTCCACCTCCACGATGGCGCCGTCCACCAGCACGCCGATGGAGATGGCGATGCCCGCCAGGCTCATGAGGTTGGCGTTCTGACCGATGCCGTACATCGGGATGAAGGCCAGCGCCACGCTCACGGGGATGGTGACGATGGGCACCAGGGCCGAGGGCACGTGCCACAGGAAGATGAGGATGATGATGGAGACGACGATCATCTCCTCGATGAGCTTGTGCTTCACGGTGCTGATGGCGTTGTGGATCAGCTCGGAGCGGTCGTAGACGGTGATCACGTCCACGCCTTCGGGCAGGCCCTGCTTCAGCTCCCCGATCCGGGCCTTCACGCGCTCGATGACGTTCAGGGCGTTCTCGCCCTGGCGCATGACCACGATGCCGCCCACCACATCGCCCTGGCCGTCCAGGTCCGCGAGGCCCCGGCGCATCTCGGGCCCCAGGGTCACGGTGGCCACGTCGCCCAGCCGCACCGGCGTGCCGTTCTCGGCCTTGAGCACGGCCGACTCCAGGTCCTTCGTGGCCTTCACGTAGCCCCGGCCCCGGACCATGTACTCGCGGCCGCTGTATTCGACAAGGCGGCCGCCCACTTCCGCGTTGGCCCCCTTCACCGCCCCGATGACGGACTCGATGGGGATGCGGTAGGCCGCCAGCTTGTTGGGATCCACCTGCACCTGGAACTGCCGGGCCTGGCCGCCCACGGTGGCCACTTCCGCCACGCCGGGCGTGCTCTGCAGGCCGTAGCGCAGGAACCAGTCCTGGAGCGAGCGCAGCTCGTCCGAGCTGTGCTTGCCGCTGTGGTCCACCAGGGCGTACTGGTAGACCCAGCCCACGGAGGTGGCGTCGGGGCCGAGGGAGGTCTGCACCCCCGGCGGCAGGTTGGCGGTGATTTTCGAGAGGTACTCCATCACCCGGCTGCGGGCCCAGTAGATGTCCGTGCCGTCCTCGAAGATCACGTAGACGTAGGAGAACCCGAAGTCCGAGAGGCCGCGCACGGCCTTCACCTTCGGCGCCCCCAGCAGGCTGGTGACGATGGGGTAGGTGACCTGGTCCTCGACGATGTCGGGGCTCCGGTCCCACTTGCTGTAGACGATGACCTGGGTGTCGCTGAGGTCCGGCAGCGCGTCCAGGGGGATGTTCCGCATGGTCCAGAAGGACATGGCCAGCAGCACCGCCGAGGCGGCGATGACCAGCCAGCGGTTCTCCGCCGAGAAGCGGATGATCCGCTGGAGGAAGGTCGGGTGTTCGGGATCGTAGGCGGCGTGTCCGCTCATGCGGGCCTCCCCGTGAGGGAATACAGCAAGGAATTCTTAAAGCGGAGGGGAGCTGAGGGGCTGAGGAGAGGGGAGAAAGCTGTTTTTCTCAGCTTTCCTCCGCTTCTCCGTTCTCCTCCGCTTTTCAAATTCTGTTTCTTTGGCGATGGATTCATGACAGCCCTCACCTCAGTGCTTGTGCGTCATCTGGGCCAGGGCGGCCTTCAGGCGGGATTCGGAGTCCACCAGGAAGTTGGCGCGGACGACGACTTCATCCCCGGCCGACAGGCCCGAGCGGATCTCCACCTGCTCGCCTACCGTGGCGCCGGTGGTGACTTCGCGGGGCTCGAACTTGCCGTCTCCCAGGGAGACAAACGCCACCTTGGTGGTGCCCGCGTCCAGCACGGCGTCCAGGGGGACGAGGAGGCCCTTGCGGCCCGGACCGTGGATCACCACGTCGCCGAACATCTCGGGCTTGAGGACGCCGCCGGGGTTGGGGAACTCCAGGCGGGCCCGCGCGGTGCGGGTCTTGGGATCCATGACGGGATCCACGAAGGCGATGCGGCCCTTGAGGGTCCTGCCCGGCGCGGCCTGGGTCGTCAGCTCGGCGGGAAGGCCCACCTTGACGCGGCTCAGCTCGGCCTCGTAGACGTCCACCTGCACCCAGACGCGGCTCAAGTCCGTGATCTCGAAGGGGATGTCCGCCGGCGTGAGCCGGGCGCCCTCCACCACGTTCTTCACGGTCACGATGCCGGAGATGGGGCTGCGCAGCGTGAGGGCCCGCTGGACTTCGCCCGTCTTCTCCAGCCGGTCGATGGCCTCGGGCGGCACGTCCCAGAGCAGGAGCCGCCGTTTGGCCGCCTCCAGGAGCTCGCCGCCTGACTGCTGGAGCGAGCCGCTGCTCAGGGCCTTCTGGGTCTTCAGGGCCAGCAGGTACTCCCGCTGGGCGCTGACGAACTCGGGGGCGTAGAGGCTGAAGAGGGGCTGCCCCTTCGCCACGGGCTTGCCCACGTAGTCCACGAAGAGCTTCTCCACGAAGCCCTCCACCTTCACGTTCACCTTGCGGACGCGGGTCTCGTCGATGGCCACGCGGCCCAGGGCCCGCAGCTCGCCGCTGACGGTCCCCTCCGCCACCTTCTCCGTGCGCAGGCCGATGAGCTGCTGGCGCTCGGGGTCGATCTTCACCGCGGCGTGGGACTCGATCCCCGCGCCTTCGCCTTTCAGGTCGCCTTCATAGACGGGCACATAGTCCATCCCCATCTCGTCCTTCATGGGGACCGGAGAGGTCTGGCTGGGGTTCATGGGCGAGCGGTAGTAGATGACCTTGCCCTTGTCCCTGGGAGCCTCGCCTTCCATGGGCACCAGGTCCATGCCGCAGATGGGGCAGGTACCCGGGTGGTCCTGGATGATCTGCGGGTGCATGGGGCACTGGTACATCTGCTTCCTGGGCGCCGCCGCGCTGGCGGCCTCGTGCTCGTGGTCGTGTTTCGGAGCGGGCCGCAGCATCAGCGTGCCGCCGATGCCGGCCACCAGCCCCAGGGCGACCAGGCCGAGGGTGCGGAGGCGCGACGCCCGGGCCGGAGTCGGGGAATCGAAATCAGGTCGTTCGGTGGTCATCGGGGATCTCCTACATCTTCATGGCGGCGGGACCGCTGTCCTGGGCCTGGCCCGGAACCTTGGCGGCGGATGTCGAGGCGGTGGGCGCGGCGGCGCCAGCGGACAGGCTGGCGGAAGCCAATGCCCCGCCGGTGATGGGGGGCGTGGCGCCGAGGGCCGCTTCGCCCAGGGCGATGTGTTGGGCCTGGAGCTGGGCCAGGGTCTGCAGGTAGGCCCCCTGGTCGCCCACCCAGCCGTTGAGGGCTTCGAGAGCGCCCAGGAAGGGCGCGCGGCCGGCCTCGTACTGGGCCAGAGCGGCCTTGAACGTGGCCTCGCTCTGCACCAGGAGGCCCTCGCGGTAGAGGTCCCGGGTGCGGCGCAGGGTCTCGATCTGGATGGCCCGCTCCTCGGTGCGCTGGCGCAGGAGGGTGCGCACGGATTCCACCTCGGCGCCCTGTCCCAGGCGGTGGTGCTCGTGCTCGGCGATGGCGCGCTGCTGCTTGGACCGGCCGTAGATGGGCAGGGAGATGCTCAAGCCCACCTGCCACATGGGATCCAGGCTGCCCCGGGGCATGATGCCCGCGGTGACGGCGAAGTCCGGGCGGCGGTCCAGCTTCGCCAGCTCCACCAGCTTCTCGGTCTGCCGAACGTTGGCCCGCGCGCCCGCCAGCTCGGGGCTGCGGGCCTCAACCTGCTCCGGCGTGAGGAAAGCGGGTTCCGGCAGGTCCGCCAGAGCCGCGGTGGTGGGGATGGGGTCGGCCGGATCGTGCTGACGCAGCCGGTTCAGGGCGGCGAGCGTGGTCCGCTCCTCCGCCTCCAGGGCCCAGGTCGCCTGCTTGAGGCGGGTCAGCTCCAGCTGGGCGCGCAGCAGGTCGCCCTGGCTGCCCTGCCCCACCTCGTAGCGGGTGCGGGCCAGGCGCTCAGCCTGCTCCAGGAAGACGGTCTGCTGGGCCAGCAGCTCCTTCTGCCCCCGCACCAGGAGGAGGGCCGCATAGCCCCGGCGCACATCGGCCTCCAGGCTCATCTGCACGCGGCTGCGGGTGGCCTCGGACACGCCGACGCTGGCGGCGGCCACTTCCTTCCGCAGGCCGCGCTTGCCCGGCCAGGGGAAGGGCTGAGTGAAGGCCACGCTGTAGAAGCTGGTCTCCATCTTGCCGATCTGGAGGCCGTTGAAGCCGTCGTTTTGGATGCCCAGGGACAGGGTGGGATCGGGCAGCACGCCCGCCTGGGGGATGCGCTCCTGGTCCATGCGCACGGTGGCCTCCGCCCGCTGGACATCGGGATGTTTCCCGAGCGCCTCGGCCAGGAGGCCTGCCAGGACCGGGTCAGCCTCCGGGGTCGGCGTGGCGGTGGATGGGTGGTGGATGGGGGCCTGGGCCAGGGCCGGCGCGGCGAGCACCAGGGCCGGGGCCAGGCGCAGCAGCGTGCGCATGGGGATCTCCGGAATCGGGGAAGAGGGTCAGCCCGCTCCCAAGAGCAGGCAGGGCTTCGCTCAGTCCAGGATCAGATCCGGAAGGTGCTCAGGTGCGCCAGGTGTCGACCCAGGTCCGGGTCGCGCCCACCTTCGGCGCGGAGAGGCAGGGAGTCCACTTCGACCGAGGCCGCCTTGGCCCAGCCGGCCGGCTCGGGCCGGGGCTCGGTCCGGCGCGCGCCTTGCTCCGCCCGGCGGGCCGCCGGGGCGACGACCACTTGGCGCTCGGCGCAGGCGCCCCGCTGAGGGGCGCGGTTGCTGTCCGGCTTCGGGCAGGGGCAGGGGTCGTCCATGCCGGGAGGCACAGTGCCGCAGCAGCAGTCGTGAGGCTGGGCCGCCGTCCGGTCACCCGCCAGCGCCCAGTCCCCGCCCACGCCGCCCAGGAGCAGCGCGACGGCCAGGATGGTGCGCACGATCGTCCGCACGGAGAGACCTCCGAATGAGTCCCATGATAGGTCCTCCACCCATGTGGCAACACGAAAAGATTGACGGTGGTCACACGGAAGCGCGTCCGGGCCGCCGCCAAACCGAGATCCCGCGCGCATCAGCGCTACGATGAATGGATGGGCACGATTGAAACGGCGGACCTGGCGATCATCGGCGGCGGCATCGCCGGTCTGAGCCTCGCCTTCCACCTGGCCCGCGCCGGTCAGGGCGGCATCGTCCTCCTGGACCGGGAGGACCAGCCCGGCACCTACGCCAGCGGCCACAATGCCGCCGTGGCCCGGTCGCTCACCGGCCGCGACGAGCACACGGCCCTGACGGTAGAGGGCCGGCGGCGCCTGGCGGAGGCGGGCCTGATGACCGCGGGCGGCGGCTTCCTCGTGAGCGTGGAGCGTGGACCCCTGGACACCTTCGAGGCCGAGGCCGCCCGCCACGGCGTGGAGATCCACCGGGGCATAGGCATCCCCCTGCCCGGCCTGCGGGCCGCGGAGCACCTCGCCATTCCCGGCGACGGCGTCATCGACGCCGCGGGGCTGCTGCAGGCCTGCATCGAGGGCGCCCGGGCCGGCGGCGCGGACCTGCGCTTCGGCTGCGGTGTGAGTGCGATCCGCCCGACGCAGGACGGCTTCGACCTGGACACAGACCGCGGGCCGCTCCACGTGAAGACCCTGGCCATCGCCGCCGGCGCCTGGGCCGGCGAGCTGGGCCGCCAGGCAGGCTCGCAGATCGCCTACACGCCCCTGCGGCGCTCCCTGGTGTGGAGCGGCGCCGCCCATCCCCAGCGGGACCCCTGGGCCTGGTGGGTGGACCGACCCTTCTACCTGCGGCCCGAGAGCGGCGGCGTCCTCATGTGCCCCTGCGAGGAGGTGGCCGTGCCCCTGCCCCCGCGCGGGCGCCAGCCGGACACGGATCCCGCCGTGCTCGAAGGCCTCTTCGCCAGCCTGCGCGAGCTGGCACCGGACCTGGCAGACCGCCCCATCACCCGCACCTGGGCCGGCCTGCGCACCTTCGCCCCGGACCGCCGCTTCGTCATCGGCTGGGACCCCTGGAACCCACGCCTGTTCTGGTCCGCCGGCCTCGGCGGCCACGGCATGACCAGCGGCCTCGCCGTCGGCCAGCTCGCCGCCGACTGCTACCAACGCAAGACCACCGCAGGACCGCTGGATCCCGCCAGGTTCAAGGACTGACGAACAAGAACAAGGATCACCACCAAGACACCAAGAAAGACAAAGACCGCTTTTTTTGCAGTTCTTGGTGGCTTGGTGGTTTGCTTTTTCTTTCTCGACGCCTCATCTCCAGGGATCGATCCATGACCACACTCCGCGTCGCCCTCGTCCAGCAGGACACGGTCTGGCAGGAACCGGCCGCAAACCTGGCCCGGGCCCGAGGCTTCGCGGAGTCGGCGGCGCGGGCGGGGGCGCGGGTGGCGGTGTTCCCCGAGCTCTTCACACTGGGCTTCACCATGGCGCCGGAACCCTTCGCCGAAGCCCTGCCCGGCCCCACCACGGAAGCCGTGGCGGCGCTCTCGCGGGAGTTCGGCCTCTACCTGGTGGGCTCGGCGGTGGAGGCCCACGCGCCGCACCCCCGCAACGCCGCCTTCGTCACCGCGCCGGACGGCTCGCTGCTCGCCGCCTACCGGAAGATCCACCCCTTCTCCTACGGCGAGGAGCACCAGCACTACAGCGGGGGCGAGGACTGCCCCCTGTTCGAAGTGGACGGCATCCCCTGCGGCCTGCAGGTCTGCTACGACCTGCGCTTCCCCGAGCCCTTCCGGTCCCTCGCCGCCCGAGGGGCCGAGGTGGTGTTCGTCCCCGCCAACTGGCCCGTGCGCCGCATCTCCGCCTGGTCCACCCTGCTCGCCGCCCGGGCCATCGAGAACCAGATGGCCGTCTGCGGTGCGAACCGTGTGGGCCGCGACGGAGCCGGCCTCGACTACCCGGGCGCCTCCGCCATCCACGACGCCTTCGGCGAGGTCATGGCGAAGGGGGACGCCGCCGAGGGCCTGGTGGTCGGAGACCTCGACCTCGACGCCCTGCGGGCCTGGCGGACGCGCTTTCCGGCCCTGGAGGACCGCCGGCCCGACGTCTATCGCCGCCTGATGCCCTAAGTGGCCCGTCCGACCCTCAGGAGATCCACATCATGAGGCTGGCGACCTCGCGCAGCTTCCCGTCCTCCATGCGGAACACCACCAGGTGCCCCGAGCCCGCCAGCCAGTCGTACTGGGTGCCGAGGTAGATCAGGAGCAGGCGCTGCTCGCGGTCCACCACGGGGATCGAGACCGTGGCCATGCCCCCGGCGCCGGGGTGGTCCCGGCGGAGCTTCGCCCACCCGCCGCCCCCGGTCTTGAAGTAGGCCGCGTAGGTGCCGTCATGGTCCACCAGGTAGCCGTCCTTGGGCGCCGAGGAGAGGCGCAGCCGCACCGGCGCCGCATTGTGCTCGAAGAGGGCGTCGATGAGGGCCGAGGCGTCGTAGCCGGGCACCTGGAGGTTCTTCTTGCAGTAATCCAGGCTGCGCGCCCGCTCCTCCGGCGAATCCATCCGGACCATCCCCAGGCGTGTCTCCGGGCGCAGCACGGTGGTTCCGCCCGGGGCCGCCGTGGCCGCCAGCACCCGGGCGATCAGGTCCTCGCCTCCGCGCTCGGGGGGCGCTGACCGCGCGGCGGGGCCAGCGAGCGCGAGGCAGGCGAGGAGGAGGGACGCACGGACGCGCAAGGGGTCTCCGGATGGCCAGGGGCTGCCCGATCCTACCCCCGCCAGGCCCTTCCGGCCACCAGGTCTGCGTCCCGTCCTGTCCCGAAGTCCACCCCCCTCCGCGTGGGCTGAACTTCCCTTCCTGGCCGGCGCACGGCACCTAGATTGGTAGGTATGCGAAAGGTGCCGCGCTGGGCCGCCGTCCTCCTCGCGATCGGGGCCGGGGCGGCCCTTCTCATGGCGTGGCTCCTCCGGAAGCCGGGCCTGGAGGTGAAGGTCGCCCGCGTCGAGGTGGGGCCGGTGGAGGAGATCGTCGCCAACACCCGGGCGGGCACCGTGAAGGCCCACCGCCGGGCCAAGCTCTCGCCCCAGATCCCCGGCGTGGTGACCGCCCTGCCCCACCGCAAGGGCGACCGGGTGGCCGCCGGGGACCTGCTCCTTCAGATCGAGGACTCGGTCCAGCGGGCCGCGCTGGCCTTGGCGGAGAACCAGGTGCGCACCGCCGAGGCGCGCACGCGGGAGGCCTGCCTCGCCGCGGACCTGGCCGAGAAGGAGCTGACCCGGGGCCTCGCCCTGAGACGGGACGGCGTCCTCAGCCCCCAGGCCCTGGATGCCCTCCAGAGCGCCCGGGATCGCGCCGCCGCCACCTGCCAGGCCCTTCGCGCCGCCCTGGAGGAGGCCCGCAGCCAGGTGCGGCTGGCCCGGGCCCAGCTCGCCCTCACCCAGCTCCGGGCGCCCTTCGCGGGCATCGTGGCCGAGTGCTCCGGCGAGGTGGGCGAGTGGATCACACCCTCGCCCACGGGCATTCCCATCCCGGCGGTGCTGGACCTCTTCGACCCGGCCACGCTCTACGTCAGCGCCCCCATCGACGAGGTGGACTCCCAGCGGGTGAAGGCCGGGATGCCGGTGCGGATCGCCGTGGACTCGCACCCGGGCCAGAAGCTGGCGGGCCGCCTGGACCGCGTGGCCCCGTACGTCCTCGATGTCCAGGAGCAGAACCGCACGGTGGAGATCGAGGTCTCGCCCCTGGATCCCTGGTCCGCTCAGGGCTTCCTGCCCGGCACCTCCAGCGATGTGGAGGTGATCGTGGCGCGGCGGGACGGGGTGCTCCGCGTCCCCACCGCCGCCCTCGCCGAGGGCGGGAAGGTGCTGGTGCTGGCGGGCGGGCGGCTGACGGAGCGCGCCGTCCAGACCGGCCTGCGCAACTGGCAGTTCACGGAGGTCCTCGCAGGCCTCGCGGCGGGGGACCGGGTGGTGACGGTACGGGACTCCCCGGCCATCCGCGCCGGGGTTCGGGCCCGGGCCCAGGCCCAGGGCCAGGATCAGGCCCGGGAGGGCCCATGATCGAGCTGCAGGGCGTGTGGCGCACCTACCCCGTGGGGGAGGGCGTGGTCCATGCCCTGAAGGGGGTCAGCCTCGCCATCGCGCCCGGCGAGCACGTGGCCCTCATCGGCCCCTCGGGCTCGGGCAAGTCCACCCTCCTGCACATCCTCGGCTGCCTGGACCGCCCCAGCCAGGGCCGCTACTGCCTGGAGGGCCGGGATGTGGGCACCCTCTCGGAGGCCGAGCGCTCCCAGCTCCGGCGCACGCGCATCGGCTTCGTCTTCCAGTTCTTCCATCTGCTGGCCCGGCTCACCGCCCAGGGCAACGTGGAGCTGCCCATGCTGTTCGCCGGCGTCCCCCGGGAGGAGCGGAAGGCGCGGGCGGCCCAGGCCCTCGTTTCCGTGGGCCTCCTCCCGCGCGCCGGGCACCGGCCCGACCAGCTCTCCGGCGGGGAGCGCCAGCGGGTGGCCATCGCCCGGGCCGTGGTGATGAACCCCGCCATGGTGCTGGCGGACGAGCCCACGGGCAACCTGGACCGCGCCTCCGCCCAGGAGGTGATGGGCGTGCTGGAGGCCATGAACCGCCAGGGCCTGACCCTGGTGGTGGTGACCCATGATCCAGTCCTCGCCGCCCGGGCCAGGCGGGTGGTGCATTTGTCGGACGGCATGCTGGCCGACACGCCCGCCGGGGAGGGCTAGGTGGCCTTCCTGGATCTGCTCGGCTTCGCCCTGGGCGCCCTCCGGGGCCACCGGCTCCGCACGGCGCTCTCGGTGACGGGCGTGGCCATCGGCATCACGGCGGTCCTGGCGCTCACGGCCCTGGGCGAGGGCGCTCGGCGCTACATCGTGGACGAGTTCGCCACCCTCGGCTCCAACCTCGTCATCGTCCTGCCGGGCAAGGTGGAGACCACCGGCGGCATGCCCTTCGGCGGCGTCACCCACGACCTCACCCTGGAGGACCATTCCGCCCTCGCGCGCCTGGGGCGCCTGGCCCGGACCGCGCCCATCGCCGTGGCCACCGAGACCCTGCGCTTCCAGGACCTGGGCCGCTCCGTTCCCATCCTGGGCACCACCGCCGAGTACCAGGAGATCCGCCGGCTGCGCCTGGCCCTCGGAGCCTTCCTGCCCTCCGGCGATCCCGACCGCTCGGGCACGGAGATCGTCCTTGGCGCCAAGGTGGCCCGGGAGCTGTTCCGCGGGGAGCATCCCCTGGGCCAGGTGGTGCGCGCGGGCCCCGCCCGCTTCCGCGTGGTGGGCGTCCTCGCGCCCCGGGGCCTCTCCATGCTCGGCTTCGACCTGGACGAGGCGGCCTTCATCCCCGTGCGCACCGCCATGCGGCTGTTCAACCGCACCAGCCTCTTCCGGATCGTGGCCGAGGTGCGCATCTTCGCCGAGATGGACCAGGCCAAGGCGGATGTCCTGGCCCTGCTGAAGGACCGCCACCGCGCCGAGGACGTGACCGTCTACACCCAGGACGCCATGCTGGCCTCCTTCTCCGCCATCCTCCGCGCCCTGACGCTCTCCCTGGCGGGCATCGCCTCGGTGTCCCTGGTGGTGGCGGGCGTGGGGATCATGAACGTCATGCTCGTTTCCGTCACCGAGCGGCGGGCGGAGATCGGCCTCCTGAAGGCCCTGGGCGCCCCGGCCCCGCGCATCCTCCTGGCCTTCCTGGCCGAGGCGGTGATCCTGGCGGCCCTGGGCGGCGCGGCGGGGCTGGCGGCCGGCGCCGCCGGAGTAGGCCTCCTGGCCTTCGTCTATCCCGAGTTCCCGGTGGCCATCCCCCTCTGGGCCGTGGGCGCGGCCGTGTCGCTCTCGTTCTTCGTGGGGGTGGGCTTCGGCGTGTGGCCGGCGCGGCGGGCCACGCAGCTCGATCCCGTTGCGGCCCTGGCGCGGAGGTGAGCATGCTCCTGCTGCCGTCCGCCGAGCTGCTGCGCTTCGCCCTGGGGGCCGTGGCCGGCCATCGGCTGCGCTCGGCCCTCTCGGTGCTGGGCGTGGGCATCGGCGTGGCAGCCGTGGTGCTGCTCACCTCGCTGGGGGAGGGCACGCGCCAGTACATCGTGTCCCAGTTCAGCCAGTTCGGCGCCAACCTGCTGGCCATCAACCCCGGCAAGGTGAAGACCATGGGCGTGCCCGGCGTGTTCGGCGGCACCACGCACCTGCTCACGCCGCAGGACGCCGAGGCCCTCCGCCGCCTGCCCGGCGTGGAGGCGATGATCCCCGTGGCCATGGGTCAGGGCCGGGTGGAGTTCGAGGGGCGGGGCCGCAGCGTCTACATCTACGGCGTCAACCACGAGCTGCCCCGCGTCTGGGGCGTCGGCACGGCCCAGGGCAGCTTCCTCCCGCCCCTGGATCCCGGGCGCCGGGCCTCGCTGGCCGTGCTGGGCCCCAAGCTTGCGCGGGAGATCTTCGGCAGCGCCTCGCCTCTGGGCCAGCGCATCCGCATCGGCTCCGAGAGCCTCGTCGTCATCGGCGTCATGGAGCCCAAGGGCCAGCTCCTGGGCTTCGACCTGGACGACACGGCCTACATCCCCGTGGGCACGGCCATGGGCCTGTTCAACCTGGCGGAGCTGCATGAGATCGACCTGCTGGCGGCCACCAGCGAGGGCATCCCCGCCCTGTCGGACCAGATCAAGGCCACCCTCATGGACCGGCACCGCGGCGAGGAGGACTTCACCCTCACCACGCAGACGGAGATGCTCGAGGTCTTCGGGCGCGTGATCGGCATCGTGACCCTGGCCGTCACCGCCATCGCAGGCATCTCCCTGGTGGTGGGCGCCATGGGCATCCTCACGGTGATGTGGATCTCGGTGCATGAGCGCACGGGCGAGATCGGCCTCCTCCGGGCCCTGGGCGCGGACGGCGCCACCGTGCAGGCCCTCTTCCTCCTGGAGGCCATCCTGCTGGCCCTGGGTGGCGGGCTGGGCGGCCTGGCCTTCGGGGCGCTGGTGCAGCTGGTCCTCCGGATGATCGTGCCCGGCCTGCCCCTGGCCACGCCCCCCGAAGCCGTGGCCGCCGCCCTCCTCATGACCCTCGCCGTGGGCGCCGCCGCCGGTGTGCTGCCCGCCAGAAGGGCAGCTTCCCTGGATCCCATCGAGGCGCTGCGGGCGGAATAGGTTCAGGGCGAAGCGGTGCCGGTGCCGGGGGGGCCCCCGGTGAAAGATGACGACGGAGCCCGCCTGGACGCCTCCTGGCGCCCGGGAAGGGCCGGACCCGGAACCCAGTCGAGGGGGAAGGATCATGCCGCCGAGGGCAGCGTCTAGGGGGCACTCCGCCGTCGGTTTTCCATCACGGCGGCCTGGAGCAGGGCCTTGAAGGCCCTGGCATCAAGGGATCCCCCCTCCCGGAGGTCAATGGCCCTGCGGGTACCGCCCTCCAAGCTGGCGTTGAAAAGGCCGTCGGGGTCGCTCAGCGATGCCCCACGCGCAAAAGTCAGCTTGACGACCTGCTTGTACGCCTCACCCGTGCAGATGATCCCGCCGCAGGACCAGGTGGGTACTCCCAGGGGATTGGTGGGCTTGACCCACTTGCAGTCTTCTTCGATGGCTGGAATGGCCTCATGAATGAGTCGGCGAACTTCGGCCAGCGTTTCGGCGCGCCAGCCACCGATGGATCGGATCTTCTCATCGACCCGAGAAGACCGGCCGGTCGGAAGCTCGGGCTTGCCACCCTTGGTCACCATGGATCCCTCCTAAGGTTGTCATGCTGCCAGACGAAGGAAGCCAACCGGCCCTGCCCTTGACCAGACTTGGAGTGGGAACGACCAACCGAGCCGCGGGGGGCCTTTGGGCCGGTCTTGGTGGCATGGCCCAAGTCGATAGCCAGATCAGGCGAATGTGGGCTTCGTCGGGGACCAATGGGTTTGAATGATCCGCCACCCACCGGCTGTCTGACGGTAGACTTCCGTGCAATTCCATCTGTATTCCGTTTCACTTGCATCATACGAGACAAAATTGAATGTAAGCACGGCGGCGGCGCCAACCACCTGAACCAATGGGTTCAGAAGATCGAATCGCTTCGCCATGATTTTTCCCCTGATGGGCTCATAATAGTTGGTCAGCGCCTCGAGACCGTCGAGCCGGCGCTCCAGCGAGGGGTCGAAATAGACGACCTCGGGCGCGCAGATTTCGAGGAATCCCGAGGGGTCACCGCTGCACCATCGTCGAAGCGCCTCTCTTTCCAGCCCGATGATTTCATCTTCTGTGCTTTTTGAGGACATATTGCCTCCCGGTGATGGCAGAGCAATAAAAATGCTCGCCTAACGATCGAAAACAACCAAATCCGCCTGCACCAATGTGCCAAGCGGAGCCGAGAAATCGAGAAGCTTAAAGAGATGGGAAGCCAAGGCAGGTGGGCCTCTAATTAAGCGGAGGGCCAGATCGAGCTACAAGGGGCGCAACTGATCCTCAACAGAACGAGTCTTATTGGTCACGGTATTACCCGTATGCAGCGTCGTTTTGCGTTCAAGAAGCATGACAAGACACTCTTCATCGGCAATCGGGTTGTGCCTGACACCTTTTGGCACAATGAAGAATTCTCCAGGAGAAACCTTGACAGTATTTTCTTCCATTTCGATATGCAGCACACCAGCTAAAACATAAAAAAGCTCATCCTCATTTTCATGACTGTGCCAGGTCAATTGGCCTTTAAGCCGCGCAACTTTGACATAGGAATCGTCGAGTTCCCCGATGACCCTTGGAGACCAGAACTCAGTCAGTGATTGGGCTGCTTGGAAAGGCGAGATGGCTTTGTCCACGGGCACCTCGAAGGGCCAAACTTTGAATTGAACGAATCGTCGTACTGCAAAGGCGTCCAACGGTCTATCGGGTTTTCTTGGCCAGCATCCCCAACTCTAACCTGCGAACTGTCCAGCCTTGAACCCTCACGGATCTTCATCCTCGTCTATCGGTGTCCGTCTGTGTTCATCGGTGGCTAATTCTTCTTTTTCACTTCGGCGGATTCGCTGGCGCGTCCCGTTTGTACCACTGCGCCTGCCCGTACACGGGCTTCACCTTCTGTTCCAGCGCCTCCAGCTGCCCAGCGTTTAGTGGCAAAAACTCCCCCGCGATGCGGACGTTCTCTTCGAGCTGGGCGATGTTGTCCACGCCGATGATGACGGTGCTCACAGGGTGGCTCAGGGTGTAGCGCATGGCCTCCTTGATGGTGAGGGTGCCGGGGCGGTCGTGCTTGGCGGGGCCGCGCTGCTTGTCCGGGGGCGGGGGCTGGACGCCTACGAGGAGGCGGCCGCGGGCGGGGATCTTCATGCCGATGATGCCCATCTCCTTTTCCACGGCCAGGGGCAGCAGGGTCTTCTTGAAGGGCAGGTGCCAGGTGTCGGCGGCGTTGAAGGCCATGAGCACCGTGTCGAAGGGGAAGCGGCGGATGGCTTCGGCCAGCACATCGGGATCGGTGTGGCCGCTGAGGCCCAGGAAGCGCACCAGCTTCTGGTCGCGGGCCTTCTGGAAGGCCTCCAGGGCGCCGCCCTTGGCGCAGACGCGCGCCACGTCATCCATGGTGCTCATGGCGTGGAGCTGCCAGAGGTCCACATGGTCGGTCTGGAGCAGCTTCAGCGAGGTCTCCAGCAGCCGCAGCGAGCCGTCCGCCGTGCGGTCGTGCGTCTTGGTGGCGAGGAAGGCCTCGGCCCGCCGCCGCTTCATCACCTGCCCGAAGTACTGCTCGCTCCAGCGGGCCTCGCCGCCGTAGCGGGCGGAGGTGTCGCAGTAGTTCACGCCCAGGTCCAGGGCCCGCTCGATGAGGGGGATGGCCACCTTCTCGTTGTGGGGCTTCTCGATGGCCGCCTGGCCGCCCAGGCTGAAGATCCCCACCTTGTGCCCCGTGCGCCCCAGGTTGCGGGTGGGCATGGCCTCCGCGGTGGCGGGGTTGAAGGGCGGATGGGGCACGGGGTGGTGGATGACGGGCTCGGCGCCCGCAGCCGGCTCCAGGCCCGGTTCCAGGCTCGGCTCCAGGGCCGCGAGGCGCGTGGCCACGAGGCCCGCCGCCGCGGCGGCTCCCAGCTTGAACAGGTCGCGTCGGGTGGTGCCGGCCTCGGACATGGCGTCCTCCGTGGGATTCAGGATCTGGTCGTCATTATCGCGCCAGAAAGGCGTCCAGGTGCGCCAGGGCTTCGTCAACGGCGCCATAGGTCCGGAATGCCACGCCGTCCTGCCGGATGCCCGTGAGCATCTTGCTGACGCGGACACCCTCGCGGGCCAGGCAGAGCACGGGCTTGCCGCGCTCCAGCGCGTAGGCGATCTCGAAGCCCACGCCATGCGACGGCGTGCTCACCTCGGCCACCACGGCCTCGCTGGCCCGGAGCCAGGCCGTGTCCCGCTCGTACACCGCCTCGGGCGCCAGCCCGCCGTCCGAAGCCATGGCCGACTCGGCCGCCAGGTGCGCGGTCAGCACCCGGTGACCCAGGGCCTCCATGCGGGCCACCAGCGCCGCCACCACGGGCTGGTCCCCGCGACCGCCGGTGAGGGAACACGAAAGATACAGATCCACCTGATGCCCCACGAGGAAGGATGATCCCCAGGGTCACACAGCCTTGGGACCGGGGGAACGTCGGAAGGAAAAGGAAGAACGCGAAGGGCGCTAAGCAAGGAGCGAAGGGCGCGAAGGAGGCTGGGGTTTGGGGTGCATCAGGAAAGATTTTTTTTGCCACCGATTTCGCTGATTGCGTCTCGGAGGATGGTCGCATGGGCCGGCCGGAGGCCGCTTCCGGCTCCGCCGGAAGTCATGGGGGGCGCCAGGGTCGAGGCCTTCCAAGGAGCCGCAGCCCTGGCGTCCCCCATGGAGCCCATGCTGCGTCGAGGTCATGCCCATCTTTTCAAATCACTGAAATCGGCGAAATCGGTGGCTAAAAAAGCCTTTCGCGTTCTTCCATCCTTTCTTCGCGCCCTTCGCGTTCCGTCTGTGGCTGTTTGGATTCGCCGTACCTCAGCGGCCCAGCAGCTCGTCCGCGAGGGTGCCAGCGTCCATGATCTTGCGCAGGGCCTCGAGGATGGCGCGGGCGTCGGTGGCCACGGCGCGCTTGGTGTCGGCGTCGTAGACGTAGTAGCCGCCCTGCCCTTCGTAGACGCTGTCGAAGTTGATGCCCACGAACTCGCCCTTCACGTTCACCACGGGGCTGCCGCTGTTGCCGCCCACGGTGTCGCAGGCGTAGATGAAGTTGAAGGGGGTGGCCAGGTCCAGCTTCGCCTGCCGCTCGAGCCAGCGCTCCGGCAGGGTCCAGGCCCCGTGCTCCGCGGCGGCGGCATTGCCGCCCCAGCCCAGGTGCCGGTCGTACATCCCCATGTAGGTGGTGAAGGGCTGGGCCAGGGTGCCCGTGCCGTTGGCATAGGTGGCGACGGGACCGTAGCCCAGGCGCAGGGTGAAGGTGGCGTCGGGGTAGAGGCTCTTGCCGAAGGTCTTGAAGCGGGCCTCGGCGATGCGCCCGCCGTGCTCATTGAAGACGCCTGTGACTTCCGCCTCCATCCGCGCGTGGATGGCGCGGCCGAAGGGATCCACCTTCTTCGCCAGCAGGATCATGGGATCCGTGCTGGCGTCGATCGCAGCCTTGCCGCCTTCGGCCAGCGCCTTCCGAACGGCGGGATCGTCCAGCCTGGTGCCCGCCACCGCGACCTGGGCCACGGCCTCCGAGGACTGGCCGCCCAGCAGGGCCTTCACGAAGGGATGGTCCGCGCCCAGCTCGTCCTTCGCTTCCTGAAGCCCGGCCGCCAGCAGCGTGGCGTCGATGGGCTTCTGCACGGGCCGGGGCGAGAGGAGCTGCGCCCGCGTGGCCTTGAGGTTGCCGTCGCTGAACTCGCTGAGCCGCTCGGCCGAGGGCTTGGCCAGCTCGTCCGCGAGGCGCACCAGGGTGAGGGCGTGGCGCAGGCTGGCCACGCGGCCCACCAGGGTGCCGCGGCCGGCGTCGAGGTAGGTGGCCTCCTTCAGCAGGGCCTTCTGCCGCTCCACGGCCTGGGCCACCCGATCCCAGCTGCCGCCCACGCGGGCCTGGAGGGCGGGGTCCTTGGCCACGGCGGCCTTCAAGGCGGCCTCGGCGTCGGCCACCTTCTTCAGGTTTTCCGGCTTGGCGAGGCCCAGCAGCTGGCCGCTGAGCCGCTTGTGGCCGTTCTCAATGCCGTAGATGGGCTCGGCGGCGAGGCGGTGCGCCTCGGGCGAGGTGGCTGAATAGGCCAGGAGGGCCTGCTTCTGGCGCTCCAGCGTGCGGAGCTGGAAGGGGATGCCGATGTCGCGGGCATAGGCCATCTGGACGTGAGTCTGCTGGCGGTAGGTGATGCCGGGATGCCCGGAGATGAAGGTCAGCTCGCCCATGGCCACGCCCTTGGCGCTGAAGGGCAGGAGGGCCTCGGGCCGGTAGGGCTTGCCGTCCTCGTAGACGCGGAACAGTGAGAAGTCCAGGTTGTGGCGGGGGTAGGTGTAGTTGTCGGGGTCGCCGCCGAAGGCCGCCACCTGAAGCTCCGGCGCGGCCACCAGGCGCACGTCCTTGAACTTCCGGTAGCGGTAGAGCCAATACTCGCCGCCCTGGTAGAGGGTGACGGGCTCGCAGGTCAGGCCGGTCTTCGCCTCTTCGGCCTTGCGCAGCTCGGCCAGGGCGTTGCGGCGCGCGGCCAGGGCCTCGGCGTCCCCGCTGCCGGGCTTCACGGCACCGTTCACCCGGGCCGTCACGTCCTCCATGGAGACGAGCATCATCAGCTCGAGCCCGGGCACGGGGATCTCCTGGGCGCGGGTGGCGGCGGTGAAGCCGTTCTTCACGAGGTCGGCCTGGGCGGTGGACACCTGGGCGATGGCGCCCCGGCCCACGTGGTGGTTGGTGACCACCAGGCCGTCGCGGCTCACGAAGGCGCCGGTGCCGCCGGGGAACCGCACGGTGGCGAGCTGCAGGTTCTTCAGCCAGGCCGGGCTCAGGTCCACGCCGTACTTCGCCTTGATCTTCTGCACGGGGATGTTGTCGAAGGTCCACATGCCCTCGTCCGCGCGCAGGGCGGGCAGGGCGGCGAGCAGGAGGACGAGGGCGGAGAGGCGCATGAGAGCTCCGAAAAGGGGCCCCGGAGGGCCCCCTGTGGTCAGTCGTTCTGGATCACTTGCCGGTCAGCTCGGCGGCGAGGTGGGGCGCGTCGTAGACCTTCACGAGGGCCTCGAGGATGGCCCGCGCATCCACGGAGACGCTGCGGTTCACCTTCTCGTCGTAGAAGTAGCGGCCGGCGTTGCCCTCGATGTTGCCGTCGAAGAGCAGGCCCACCAGCTCGCCCTTGCGGTTCACCACGGGGCTGCCGGAGTTGCCGCCGGTGGTGTCCACGGCGTGGGAGAAGTTGAGGGGCGTCTTCAGGTCCAGCTTGCCCATGCGGTCCAGCCAGCGCTGGGGCAGGTGCCAGTCGGTGTAGTCCTTCGCGTCGTTGCCGCCCCAGCCGAAGTGGCGGTCGTAGAGCCCGGCCCAGGTGGTGAAGGGCTGCTGGAGGGTGCCGTTGGCGGGATAGGTGGCCACGGCGCCGTAGGTGATGCGCAGCGTCCCCGTGGCGTCCGGCGGCAGGGTCTTGCCGTAGACGGCGAAGCGGGCCTTGGCGATGCGGGCGCCGTGCTCTTCGAGGATGGCCTTCACGTCGTCCTGCTTCTTCCGCTGGGCCAGGAGGATGGGCTCGAGCTTGCGGGCCAGCACGATCATGGGATCGGCGCTCTCGGCCACGGCCTTCTGGCCGCCGTCGATCAGGGCCTTGCGCACGACAGGATCGTTCAGCTTCGTGCCTGTCACGGCGGCCTTGGCCACCTCGGCCGGCGTCTTCCCGCCCAGGACGGCGACGATGTAGGGGTGCTGCGGGCCCAGCTCGCGCCGCGCGTCTTCCAGGCTGCGGGTGAAGAGGAGGGTCTCCAGCTCGGGGTTGGCGGCCTGGCCCATCATGCCCATGGCGGGGCCGGAGAGGCGGGTCTTCAGGGTCTTCAGGCCGCCTTCGGAGCGGTACTCCGTCAGGCGCTTCTCCACGGGCAGCTCCTGCTGGGCGGCGAGCCGCACCAGGGCGAGGGCCTGGCCCAGGGTGGCGGAGCGGGCGGCGCCCAGGTAGAGCGACTCCTTGAGGTTGGCCTTCTGGAGCTGCATCGCCTGCTCGACACGGGCCCAGCTCTTGCCGGTGGTGGCGGCCAGCTTGGGATCCTTGGCCACGGCGGCCTTCAGGGCCTTCTCGGCGGCCTCGAGGCGCTTCATGGCCTCGGCGTCCTTCAGGCCGGCCAGGGAGCCCTCGTTGGCCTTAGCGCCGTTGTTCACGCCCAGGATCATCGTCTGCACCTGGCGGGCATGCTCAGCGTCCTGCTTGCCGTACTCCTCGAGGATGGCGCGGGTGCGGTCGGCATTCTTCAGGTAGGTGGGGATGCCGAAGTCGCGGTCGTACTTCATCTGGGCGAAGGTCTGCAGGCGGCTGGTGCGCCCGGGGTGGCCCACCACGAAGGTGAGGTCGCCGTTCTTCAGGCCCTCGGTGCTCCAGGTGAGGTGGTGGGGCGGGTGGTAGGGCTTGTCGTTCTCGTAGACGCGGACCATGGAGAAGTCCAGATCGTGGCGGGGGTAGGTGAAGTTGTCGTAGTCGCCGCCGAAGGCCGCCACGGCGATCTCGGGGGCGGCCACGAGGCGGATGTCCTTGAACACCTTGAAGCCGTACATCCAGGTCTCGCCGCCCTGGTAGAGGTTCACCACGTCGTAGGTGAGGCCGGTCTGCTTCTCCAGCCCGGCCTTGATGGCGTCCAGCTCCTTGGCGCGGGCCGCGGCGGCCTGCTTCTCGGTGAGGCCGGGCGTCACGGCCTTGGCCACGCGCTCGGTGACGTTCTCCATGGCCATGAGGGTGCGGTAGGTCAGGCCCGGGATCTTGAGCTCCTGGTCGCGGCTCATGGCCACGAAGCCGTCCTTCACCAGGTCGCGGTCCTTGGTGGAGAGGCGGGCCAGAGAGCCTCGGGTGCAGTGGTGGTTGGTGACCACCAGGCCGTCCGCGCTCACGAAGGAGCCGGTGCAGCCGCCCAGGGTGAGGGTGGAGAGGCGCACGTGGTCGATCCAGGCCTGCCCGGGCTCGAAGGCGTACTTTTCCTTGAGCTGCTTCAGGGGCAGGTTGTCGAAGGTCCACATGCCCTCCTCAGCCCGGAGGGTCGGCAGGGCGAGCGTGGAGACGAGGGCGATGGCGAGAACGGAGAGGTGTCGCATGGTGGCTCCTGAGGTGGATCTACTTGCCGGTCAGCTCGGCCACGAGCGCGGAGGCGCCGTAGACCTTGTCCAGGGCATGCAGGAGGCCCCGGGCATCCACGGAGACGCCGCGGTTGGCCTTGTCGTCGTAGAAGTAGTTGCCGGGCAGCATGTCGATGTCGCCGTCGAAGATGAGGCCCACCAGCTCGCCCTTGCGGTCCACCACGGGCGAGCCGGAGTTGCCGCCGATGATGTCGACCTTGTGAACGAAGTTGAAGGGCATGGAGGGGTCGAGGGCGCCGCGCTTGTCGAGCCAGCGCTGGGGCAGCGTCCAGGCGCCGTTGTGGGCCGCGGCGGCGTTGCCGCCCCATCCGTCGTAGCGGTCGAAGAGGCCGCCGAAGGTGGTGAAGGGCTGGATGAGCGTGCCGTTGGCCGGGTACTCCGCGACGGGCCCGTAGGTCAGGCGGAGGGTGAAGGTGGCGTCCGGATAGGTGTCCTTGCCGTAGGCCGCGAAGCGGGCCTTGGCGATGCGCGCGCCGCACTCGGTGAGCACGCTCTGCACCTGCTCCACCTGCTTCCGGCGCACCTCCCGGGACAGGGGATCCAGCTTCCGGGCCAGGAGGATCATGGGGTCCTGGCACTCGGCCACGGCCTTCTTGCCGCCGGCCAGGAGCGCCTTGCGGAATTCGGGGTCCGCGAGCTTGGAGCCGGACACGGCCGCCCGTGCGACCTCCGCCGCCGGCTTGCCGCCCAGCATGGCCTGGATGTAGGGATGGGCGCCGCCGAGCTCCTTCGCGGCGTGCTCCAGCCCCTGAGTGAACAGGAAGATCTCCTGCTCGGCGTAGAAGGGGGCGTGGACGCTGAGGCGGGTCTTGGCGGCCTTCAGGTTCGCGTCGCTGTATTCGGGCAGGCGCTTGTCACTGGGGAGGCGCTCCTCATCGGTGATGCGCACCAGGGCGAGGGCGTAGCCCAGGAGGCTGGAATCCGCGGTGCCGACCATCTGGTTCTCCCGGGCCAGCCCCTCGGAGACCTTGAGCGCCTCCTCGATGCGCCCCCAGGCGTCCCCGACCTCCGCCGCGAGCCGGGGGTCCGCGGCCACCTTGGCGCGAAGGTCCTTCTCCGCCGCGGCGATCCGGGCCATGGCCTCGGAGTTCTTGAGGCCGGACCAATAGCCGTTGACGGCCTTCAGGCCATTCTCGACGCCGAAGATCTGGGTGTTGACCTGGCGGGCGGCCTCCGGAGAGGACTTCCCGTACTCGACCAGGGCTTCCTTACGTCGTTCCAGGGCCTTGAGGCGCATGGGGATGGCCACGTCCCGGGAGTAGATCATCTGGGCCAGGGTGTCCTGGCGGCTGGTGCGGCCGGGATGTCCGGTCACGAAGGTCAGGTCGCCCGCCTTCAGGCCGGTCCGCGTCCAGTGCAGGAACGCCTTCGGGTGGTAGGGCTTCCCGTTTTCGTAGACCCGGAAGATGGAGAAGTCGAGGTTGTGCCGGGGGTAGGTGAAGTTGTCGTGGTCCCCGCCGAAGAAGGCGATCTGCATCTCGGGCGCGAAGACCAGCCGCACGTCGGTGTGCTTCTTGTAGCTGTAGATCCAGTGCTCGCCGCCCTGGTAGAGGGTCACGTGCTCGCAGGTGAGGCCCGTCTTCTCCTGCATCTCCTTCTTGATCCGCTCGATCTCGCCCTCGCGGAGCTTGTGGGCCTCGGCCTCGGAGGCGCCGGGCTTCACGACCTTGGCCAGCCGGTCGGTGATGTTGTCCATGGCCATGAGCGTCAGCAGCTCGAGCCCGGGGACCTTGATCTCATGGTCGCGGTCCTGGGCCGCGAAGCCGTTCTTCACGTAGTCGTGGTCCTTGTCGCTGACCCGCTGGATCCAGCCCCGGCCCACGTGGTGGTTGGTGAGCACCAAGCCGTCGGCGCTCACGAAGGAGCCGGAGCCGCCGGGGAAACGCAGGGCCGACAGGCGCACATGGTCCAGCCACGCCTGGTCCGGGGCCCAGCCGTAGGCCGCCTGGATCTTCTTCGTCGGCAGGTTGTCGAAGGTCCACATGCCCTCCTCGGCCTTCGCCGATCCGGAGGCCAAGGCGAGAAAGAGCAGGGGGAGGGTGAGCGATCGGGCGCGGGACGGCATGCAATCTCCGGAATCCAAGGGAAGAGACATCGTAACACTACGTATGGGGTCGGCCGACGGGGCTTCGGATTTGATGACCCGAAAGGCGCCTTTCATTTGGGGATCGGATCGGCTCACCCCTGGCGAATCCTGTGTGCCACTGGCGTTTTTCCGACTATCATCGTGTCTGACTGATGGACACCATGTTGAAAGAAACCCTGAGACGAGCCGCAGCTGGCCTGATGCTGGCGCTCGTCCTGGTTTATCTGCTCCATGCCGTCTGGCACGCCGCGGCGGGAGAGGTGCCCCATTCGGCCCACGGGGAAGCCGTGGTGGTGGAGATGGATCCCTTCGTCTTCGCCGAATCCCAGACCGGGGACGGCCTGGTGGGCTGCCACTTCTTCTGCAACCACGGCTGTCCGTTCCCGCCCCTGCCCGAGCCCCCCGCCCTGCCGGCCTCACTGCCCTCGTCCGCCTTCGAATCCCGCCCCGCGGACCGCCTCTGCGGCCCCTCCGCCCAGCCTGAAAAGGCCCCGCCCCGGTTCCTCGCCTGATTGCGACCACCGTCCGCCTGCTCTGGTGACACCAGGGAGGCTTCGAATGTCCCTTTCATGAGGCAACCATGCTCCGATCCCTCCTGCCGGGGGCGCTGGCCTGCGCCCTGTCGGCCCAGGCCCCGGCCCCACCCCTCACCTACGACTCCCTTCTGGCGAAGGCCAGGCCCGACCCCTGGCTCCTGAGGCTGGAGGCCGACCTCGCGGCCCGGCAGCGCCACCTCGCCGCCACGGGCGGGGTTCTGAAGGAGGGCCCCACCCTCATGGCCGAAGGTGGCCGCCGCGTGGGCCCCTCCGCCACAACCACTGACAAGGTCGCCCAGGTGGACGCCCCCCTCCTGCTGGCGCCTGCAACCCGGGGCAAGGCCCGGCGGACCCTCGACGCCACGGAGCGCACCACTCTGGCCCTGGGCCGCGCCGAAACCCATCAGCGCCTGCGCCTGGCCTACCTCGACGCCTGGCTGGCCCAGGCGCAGCTGGACCTGAAGGCCGGCCAGTCCGAAGTCACCGAGACTTGGCTCCGGGTGGCCACCGCCCGGGTGGACTCCGGATCGGATCCCGCCTACCAGGTGGACCTGGTCCGCGGCGATCTCGTCCGGCAGCGGGCGGAGCTGGGGGAGGCCCATCGGCGCCTGGCCGAGGCCTGGGCCGCCCTCCGCACCCTGGCCGACCTGCCGGCCCAGCCCGAACCTTTGGCGGATCCAGGCCCGGCCGCCCTGCCGGATCCGGCGGCCCTCCCCGGTGCCTTCGAATCCGGCCTCGCCCGCCGGGCCCTGGCGGACCGGCTGGCCTCGGAGGAGGCGGCGTTCCTGCTCCAGCAGGCGGTCCAGTCCTCCCGCTGGTCCCTCCGGGGGAGCTACGCCTCGGAAGGCGACGAGCGTATCACCAGCCTGGGTGTGGCCTTTCGGCTGCCCCGCGCGGGCGAGCTGGGAGCCCAACGGCGCGAAGCGTCCGCGGGCCAGGCTGCGTTGCGGCGCGAGGGCGAATCCGCCCAGCTGCAGCTCGCCTCCCGCTTCGAGACCGCCCTCGCCCGCCTCAAGGCCTTCGGGGATCCGCAGGAGGCCCGCGGGTTCGAGGCCTCTCTCCGGGCCGTGGATCTCCGCCTCCAGGAGGGGAAGGAGCGGCCCTCCGAAGCCCTCCTTCTCCGGCGTCAGCTGCTGGAGGCCGAATCCGCGGCCCTCCAGCGGCGGCGCGACGCCCACGCCCTCATGGCCGAACTCGACCTTCTGACCCTTGGAGATGCCCGATGAACCGGTTCGTCCTTCCCTCTCTGACTCTGGCCGCGCTGCTGGGCCTGGGGGGCTGCAAGCCCACCCCGCCCGCCTCGGCGGATCCCGCCCCGGCCCCAGGCGCGGGGCCCTCCGTGGACCGCGTGTCCCTCGCGGCCGTGCAGAGCGGCCTGCACCTCCTGGAGGCTCCGGCCCCCTCCGATCTGACGGTCTGGTTCCCCGCCGAGGCCGCCGGCGACGAGTCCGCCCAGGCGCTGCTCACGGCCCCCGTGAGCGGCCTGGTGGCCTCCGCGCCCGCCGCTCCCGGCCGTCCCGTGGCCAAGGGGGCGCCCCTGCTCGTCCTGCGAAGCCCGGAGCTGGCGGACCTGAAGTCTCGCTGGCTCACGGCCCAGGCCCGCCTCCGGCGCGCCCAGACCGACCTGGCGCGCGAGCAGCGCCTCGCCGCCGCCCAGGCCGGGGCCAAGCGGGACCTGGAGTCCGCAGAAGCCGAGCACGCCTCGGCGTCCGCAGAAGCCGAATCCGCCCGCATCGCCCTGCAGGCCCGAGGTGTGACCCCGGAGAAGGCCGACGGCACCTACGTCCTCCACGCCCCCGCGGCGGGGACAGTGGTGGCCTGGAAGGCTCGGCTGGGCCAGGGCGTGGCCATGAACGAGGAGCTGGGCACCTTCCAGGCCGCCTCCGCCTCCCTGGCCATCCTGGAGCTGCCACCCCCGGCTCCCGCCTGGAGGCTCGGCAGCCGGACGGCCGTGCGCAGTGAGAACCGGACCTGGAAGGCCGAGGTCTCAGGCCTGCCCGCAACCATGGGCGAAATGACCCACCGCATGACCTACCGCCTGCGGCTCTCCGGCGCCCCCCTGCCGATCCCCGGCATGCCGCTGGAGGTCCAGGTGCCCGTGGGACGGGGCATCCTCCTGTCGACCGCCGCGCTCCAGCAGGTCGAGGGCGTTTGGGGCGTGTTCCTCCAGGAAGGGGACCAGGCCCGGTTCCAACCCGTGAGGCGCGGGCCGGACTCCGGCCGCAGCACCCTCGTGCTGGACGGCATCCCCGTCGGGGCCAAGGTGGTCACGGACGGATCCTACCTCCTCAAGTCGAAGCTCATGCGCCTGAAGACCGGAGGCGGCGATGAGTGAGACCCACAAGCTGCTCACCCGCTGGTTCACCTGGCTCCTCCCCAAGCGGGGCCTCGTCTACGGCGCCACGATCCTGCTGGCCTTCCTGGGCGTCCTCACCTTCTTCAACCTGAAGCGGGACCTCATCCCCGACCTGTCCCTGCCCTCGCTGCAGCTGCTCATCCAGAGCCCCGGGCGCGCCGCCAGCGAGCTGGAGCTCACCGTGGCCCAACCGGTGGAGCAGGCCGTCGGCGGATTGCCGGGCGTGAAGCGCGTGGTGAGCACCGTCCAGGCCGGCCTGGTCCAGGTGGTGATCGCCTTCGAGAGCGGCACCGATCCATGGCGCTCCCGCCAGCTGGTGGGCGAGCGCCTGGCTTCCATCATGGGCGGCTTCCCGCCGGGCACCCTCTCGCCCCTCGTGACCAGCGCCGCCGGTCGGCTCCAGGAGATTCAGGAGCTGGTGCTCACCGGCGCGACCGTGGGCCCCGTCGCCATCCGCGACCACGCGGTGAAGGTCATCGTCCCCCGGCTCCAGGCCATCCCGGGCGTGGCCCGCGTGGAGGCCCTGGGCGGCGAGGCGCGGCAGGTCCAGGTGCTCCTCCGCCCCGACCGCATGCGGCTCCTGGGAGTGCCCCTGGGCCGCGCCATGGAGGCCCTCGAAGGCAGCGACCAGGATGCCGGCGCCGGCATCCTCGAGTTGCAGGACAAGGGCTGGTTCGTCACCCTCGGCAGCGCCGCGCCCAACCCGGACGAGATCCGCAGGCTGCCCATCCAGACCCAGCGGGGCACCGTGTACCTGGGCGAAATCGCGGATGTTCAGGAGGGCGCAGGGTTCCGCCGGGGCATGGCCGTCTACCGGGGTGCCGAGGCGGTCTCCCTGCGGGTGGTGAAGCAGCCCACCGCCGAGGCCCTCAGCACGGCCCAAGCCGTGGTGGATGCCCTGCCGGAGCTTCGCAAGGGCCTGCCGGAGGGTATGCAGCTCCAGATGTTCTACGACCAGGGCGAGTTCGTCCGGCACGCCCTCAGCGGCGTAACCGTGGCCCTCATGCTGGGCGGCGGCTTCGTGGGCCTGGTGCTGGTGGTCCTGCTGGGCAACCTCCGGGGCGCTCTGGTGGTGATCGTCATGCTGCCCCTCGCCACCCTCGGCGCTGCGATCCCCCTCACGCTCATGGACCTGGGCCTCAACGCCCTGACCCTGGGCGGCCTGGCCATCGCCGTGGGCCTGCTGGTGGACGCGGGCGTGATCATGGTGGAGAACCTCACCCACCGGCTCCACGAGCACCCGAGCCTCACCCGCGGAGGCCGGCGAAGAGTCCTCATCGAAGCCGCGGCCGAGGTGGGCATCCCCATCCTCATCGCCGTGCTGGTGATCCTGGCCGTGTTCATCCCCCTCCTGGCCATCGGCGGCGTGGCCGGGCGCCTCTACGCGCCCCTGGCCGTGGCGGTGGGATCTGCCATGATCCTCAGCCTCATCCTGAGCTTCACCCTCGTGCCCACGCTGGTGGAGCGATTCCTGCCACCCGGCACCGTGCTGGAGGAGCCCCGCTTCGTCACACGGCTCAAGGAGGTCTACCGGCCCGCCCTCACCTGGGCCCTGGGCCACGGCGCCAAGCTGCTGGCCGTGGCCGGCGGCGTGACCGCCCTCAGCCTCGTGCTGGCCATGGGCCTGGGAAGCAACTTCCTGCCCACCCTCGACGAGGGTGCCTACATCATGACGCCCAACTTCCCCGCCGAGACCAGCCTGGAGGCCGTGGACCAGGGCAACCGGCTGCTAGGCCAGGCCATCCGCCAAGTCCCCGGCGTGAAGGACTTCTACCGGCGCACCGGCCGGGGCGATGTCACCGAGGACCCCATGCCCCACTACTCCAGCGACATCCTCGTGCTGCTGGACCCCAAGGCCGACCCCCGGAAGGTTGAGGCCGACCTCGGCGCCCTCGCCGAGCGGATGCCCTATCCGGTGGAGCTCACCACACCCATGAACATGAAGATCTCCGAGGGCCTGGGCGGCACCCCCGCCGACCTCCAGATCAAGCTCTTCAATCCCGACCCGGCCTCGGTGGACACCGTCCTGCCGGACCTTCGCGCCAAGCTAACGGCGCTGCCCTCCGTCCGGTCCGTGGCTCCTGACACCGGTGGCCCCCTGCCCAAGTGGCAGGTGGTCATCGACGACAAGGACCTGCGCCACCTGGGCGTCCCGCGGCCGCTGCTGCTCCAGACGCTGCAGGCCGCCCTCCAGGGCATCGAGACGGCCCCACGCTACGATGGCCCCCAGCGCATCGGCCGCGTGGTGAGGTTCCAGATCGCGGGCGAGGTCACCCCCGAACGGCTCCAGCGCCTGCCACTGGTGCTGGAGGATGGCCGCGTGCTGGAGCTGGGTCAGGTGGTGCGCTTCGAGGAGACCACCACGCCCAGCATGATCCGGCGCGAATCCGCCCAGCGGCGGCTGGCCCTGAACCTGCGATCCGAAGGCGACCTGGGCGGGACCGCGAAGCAGGTGGACCGCCTGCTGGCCTCGTACCCTCTTCCCAAGGGCACCGTGGTCAAGCTGGGCGGCCGCATCGAGGAGGCCCGGGAGACCCAGCAGCGCCTGCTCATCGCCATCGCCGTGGCCCTGGGCATCGTGGTGGGCCTGCTCTACCTGGCCCTCAACCGCTGGTGGGAGGTGGCCGTGGTCCTCGCCACCCTGCCCAACGCCTTCGCCGGCGGCCTCTTCGGCCTCTGGCTGGCCCGGGAGACCTGGAACGTGAGCTCCATCGTCGGCATGATCGGCCTCTTCGGCGTGGCCGTGCAGAACAGCCTGGTGCTCATCACCCAGACCAAGGACCTCATGGCCTCGGGACTCCCCCTGCGCGAGGCCGTGCTGGAGGCCAGCCTGGGCCGCGTGCGGCCCAAGCTCATGACCGCTGGCGCCGCCATCCTCGGCCTGCTGCCCATGCTTCTGGGTTTCGGCGGCAGCGAGCTGGAGCGCCCCCTGGCCATCGTCATGGTGGGCGGCCTGGTGACCTCCACCCTGTTCACCCTGCTGGTGCTCCCCAGCTTCTACGAGTGGGTGGGCAAACGCCGGGGCCTGGACGAACCCATCCAGCCCTGAGCCCCGAATAGCCCTGGACCCGCGTCGCCATCGAGGTGACGCGGGTCACTTCTGTACCTGGAGGTCTTGAATTACTAAATAAAGAGACTCAGTCTCAAAACATGCGACATTCCACCCTCCTCCCCTCCCTGCTTCTATCCCTCGCCACGGCGGCCTCCGTCCTCCATGCACAGCAGCCGCCGAAGGAGGTGCCCATCCAGGACAACTCCTTCCTGCTGGAGGAGGCCTACAACCAGGAACCGGGCGTCATCCAGCACATCTCGACCTTCACCCGCCTCCGGCAGAGCGGCGACTGGGTCTATACCTTCACGGAGGAGTGGCCGATGGGCGGCCAGGCGCACCAGCTGAGCCTCACGGTGCCGGTTCAGCGCCTCGCCTCCTCGCCGGACGGAGGGCGCCGCGGGTTCGGCGACATGGCCCTGAACTACCGCTACCAGGTGCTGGGCGATGGCGATGCGACCGTGGCCTTCTCGCCCCGCCTGTCCCTGCTCTTTCCCACGGGGAACCACAACCAGGGCCGGGGGAACGGGCATCTGGGCTTCCAGGCCAACCTGCCCCTCAGCGTCGTGATGGCCGACCGCCTCGTCACGCACATGAACCTCGGCTGCACCTACACGCCCCATGCGGAGGATCTTCTGGGGAACCAGGCCGACATCACCACCTGGAACATCGGTCAGAGCTTCATCTGGCTGGCCCGGCAGGACCTGAACCTGATGCTGGAGTTCGCCTACACGAGCGGCGAGGTGGTGGCCGGTCCCGGCCTGCGCCAGCCCACGCAGAGCGCCTTCGTGGCGCCCGGGGTGCGCTGGGCGTGGAACCTGCCGAGGGGTCTCCAGGTGGTGCCCGGCCTCGCCGCCATGGTGGGCGTGGGGCCCAGCCGGGGCGAGCGCGGAATCTTCCTCTACCTCAGCTTCGAGCACCCACTCTGAAACCGTTCTTGGGCCGTCTCAGAACGTCCACCTCACCCGGGCGGCCAAGGTGCGCGGCGGGATGACGTGGGTGCCGCCGAAGGCGCTGAGGAAGTTGTAGAGGCCCTTCTCGTCCGTGGCGTTCAGCAGGTCCAGGCCCACCGACAGCTTCTGCCCGTTCTTGAGCGTCCACGCCTGCCCGGCGTTGAGGTTCAGGATGGTGCGGGACTTGATGCGGTGGTTGAGGCCCACCAGGCTGTCGGTCTCCGTCCGGACGTAGGGGATGCCGAAGGCGTAGTCGGGATTCCCGGCGACGGTGGCGGGGTCGCCCGCCTCCAGGCCCGAGTCGTAACGCGCGGAGGCCTGGGCGAAGAAGCCGCCCTGCTCGTAGCGCACGCCCAGCTGGGCCGTGAGCTTCTGGTCGTGGTCGATGAGGTACGGCGTTCCGTCGGGGCCGTTCACCGTGGGATCGGCGGAGTCGAGGCCCCCGAGGGTCGGGCTGTAGTAGAGCGTCCGGACGGTGCCCGCGCTGAGGTAGGCGGACCAGCCTTGGATCGGCACCGTGTCCACCCTGAGGTCCAGGCCATGGAAGCGCCCCTTCCAGGCGGAGATGGGGAAGAGGATGCCCGTGTTCAGGAACTGGCTGTTGTCGGCGGAGTTCCGGCTGCCCTTCCACCAGTAGTCGAGGCTGACGCGGGCCACCTGGCCCAGCTGCTGCTCCAGACCCACCAGGTAGCTGTCCTGGGTCTCGGCCCGGAGCTGGGGCACCGGCGTGGCGGACTGGGTGACCAGGCTCCAGGCGGTCTGGGAGGTGGAGAAGGCCAGGTTCTCGTTCTCCGGCGTGATGAGCAGCCGGTCGTAGACCACCCGAACCAGGGTGCCGATCCCCGGCAGCGCGTAGGTGACGCCCAGCCTCGGCTGGAGCTCGCTCTGGGTGAAGTCCCGTCCCTGGTAGCGGTCGAAGCGGAGGCCCAGGGCGAAGGTCCAGCGCCCGGCCTTCAGGTCGTCCTGGATGTAGGCCGAGGCCAAGGAGGGCGCGAAGCCTTCCGCGAAGCGCAAGATATTCCCGCCTCCGGCAGGGGTGTAGGGATAGAGCGGGTCCGAGGGCCCGGAGACCTGGGCCTGGTCGGTGATGGCCAGGTCGAAGCGCTCGTGCAGGGGATAGCGCACGATCTGGAGGCCCACCTTGAAGGTGTTGTCGCCGTTTCGCTGGGTGTAGCCCGCCTGGGCGCCCTGGTTGTCCAGGCGCCGGTCGGAGCGGATCCACACGGGGGTGTCCGGCCCGCCGCCGGTGAAGCCCGGCTGTAGGTCCCGGGTGGGGTCCAGGCGCGCAGTGGCGCCGCGGTAGTAGATCGCCATATCCAGGCTGCGGTCCACGCCCAGCAGGTGGGTCCAGCCCAGGTTCAGGTTCACGTCTGTGGTGTGGACCCGCTGGTCCTGCCCGGCGGCCTGCTGGGAGGCCAGGTTCACCACGTCCCGGTTGGTGCTGCCGCCGCTGGCGGAGAACCGGAGGATGTCGTTGGCGCCCAGCAGCCAGTCGAAGCGGGTGAAGAGGCGGTCCGTGGTCCCATGGTTGTGCAGGTTCTCGAAGTTCACGGGGTCGAGGAACCGGTCGCTCACGGAGGCGGCGCCAGTCACGAAGTATCCGAAGGAGGCCGATCCGCCGCGCGCCCCGAAGCCCAGCTCGCGGGTGCTGAACCGCGAGGCGCCCAGCGACACCTCGCCCTGGAAGGGCCGGGGCGAACCCAGGCCGGACTTGCTGGTGAGGTTCACCACGGCCGCCGGCTTCCCGCCGTACTCGGCGCTCACGCCGCCGGTGATGACCTCCATGCTCTCCACCTGGGAGGGGTCCAGGGAGTTCGAGAAGGTGGACTGCACCTGGTCCGTGACGGGCACCCCATCCACCACGTAGGTCACCTGCCCGTGGCTGCCGCGGAAGTGGAAGCGGCCGTTCTCGTCCTGGATGAACCCCGGCGTGGCGAGCAGGATGCTCTCCATGGCCCGGCTCTGCACGGCGGTGGGAATCTTCTCGATGGTGGAGCGGTCGATGTCGATGTGGGCCGAAGGGTGGGCCTCCACCAGGGACACCGTGTCCTCCACGGCCACCGTGGCGGAGGCCTGGGCGGCCTTCAGCCGCAGGTCGAGCTGGGTGGGCAGGTTGGAGCGGACCGAGATGTTCTGGTGGAGGTCCTGCATCCCCGGCGCCACCACCTCCAGGTGGTAGTCGCTGAAGGGGACGTTGTAGGCGGCGTAGGTGCCCGAGGCGTCCGTGACGACCGTCTGGCGGAATCCGGAGACCCGGTTCTCCAGGCGGACCTGGGCCTGGGGCACCGGCCTTCCCAGGTCGTCCAGCACCCGTCCGGCGAGGGTTCCGCTGCCCGCAGCGGCGGCGAATGCGGGCCCAGCCGCAAGAAGGGCTAGGATGGTGGGGCCGATGGGGGAGTGGGACAAGGCGGGTCCTCCAGATGAAATTATTTTCCAACTGGAGGGTTCGATCAATGGAAAACAATTTCATTTATGACGCCCAAGGCCACTAAACCCTTGGACCATCTGAGCGAAGATTGAGATGCGATCAGCCCGTTGGGGAGGCCTTTGACATGAAGCGGAAGCAGATGTGGATCCTCGGCGGAGGATTGGCGATCTTCGTGATTGCCGGCCTGAGCATCGCCGGCATGCGGGACAAGGGCATCGCCATCCAGGTGGCCACCGTGGCCCGGGAGAACCTGCAGGCCAAGGTGAGCGCCAACGGCAAGATCCAGGCGGTGACGAAGGCGGACATCTCCGCGAGCATCATGGGCCAGGTCACCCGCCTGGCCGTCAAGGAGGGCGACCGCGTCCACAAGGGCCAGTTCCTCATGGAGATCGATCCCCGCAGCGCCCGGGCCAACTCCGAGGCCATGCAGGCCAGCCTGCGCGCGGCCCAATCGGACCTGACCTCGGCCACCGCCAACCTCGCCCAGGCCAAGTCCGACTTCGACCGGGCGAAGGCCAACCGGGACGCGGGCATCATCTCTGCGGCGGATTTCGAGCGGGCGAGGACCGCCCTCGAGACCGCCCAGGCCGCGCAGGAGACGGCCCGCCGCCGCACGGACCAGGCCAAGGCCAACCTGAGCCAGTCCCACGTGGGCCTCGGCTTCTCCACCATCGCCGCGCCCATGGACGGCGTGGTCACCGCCCGCCGCATCGAGCTGGGCGAGACCGCCGTGCCCGGCATCCAGAACCAGCCCGGCACCGTGCTCCTCACCGTCTCCGACATGAGCAAGGTGGAGGCCGAGATGGAGGTGGATGAGGCGTCCATCCCCACCGTGAAGCTGGGCCAGGAGGCGCAGGTCCGCATCGACGCCTATCCCAACCAGATTTTCCAGGGCCAGGTCACGGAGGTGGGCGGCAGCCCCATTCTGAAGACCAGCGTGAACGACGCCACCAAATTCAAGGTGAAGGTGTGGATCAAGGATCCGCCCCTCACCATCAAGCCCGGCCTCTCCGCCCAGGCGGACATCTTCACCGGCAGCCGCGACCAGGCCCTGGCCATCCCCTTCCAGGCCCTCGTCATGCGCGAGATCAAGCTGAAGCCCGGCGAGACCCACAAGCCCGGCGCCCCCCGCGAGGAGGAAGGCGTCTTCGTCATGGAATCGGGCAAGGCCAAGTTCGTGGCCGTGAAGACGGGCCTCATGGGCGACCTCTCCGTGGAGGTGCTCTCCGGCCTCAAGGGCGGCGAGTCGCTCATCACCGGCCCCAACCGGGCGCTCCGCGACCTCAAGGGCGGCGAGGCGGTCCGGGTGGAGAAGGCGAAGAAGAAGGACAAGGACAAGGACGAGACCAAGTCCTGAGGCCCCCATGAACCCCACTGAACTCTTCCGCGCCTCCTTCCGGGCGATCCGGGCGCACACCCTGCGCAGCTTTCTCACGCTGCTGGGAGTCATCATCGGCGTGGCCACCATCGTGGCCGTGGTAGGGGTGATCTCCGGCCTGAACACCTACGTGAAGGAGAAGATCATCGTCCTGGCCCCGGACGTCTACGTCGTCCAGAAGTTCGGGATCATCCGGAGCCGGCGGGAGTTCATCGACGCCCTCAAGCGCCCGCCCATCACCTGGCAGGAGTATCAGCGCCTCTCCAGCGGCATCCTCAAGGAGTCCTCCCAGGTCTCCGCCGCCGCCGGCAACTCCATGCCCGTGCAGAGCGGGGACCGGCACCTGGACAGCATCGCCGTCATCGGCATCACCTCGAACTTCGCGGACCTGTTCAACCTGGAGTTCGAGGCCGGACGCTTCTTCTCAGACAACGAGGACCAGGGCGCCCTGAACGTCGCCGTCATCGGGGCCAACACCCGGGAGGAGCTGTTCCCCCACCTGGATCCGGTGGGCCGGACGATCCTGATCCGGGGCCTCCCCTTCCGCGTCATCGGGCTCATGCCCAAGCAGGGGCGGAGCATCGGCTTCAACCAGGACGGGCGCATCTACATCCCCCTCCAGGTCTACCGGAAGAACTTCATGGCCTCGAACGAGAGCCTGGAGCTGCAGATCAAGGCCCGGAACGGCGTGGAGGGCCTGGACGCCTCCATGGACGAGGTGCGGGCCCTGTTCCGCGCCATGCGGCACACCAGTTTCCGCAACCCCGACCCCTTCGGCCTCCTCACCCAGGAGAGCCTGCAGGAGCTCTGGAAGACCATCAGCAGCGCCGCCTTCATCCTGCTGATGCTGATCTCGAGCGTGAGCCTCGGCGTGGGCGGCATCGTGATCATGAACATCATGCTGGTGAGCGTGGTGGAGCGGACCCAGGAGATCGGCGTCCGCATGGCCCTGGGGGCCCGCAAGCGCGACATCCGCTACCAGTTCCTCCTGGAGGCCGCCCTGCTCTCCGCCGCCGGCGGCGTCATCGGCGTGCTGGTGGGCTCCCTCGGCGCCTTCACCGTGCGGGCCTTGGCGGACTTCCCCGCCCAGATCACGCCGGGCATCGTCCTCGTGGGCATCCTCCTCAGCACCCTCGTGGGCCTGGCCGCGGGCTTCCTGCCCGCGTACCGCGCCTCCAACCTCGTCGTCATCGACGCCATCCGGGCGGAGTGACCATGGCCAGCCGCAAAGCCGGATTCAGGGGCATCGGCAGCGAGAACGTCAAGTTCGCGTTCCGGGCCATGGTGGCCCAGAAGCTTCGGAGCTTCCTCACGCTCTTGGGCATCGTGGCGGGCGTGGCCACGGTCATCGCCATGGTGAGCTTCGTGTCGGGCTTCAACGACGCCGTGACTGACAGCTTCTCCAGCTTCGGCACCACCCTCGTGCAGTTCCAGAAGTACGAGCCCCGGTTCGGCGGCGGGCGCATCCCCGAGGACCAGAAGCGCCGCCGCGACCTCACCATCGAGGACGCCGAAGCCCTCAAGCAGACCGCCACGCTCGCCGCGGCCGTGTCCCAGGAGCGCTACCTCTTCGGCAACGACGCGGCGAACCTCAGCATCAAGACCCCCGAAGGCCAGGAGGGGAACAACCCCACCTTCGTCGGCACGAACCCCGACTACGCGCCGTCCAACAACTCCTTCGTCCAGGACGGGCGGTTCTTCGTGGACGCGGACGTGACCCACACGGCCCGCACCTGCGTGGTGGGCCCCATGACCGCCGAAGCCCTCTTCGGCAAGCGGGATCCCATCGGGCGCACGGTGCTCGTGAACGGCGTAGCCTTCAGCGTCATCGGGCTGCTGGAGAAGAAGGGCAGCTTCCTGGGCGGCGATGCGGACAACATCCTGCTCATCCCCATCAGCACCTTCGACGAGATGTTCCCCCAGGTGAAGAACGGCGGCGGGGACACCATCCACATCGCCACCGTGCCCAAGGACCCGAAGCGGATGTACGAGATGATGGATCAGGAGGTGGCCATTCTCCGGGCCCGGCGCGGACTTCGGGCCAGCCAGCCCAACGACTTCGCCATCTTCACCAGCGAGGCTCAGCTCAAGACCTTCCAGCAGATCACCGGCGGCATCGCGGGCGCCATGATCCTCATCGCCGCCATCGCGCTGCTGGTGGGGGGCGTGGGCGTCATGAACATCATGCTGGTAAGCGTCACCGAGCGCACCCGCGAGATCGGCGTGCGCAAGGCCCTGGGCGCCACGCGCCGGGACATCGCCATGCAGTTCCTGGTGGAGGCCATCAGCCTCACGGGCGTGGGCGGCGCCGTGGGCATCGCCGTGGGCCTGGGCATCGCCATGCTGGTGCGCCTGGTCTTCGAATTCCCCGCCGCCGCGCCCCTCTGGAGCATCGTCCTCGGCTTCGGCGTCAGCACGGCCGTGGGGCTCATCTTCGGGCTGTGGCCGGCGCTGAAGGCCGCCAAGCAGGATCCCATCGAGGCCCTCCGCTACGAGTAGCGGCGGGCCTCTGGATCCCGCGGCTCCGCCGACAACCCCCAGATCGGATGCGCCACTGGCGCATCCTCCCGCTCACCTTCGGTTCGCGGATGGGGCCCCGTCCCATCGAGGTGCTACGGTACGTGTAGCGTCAGCCCTCGACCAGGGTCTTCACGATGAACGCCGGGGGATGCTCGATGTGCTTCTTCACCGTGCACTGGCTGGCGGTGCGCACGAGGGCGTCGTGGTACTTCTCGGGGAACGTAGGCGGAACCAGGATCTCCAGCTCCACGCGCCCCACCATGCCCGTGGCGGGATCGGGGACCGTCCGCTGGACCAGCCGGATGCCCTCGGTCGGAAGCTCACGCTGGCGGCAGAAGTTCAGCACGTAGATGCCGGCGCAGGTGGCGAGGGAAGCCTGGAAGAGGGCGAAGGGGCTGGGCGCGGAGCCCTCGCCGCCGCCCTGGGGCGGCTGGTCCGTCATGACGGTGTAGGGTCCGAAGTGCGCATCGACGCGCGCGCCACCCGGGAAATCGACGACCATGTCCATGAACGGCTCCTCCTTGCAGAACCATCATGATCACATTATATTCTGTAATAATCAAATTAGAATATTGATCACCCGTCTGGAAGGCCGCCGGCCAAGCGAACAGGAGGCCGGGAATCCGCCGGGCGAGCGTGGAGCGGAACCCCAGGAGGCACGACATGACCAAGGCTGAGACGCAAGGCCCCGTGACGCTGCTGGACCTGAAGTTCCAGGTGGAGAACACGGTGGGGGCGTTCCTCGTCCGCACGTCCGAGGGGCCCGTCCTCGTGGAGACGGGGCCGGAGTCCCTCTACGAGCACCTCCGGGAAGCCGTAGAAGGCCAGGGCTTCACCCTGGAGGACATCCGCCACGTCTTCATCACGCACATCCACCTGGACCACGGCGGCGCCGCCTGGCGGCTGGCGCGCCACGGCGCGAAGATCCACGTCCATCCCAAGGGGGCCCGCCACCTCCAGGATCCGGCCAAGCTGCTGGACTCGGCCCGGCGCATCTACGGCGATGCCATGGAGCGCCTGTGGGGCCGGCTCGAGCCCATCGACGCGGACCGCATCGCGCCCATGGAGGACGGTGAGACCGCGCGCCTCGGCGGCACCTCCATCCAGGCCATCCACACCCCGGGCCACGCCATCCACCACATCACCTACCGCCTGGACGACGGGCTCTTCACCGGCGACGTGGGCGGCATCCGCATCGGCCACGGCCCCACCATCCCGCCCTTCCCGCCCCCGGACATCGACCTGGAGGCCTGGCGGGAATCCATCCGCCGCATGCGGGCAGCCCGCCCCGCCTTCATCTATCCCACCCACTTCGGCATCAAGCGCGATGGCGAGGCCCACTTCGACTCGCTGGAGGAGAACATCCACCGCATCGCCGAGTGGGTGCGCCAGCAGCTCGCGGCGGGCACCCCCGAAGAGGCCATGGTCCCCCGCTTCCAGGCCTTCCTGAACGGCCTGCTGGCCGGATACGGGCTGGATGACCAGGCCATCGAGGATTACGAGATCGCCGATCCCGCCTTCATGAGCGTCTACGGCCTGGCGCGCTACTGGCGGAAGAAGGACGGCCTCGCCTGATCTCTGTGGAGAGGAACCCACCATGAACCCCTACGAATCCATGAGCCGCGAGGATCTGCTCCGGGCTCTCGAGATGTTCGCCAAGAACTGGCTGGCCCACGACGGCTGCTGGTTCCTGGCCGCCGAGGAACGCGACGGCATGGACGCGGCCATCGAGCTGGACGCCCTGGCCTGGAAGCGCTTCGCCCAGGCCGAGGCCAAACGAATCATGGAGACCTTCGCTGTGCCCGCCGGCGGCGGCCTGGAGGCCCTGGAGAAGGCACTGGATCACCGCATGTACGCCTTCATCAACGAGCAGCACGCCGAATGGTCCGAGGACCGGGATGAGCTGACCTTCGTCATGGACCGCTGCCGCGTGCAGGAGACCCGCCGCCGGAAGGGGCTGCCCGACTTCCCCTGCCGCCCGGTGGGGGAGGTGGAGTTCAATGCCTTCGCCCACGCCGTCGACCCCCGCATTGAGGTGAGCTGCCGCCACTGCCCGCCGGACGCCCCCGAAGGCGCCTACTGCGCCTGGAGGTTCCGGCTGAAGGGCTGAAGGGCCGCTCGCCGCGCCACCAGCGGCCTCACGGCGGCCCCAGGTCGAGATCGCCCGCGAGGGCCACGGCCAGAGCCTTCATCTTGGCCGGCGTGGCCCTCCCCAGGCGCGTCGCGAGGTGCAACTTGTCCCTGCTGAACACAGGGAGCGGATTCAAATCCTTTTCCGATATCGAACCGTGCCGCGATCCGGTACCGGCACACTTTGGGCCATGGACGCCCTCGACCCCCCCGCTCGTTCCGTCGTGCCGGAGGCCTTCCGGCAGGAGGACCGTCGACGCCGCTGGAAGGTCCTGGCCGCCTTGACGGGGTTCCTGCTGGCCTCCGCCAGCGGCACCGCCCTGCTGGTGACCCAGCCCGTCTTCGCCGGGCGCACCACCGACGATGTCCCCGCGGGATCTCCGGAGCGCCTGGAGGCCGATGTCCGGCTGCTCTCGGAATCCTGCGCGCCCCGGGACTGGCTCGGCGCCGGCCTGCCGAAGGCCGCCGACGCGATCGCCCTGGCCTTCCAGAAGGCAGGCGGTCGGGTGGCGCGTCAGTCCTTCGAGGTCCGCGGGCACGCCGTCACCAACGTAATCGCCTCCTTCGGCCCCGAGACCGGAACCCGCATCGTGGTGGGTGCCCACTACGACGCCTGCGGGGAACTGCCCGGCGCGGACGACAATGCCAGCGGGGTGGCCTGCCTGCTGGAGCTGGCCCGGGCCCTCGGCCAGGCCCCGCCGGCCGGGCGGGTGGACCTGGTGGCCTACACGCTGGAGGAGCCCCCCTTCTTTCGCACCCCGGACATGGGCAGCGTCAGGCACGCCCGCCTGCTGAGGGAGGCCGGGAGCGAGGTGCAGGCCGTGATCGTCCTGGAGATGGTGGGCCGCTTCACCGAGGCCCCCGGCAGCCAGCGATACCCTTCGACCCTCCTCGATCTGCTGTACCCCGACCGGGGGAACTTCCTCCTGGTGGCCGGGCGATTCGCCGACATCGGCCTGACCCGCCAGGTGAAGGCCGCCTTCCGGTCCGCCTCGCCCCTTCCCGTGCGCTCCCTGAACGGCCCGCGCTGGATCCCCGGCATGGATTTCTCGGACCACTACCCCTACTGGGACCAGGGGTTCCCGGCCGTCATGCTCACGGACACGGCCTTCTACCGGAACGGGGACTACCACACGGACCGCGACACCGCTGACCGGCTGGACTACGGGCGGATGGCCCAGGTGGTCCGGGGCGTGCATGCCGCCGTGACCAGGCTCGCCATGCGGGCACCCTAGAGGAATGCGGGCACACTAGAGGCATGGACGCCAACGAATTCCGCCGCCTCGGTTACCAGCTCGTGGACTGGATCGCGGACTACCGCGAGAACCTCGAGCGTCTCCCCGTCATGAGCCGGGTGCAGCCCGGCGACATCCGCGCCGCCTTCCCGGACCACCCGCCCCAGCACGGAGGCCGTGTGGCCCAGGCCCTGGCGGCCCTCGAGCGGGACGTGCTGCCCGGCATCACCCACTGGAACCATCCATCCTTTTTCGCCTACTTCCCCAGCAACACCAGCTACAGCTCGATCCTCGGCGACTTGGCCGCCTCGGGCCTGGGCGCCCAGGGCATGAGCTGGCAGACCAGCCCCGCCGCCACCGAAGTCGAAGAGGTGGTCATGGACTGGCTGCGCCAGATGGTGGGCCTGAGCCCCGCCTTCACCGGCGTCATCCACGACACCGCCAGCACCGCCACCTTCACGGCCCTGCTCTGCGCCCGGGAGAAGGTCTCGGACTACGCCCAGAACACGGAAGGCCTCCAGAGCGGGGAGGCGCCACTGGTGGTCTATGCCTCGGACCAGGCCCACAGCTCCATCGAGAAGGCCGCGCTGCTGGCGGGTTTCGGCCGCACCTTCCTGCGGCTCATCCCCACGGACGAGAACCACGCCATCCGGATCGATCTGCTGCAGGCGGCCATCGAGAAGGACATCGAGATCGGCCTGCGCCCCTGCGCCCTCGTGGGCGCCGTGGGCACCACGGCCACCACGGCCCTGGATCCCTTGCCCGCCCTGGCGGACCTCGCCGAGAAGCACGGCATGTGGCTCCACGTGGATGCGGCCATGGCGGGCACGGCCATGGTGCTGCCCGAGTGCCGCTGGATGTGGGAGGGCATTGAGCGGGCGGACAGCCTGGTGTTCAACCCCCATAAGTGGATGGGCGTGGGCTTCGACCTCAGCGCCTACTACGTCCGCGATCCCCAGCACCTCATCCGCGTGATGAGCACCAACCCCAGCTACCTGCGCACGGCCCAGGACGGCCAGGTGAGCAACTTCCGCGACTGGCACATCCAGCTGGGCCGCCGCTTCCGGGCGCTCAAGCTCTGGTTCTACCTCATGGATGTGGGCGTGGAGGGTCTCCAGGCCCGCATCCGACGCGACCTGGCGAACGCCCAGTGGCTGAAGGACCAGGTGGACGCCGCCCCGGAGTGGGAGCGCCTGGCTCCCGTGCCCCTCCAGACCCTCTGCCTCCGCCACCTCAAGCCCGGCCTGGACGAGACCGCCCTGGCCCAGCACAACCTGGACCTCGCCCGCCGCATCAACGAGGGCGGCGCCGCCTACCTCACCCCCTCGATGCTCAAAGGCCGCCAGATCCTCCGTGTGAGCATCGGCGCCGAGCCCACCGAGCACCGCCACGTCGAGGCCCTGTGGCAGGCCCTAAAGGCCGCGGCCGAGGCCTGAACCGCAGAACGCGAAGAGCGCGACGACGCCCTTCGGGCGTGCGAAGGGGTTCTGACCCACCCTTGCCATTCGCGATCTTCGCGCTTTCTTCGCGCCCTTCTTTTCCCGTTTTCCATTGCATCAAGCGGCCTCGATCCGGCACACTTGGCGCACCATGATTCCTGTCGTGACCTTCAACCCTCGCCCTAGCCACCCTATGACCGGCCGACCGGTTGGAGGGCTTTGAGCTAGTCGCCAGGACGATCCGCTCACATCCACCCCCGGGCCGCACACCGACCCGGGGGTTTTTCTTTATGGCAGATGACCATGACCCGCAGCACCCACGCCATCGCCAACACCGCCCAGCGGGCCAGTCTTGGCGCGGCCAAGAGGATCGTCATCAAGCTCGGCACGCAGGTCGTGCTGGATGACGAGGGAAGGCCTGCGCTCAGCCGTCTGTACGGATTGATGGAAACCGTGGCCAGTCTCCGCCGCCGGGGCGCCCAGCCCGTGCTGGTGTCCTCTGGCGCCATCGGGCTGGGAGCCCGCCAGCTCGGCATCCACAAACCGAAGGAATTGCCCCAGAAGCAGGCCTGTGCGGCCGCCGGGCAGGGCCAGCTCATGTCCATCTACCAGGAAGGTTTCGCCCGCATGGGGTTGTGCGCGGCCCAGGTGCTGCTGACAGAGGACGACTTCGCGGACCCCCTCCGCCACGCCAACCTCCGGCGCACCCTGGACACCCTGCTGGAGCTGGGGGCGATCCCCATCCTCAATGAGAACGACACCGTGTCCACCCTGGAGCTGGAGCGGCCGTCCCCTGGCCGCCGGCCGATCTTCAGCGACAACGACCACCTCTCCGCCCTGGTGGCCATGCACCTGGAGGCCGATCTCCTGGTGCTCCTCTCGGACGTGAGCGCCCTCCATACCCGAAACCCGGGCCTGCACGCCGACGCCGAGCCCCTGGCGGAGGTCCCCTTCGGAACCGATCCTCAGGCCAGGCTCGAGGGCGCTTCGGGCCGCGGGCGAGGGGGCATGGTCAGCAAGGTGGAGGCGGCGCGGGCCGCGGCACGGGCCGGGGTGCCCGTGGTGCTGGCCTCGGGCCTCGCCATCGGCATCCTCGACCAGATTCTCGCGGGCGACCCCGTGGGCACCCTCTTCCTCGCCGCACCCAAGGGAGCCCGGCCATGAACGACGCGAGCCTCAGCCCCCTCCAGATCCAGACCATGGCCCATGCGGCCCGGGAGGCCTCCCGCCGAATGGCCACCACCCCCGGAACGCGTCGTTCGGCGGTGCTGCGGCGGCTGGCGGGCCTTCTGCAAGCCCAGGCCCCGGCCCTCCTCGCGGCCAATGCGGAAGATGTCGCCGCCGCCGGGGAGGACCTGCCGTCCGCCACCCTCCAGCGGCTCAAGCTGGACGGCACCAAGCTGGCCGTGATGGCCCAGGGCGTCCGCGCCGTGGCGGACCTGCCGGATCCCCTCCACCGGGTGCAGCTGCGCCGCCAGCTGGACGAGGGCCTGGAGCTCACCCGCGTGGCCTGCCCTCTGGGCGTGCTCTGCGTGGTGTTCGAGTCGCGGCCCGACGCCCTCATCCAGATCAGCGCCCTGGCCCTCAAGAGCGGCAACGCCGTGCTGCTCAAGGGTGGCCGCGAGGCCGCGCGCTCCAATGGCGCCCTGCTGGCCGTGGTGCGGCAGGCGCTGGCGGAGGAGGGGCTGCCGGAGGACACGGTCCAGGGCCTGCCGGACCGCGAGGCCGTGGCGGCCCTGCTGCAGCGGCCGGACCTGGTGGACCTGGTGATCCCCCGCGGCTCCCGGGAACTGGTGCTGAGCCTCCAGGCCGCCACCCGCATCCCCGTGCTGGGCCACGCGGACGGCATCTGCCACATGTACCTCGACGCCGCCGCCGACACCGCCATGGCCGTGGCCCTGGTGCGCGACGCCAAGCTCCAGTACCCCGCCGCCTGCAACGCGGTGGAGACGGTCCTCATCCACCGCCGGGCCGCGGCCCGCCTGCTGCCGGCCCTGGTGGCGGACCTGGCCCCGCGCGGCGTGGAGCTGCGCGGCTGCGCCGCCTGCCGCGAACTCGAGCCCGCCCTGGCGGAGGCCACGGAGGCGGACTGGGACACCGAGTACGGCGCCCCCGTCCTGGCCCTGAAGATCGTGGAGGACCTCGACGCGGCCCTGGCCCACATCCGCGCCCACGGCAGCGGCCATACGGAGGCCATCATCACCGAGGATCATGCCGCGGCCTCCCGCTTCCTGGCGGAGGTGGACGCCGCGGGCGTGTTCCACAACGCCTCCACTCGGTTCGCTGACGGGTTCCGGTACGGCTTCGGCGCCGAGGTGGGCATCAGCACTGGGCGGATCCACGCCCGGGGCCCTGTGGGACTGGAGGGCCTCCTCAGCTACCGCTACCTCCTGCTGGGCCACGGGCACAAGGTGGAAGACTACGCGGGGCCCGCCGCCCGGCCCTTCCGGCATCGGGACCTGGCCGATGGTTTGGGCGCCAATCCAGACAGCAAGGTATAAACATCAATTATTGATACATAAGACTCTATAACTTTGAACCCGAGGCCCGAAGTGTTAGCCTTGACCCACGTTCGTCGCTCCTGGATCGCCGCAGGGGCGACTTTTTCGTATCGGGAGGATCCATGGCTGCCCTGCTCTCCCCTGAAACGCCCGCCTTCGCCGTGCCGGAGGCCAATCTTGTCCCAGTGAGCGGCCATCTGAAAGACCTGATGGCCATCCCGGCCTCTCGCATGTTCCTCATCAACAAGTCGCTGAAGGTCTTCAAGGAGAAGCAGCCGGGCGTGCCCGTCTTCGACGCCAGCCAGGGCGACGGCGGGGCCTCGCTGCCCGGCGTGCCCGCGGAGCTGCTCGACCGCGCCTTCCAGATGCAGAAGGAACATGGCACCGCCTACGACATGCCCTACGGCACCGACGCCTACCGGAAGATCGTGGCCGAGCAGTACTGGAAGCTTGCCCCGGACACGGGCTGGGGCCCGGCCAACATCATCGGCACCCAGGGCGGGCGTGACGGCCTCCAGAAGGCCTACCAGGCCATGCTGGCCCTGGGCCACGGCCGCCAGGGCGATGTGGTGGTGGTGAGCCGCGTGCCCTGGATCAGCTACAACTGGGGCCCCTACGGCATCGGCGCCAACGTGATGTGGGCGCCGGGCCGGGCCGAGGAGGGCTGGGCCTATTCCGAGGAGGGCATCCGCGCCTGCGTGGCCGAGGCCGCGCGCCACGGCCGCAAGATCGCGGGCCTCGTCATCACCTGCCCCGACAATCCCACGGGTCAGACCATCCCCCTCGAGCGCCAGATCGTCCTGGCCCGCACGGCGCTGGAAGCGGGCGTGGCCTTCGTGCTCTTCGACTGGATGTACCACGCCGTGGGCGACGGCGAGCCCTACGACGTGAACGTGCTGCTGCGCGCCTTCGAGCCGGAGCTGCGCAAGCGCCTGATGGTGCTGGACGGCCTCACCAAGAGCCTGGGCGCCTCCAACATCCGCAACTGCCACCTGCTGGCCGACGCGGAGGTGGTCAAGACCATCGTGGCCCAGGCCTCCCACACGGTGATGCCCTCCTTCTTCAGCCTGGCCGTGGCCATGGCCGCCTACGAGAAGGGCTTCCAGAAGGCCGCCGCGCCCATCATCGAGCCCACCCGCGCCAGCCGCGCCTGGCTGCGCGACTTCCTCAAGAGGGAGGGCCTCACCCACATCATCGGCCAGGGCTACTACGCCTTCATCAAGGTGTCGGACGTCTTCCAGGCCAAGGGCTGGACCGACTCCGAGCCCATGGGCCAGTACCTGGCCGAGGAGCACGGCGTGGCCGTGGTGCCCGGCGCCTTCTTCAGCCCCTACGGCGCCGAGTGGATCCGCTTCTCCTACGCCACCCCCCCCGAGCGCACCCAGGGCGCCGCCGAACGGCTGCTCGCAGCGCTGAAGTCACTGCAGGGCTGAACAGATCCACTTGCACTTCGATTGATTGATCCGGAGCACCCGTGTTCGACCTGAACGCCTTCGTCGAGAAGTTCAAGCTGGCGCGCCAGACGGCCCAGGAGACGCGGCCCGGCGGCGGCCTCTGCGGACTGGAGCTGGAGTGGAACCTGGTGGACCCGCAGTTCCGCCCCCTGCTCACCGTGGGCACGGGGCCGGACCGCATGTCCTTCGTGGACCACCTGCGGACGAAGGTGCTGGCGCCCTGGACCGGGGAGTACCACCAGCTCGAGGTCTTCCACTGGATGATCGAGTGGGTCACCCGGCCCTACCACACGCCCCGGGGCGCCGTGTACGAAGGGCGCCTGCTGGAGGCCGCCCTCATCAACGCCCTCTACAAGGCGGGCCGCGCCTTCGGGGAGCCCCTGCACTACTGGCACGGGAACCTGCTCGTGCTGCCGGAGATCGGGCCCGACTGCGTGCCCGAGTCCTGGCACCTGGCCAAACGGCGGTACCTGCAGCGCTGCGTCGAGATGTACGGCACCGAGCTGGCCACCGCGGGCACGCACTGCAACCTCAGCCTGCCCGAGCCTATGCTGGCCTGGGACTTCATGCACCTGCCCGCCTCTCAGCGGGGCGACCACCACCTCGACGACTACAAGAACCAGGTCTACATCACGGGCACGCGGCTCATGCGGGCCTTCGCCGGGCTCTTCATCGCCACCAGCGCCAGCACCCCCCTCCAGGCCTCGGAGGAAGGCGGCAAGCCCGTGGTCCGCCTCACGCCGTTTGAATCCGTGCGGAACCTCACCTTCCCGAACCCGCCGGCCCTGGACGTGCCGGACCTGAACCGCACCCACGCCGACTACCTGCGCCTGTCCTACGACCTGGTGCGCCGTGGCGTCCGGTTCGGCAACAACAATTGGATCCCCGTGCGCGCCCGCTCCCAGGCCGAGCCCGTCGAGCGCCTCATCCAGGTGACCAGCGACCAGCTCCATGACATCTACGCCCGCGGCCTCTTCGCCGCCGGCGAGACGCGCAACGTCGAGGACATGGCCGCCCAGATCGAGCGCCAGAACCTCTTCGCCCGCATCGACCTGCCCATGGCCCGCGTGGAGGTTCGCACGGACGACCCCGGCCACGAGCTGGCCCTGGACGTGGCCAACCTCACCCTCAAGCACCTGCTCCTCCTCCGCTTCTACGCCGATCCCGACTTCGCCCGCGGCTTCCGCTACGACGCCGAGGACATCACCCGGGCCCGGCGGAACGAAGAGCTCGCCGCCAAGGAAGGCCTCAACGCCGTCATCGAGGACCCCCTCACCGCCAAGCCCGTGGCCATGCGGGTCTTTCTGGCCTGGACGCTCAACCAGCTTCGGCCCCTGGCCGAGGCCCTGGGATTCTGGGAGGACCTCCAGCCGCTCCGCGAGATGGCGGAGGGCGCGCCCAGCACCGCCGAAAAGATGCGCCAGAAGCTGAAGGCCAAGCTCGGCACCTCGGACATCGTACCGCCGGCCCTGCTCGTGGAGCTGGCCGAGGCTCGGAAGGCCCAGGTCCGCGACGAGGTCGAGGCCATCACCGCCCGCCTGGCGGACCTCGGACCGGAACAGGACAAGCTCAAGGACTTCGTGGAGCACGCGCGGGACGAGGTGCATCTGGATCCCCGGGCCCCCGTGCGCTTCCGCCCCCGGCCCGAGGCCGTGGTGGAGGGGACCTTCGCGAGCAAGACCGCGGAGGTGCTGGCCGTATCCCAGCGCCTCATCCGCATCCCCAGCGTCACCGCCTGCCCCGAGGAGCGCATGCCCGAGATCCACCGGGCGGCCACGTTCATCTACGACTACCTGCGCAACCATGGCGTGCCCGTGCGCTACTTCAACCAGGCCACCTTCCCGGCCGTGCTCGCCCACTTCCCCGGCGGCGAGCAGGCCCCGGCCATGCTGTGCGGCCACTTCGACGTGGTGGAGCCTGAGCCCGACGACAGCCAGTTCGACCCAAAGATCGAAGGCGACTACCTCTGGGGCCGCGGCGCCGCCGACATGAAGACCGTGCTCTCCACCTACCTGGTGTGGATGAAGGACACCTTCAAGAAGGGGGCGCCCTACCCGCCCGTGAGCCTACTCATGCTCGGCAACGAGGAGAACGGCGAGCTGGAGCCCATGGGCACGCCCCACGTGCTGAGGCAGCTCAAGGAGGAGTGGGGCTACGAGCCCTCCTTCTTCGTGGCCGGCGAGCGCACGGGGGAGAAGGGCACGGAGCTCTGGGGCGAGGTCTGCACCCAGAACCGCGGCGTCCTGCGCTTCGAGCTGGTGGCCCGGGGAACCCGCGGCCACAGCGGATTGGCGGGGGGCAGCGACCTCACGGAACGCCTTCTGGGCGCCCGCGAGGCCCTGCGCGAGATGTTCGCCAAGCGCCTCACCCTGAAGGCCGCGGACGGCTGGCAGTCTCTCGCCCGCTTCGCCTATATCCAGGTGGGCACGCCAGGCGTCTACAACATCACGCCGGACCGCGGCGCCCTGGGCGTGGAGATCCGCCCCATCCCCCAGGACGACATCTCCGGCCTGCGCGCCGACATCGAGGCCCTGGCCGCGGCGCGGGAGCTGGAGCTGGTGCCCTCCGCCTGGGAGCCCGGCGTGGCCTGCGACCCGGAGAACCCCTACCTCAAGGCCCTGCTGGCCGGCATCGAGGCCGCCGGCGGTGAGGTCCGCATCGGCCGCAAGGGCGCCGGCACCTCCGCCCGCTTCGCCCCCAAGGGCCAGGGCGTGGTCTGGGGCCAGACCGGCATCGGCCCCCACGCGGCCGGCGAGCGCCACTTCATCCCCAGCATCGACCCCTACTACCGCGCCCTGGACGCCTTCTCGGCCAAACTGAAGGGCTGACCGCAAGCTGACCATGGCCTGACCACAAGTAGGCTCGGTGGTCGTGTCCAAGATCACTGTCAAAACAGTTTATTGCCTCCACCATCGAGGTTGGCCTTCGGAACAGGACCGTCCTGGTCCGCCGGAAGCCCGGGAGATCACCTCGATGCGCCGCACCTTGGGCCGGACAGCCTCCGCCCGTCTGAACACCCTGCACCAGCGCCTGGATGCCGCCCACCTGGCGACCCTCCGCGCCCGGGACGGCCTCGTCCACGTCTGCGGCTGGTGCCGGAAGGTCCGGATCGACGAAGGCGAGTGGGTCCCGGCGGAGCCTGCGCTCCTGGACCGCGCCGGTCCCACCCTCACCCACGGCGTCTGCCCCGACTGCGCCAAGGCCATCGTGCGACAGCGCCCCGCCGTCGCGTAGCGCCGGCCGGCACCACAAGCTGAAACGCGGGAACAGGATTGGAAGGATTAACAGGACCTGGTGAGCGGCCTAACTCAGCCGGAAGAACAAGGAACCGCGAATGACGCGAAAGGGCGCGAAACGCGGCAGAGATCGGCCGCCTGGGCCTTTGGCCCCCAGTCGCGCCAAGCGAGACTGGCCGCACGCGGGGCGGGAATGCCGGCTCCTAAAGGCCGCCAAGCCCGCCCCGCGTGTGGAGTCGAAAGCATGATCGTTCGCCGTTCGCGCGCCCGCAGGGCGATTCGCGTCTTTCACGGTTCGATCATCCCAGGCGGAGGCAAGCCGATGGCCGGATATCCTTTCATCCTGTTAATCCTGTCCCCGCTCTTTCCTCAGAAGTCCAGGTTCTCCGTGATCCGGGTGCCGTTCTTGCTGAAGGTCTGAAGGAAAGTGGCGATGCGCTTCTCGGCCTCGGGCAGGCTTTCGACGCCGAGGTTCAGGTTGAGCAGGTCCACATACCAGGGGGCCTTCACGGGGCTGTTGACGTAGGCCTGCACGATGGCCCGGGCCACGGGAAGCGTGGTGTCCTTGGAGTCGTCGTGGACATCGCGGTTGCTGGCCTTGCGCAGCTTGGCGTATTCCTCGTCGACCAGGCGGGCGAAGAGGGCCGGCGTCAGCGCGTCGCCGACCGCCGTACCCGTGGCGGCGTCCGCCTCCGTGAACGTCGCGCCCTTGTGCAGCCACTCCCATAGGATGGAGAGGCGGATCTCGCCCGTGGCCATGTCCTCCATGAGGTAAAGCACGTCGTCGTTGCCGAAGAAGTCCGCGGGCTTGAGCGCCGCGGCCTGGAAGCCCCGCAGGAAGGCGTTGCCGTACTGCAGCGCCACGGAGAGCAGGTCCCGCGCCCCGGCGATGGTGCGGGGGGCCTTCTCCAGCATCATCAGGCCGGCGGCGTCCTCAGGGCCGTAGGTCAGGGCCGGGAAGGCGCGGCCCATCTGGTTGGCCTGGCCCACCTTCTCCCACACGGGGCGCACGATGTGGACCATCTTCCAGTGGGCCACCCACTTGCCCGAGGCGCCCTCGCGCTGCTCGCGCTCGGCGCCGGCCACGGCCCGCTTCATGCTGGCGGCCACGCCCGCTTCGGATCCCACCGGGATGTTGGGCTCCATGCCGCCCTGCCAGAGAGCGAAGCGGCCGTTCCGGTCCGGCGTGTTCATGGCCCGGCGCACGCGGTCCTCGTAGGTCCGCATGTAGCCGTAGGTCATGGTGATCGCGCTGATGTCGGGGTTCACGAAGGCCTTGTCCCAGGCCAGGGCGTCCGAGACGCTGTTGATGTAGTCCCAGCGGCCCGTGTTGAAGCCCACGAAGTGGGGCGCCAGCGCGGCGCGGATCTCCATGAGCTGGTAGCACTGCTCCAGCTGCTCCACCAGCACATAGGCCTTGATGGTGCCCACTTCGAGGCCCAGGTGCTCCTCCAGGGCCACCAGCATGGCGTTGAAGAGGGCCGCGTCCTCGGCGGTCTGGGTCTTGGGCAGGTAGAGCACGAGGCTGCGGCCCGCGGCGCGGAGGCGTGCGTGGTTGTTCACCACGTAGAGCACCATGTCGGCGATGGAGGCGGAGAAGCCGTGCCCGTCGCGGCGGATGTGGCGATCCTCCAGGTGCAGGCCCCGCACGCGGTAAATGACGGTGGTGAAGTCCAGCTGCTTCTGCCAGTCCTCGATGATCGGGTGGCCGAAGAAGCCCTTCGCCCACTGGTTCATCTCGCGGCTGACCTCCTCGGCCACCTCCAGGAAGAGGGGGTCGCGGGCGATGGCCAGCTTGAGGTTGCGGTGGTTGTCGAGGGACATGGTGTCCACCTGGCCCAGGGCGTCCTCGCCATCGAACATCCAGCCATCGGCGCCGGAGAGCAACGCGTAGGCGACATTGCGGATGCCGGAGCGGACATCCGAGCGCGGCTTGGTGGCCGGGCCCGTGCCCTGGATCCACTGGCGCTGGAGGTCCGGGGGGATCACCGCCCCGTCGAAGTTGCCGGCCCGGGCGTCGGCCACCGTGAACGGCTTGCCGGGGATCCGCGCGGAGGGTTCCAGGAAGCCGAGGCGCTCGCCGGCCTCGGCCCGCTGCTTGCGACGGGCGAGCCGGGCGGCCATGCGCTCGCGGCGGCGGTCGTCCAGGGGGGCCAGCGCCTCCAGGGCGCGGATCGCCTCCGGCGTGTAGACATCCGGATAGCTGGACAGGACGGCATCACGGAATTCGAGGGTCATGGTGGGTCTCCCTTCGGAACATCAGCAGGACAGGTGCATCCATTCTTGCGGGTCGGTGGGTGCTTCCACCCCTCGAGCGCGTGTCAAACAGGTGGGCGTGTCAATCGCATGTCAATCACACGGCCGGCGGCTGTCAATCGCATTTCATCGGTGCATGGCCATGCCCACCTTCACCAGGCGGCAGGCCCGGGCGGCGGCGGCCTCCACCAGGGCGGCGCCCTGCCCCATGCAGTCCTCCAGGGTCATGGGCTGGGGCACGGTGGTGGCCAGGGCGTCGATGCCGTGGACCAGCACATCGTCGGCGCCGTCGCCCAGGCCGCCGGCGATGCAGACCACGGGCACGCCATGGCGCTTGGCCACCACCGCCACGCCCACGGGCGCTTTCCCCATGGCGGTCTGGAAGTCCGTGCGGCCCTCGCCGGTGATGACCAGATCCGCCCGCTGGGCCAGGGCCTCGAAGCCAGTGGTCTCCAACACAATGGATACGCCGGGCCGCAGGCTGGCGGGCGTGAAGAAGAGCAGGCCCGCGCCCAGGCCGCCGGCGGCGCCGGCCCCGGGCAGCAGGGCGATGTCTCGGCCCGTGGCGGCTTTCGCCACCTCCGCGAAAACGCCCAGGGCCGCATCCAGCTCCCGCACCATCTCCGGCGTGGCGCCCTTCTGGGGCCCGTAGACGGCGGAGGCGCCCCGGGGCCCGCAGAGGGGATTGTCCACATCGCAGGCCACCATGACGCTGGCCTCAGCCAGCCGCGGGTCCAGGCCCGAGAGATCGATGCGCGCCAGCCGGGCCAGGGCGGCCCCGCCCTCGGGCAGGTCGCGGCCCTCCGCATCCAGGAAGCGCACGCCCAGGGCCCGGGCCATGCCCGTGCCGCCGTCGTTGGTGGCGCTGCCGCCGATGCCGATGACGATGGTGCGCAGGCCCGCGTCGAGGGCGGCCTTCATCAGCTCGCCCGTGCCGAAGGTGCTGGTGACACGGGGATCCCGGCGCTCCTTCGGCACCAGGGGCAGGCCCGAGGCCGAGGCCATCTCGATGAAGGCGGTACCGCCATCGCCGGAGATGCCCCAGTGGGCTCGCACGGGTTCGCCCAGGGGACCGCGTACCTCCGTGTGCATGAGGCGCCCGCCTGTGGCGGCCACCAGGGCCTCCACCGTGCCTTCGCCACCGTCGGCGATGGGCACCTTGACCACCTCCGCGGCGGGAAACACGGCATGGATGCCCCGCTCCATGGCCTCCGCCACACCGAGGGCCGACACGCTGCCCTTGAAGGAATCCGGAGCCACGATGATGCGCATGGAACCCACCTCGATTTCAGCCAGAGATAAAACTACCGCCAAGACGCTCTTGCGTCTTGGCGGCTGACGATCAGCAGATCAGGGTACGAGCCCCGGGAACAGGAACGCGAAGCCGAAGACCATGAGGCCCAGCAGGATCACGTAGGGGATCGTGTACTTGATGGTCTGGCGCATGATGAGGCCTTCCTTGCCGGCCAGGCCCACGGCGGTGGCGGCGATGACGATGCTCTGGGGGGAGATCATCTTGCCCGCGGAGGCGCCCGCGCTGCCGGCCGAGGCCATGAGGATGTCGGACAGGCCCATGCCGTTGGCGGTGAGGCGCTGCAGGTTGCCGAAGAGGGCGTTGGCGGAGGTGTTGCTGCCCGTGAGGAACACGCCCAGGGTGCCGAAGAGCGGGCTGAGGAACGGGTACACATTCCGGCTCACCAGGGCCACGATGCCGTTGGCCATGGTGGCCACCATGGAGATCTGCTTGGTGGCCAGGTCGCCCACCACGGCCAGCTTGGTCTTGGGATCGATGATGGGCAGGGCCAGGTTCATCACTTCGGCGATGGCGAGGATGCTGGCCACCGCGATGAAGGAGGGAATCATCTGCTTGAAGGTCTTGCCGAACTGCTCGCCCATCACGCCGTAGCTGATGCCCATGAAGGGGAAGGCGATGAGGCCGGCGATGAGCATGATGGTGCCGGGGCTCTGCAGCCAGGTGAAGGCGTAGAGCTTGCCGGGGTTGTAGATCTGGGCCTTGAGGAGCACCCACTTCCAGCCCGGGGCGCTGCCGTTGAAGAGAGGCTTGGTGCTGGGCAGGTTCACGGCGATGACGAGCACGGCCAGCAGCAGGTAGGGCAGCCAGGAGAGGAACAGCTCCTTCGGATGGAACTCGCGCCGCTCCTCGGTGGCCGGGGCCTCGCCCTCGAAGAGCCAGGGCTGCGCGTGCTTCTGGAAGTTCAGGTAGATGGCGGTGGCCACGAGGCAGACCAGGCCCGCCAGCACGGAGGTGAGGTCCGCGCCGATGAAGTTGGACACCAGGAACTCGGTGATGGCGAAGCTGAGACCTGAGACCAGGATCGTGCCCAGGGCGCCCTTGAGGCCCTTGGACTTGGACATGGCGTACACGGTGGCGAAGGCCATGATCAATGCCAGGGGCGCCATGAAGCGGCCCGTCATCTGGGAGAGGCGCATCACGTCGAGGCCCGTGGTCTTGGCCAGGGTCACTGTGGGGATGGCGAGGGACCCGAAGGGCACCGGGCCCGTGTTGGCCACGAGGCACACCAGGGCGGCCATCATGGGGTTGTAGCCCAAGCCGATGAGGATGCTGGCGGGAATGGCCACCGGGGCGCCGAAGCCGCAGATGCCCTCGAGGAAGGCGCCGAAGCCGAAGGCGATGAGCAGGGCCTGGGCGCGGCGGTCCACGGTGAGGTTCGCCATGGCGCCCTGCATCTTGTCCATCCAGCCCGTGGCCTTCAGCACGTTGTAAACCACCAGCGCGCCGAAGGGGATGTACATGATCGGGAAGATGCCCGTGAGGCCGCCCTGGAAGGCCGCCAGCACCGTCGTCTTCACCGGGAAGTGGAACACGGTGACCGCCGCGAGCACCGTCACCAGCAGCGCGATGGGCGCCACCTTGGCGGCGGGTTTCATCAGCAGCGGGATGCCGATGAGCAGAACGATGAGGGGCAGCGTGGCTGCAAGGATGCTCAAAAACATTGTCGACCTCCGAATCGGTTGCCAAACAGTATCTGGGGTCGGTCTGACCACCAAGCCAAAAACGTTTTTGAGCCACAAGGGCCGGAATCGTTCAGATCCCGGCCCTTGTGGCTACATCTTTTAAAGTGGATTTTATCGGCACCAAATGAGGCGGTTAGACCACCAGACCTATTTCACTTTGACCGGATCGGCCGGGCGTTTCGGCAGGTGCATGGGGGTCTCCGTCATGCGCTTCAACACCTCCTGCACCCCCCGCTCCAGCTGCAGGTCCCGACCCGCCAACATGGAGGCGGGATCGTTCTCCACCTCGATGTCAGGCGTCACGCCCTGGCCCTCGATGATCCACTCGCCCGTGGGGGCGTTGGTGCCGGACTGGGGTACGAAGACGCTGCCGCCGTCGATGAGGGGCGAGTTGCCGCCGCCCACGACGCCGCCCCAGGTGCGCTTGCCGATGAGGGGACCCAGCCCTGCGAAGCGGAAGTGGTAGGGGAAGATGTCGCCGTCGCTGGCGCTGGTCTCGCTGACAAGGGCGACCATGGGGCCGTGGAACACGGTGGACGGGTACGTGGTGGGGTGCTCGCCCGCATAGCCGAAGCGCGTGCCGAGAAGCCTCTTGCCCAGGCGCTCCAGGATCATCTGGCTGATGTTGCCTCCGCCGTTGGCACGGACATCCACGACGAGCCCCTCCTTGCGGATCTGAGGGTAGTACCACTTGATGAACTCGTACAGGCCGGGCCCGCCCATGTCGGGGATGTGGAGGTAGCCCACCTTGCCGCCGCTGAGCTTGTCCACGGTCTCCTTCGAGCGCAGCACGAAGTCCAGGTAGCGCAGGCTGGTGTCGCTCTGGATGGGCTGGTAGGTGACCTGGCGGGCGCCCTCGAGGCTGGGCTTGGCGTTCAGCGTCAGCGTCACGGGGAAGGTCTTGTTCCGCAGCAGGCGGTAGGGGCTGTCGTCGGCCTTCAGCTCCGTGCCGTCGATGGCCAGGATGTAGTCACCTTCGCGGGCGTCCACGCCGGGTTCCGTGAGGGGGCTGCGGTACTTGGGCTCCTCGTTGTGGCCCCGGTAGATGCGAGCCAGCTTGTAGCGGCCGGCCTTCACATCCAGCTCGAAGCGGGCGCCGGGCAGGCCCACCTTGGCGCGCTCGGGCAGGAACTGGTCGCCGCCCTCGGTGTAGGTGTGGCCGATGTTCAGCTCGGAGATGAGCTCCGTGAGCACGTAGGTCAGGTCCGAGCGGTGGGTCACGTGCTGGAGCCAGGGCCGGTACTGCTCGCGCAGGGCCTTCCAGTCGTAGCCGTGCATGTTCTTCACGTAGAAGAAGTCGCGGAAGCGCCGCCAGGTCTCGTCGTAGACTTCGCGCCACTCCTCGGCGGGGATGCGGTCCACGGTGAGCTCCTTGGTGGAGACCGTCTTCTTCTCCGTGGCCTTGGGCTTGGCGTCGATGAGCTGGTACGAGGCCGCGGGCCCCTGCCCGGCCCGGGCCAAGACCTTGCCGCCGTCCTGGCTCAGCACCCAGCCCTGCACGCCCGCCAGCAGCTCGCTCTCCTGGCGCTTCTTCAGGTCGAAGATCCACAGGGCGCCGCCGCCGGGCCGGCGGCCATTGGCCTCGCCGTACACGAAGGGCTCGGCCTTGCTGTAGAGCAGGAAGCCCTTGATCACCTCCAGGCCGCCCAGGTTGTCCGCGGGCACCGGCACGCGCACGCCGCGCTGCTCGAAGCCGTCGAAGTCGATGCGCACGGCAACGGGGGCCTTCGCGGCCTCAGGCTTCTTCCCGCCCTCCTCCTTCTTCTCGGGCCCGGTCTTTTCCGGTGCGGCCTTCTCCGGCGCCGCCCCCACCTCGTCGCTCTCCGGCGGGAAGGGATGGGGCACCGCCTTCGTCAGGGCGTAGGCCACGATGTCCGTGTTGCGGTTGCCGGCAAAGTCGAACTCCAGGTTGCTGATCTGGGGCGCGTAGTCGCGGCGGCTGAGGGTGTAGAGGTACTTGCCCTCGGGGTCCCAGGCGGGATCGGCCACCGTGAACAGCTCGCCGGTGAGGCGATGGAGCTGCTGATCCGCCAGGCCCCAGACATGGAGGCTGCGCGTGCCGTTCAGGTTGGCCAGGGAGAAGGCCAGGAACTGGCCGTCCGGCGACCAGGCCAGGTCGCCCACCCGGGCGAAGATGTCCTTGGCGGCCTGGGCGAGCTTGCGGTCCTGGACGCCCAGCACGTAGACCACGCCGTCCTTGTGCGTGAAGGCCAGGTGCTTGCCATCCGGCGCCCAGGTGAGCCCATTGAGTTGGCCCACCAGGCCGCTGGTGAGGGCCTCGGGCTTCCCCTTCCCGTCCTGGGCCACGAGGTAGACCTGGTCCTCGCCGCTCAGATCGGAGATGAAGGCGATGGTCTTGCCGTCCGGCGACCAGCGGGCCAGCCGGTCATGGGCGCCGGAGCTGTTCGTGAGGTTGCGCACGGGGCCCTTCTCGATGGGCACGGTGAACACGTCGCCCCGGGCCACGAAGAGGGCCCGCTCGCCCTTGGGCGAGAGGGCGAAGCCCTCGATGTTCTTCTCGACGCTGATGCGCGCAGGCCGCGAGGCGCCGCCGTCCGTGGGCACGGTGATGGAGAGCCCCTGGTCGCGGCCCTCCTTCACGTTGAACACGCGCAGCTCGCCGTTGAGCTCGTAGACAATGCGGGACTGCCGGTCGCTGGAGGGCCAGCGCACGTCCCAGGTCTTCTGGAAAGTGAGCTGCTTCACCGCGTCCGTGGCGGGATCCACCGAGTAGAGGTTCAGGGTGCCGTCCCGGTCCGAGGCGAAGTACACCTGGTCGCCGATCCACATGGGGTCCCGCTCGGTGCGCGGACTGGCGGCGATCTTCTTCTGCTGCTTCGTGGCGAAGTCGAAGACGTAGAGGTCCTGGGCCCAGCCGCCCTGGTAGCGCTTCCAGTGGCGGAAGTCGCGGAACATGGGCGCGTAGGCCAGGCGCGTGCCGTCCGCCGAGTAGGCGCCCGGGCCAGCCGTGGGCATGGGCAGCCGGGTGGGCAGGCCGCCCTTGAGGCTCACGGTGTAGAGGGCCGTGCGGCTCAGCACACCATCGGCGTCGCTTCCGGCGCGGAACAGCACACTGGAGCCGTCCGGCGTCCAGCCCACCACCTGGTGGTCGTAGCCGCCCCGGGGCGGAAGCGGCCCGGCGGCTGGATCGAAGGTGAGCTGGCGCGGAATGCCGCCTCCGCTGGGCATCACATAGACCTGCTCATCGCCGTCGTATTGGCCCGTGAAGGCGATCCACTTCCCATCCGGACTGAACTTCGCGAATAGCTCCAGGCCCGGGTGCGCCGTCAAGCGCGTGGCCGTGCCGCCCGTGGCCGACGCGCTCCAGAGGTCGCCGCCGTGGGTGAACACCACCTTGTCGCCGTGGATGTCCGGGAAGCGCAGCAGCTTCGTCTGGGCCTGCGCCACGCCGCAGAACGCGAGCGTCAGGGCCAGCCGGGAAAGAAGGAAGGGTCGTCCGGGCATCGGTGCACCTCTGAGGTTGGGGGATCCGAGCATTGTAAGACGAGGTAATTGGTCGTGGCGGAATCCTTCGAAAAAAGACGCCCCTGCGATGTTCCCCCCCAAGCGCCGGTGGAACCCCAGATTCTTGCTGGAGACGGGAAGGCAGGGATTTCCACGAAGGACACAGAAGGTGCCGTGGCCCTCGTCGCCCGGGGCCCGCCCTTTTCCCGCGCCTTCCGGCTTGGTTCCGTGGCTTCCGTGTCCAGCGATCTCTTCGATGCTCTCTCTCGATCCGGCCCCTCAGGGCCCGACCAGCTGCAGCTCCGCGGCGAACTGGCCGGCGCCGCCGGTGGTCTGCACCTGAAGGCGCACGGGGGAATAGCTGAAGTCGAAGAAGGCCAGACCGGCATAGGTGCGACCCGCCTGGCCTGTGGGCGTGTAGGTCACGTTTACGCGGAAGGCGTTCTTGGCGGGATCCACGGCCGTCAGCGTGCCGGTCAGGGTGCCGAAGGCGTCAGACCCGCTCAGGGCCCCGGTGGACGTGAGCCGCCCGTTGATGGGGAAGCCCGAGCTGGTCGCGGTGGAGGCGTAGGTTCCCGCCACGTTCGCCAGGACCACCGGCGAGGCGTACTTGGCCCCGGCGTTGTAGGCGAAGGCGAACGTCCCGCTGTCGTAGGCGCTCGTGTAGGTGCCGGAGAGCACGGATCCGCCCGTGCCCGAGCCGTGGATGGTGTAGCTCAGCGAGGCGACGTTCCCCGGGAAGACATATCCCGTGGGGGCGTACATCGTGCCGGAGCCCGCGGCGCTGCTGCCGGTGGCCGAAAGGGTGCCCACCGCCTGGATGCCGTTGGAGGCCACGTAGCGCATCTCGCCGGACGCGAGCAGGAGGGCCGTGGCGGACACGCTCCCGCCGGTGTTGGACACGAGGGTGCCGTTCCAGGGGCCTTCAAAGGCCCCCGCGGAAGCCGGCGGCGGAGGCGGTGCGGAGGTGCCCCCGCCCCCGCCGCCACAGGCGAGAAGGACCATAAGGCCGGCGGCCGGAAGGAGGGAGGATGTCACGCGCATGGGGCTCCGCCTTGGAAGAATGAATGATGACCTGAAGATCAGGCATGATCACCCTACCTTGCCGCGATGGACAGTTCGTGTCCAGAGAGGGCACGGCCACGGGCCATGAACTCGACGACCAGGAATACCGATCGGCCAATGCTTTTTTGCCACCGATTTCAGTGATTCCAGTGATGAAAAGAGGATCCCCTGCCCCGCCCCCCATGACTTCCGGCACAGCCGGAATCGGCCTGCGGCCGGCCCAGGTGGATGAGGCAATCTCTTCAAGGAAGATCGGCATCCCAGCTCCTCGAAGGCGTGGCCCATGGTGATGGGATTGACCTTCTTGGGGTGCAGGTCCAGGCCGGCGGATGTCTCACTCACCTGGTGGAGCAGATTCTTGCCGTCGAGGAATTTCGCCGGCTCGGCGAACTTGTATCGGTCGGAAGATCCCCCGGGCATTGGCGCTGAGCGGATCACCCCATCTGCGTGTACCCGTGGCTGAACACAGCTTTCTGTTTCCCATGCGATCATGCAGCGTGGACGCCCCTCTCTCCGTCAAGCGCCTGCTGGAGCAGGTCAAGGCCCGGCTGGAGCCGCCGTTTGCGGCGGTGTGCGTGGTGGGTGAGGTGTCGAACTTCCGGGGTTCGGGGAAGCACTGGTACTTCACGCTGAAGGAGGAGGGCGCGGCGCTCTCCTGCGCGGTGTGGGCTAGCCAGCAGCGCTTCCTCCAGCACAAGCCGGCGGACGGGCAGCGGGTGGTGCTCAAGGGCAGCCTCAACCTCTACGTGGCGGGCGGCACGATCACGCTGGCGGTCACGCACTGCGAGCCCGCGGGCGTGGGCGACCTGCAGGCGCGGCTGCGGGCGCTGGAGGCGGACCTGCGCGCCCAGGGCCTCTTCGACCGGCCCAAGCGCCCCCTGCCCCGCTTCCCCGAGAAGCTCGGCATCGTGGCGGCCCTGGGCGGCGCGGCCCTGCGCGATGTGCTGGAGGTGACGAGCCGCCGCGCCCCGGGCATCCACCTGCTCATCGCCCCGGCGGCGGCCCAGGGCGAGCGCTGCGTGCCGGAGACGCTCCTCGCCATCCAGGAGCTCCAGGATGCCCACTGGGGCTGCGAGGCCCTGCTGCTGGTGCGGGGCGGCGGCAGCCTCGAGGACCTCTGGGCCTTCAACGATCCCGAGCTGGTGCGGGCCGTGGCCGACTGCCGCATCCCCGTGATCACCGGCGTGGGCCACGAGATCGACACCACGCTGGTGGACCTGGCAGCCGACCGCCGCGCCGCCACGCCCAGCCAGGCGGCGGAGCTGGCCACGCCGGACCGCGCGGCCCTGGCCGCGGAGCTGCGCCGGCGTGTGGAGGCCCTGGCCGCCAGGACCGCCTGGCGTCTGCGGGGCCTGGAGACCACGCTGAACCTGCTGGTGGACCACGGCCTGCAGCGGGCGGAACCGCTGGCCGCGGGCGGGACGCGCCTGGCCGCCCTGGGCCAGCGGCTGGCCCTGGCCCACCCCAGCCGCGGGCTGGACGCCGCCGGCGCGCGGCTGGCCCTCCTGCGCCACCGCCTGGGCCAGGCGGCTGGCCGCGCCGCTGGCGATCTGGACCTGCCCCGGGTGCACGAGGCCCGGCGCCGCCTGGTGCCGGCCGTCCTGGGCGCCTGCCAACGCCGGGACCAGCGCCTGGCCGTGCTGGCGGAGCGGCTGCGGGGCCTGGATCCCGCCGGGCCCCTCCAGCGGGGCTTCGTCCTGGCCCTGGACGCCGAGGGGCGCCCCGTGACCTCGGCCCAGACCCTGCCCGCGGGCGCGGCCCTCCGCCTGCGCTGGCAGGACGGCGAGCGGAAGGCGCGGCTGGATTAGGCCGACTTCGGCAGAGCTCAACCCGATAAGGATCTCCAGGAAGGACACGAGGAAGAACGCGAAGGCCACGAAGGCAGCCACCAGCCCTGCGGCACGGGGCATCCGGGCCTTCGGCCCGAGGTCGGTCGAGGCCCATTCGTGGGATTCCCGCGCTCTAGGAGCGCCCTTCGTGTCCTTCGTGGAGGCTTTTGAAGCCGTTTGTCAGGCGGAGGCGCCGATAGGCCTGTAAATGGAGGCCACGTTTATGCGCCCTGGACCGCGTCGCGTGATAACGTAAAAAAAATTCGCCGGTGCTCAAATGTCCAATGAAATCGATGCCGAGTCCGCACCCTCTTCCAAGAGGCGGATCCTCGACGCCGGGACGCAGGTGGGCCGCTTCCGGGTGGAGGCCCTGCTGGGCACGGGCGGCATGGGCGAGGTCTACCAGGCCTGGGACCCCACCCTGGAGCGCAGCGTGGCCCTCAAGGCCCTCCGCTCGGGGCAGGAGCGCGAAGCCACGGCGCCGGAGCGCTTCCGCCGCGAAGCCCTGGCCCTGGCGCAGCTCAACCACCCCAACGTCTGCCAGGTGCATGACTGGGTGGAGAACCCCAGCGGCACCTACATCGCCATGGAGCTCATCGAAGGGCGGACGCTAGACCAGGCCGGGCCGGAGCTGACCACCCGCGAGAAGCTGCAGGTGATCAGCGCCGTGGCCCACGCCCTGGAGGCCGCCCACGCGAAGGGGCTGATCCACCGGGACCTGACGCCCAGGAACATCATGGTGGCCCAGGCCCCCGGCAGCCGGAAGCTCCAGGTGAAGGTGCTCGACTTCGGCCTGGCCAGGTTGGCCGACCCCGCCGGTTCGGGAGAGACTCGCACCACGCCCCAGGGCGTGCCCTCGCTGGTGACGCTCAAAGCCGCAGAAAGGGCCGCGGAGGACGCGCGCCGGGCGAAGGACGGGCCGGGCGGCGACGAGGCCGGGAGCCCCTCCTGGGACCGGCTCACTCAGGCGGGCGCATTCATGGGCAGCCCGAGCTATGCCTCCCCGGAGCAGATCCAGGGCCAGGCGGCGGGCTCTTCCAGCGATGTGTTCTCCCTCGGCATCCTCGCCTGGGAGCTGCTGGCCGGCGAGCATCCCTTCCCCGGCGAAGGCCGGGCGCGGATGGTGGCCATCGTGCGGGGCAACCACAAGGAGCTGAAGGTCCGGGGTCTGCCCTCGGGAACCTCGACGCTGCTGCTGTCCATGCTCGACGCGCACCCCTTCAAGCGCCCCACCGCCGCCCAGGTCGGCCGGCGCCTCGACGACCTGCTCCGGCCCCGCAGCGCCCTGCGCTGGGCCGGCGCCTCGGCCCTCGGCGCTCTGGCGCTGGCGGCGGGCGCCAACTGGTTCACCTCCCGCGGGATCATCGCGGACCTGACCCGGGAACGCCCGGCCCGCCTCGCGGTCCTGCCCTTCTCCAACGCCACCGGAGATCCCCGGCTGGATTCCATGACTCAGCTCGTGCTGCCCCAGATGATCGAGACCTCCCTGGGCGTCCGCACCAAGCTGGCCCCCGTGGATGCGGACACGCTGGCCCGGGGCCGGGCCGCCCTGCGCTTGCCGCCGCGTGGGCCCCTCGCGCCGGAAGCCCAGGCCTCCCTGATCTCCGCGCTGGGCGCCCAGCTGGTGCTCCAGGGCACCCTCTCGCCGGGCGGCGGAGGCTCGGTGGTGCTGGCCTATGAACTCCGGGACGCCGCCGGCCAAGTCCGCCACGCCGGGGAAATCCGCGAGGCCAGCGATCGCTCGGCCGTGTCCCAGCCCCTGGCCCGCAAGGTGGCGGCGGCGCTGGTCAAGGCCGTGGATCCCCTGGCCTCCGAACCGAAGGCGATGCTGACCGTGGCGCCGGAAGCCATGGATGCCTACGTTCGCGGCGCGGAGCTCATGGACCGCGGCGACTTCAAGGAAGCCGCCCCCGCCTTCCAGATCGCCGCGCTGAAGGCCCCCGACTTCGCCCCGGCCATCCTCGGCTACGCCCGCTGCCTCAGCCGCCTGGCGGACGCGCCCCCCGAGCCTGTCTTCCACTGGGCGCGGTGGTCCGCCCATGCGCAGGGCGACCGGATCAGCGAGATGAAGGCTCTCCACTACCTGTCCGTGCGGCACGGTGACCGGGGCCAGTGGGAAGCCTCGGACCGCGTTGGCCGGGAGGCCCTGGAGCTGGCCCAGGCCCTCGGCGAGGCGGCCTTCGAGGCGGGGATCCACGCCACCCTCGGCGTGAACTTCCAGCGCCAGCACAAGGCCGCCGAGGCGGAGGCGGAATACCAGCAGGCCCTGGCCACGTACCAGCGTCTGGGCGACAAGCTGAACGCCACCCGGTCGCTCAACAACCTGGCGGTGATCGAGAAGGAGCGCGGCCACCTGAAGGAGGCGGAGGCCCGCTACCAGAGCGCCCTCCAGACCGTGCAGGCCTACGGCGACCGCTGGGGCGAGTCCTTCATCACCAACAATCTGGGCGACCTGGCCCTCGCCCAGGAGGGCGGCCTGGACCGCGCGGAGGCCTTCTTCCGCAAGGCGCAGGCGCTTCGCCAATCCATCGGCGACGACAACGGCCTGGTCTACTCCCTCATGGGCCTGGCCAGCGTGGCCCAGGCGCGGGGCGACCTGGACCATGCGGAGATCCTGGAGCGCCAGTGCCTCGAGCAGGCCCGGAAGACCCAGCTCAAGCCCATGGAGGCCACCGCCCTCTACAACCTGGGCGAGATCAACCGCGATGCCGGGCGCTACGACGCGGCGCGCACGTTCTACCGGCAGTCCCTGGCCCTCCATGAGGAGCTGGCGGACACGCTGATGGAGACGCACTGCCTGGCGGCGGAGGCGGAATGCATGGCCCGCGAGGGCCGGCGCGGCATGGCCCGGGCCCTGCTGGACCGGAGCCGCGGCCTTTCCACCGAGGAGACGCCCTACATCCTCCGGGCCCAGGCCTGGCTGGCCCGCGCCGAGGGCCGGCTGGACGAGGCGAAGCTGCTGTTCGCGAAGGCCCTCAGCGGGGCCCGCATCCAGGCCCCGGAGATCGTGCGGGAGCTGAAGGCGGCGGCCCAGGGCTGAATCGATCTGATCCGTATTTGAGGCTGGTCAGCGCTTGAGGATGAGCAGCGTCAGGTCGTCCGCCAGGGGCCGGCCCTGGGTGAAGGCCATCACGTCCGCCAGGATGGTGGCTTGCAGGTCTTCGGACGGGCCGGCCAGCAGGGCTTCCAGGCGGCCCTCGCCGTAGAAGGAGGCGTCCAGGGCCTGGGCCTCCGACAGGCCGTCCGTGTAGAAGATCAGGCTATCGCCGGGCTCCAGGACGCCGTCGCACAGCTCCAGCGAGGCCTTGAACCGGGTGGCGCTGAGGCCCACGCCCAGCCCCCGGGGGTGGAGGCGCGCCACGCGGCCGTCCGCGCCGCGCAGGAAGGCCGGAGGATGGCCCGCCCGCACGAACTGGTACTGGCCCGTCCGGGGGTGGAAGGTGCCGTAGGCCAGGGTGAGGAAGAGGCGGCGGTCGTGGCCCTTGCACCAGATGGCGTTCAGGCGGTCGGCCACCTCCAGCGGGCCCAGGGCCTGCTTGTCCAGGGCGGACAGCACGCCCTTCGTCTCGGCCGCGTAGAAGGCGGCGCTGGTGCCCTTGCCGCTCACGTCGAGGATGAGGAAGGCCAGGCTGCCGTCCGGCAGGGGAAACAGATCGTAGTAGTCCCCGGCCACCTCGAGGGCGGGCAGGATGGCGGCCCGCACCGACGGCATCCGCAGGGCTTCCAGGTCCGGCAGCAGCCGCATCTGGACCTCGCGGGCCACGCGCAACTCCTCCTCCATGCGCAGGCGCTCGTCCCGCTCGGTGGCGGCGGCCTGGAGACGGCCCGCCATCTCGTTGAAGGCGGAGGAGAGCTGGGCCACCTGGTCGCGGCCCCGGGGCCGGATGCGGGTGGAGAAGTCCCCGAGGCTGAGGCGCCTCACGCCGCCATGCAGGTCGTTCACCGCCCGGCCCAGGGACCAGGCCAGCACCAGCCCGAGGATCGCCGCCACCGCCTGGGCCATGAGCAGGGCCAGCAGCACCAGGGAGACCACGACGATGGCCTTCACGGTGCCCTCGGACAGCGCCTGGCGGTCGCCGGAGCGGAAGCCGGCGAACAGGGCGTAGAGGTTGGTCTCCGGCGTGGCCGTCAACACCATGGGCCGGCCCGAGGTCCAGTCCACGATGGGGAAGGCCAGGGGCGGCAGGTTGAACGGGGCGAACAGCCCGGAGCCCTGGAGGGCCTGGCCCTTGGCCCAGCTCGCAAGGGCCTCCCGTTGGCCCACGAGGATGGGCGCCTCCGTGTCCCTCCGCCGCCCGCCGGCCTTGATCTGCAGCTTCTCGTCGCGGGCCCGGCCTTCCTTCCGCGGCGTGAGCTGGAATACCACTTGGCCCCCGGCCAGGGCCTGGGCCCGGTCGCCCAGCACGCCCAGGTTGAGCGACAGGATGCGGTAGCCGCCGGCCTCCTTGCGCACCGCCCGGAGGTAGGTGTCCTTCCGGCCCGCCTCGGCACTCGCGCCATCTCGCACATCATGGCTGTCCGCCCAGACCATGCCCACAAAGGCCGCGTCCACGCCCTCGGGCAGCTGGCGCGTGTGCTCCACCCAGGCGCCCCCGTAGGTTCGGAGCGCCTGGAGGGCCGCCGCGTCGGAGGCCTCGCCGTTGGCGGTCCGCAGGGCCTCCTCCCAGGCCGCCAGGGTCTGCTGGGTGGAGCGGCTCACCTGCGCGCCGAGCCCCAGCCAGCCGAGGGCCATGAGCATCACGGCCATGGCCACCACGGGGAGCACGGACATGAGGGCGAGGATCACCCAGAGCCGCCGGGACACCCGGAACAGCAGCCGGTCCCAGATCCAGCGCAGGGCCCGGCCCAGCAGGACCAGGCCTCCGATCCAGGCCAGGAAGGCCGCGCAGCCCGAGTCCACGGGCTTCAGGGCCAGGGGCAGGCCGAGGGCCACCAGCACCCAGGGCCAGTGGCGGCGGAATCGGAAGGCGGCCCAGCCGCGGCGGATCAGGTCCTTCGCGCGTTGGAGCATGGTCGGCTCAGGCCATCAGCATGCCGCCGTTGACGCTGAGGACCTGGCCGGTGATGTAGCCCGCCTCCTCGCTGGCGAGGAAGGCCACGGAAGCGGCGATGTCGTCGGCGGTGCCCATGCGCCCCAGGGGGATCTGCTTGGTGAACTCGGCCTTCACGTCGTCCGGCAGCCCCGCGGTCATGGCGGTCTCGATGTAGCCGGGCGTCACGGCGTTGGCCGTCACGTTGCGGCTGGCCAGCTCCCGCGCCACGGACTTGGTGAGGCCGATGAGGCCCGCCTTGGCGGCCACGTAGTTCGCCTGGCCGGGGTTGCCCATCTGGCCCACCACGGAGGCGATGTTGATGATGCGGCCCCAGCGCTGCTTCATCATGGGCTTGGTGGCGGCCTGGATGGCCGTCCACGCGCCCTTGAGGTTGGTGTCGATCACCGCGTCCCAGTCCTCCTCCTTCATCTGGATGAGCAGCTTGTCGCGGGTGATGCCGGCGTTGTTCACCAGGATGTGGATGGCGCCGTGCCGCTCCACCGTCGTGGCGACGGCAGCGCGCACGGAGGCGCCGTCCGAGAGGTCCGCCACCACCACATCGGCCTTGCCACCCGCAGCGGTGATGGCGTCCGCCACTTCCTGGAGCTTCCTCAGCGTGCGCGCCGCGCACACCACCGTGGCGCCCTGGGCGGCGAGGCGCTTCGCGATGGCTTCGCCGATGCCCTGGCTGGCACCGGTGACGAGGGCGACCTTGCCCTGAAGGCTGAACATGGGACCTCCGAACGGATGAAGGTCCAGTCTAGCCGCGCGGCATCCAGGACGTTCAGGCCTCCGGGCTGGCCCCAGTGTTGGCCTCGGGGCTGGCCGCCACGAGCACCACCCCCACCTCGCTCTGGCCCGTCTCCGGGAGCCTCAGCATGATCTTGGGATTGAAGTCGGAGCCATGGAGGCGCACCTCCAGGCGGGTGGTCCCGGGCTCGATCCGCGCGGTCCCCTCGAGCGTCTCGCCGCCACGGCCTTCCATCTGGCCGAGGCGATGGCCCGGCCGGCCCCCCGAGCCCTGGAGGCTGGCGCGCATGAACCGGGGCCAGAGGGTCTTGAGGCGGACCCGCACCGTTTGCGAATCCAGGCGCTCGACCTGCACCACGGCGCCCTGGCCCTGCCGGGCGTCCACATGGGCCTGGAGCCGCAATGCGGCGGCGTCCCACGACTCGGTGGCATAGGTGGCCTGGGCCACGGACAGGACGATCACCAGCGGAAAGAGCCGGATAGGAAACATGGTGAACCCCGAAGATCTTTTCCTATGATGAGGTGACTTCCGGCTCCGTTCCAAGACTATTTCAGCCCCTCCAGCCAGCGGGCGACCGGCCCCAGGTCCGCCAGGGGCGTGCCGTCGCCGTAGGCGGACGCAGCCGACCGGCCATCCAGCGAGGTGCGGGGACGGGTCTCACGCTTCAGCAGGTGGTTCGCCTCCGGCAGCTCGATGACTGTGCCCTTGAAGCCCGGCGGCACCGCATCGGGCCGCCAGGTCTGCACGTCGCGGTCGCCCCAGGCCACGGCGCAGGGCACGGGCAGGCGCTGGGCCAGCGCCCAGGGATCCAGGTCGAGGGTGTCGCGGACGAAGCCCCGGCTTTCCGGCTGGGCCAGCACCCGGGCCAGGCGCAGGACGCCGGGCGCGACCTGGGGACCCGCCTCGGGCAGGGGCTTGTCCTGGCGGATCGAGGCCTCCGCCGCCTCCAGGAAGCCAAGGTTGGCGAGGGTCACCTCCGCGGGTGCCCCGGCGGCGTCCAGCTGCGCTTTCACCTGGGCCAGGATCACGCGGCCCATGCTGAAGCCGGGCATGGCCAGCAGCAGGGCGGCGTCCGCCTCCCCGCCCGTCAGCAGGGCCAGCAGCGCCCCTTCGCTGTGGCCCACCAGCAGCAGCTTCTTCCCCCTCGCTTCCGGGAGCGCGCGGGCGGCCTGCAGGGCGGCCCTGAGGTCCCCCACCTGGGCGTCCAGGGAGATGTCGAGCTTCGGATCCTTGGAGCCGATGAACCGCTTGTCGTACCGCAGGGAGCCGATGCCCTGCCCCTGCAGCCAGGCCGCGAGGTCGCGTCCGCCGTGGCTGGGCACGGGAATCAGGGGATTGGACCAGTCGCGGTCCGTGGGCCCGGAGCCGGCCACCATCACCGCGAAGAAGCGGTGCGCCCCACCGGCCCTGACGCTGCCTTTCAAGGGGAAGGCGTTGAAGCCGGGGAAGGTGATCTCGCGATCCGGCGTGGCCTGGACGGGCGCTGGGACGGGCGCCGGAACGGACTTCGGCGCGGGAGCCGGGACCGCCTGGGAGAACGCCGCGAGCGCCGTGAGGGGAAGGCAGGGCCAGGCAGGGTTCATGAGGTCTCCAGGGTCGCGGGCGTCCCTTCGTCCAGGGTAGACGAAGCGTGGATCTTTCCCTTCAGTGGGCCGGCGCGGTCGAAGGTTCGCGGCGGATCACTTCCCCTTCATGCGCCCCACCGGCAGCAGGACGAGCACCTTCTCCTCCGGGCCCAGGCCCAGGGCCGCGCCCACCGAGGCCAGGTCCACCCCGGAAGCCACGCCGGCCCCGAGGCCGAGGGCCGCGGCCTGCAGCAGCAGGGCCTGGGACGCCGCGCCCGCCTCCCAGAAGGTGTAGTCCATCCTGGGCGCCGGCTCGCGCGAGGAGATCTTCAGGGGCCTGCCGGTGACCACGAAGACCGCGGGCGCCTTGACGATCCAGGGCTGCATCGCGCGGATGGGGCCGAGCAGGGCCGCCACGCCCTTGGGCCCTGAGCTCCTGAACCCATGCGCGCCCGGCTGATAGCGGTAGGTGCCGGCTCCCAGGGTGGGGCTTCCCTCAGTGACGAGGTAGAGGCCCAGCGGATAGCTCGCATGGGCGCTCGGCACCGTGCGCCGGCCCGGGCGGTTTTCGCCCTGGGCGCTCCAGGCCAGCTGGGAGGCCTCCACCAGGGAGAGGGCCGGGCCCGCCAGCGCGCGCGTGGTGCGTCGTTCCCGCAGGGCGGCGTCCAGCGGGACGGTGCCGGCCGCGGGCGGGGGCAGCGCCAGGAGCCCACCGGGACTCGGCGAAGGTGGGGCCTGAGGGATGAGGGGGCCGCCGCCGAGCAGGGGGCCAACCAGGGCGCCGGCCAAGGCGGCAGGCAGGGCGGCAGGCAGGATCCGTTTGAGCAAGGGTGCGCGAACCATGGCGACCTCCTGCGGAGGCCCCCATTGTCCTCTCCTCTACGTTCCTCTTTTTGGCTGAGTTCGGCCGATAATCAGGTTTCGTTATTTTTTTGAGCCTGTTTTCAACCATCACGCAATTGATAACAAGACACAAATACAGAGCTTTCCAAACCGTACCGCCATATGTGAGAGGCCCATGGGCGGCCTCGGCAGTTGACGAAAGCCCCTGAGGTTCCCAAGATTGCTGCTCTGGCAGTAATTGCTTAGGCACTCAATCAGGATGTCGCCATGCCTGTCGAACCCGAGAAGACCGAGCCTCTGTACACCCCCGAGAACTACCAGCCCGAAGAAAGCCTGGGGCGCCTGATCGCGGACGTCTCCCGGCGCATCCTGGCCGGCTTCGACGAGGAGATGGCCAGCCAGGGCATGGGCATCACCGGGGCCCAGTGGGTCATCCTCATGCGCATCGCCCGGGGCTGCGCGTCCACGGCCGCCGAGCTCTGCCGCTTCGGCCACTGCAACACCGGCTCCATGACCCGCATGCTGGACCGCCTGGAGGAGAAGGGCCTCATCCGCCGGGTTCCCAGCAGCAAGGACCGGCGCATCACCCTCCTCGAGCTGACGGAAGCCGGCCACGATCTGCTGCCCCACCTGCCCCCGGTGGCCATCAAGGTGCTGAACGCGCACCTGAAGGGCTTCTCCCGGGACGAGCTGGACCAGCTCAAGGGTTTCCTGAACCGGATCCGGGCCAACAGCGAGCTCCCTTCATGACCGACCCACGTGATGTTTCGAGACAGATGGAGGTTTGCATGTCCCCCACCAGCTCCCGGGCCCTCGGCCGGGGCCAAGCGCTCTCGCTCGCCCTGGTGACCGCAGGAATCGCCTGGGCCCAGGTTCCCCCTCCCCCCGTCGCCGCCACCCCCTACCCCACTGTGCAACTCACGCTGGCTCAGGCCCTCAAGACCGCCCTCGAGCAGAACCCGCGGCTGCAGCAGTCACTCCTGGCCATCGCCGAGAGCGGAGATGACCGCCGGGCGGCCGCCGCGGCCCTCATGCCCCAGGTGAGCGCCCAGGCCTTCGGCCAGCGCAACAAGTACAACCTGGACGCCCTGATGGGCATTCCGCAGCCCGGCGGGCCCGAAGTGGTGGGCCCCTTCAACTGGGGTCAGGTGGGCGTGGAGGCCCAGGTCTCCCTGTTCGACCTCAGCCTCTGGAAGAAGTGGCGGGCCTCCCGCCATGCGGAGGACGCAGCACGCGCCCAGGGCCGCGCCGTGCGCGAGGAGATCGCCGCGCTGGTGGTGGGCCAGTACCTGCACGCGCTCCGCGCCGCCGCTTCAGTGAAGGCGGGGGAATCCCGCGTGGAGCTGGCGGAAGCCCTGGCCAAGCTGGCCGAGAACCAGCAGAAGCAGGGGGTGGGCACCAAGCTCGACACGCTGCGGTCCCAGGTGCAATTGCAAACCGAGCGCCAGCGCCTCATCCAGGCCCAGACCCAACGCACCACCGCCCTGGCCGGCCTGGGCCGGCTGCTGGACCTGAAACCCGGAACCCGCATCGAGCTGGCCGACACCCTCTCGGCACCCACCCTGCCCACGGGCGGCTTCGAGGCGGCCTACCAGGCCGGCCTGGCCCAGCGCCCGGAACTCGCAGCCCTCGATGCCCGCGAGAAAGCCGCCGAGAACCTGCGCCAGGCCGCCCAGGGCCTGCGCCTGCCCACCCTCGTCGCCAGCGGGACCTACGGGACCACGAGCCTCCAGTCGGAATCCTGGGCCCGCACCTACCAGATCTCGCTGGGGCTCCGGGTGCCGCTCTTCACGGGCGGCCTGGTGTCCTCCCATGTGTCCCGCGCCAAGTCCGAGCAGGCCCGCGTGCAGGAGGCCCGCCGCGAGGTGCGCGCCCAGGTGGGCTACGAAGTCCAGGTGGCGCAGGCCGAGCTGGAGGCCGCGACCCACGAGGTTGAGGTCGCCAACCTCGCCGTGAGCCTGTCCACCGAGGCCCTCACCCAGGCCCGGCACCGGTTCGAAGCCGGCGTGAGCAACAACATCGAAGTGATCAACGCCCAGGACGAGCTGGCCCGCGCGAACGACAACCAGATCAACGCCCTCTACCGCCTCAACCAGTCCCGCGTGGACCTGGCCCGCGCCACCGGCCAGCTTGAGCAGACCTTCGCCCGCTGATGGAGACACCCATGAACCAAGATGCTACCCCCGTGACGGACACCCCCAGCGGCGCCGCAGCCGCCGGCATCTCCAAGGCCATGCGGGCCCTCCTCATCGGCACCCCCATCGCCCTCCTCCTCGGCGGCGGCCTGTGGCTCTACTCCCGCAACCGTGTGAGCACCGACGACGCCCAGGTGGACGGCCATCTCGTGCCCGTCTCCTGCCGGGTCTACGGCACCGTGGACAAGGTGCTGGTGGAGGACAACCAGGCCGTGAAGGCCGGCGACCCCCTGGTGGCCGTGGACCCCCGTGACATCCAGGCCCGGCTCGACCAGGCCAAGGCGGCCCTGGCCCAGGCCAAGGCCCAGGTCGAAGGCGCCAGGGCCGATCTGGAGCGGGCTCAGGTGGCCTTCCAACAGGCCAAGGGCTCGGACCTGGAGACGGCCAAGGCCAACCTGGATTCCAAAAAGGCCAGCCTCGACAAGGCAAAGATGGACGTCCAGCGCATGAAGCCCCTGGCGGAACGCGAGGAGATCTCCGCCCAGCAATTCGACGGCATCCGCACCCAGGCCGAAGTGGCCGACGGCGACTGGCGCGCCGCCCAGCAGAAGCTAGCCTCCCTGCAGCGCGAGGCGGACATTCGCCGCGTGGCCGTGGGCGCCGCCGAGGCCCGCCTGGCGTCGGCCCAGGCCCAGGTGGAGCAGGCCCGCGCCAGCCAGGAGGGACTGGAACTGCAACTCGGGTACACGAAGATCCTGGCGCCAGTGGACGGCGTCGTGACCCGAAAGTTCGTGGAGGCCGGGCAGACCATCCAGCCGGGCCAGGGCCTGATGACCCTGATCCCCCTGCACCAGACCTGGGTGACGGCCAACTTCAAGGAGACCCAGCTCGCGAAGATGAAGCCCGGCCAGGAGGCCGAGATCAAGGTGGACATGAACGGCGCGGTGCTCAAGGGCCACGTGGATTCCATCGCCGGCTCCACCGGCTCGCGCATGAGCCTGCTGCCCCCCGAGAACGCCGTGGGCAACTTCGTGAAGGTGGTCCAGCGCATCCCCGTGAAGATCCACATCGACGAGTCCGAAGCCCAGAAGGTCGTCCTCCGCCCCGGCATGAACGTCGAGGCCACAGTGATCGTGAAATAAAAATTCAGCTCACCGCAGAGAACGCAGAGGAATGTCCTGCCGTCTCCGCGTTCTCAGGTTTCTCCGCGGTTGGCGTTTGCTTTCTCCCTTTGACTTGATGCTTCACCCTCGTTGAGTAGATCCGAATGACCGGACACCGCCGCATCAACCCCTGGATCATCGCCCTCACGGTGATGATCGCGACCTTCATGGAGGTCCTCGATACCAGCGTGGCGAACGTGGCGCTCCCGCACATCGCGGGGAACCTGTCCGCCACGGTGGAGGAAACCACCTGGGTGCTGACCTCGTACCTGGTGGCCAACGCCGTGGTGCTGCCCCTGGGGGGCTACTTCTCCAGCCTCATGGGCCGCAAGCGGTTCTACCTCACGTGCGTGAGCATCTTCACGATGGCCTCCCTGCTCTGCGGCATCGCACCCTCGCTGGGCTGGCTGATCTTCTTCCGGGTGCTCCAGGGGCTGGGTGGCGGCGGCCTGCAGCCCATCTCCCAGGCCATCCTCGTCGAAACCTTCCCCCACGAGAAGCGCGGCGCCGCCATGGCCGTCTACGGCATGGGCGTGGTGCTGGCGCCCATCATCGGGCCGGTGCTGGGCGGCTGGATCACCGACAACTTCAGCTGGCACTGGATCTTCCTCATCAACATCCCCGTGGGATTCCTGTCCTTCACACTCACCAGCGCCCTGGTGCAGGATCCCCCGACCTTCCACCGCATCTCGCTCAAGGAGGGCGCGAAGTTCGACTACTTCGGCATCGGCGTCCTCACCCTGGGCCTGGCCTCGCTGGAGATCGTGCTGGACGAGGGCCAGCGCAAGGACTGGTTCTCCTCGAACTTCATCGTCTTCTTCGCCATCATCGCAGCGGTGGCCCTGGTGTTCGCCGTCCTCTACGAGCTGCGCAAGACACGGCCCATCGTGGATTTCCGACTGATGAAGGACCGCACCTTCGCCGTGTCCATCCTCATGCTCTTCGTGCTGGGCTTCGTGCTCTACGGCAGCCTGGCCCTGCTCCCCATCTTCCTCCAGACCCTGCTGGGCTACACGGCCCTGCTGAGCGGCTGGGTGCTGAGTCCCGGGGGTCTGGCCATCATGCTGATGATGCCGGTGGTGGCCATGCTGCTGAAGAAGGTGGACACCCGCTGGCTCATCGGCATCGGGTTCTTCACCTGCGGCCTGGGCCTCATCCAGATGGCGGGCTTCAACCTCCAGGTGGACTTCCGCACGGCCATGTGGTCACGCGTGGTGCAGAGCCTCGGCTTCGCCTTCCTCTTCATCCCCATCAACGTCTCGGCCTTCCAGCACATTCCGCCTGAGAAGACGGCCTACGCCACGGGCCTCATGAACCTGGTGCGCAACATCGGCGGCAGCACGGGCATCGCCCTGGCCACCACCATGCTGGCCCGCCGTTCCCAGGTGCATCAGGCGAACCTCATCGGCCACCTGTCGCCCGGGAATCCGGCCTACCAGGGCTTCCTGGACCGCACGACCCAACTGGGCGTCCTGCGCGGGGGGCTGTCGCCGGCGGACGCCGCCCACATGGCCCAGGGCGCCGCCTACGGCACCGTGGTGAAGCAGTCCACCATGATGGCCTTCGCGGACACCTTCTGGTTCATGGGCATCCTCTGCTTCTGCCTCTTCCCCCTGCTCTTCCTCATGCGGCGGAGCCTCGCCACCGGCGACATGCCCCTGGACTAAGATCAGCCCTTCCTGCCCAGCGCCAGGAACACCGGGAACCGGCGGGGGCCCGAGGCCGTTTCCCGGGGGATCTCAAAGACCGTGCTGAAGCGGATCTCCCGGAACCCGGCGGCCTCCAGCTGCCTCCCCAGGGCCGTGCGGTCGAATCCGGGGTGCACATTCGTCACGTCCTTCCCGTGGAAGGATCCATCTTCCGCATCCAGGTCCGACAGGGCCACCCACCCGCCCGGCGCCAGCACCTGATGGAACTTCTCCAGGATGCCCGGGGTATCGGGGATGTGATGGAGGGTCATCAGGCTGCACACCAGGTCGAAGCGCCCGGCAGGCAGGGGGTCCGCCAGCAGGTCCAGCCGGAGGGGCGTCATGTTCGCGGCTCCCGTGGCGGCGACCTTCCCCCGGAGAACCTCGAGCATTCCCGCGGAAGTGTCTGCCAAGGTCACATGACCGGCGATGGGCTGAAGGACGAAGCCGAGCAGTCCTGTGCCGCAGCCGTACTCAAGGATGGTGCGGCCCTCCACGACCACGCTGCCGGCGATGGCCCGTCCCACGGTGGTGGCGCGCTCCACCTTGATGGGGTCCTGGTCCCAGGTCGCCGCCTTGGCATCGAAGTCGCTCACGGGACCTCCTCTTCGACCAGTATCCGCCCTACCATGGGCCCATGTCCCTGCGAACCCTGCCCTCCTCCGAACGCGCCTTCGCCACCTTCGTGGTCCTGGCCCTGGGGATGTTCCTCGCGGGCGGACTGGCCTTCGCCGCGCGGCAGGAGCACCCGGCGGCAGGCGCGCCGCCGGCCCGGCCCCGCCTGATCACGGTGCTGGAGGGCGTCATGGCGCCCAATACCAACCCTGCTCAGGTCGCGGTCTTCCGGACCTGGGTGCAGGGGGGCGCCACCCGGGAAGGTTTTGCGCCCGTGGAGGCCATCGTCGCCAACAACTGCGCCAGCTGCCACGGCGACGGCGGCCAGTACCCACGCCTCACAACGTACGAGGACCTGCGGCCCCTGGCCCTGGAAGAAACCTCCGAGAGCCTCTACGCCACGATCGGCGCCCGGGGCCTCCATCTCACCGCCTTCCCGCTGGTGTTCCTGGCCATGGCCATCCTGTACCTTCGGCGCCTGACCTGGCCGGGCCGCCACCTCCTCATGGGGGGCTGCGCGGTGGCCGTGCTGTTCGACGCCACCCTCTGGTGGATGCGCCAGGGCCACCCCGGCACCGCCTGGGCGCCCTGGGCGGCCCTGGGGCTGCTGGCGGCGGCGTACCTGGCCGCGGCGGGCTTCGTGCTTACAGAGCTCTGGCGCCGCCCTGCCGAAGGCCTGGAATAAGGACCACCACCAAGACACCAAGAAGATCCGTTCTTGGTGACTTGGTGGTGAAGAGGTCTCTCTCTGGCTTGAACGAAGGGGGCTACTGAGCCGTAGGCTCGTCCACGAAGTCGTCGTCGGAGAGGCCGCTGTCCGGGGGCAGCTTGGCCAGCTCGGCCTTGACGAGGGCCTGGTGCTGAACCTCCTCGTCGCGGAGCTCCTCGAAGAGGGCGCGGACTTTCGCATCCTTCAGGGCGGGGAGGGCCGCCACGAAGAAAGCGTGGGCCTTGACCTCGGAGGCCAGGGCCGCCTTCATGGCCTGGCGCGGGCTCATGAAGGCGCGGGCCTGGTCGTAGTCAGGGGCTTCCACCTCGAAGACCATGGCCCGGGTGACCGTGGGCGTCACGCCGCCGAACAGCTGGCTCCGGCGATCAGCCAGCTCCTGCCCGTGCTTGGCCTCGTTCACCGCCATGAGGCGGAAGAACCTGGCGGCCTCCGGCGTCCGGTGCTGGTCCATCTGCGCCGCGAATTCCTCGTAGCGCTCCTTGGCCTCGTCCTCGATCAGGACGGCCAGATCGAGGGCATCCATCAGGCTCAGACTGGCGAAATCGATCCGTGCGGCCATGGGGGCCTCCCGTCACTTCTTGATGAAGAGATCCAGGATGCGCTCCTTGGGGAGGGCGCCCTGGGACAGCTGGGCCTGACGCTCGCGGATCAGGGCGTCGTAAGTGGGCGGCGGCTCGGGGTTCTTGTAGAACACGCCCAGATGCAGCTTCTCGCCATAGTGCTGGGCGAGGTCCATGGCCGCGAGCCGGTCCGCCGGGTCGTGGCCGATGGCGGAGAGATTCTCGCTGATGGCCTTGAGGCCCTTGATCTGCTGGGCCTCCTCGCCGTAAGTGACGCAGGGGGACTGGACGTTCACGAAGGCGAAGCCCGGGTAGCGGATGGCCTCCTCAAGGGTGGCGGCCATGCCAGCCAGGTCGGTGGGCGAGGCCTGGGCCACGAAGCCGGCGCCGTAGGCCAGCACGTAGAGGAGCGGGTTCACGGGGTTCTCGAGACTCCCGTAGGGCGAGGTGCAGGTGGTGCGGCCCTTCTGGGAGGTGGGCGAGAGCTGGCCCTTGGTGAGGCCGTAGATCTGGTTGTCCATCACGATGTAGGTGATGTCGATGTTGCGGCGGATCAGGTGGGCGATGTGGCCGCCGCCGATGGAGAAGCCGTCGCCGTCGCCGCCGGCCGCCAGCACCAGCAGGTCGGGGTTGGCCAGCTTGATGCCCTGGGCGATGGGCAGGGCGCGGCCGTGCACCGTGTTGAAGCCGTAGGCCGTGGTGTAGCCGGGGATGCGGCTGGAGCAGCCGATGCCCGAGATGAAGGCGACCTCATGGGGCGGACGGCCGACGGCGGCCAGGGCCCGGTAGATGCCCTGCACCACGGAGTAGTCGCCGCATCCGGGGCACCAGATGGGCTTCAGGTCGCTCTTGTAGTCCTTCGCTTGGAATTCGCAGGTGGCGCTCATGATCGACCTCACTCCTGGGGCTGAAGCTTGCCCTCGTGGCTGCGCTGCAGCTCCGAGAGGAGATGGTGGAGGGCCGCGACGATCTCGCCGGGCAGGAAGGGGTTCGCGCCGCTGCGGGCCAGGGACTGCAGGCCCTTGGGCAGGTCGAGGTGCATGCGCAGCACCTTGAACGTCTGGGCCAGGTGGGACTGCTCGACCACGAGCCCCTTCTGCACCGAGGCGAAGAAGTCGCGGTAGGTCTGCTCGGCCACGGGGTAGAGCAGGTAGGGCACCATGAGCTTCACGTCCAGGCCCTCGGCCAGGGCCATCTGCAGCGCCTCGCGGCAGACGCCGGCCACGCTGCCCCAGGCCACCAGGGCCAGCGGGGCGTCGGGATTGCCGGTGATCTCGAAAAGGTCCTTGCGCTCCTTCAGGGGGTCCAGCTTCTTGATGCGCTTGTCGTTCATGCGCTGGTGGACGGAACCGCTGTTCGTGGGCGCGCCGGATTCCACATGCTCGATGCCGGAGGCCAGGTAGGTGCCGCCCAGCATGCCCGGATGGCTGATGGGGCTGATGTGGTTCTCGGTCTGCTTGAACCGCTTGTAGTCCTGCAGGTCCGCGCCGGCGGGGACCAGGCGGTTGATGATCTTGAACGTGCTGGTGTCGATGGGATCCAGCGTCTCCTTACGGGAGGCGATCTCCTGGTCGGAGAGGATGATCACCGGCGTCTGGTAGTGCTCGGCGATGTTGAAGGCCTCCACGGTGGTGCGGAACATGTCCGCCACGGAGGTGGGGGCCAGCACAGGGCGGATCACGTCGCCGTGGGCGGAGAAGGCCGCCGCGAAGAGGTCAGACTGCTCGGTCTTGGTGGGCAGGCCCGTGGAGGGGCCGCCGCGCTGCACATCGACGATCACCAGGGGCAGCTCGGCGATGCTGGCAAGGCCCATCATCTCGGACTTCAGGGAGAGGCCGGGGCCGCTGGTGGCGGTCATGGACTTCTTGCCGGCGAAGGAGGCACCCACGGCCGCGCCGATGCCTGCGATCTCGTCCTCGGCCTGCAGCACGGCGCCGCCGTACTTCCAGACGTGGTTGGTGAAGAACTGCATGATCTCGGTGGAGGGCGTGATCGGGTAGCCGCCGAAGAACTGGCAGCCGGCGAAGAGGGCGGCGGCGGCGCACATGTCGTTGCCGTCCGTCAGGAGCTTCACGGCGCCCTTGGTCGAGGAAGGCACGACGGTCATGTCGGCCTTGAGCGGATGGGACTTCGCGAAGGCCACGCCCGCGTCGAAGGCCTTCTGGTTGGCTTCGACGAGCTCCATGCTCTTCTTGGCCAGCTTCTTCGAGATGCCCTTCATCACCGCTTCGCCGCCGATGCCGAACCAGCCGGCGATGAGGCCCAGCACCACCGTGTTCTTCGCGCGCTCCGTGCCCGCGGTCTCCTTGGCCATGGCCGCGATGGGCACCGCGATCACCTGCAGGGGCGTCACGCCCACCAGGGGGATCTGGTTCTCGGGCACGCCCGTGGCGGCCTCGTAGATCACCACGGTGGAGCCCGCCACGGGGAGCTCGGCGCCGAACTTGAGGAAGTCCTCCCAGTTCAGCGCCACGGCCACGTCCAGGTTGCCGCCGGGGTTCAGGACCGGGTCCGTGCTGATGCGCACGCGGCAGGAGGACTCGCCGCCGCGGATCTGGGAGCCGAAGCTCTTGGTCATCACGCCGTGATAACCCTCCGCCGAAGCAGCCTGGAGAAGGGAGTCGCCGGCGGAGACGATGCCATCGCCTCCTGAACCGGCCATTCCGAAGACAAGATCCTTGCGCATGGGCACCTCGGACTGAGGGTGATGTGCGCGGCACCGGGCCACTTTCCGCCGCCCGCCGCCGCCCACTGGAAGACGCAGTGTCGTTCCATCCACCCTACCCCCGGGGGGCATTGCTTTTCATCACACCTTCCCGGCGGAAAGGCCCTGCCATTGCAGTGTCAGCCCAGCTGAGCGAGGTCTTCGGGGGCGCCGAGGCTCAGCGCCGTCACCTCCATGCCCCGCTCCTTGGCCTGCCGCTTCACCAGGCCTGCCAGGACCTTGCCCGGACCCAGCTCGAAGTAGGAGGTGACGCCCTGGTCCAGCAGCAGGTCCAGGGTGGCCTGCCAGCGCACGGCGCCGGGGATCTGGCGCACCAGCCCGGCCCGCAGCGCCTCGGGTTCTGAGACCGCGGCTGCGTCCACGTTGTTCACCAGGGGGCAGATGGGGGCTTTGAAGGCCATGCCCCGCAGGATGGGTTCCATGCGAACCTGGGCGGGCTCCATCAGGGGCGAATGGAAAGGCGCGCTCACCGGGAGCTTCATGGCCTTGCGCCCGCCCCGGGCCTTGGCGGCCTCCAGGGCCGCGTCCACGGCCTCGGCGTGGCCGGCGATGACGATCTGGCCGGGGCCGTTGAAGTTGGCGGGCACCACGATCTTCCCGGTCGCGGTGGCGGCCTCGGCGCAGCTGGCCTCCACATCCGCCTGGCTCATCCCAAGGATGGCCGCCATGGCGCCCACGCCCACGGGCACGGCCTCCTGCATGGCCCGGCCGCGCTCCCGTACGGTTCGGACCGCATCCTGGAAGCCCAGGGCGCCCAGCGCCACCAGAGCGCTGTACTCGCCCAGGGAATGCCCCGCGGCGAAATCGGGCTTCGGCAGGCGGTGGGCCCAGGCGCGCACCACCATGGTGCTGTGGGTCAGGATGGCGGGCTGGGTGTGCTCCGTCAGCTTCAGCGTGTCCTCGGGCCCCTCGGCCATGAGCCTGGAGAGCGGAAAGCCCAGAGCCGCGTCCGCGTCCTGGAGAACGGCCCGCGCCGCCGGCTCGGCCTCCGCCAGCGCCACGCCCATGCCCACCGCCTGCGACCCCTGCCCCGGAAACAGCCAAGCCACTTTGCTCATGACAACCTCAAGAAATGTCCGCCACAGATGAACACGGATGAACTCAGATGACGATACATCCGTGTTTATCCGTGTTCATCCGTGGCAGATAGGATCAGTCCTGCGGGAGAAGCAGCGCCACGCGCTCCTGGATGCGCTCGTGGAGGCGGTGCTCGGCGGCGCGCAGGGCGGCGCGGATGGCGTTGCGCACGGCCTTGTGGTCGCTGCGGCCGTGGCCGATGATGCTCACGCCCTTCACGCCCAGCAGCGGTGCGCCGCCGTACTCCGCATAGTCGAGCTTCTGCTTGAACCGCTTCATGGCGGGCTTCGCGAGAAGGCCCGCCAGCTTGGTGATGGGCGACTCCATGAAGCTGTCCCGCAGGCCGCCGATGATGCCTTCGGCCAGGGCCTCGCTGGACTTCAGGACGACGTTGCCCACGAAGCCGTCACAGGCGATGACGTCGAAATTGCCGTTCCAGATGTCCCGCCCTTCGGCGTTGCCCTCGAAGCGGATCTCCATCTCGCGGAGCATGGCGGAGGCGTCCTTGGTCACGTCCGTGCCCTTGCCGTCCTCCTCGCCCACGCTGAGGATGCCCACGCGGGGCCGCTCGAGGCCGAGCACTTCCTCGGCATAGACCGAGCCCATCACGGCGAACTGGGCGATGTGCTCCGCCCGGCAGTCCACGTTGGCGCCCACGTCCAGGAGCACCGTGGGCGCTCCCTTCATGTTGGGCAGGACGCTGGCCAGGGCCGGCCGGTCCACGCCCTCGAGCTTGCCGATGACGAGGCTGGAGGCCACCATGGCGGCGCCGGTGTGGCCCATGGACACCACGCCGTGGGCCTGCCCCTCGCGGACGAGCTGGGCGGCGACACGGATGGAGCTGTCCTTCTTCTCCTTGAGGATGCTGGTGGCCTTGTCCTCCATGACCACGGTCTGGGAGGCATGGACCACTTCCGCGCGGGTCAGCAGCTCCGGCGTGAAGCCGTGGCGGGCCAGCTGCGGACGGAGCACCGCCTCATCCCCGACGAGGAGAAGGAAGAGTCCCGGCCAGGCCTGGAGGGCCTCCCGGGCGCCCAGCAGCGTCGCATGGGGAGCGTGGTCGCCCCCCATGACGTCCAATGCGATGCGATGACCGTCCACCGGACGGCTCTTAGGCGTTCTCGGCGACGCGGACGGCCAGCTTGCCGCGATAGAAGCCGCAGCTGGGGCACACGCGGTGGGGCAGCTTGGGGGTCTGGCAGTTGGGGCAGGTGCTGGCGCTCATGGCCTCCAGCGCGTCGTGGGTGCGCCGGCGGTCGCGGCGGGCCTTGGAATGGCGGCGCTTGGGATTCGGCATGGCTTGCTCCTAGGGGGAAAACGCAAAGTTCCAGGTTAAGGGTTTCAGGATTCCGGGTCCAGCTTGATTCCCGCCAGCGCCTTCGTGAGGGCCCGGTTGAGGGCGGAGGGGGCCTGCGCGGATCCGGTCGGGCACTGGCAGGGGCCCTTGTTCCAGTTCTTGCCGCAGGTGGGACAGAGCCCCTTGCAGTCCTCGGCGCAGAGGGGATGCATGGGGGCCTGGAGCTCGAACTGCTCCCGCACCAGCTCAGTCTCGTCCAGCGTGTCCTCCGGCAGGAAGACCACGTCCAGATCTTGCGAGCCCAGGGTATGGGAGCCGCGGCCCACCAGGTCGGGATCCTTGCTGCCCAGGAACTGGCTCTCCACGGAGATGGGCCGGTCCAGGGGCACAAGGCAGCGGCTGCAGGCCCCCTGCCACACCGCCTGGCCCTTCACCTCCAGGAAGACATCGCCGTCCGAGGCCAGCGCGAACACCGACCAGGCCAGATCCCGCAGGGACACGCCCCCCTCCAGGGCCACCTCGTCGGTGGTGCCGTTCAGGCGGAGGCCCTCCAGGGGCAGCTTGTGGAGATCGATCACTTGGGGGCTCCAGCGTCCGCGGCAGGAGCGTCCGCCTTGGGCGCCGCCGTGCTGCCCGCCCCGCTGACGGGCGAGGAACCGGTCACCTGGCCAGGGGTCCGGACGATGGGGCCGGCGTCTTCCTGGTTGCCGGGGTCGCCGGCGCACTTTAGCTCGTACGTGCCCCGGCTGGACTTGCCCTCGTAGGGCTGGCCAAAGGGATCCTGGGCAGCCATGCCCACCTTGATGAGGCTCTCCTTCACCAGGGAGGAGTTGCCGTCCACCATGGCGTCGAAGCTGGCGAAATCCGGGAAGCGGCCATGCTTGAGGTAGTACTGGTCGAGCCCCTCGGCCACGATCTTGAGATCGTCCTGGGCCTTGAGGTAGCGGGCCTGGGCGGAGTGCTTCTTGTACTGGGAGAAGCCGAGGGTGCCCAGGACGGCGATGATCATCATCGCCACCAGGAGCTCCAGCAGGGAGAATCCCTGGTCTCGTCGGCGGGCGTGGGTCGGGGTCATGGGAGGGTCCGCGGTGAGGGCTCGTCTGCAGTGCATCCGAGCGTTACAGTGTGCCAGAAATGGCTGAAAAAACAAGGATCCATCAGCATCATGCGTCCTTGCCGCCCTCGGTTCCGCCGCCTTCCTCCACCGCGACGGGGGGGAAATCCTCGGGCCAGGGGAAGTCCTGGGGCAGGGCCTCCAGGCCCCCGAGTTCGGCCAACCAGTAGCGGTAGGCCCGGAAGCTCATGCCCAGCCGCTTGCCCGCCTTGGTCTTCACCCCGCCGACTTCTTCCAGGGCGCGCTTGAGGAAGTGGCCCTTGAGGGCGTTGATCCAGGCCTCCAGGTCGAAGCCCTCCGGGGGGATGGTCAGGGGAGCCGGGCGCCCCGCGCCTTCGCTGACGCCAGCCTGGCCGAAGCCGTCGGGCAGCAGGTCCCGGGTGATCGGTCCGCCAGCGTTGAGGGCCACGCAGCGCTCCATGAGGTTCTCCAGCTCCCGCACGTTGCCCGGGAACCGGTAGGCCAGGAGCTGGGCCATGGTGTCCGCGTGGAGCTGCATTGGCGGCTTGCCCAGTTTCTGGCAGAACCGGCGGATGAAATGCTCCGCGAGGATGGGCAGATCATCCAGGCGCTCCCGCAGGGGCGGCAGCTCGATCTGGAGGATGTTCAGCCGGTAGAAGAGATCCTCACGGAAGGCGCCGGATTCGGACCGGGCCCGCAGATCCCGGTTGGTGGCGGCGATGACGCGCACATCCACGGGCCGCTCCTCCGTGGCCCCCAGCCGGCGGACCCGCCGTTCCTGCAGGGCCCGCAGCAGCTTCACCTGCAAGGGCAGCGGCATCTCGCCGATCTCGTCCAGGAAGAGGATCCCGCCGCCGGCCTCCTCGAAGAGCCCGCGCTTCATGGCCCCGGCCCCGGTGAAGGCCCCCTTCTCGAAGCCGAACAGCTCGCTTTCCAGCAGGGCCTCGGGCAGGGCCCCGCAGTTCACGGGGATGAAGGGGCCCTTGGCCCGGTCGGAATAGCGGTGGATGAGCCGGGCCACCACTTCCTTGCCGGTGCCGCTCTCGCCGGTGAGCAGCACCGTCGTGTCGGCGCGCGAGACCTTGCCGATGAGGGCGTTGATCTTCCGCATGGTCGGGCCCACGCCCACCAGCTCGCCCAGGTCCTGCGGCAGCGGGGCCTCGGGTTCCGCCGCGGCCAGCAGGCCCTTCAGCATTCCGATGAGCTCCTCGTGCTTGAAGGGCTTGGTGATGAAGTCCACGGCGCCCTGGTTGAGGGCCTGCACGGTGGTCTCCGTGGTGGCGTAGGCGGTCATGATCACCACCGGCGTCTCCAGGCCCTGCTCCTTCATCCAGGTGAGCAGCTCGATGCCGGAGCCGTCCTTCAGCTTCAGGTCCGAGAGCACGCCGTCGAAGGTGGTCTCCCGGAGAGCCTGCCGCCCCTCCTCGATGCCCGAAGCGGCCTCGCACTTGAAGCCGGCCCCCTCCAGGGCCAGGGTCAGCACCTCCCGAAGGCCGGGTTCGTCCTCCACCAGCAGGATCCGTTGGGTCGAGACGAGGGACATGGCAACCTGGAGAAGTGACGCGTTAGGTCAGTTACCCTATCTTGAACCTCAGGGGTCTGATTTCAAAATGGGGTGTGGCCGCGCAGGGGGCACCGCCCAAGCGAGACAAGGAAAGCGACGATGGCAATAGCGGCACTATTGGCGAGGAGCTTGACGCAGTATCGCGCCGGGCGCTGCCCCCTGCCCTTCGGGACGGGCCCAGCCGCGCGCCCAGGTGCGTTGGTGGCCTTGAACGATGTCCCGCATCGCCCTGCGGCCGCCGCCTTCCTGGATCACGCGGCTGGACCCGTCGCGGCTCGCATCCATTTTGAAAACAGACCCCTAGCTGGAGTCCCGTGAAGCACGTCGTGTTCGCGCACCGGAAACTCTCCTTCGGAGGAGGCGAGCGGGTGCTCCTGGAGCAGGTGGCGGCCCTGGCGGGGCTGCCCGTGAAGGTCAGCGTGATCTTCCGGAAGGAGCCCGGGAAGCGCGACATCGAGCCCGAGCTGCGGCAGCGGAACCCGAACGTGGCCGAGGTGCTCCACCTCCCCGGCGCCCTGGGCGCCTTCCGCTGGCTGCGCCGGACGCGCCCGGACCTCCTGGTGCTCTGCAACCACAAGGGCGTGCAGCGGGCCCTGCCCTGGCTGGCGCGGTTCGGCCTGCGCCTCCCCACTGTCCTCACCCTGCATGAGCACTACGAGCGCCACCTGCGGAAGTACCGCGGCGTGCGAAGCCTCGTGGACCGCTGGATCTGCACCTACGACTTCACCGCCGCGGTGCGGCAGCACCTCAGCGCCGCCCCGTGCAGCATCATCCACCCCCTGTACCCGCGAGCGGTGGTGGAACCTGTGGACGCGGAGGCGAAGCGCGCAGCGCGCCGGGCGCTGCGCGTACCGGAAGACGCGGTGGTGGTGGGCTACGCCGGGCAGATGGATGCCCGGAAGGCGACCGCGGACGTGATCCGCTTCGCCGCCCGGCTGGGAGAGCAGGTGCCGGGCCCCCTGCACCTGCTGCTGGCGGGCCGGGAAGACCAAGCCTACGCCCAGGAGATCCAGGATGCGCTGGTGGGCGAGAGGTTGCTGGACCACTGCACCCGTACGGGCCCGCTCAAGGACCTCTCCCCCGCCTTCGCGGCCCTAGATCTCTACGTCATGACCAGCCGCAACGAGGGCTTCTTCCCCCTGGCCCTCATCGAGGCGTTGGAGCGGGGCGTGCCCGTACTGGCGCCCACCGTGGGCGGCATCGGGACCATGCTGAAGGACGGCGAGGGCGGCTTCCTCATCCCCAAGCCCGACGACCGCAAGACCATCGAGGATGGCCTGCTTCGCGCGGCCGCTGCCCGGATCGCCCCCCTGCTGGCGGATCCCGCCGCCTGGGAAGTCCAGCGCGCGAAGGCCCACGCCTTCGGCACGGCCCTCACCCGGGACTACGACGCCGCGGCGAAGTTCCGCGAGGCGGTGGCGCCGTGGCTGTGATCCCCGAGCACGCCACCTGGGTACGACTCCCGCGATTCGTCGGCGACGACGGGGCCCCCTCTGCGATCGCAAGCCAGAGGCGCGGTGGGAGCAGGAGCACTGCGCGGGGCGCGGTGCGATCGGGGGGTAGTCCCAAGCGGCGAGCCCCGCTGGAGCTTTCGAAATGACCGCCGTGATCCCACACCACGCCACCTGGGTGCGCTTCCCGCGATTCGTGGGCGACGCCGCCATGCAGCTTCCCGTGCTGCGCCTGCTCCGGGAGATCGACGCTGGCCCCCTGGTCGTCTGGGGACCGAAGACCACCGTGGGCCTGGTGGCGGAGACGTGGTTCTGCGATGCGGCGCTGCCGGACGAGGGCAAGCCCGGCCCCTGCGCCATGGCGCGGATCCTCCGTGAGCACCGCGCCGCCCGCAGCATCCACTTCCCGAAGTCCCTGCGGCCCGCCCTGGCGGCTTGGCTGGCGCGGGTGCCCGAACGCATCGGGGTGGACGAGAGCCTGGCGGGCCCCTTCAATACCCACAGCGGCCCCTTCTGGGACGCGGAAGGCCCCTTCCTGCTGCGCTACCACGCGGTGCTGAAGCGGCGCTGGCCGGACCTGCCGCCCATGCCCTACGCGGACTTCGATCCGCAGGTGGCCATCGGCAAGCCCGCGGGGCGCTACCTCTGCCTGATGCCAGGCTCCACCTGGCCCTCCAAGGCCTGGCCTGTGGCGCACTACCGGACCCTGTTGCTGAAGGCCAGGTCTGAAGGCTACGCCGTGGCGGTGCTGGGCTCGCCGGATGAGGCCCCCGCCTGCGCGGCGGTAGCCGGGACCGAGGGCCTGGATCTCTGCGGGAAAACCACCCTCAAGGAGGCCGCCGCCTGGATGCGCGGCGCCGCGGCGGTGCTGGGCAACGACTCGGGGCTCAGCCATCTGGCCGCCGCCACCGGCGCGCCCGTGCTGGCCCTCTACGGCGCCACGGACCCCGGCGGGTCCACCCCCTGGGGACCGAAGAGCCGCGGCCTGCGCAAGGATGGCGTCCCCTGCGCCCCCTGCTTCAAGCGGGACTGCTTCATTCCCGGCCACCCCTGTCTTGAGGGGATCGGACCGGATCAGGTCTGGGCCGCCCTCCGCGACCTGATCTGCGGATAGAATCACACTTCTTCCCGACGAGGTCCCGATGCTCCGCCGCCTCTTCTTCGCCTGCGCCGCCGTCACGCTCATGGCCCAGGCCCCCGCCATCCACTTCGACAAGACCCACCACGATTTCGGCCGCATCACGCCGGACCGGAAGGTGGCCGCGAAGTACCGCGTGACCAACACCGGCAACGCCATCCTGAGCATCACCCAGGTGCGGCCCAGCTGCGGCTGCACGGCCACGGTCATCGGCAAGTGGTCCATCGCGCCGGGCGAGAGCACCGACCTGGAGGCCACCTTCGATCCGCGGGGCCTCAAGGGCGGCGTGCGCAAGTCCATCGAGGTGGTCTGCAACGATCCGAAGGCTCCGGCCACCAGCCTGACCCTCGAGGCCGAGGTGGTGCAGGAGATCATGCCCTCGGTCGAATCCGTCTACTTCCACAACGCCCCCAAGTCCGCCACCTCGCGCAGCACCGTCCGTTACGCCAGCGGCAACGGCGAGCCGGTCCAGGTCGTGGACGTGAAGGCTCCTGGGGCCCCCTTCCTCGCCTTCGCCTACCGGCAGGAGGGCAAGGACCTGGTCCTGGAAGTCGCCTTCGACGGCCGCAAAGTGCCCGCCGGCCGGTTCCGCGGCGTGGAACAGGCCACGGTGCACTTCACGAACCCCCGCATGAGCCAGATGGGCCTGAACATCCAGTGGGAGCTGAAGCCCTCGATCCAGGCCACGCCGGTCGAGCTGGTCTTCCAGGACGCGGCCGGCAAAGAGCTGCGGCAGAAGCTCGCCCTCAAGCAGGCGGACGGCCACGCCTTCCGCGTCACCGGAACCCGGTGTTCCCTCACGGGCGTCCGGGTGGAGGGCCTGGGCCAGCGTTCCGCCAGCCAGGAGCTGTCCGTGGTGCTGCCCGCCTCCTTGAAGGCCGGGCGGTACAGCGAAGTCCTGTCCCTGACCACCGACGACCCGGACCAGCCGGAATTGACGATCCGCCTGGCTGCGATCTTGAAATAACAGCAGAACGTCAAAGACTTCGCGATTCCTCCTTCGCCCATCCCGGGTGGGGCGATAGCCTGGAGGGATGCCGGAATCCCGCAGGTCGCACCTCATCGCCGTCTTCGCCATGGCCTCCATCGCGGCCGTATGGGGCGGCGGCTTTCCCGCCACCAAGTACTGCCTCCAGGCGGGCCTTTCGGTGGGGACCCTGCTGACCCTGCGCTTCGCCATCGGGACCGCGGGACTGGGCCTGATGCTGCTGGTGCTGCGCGTGCCCATCCGGCGCCGGGACGCCCTGGACGGCCTCTGGCTGGGTCTCGTGCTGGCCACCATCTTCTGGGTGCAGACCGACGGTCTCCGGTTCACCTCGCCGTCCAAGTCTGGCTTCATCACGGGGCTCTACGTCATCTTCACCCCGCTGGTGGCGCTGCTGGCCGGCGACCGCCTGCGGGCCTCGCATGGGCTGGCCGCCCTGGTGGCCGTCACGGGCCTGGTGCTGCTCGTCCGGGTTCCGGGCGCGGCCTGGGGGGGCTGGACCCGGGGCGATTCCGAGACGCTCCTGGCGGCGGTGTTGTGCGGCTTCCACATCGTGATGACAGCCCACTTTTCACGCCGGTCCTCCGGGTGGGTGCTGGCCTTCATCCAGGTGGCCGTCACGGGGGCGATCTCCCTGGCCATCACGCTGGCCCTCCCGGCGCCGTACAGCTTCCAGGGGTCCGGCGCCGCCCTCGCCCACGTGGGCACCTGGATCTCCCTGGGCTTCATGGGACTGCTGGCCACCACCCTCGCCTTCTACGTGCAGAGCACCATGCAGGCCCGTCTGGGGGCGACGGAGAGCGCCATCCTGTTCAGCCTCGAACCGGTCTGGACGCTGGCCATCTCCGTCAGCGGCTTCGTCCCGGGCATCCGGGAGCACCTCAGCCCAACGCAGCTCGCCGGCGGCCTGTTGATCTTCGCCGCCACCTTCGTGGCCGAGCTGGGACCGAGACTGCTGAAGCGGTTCCAGCGGCCGGAGGCCGAAGAGGCCATCGGTTAGGGGCCGTTGCGGAGCGCCTGGCCAGGCCGGGGCACTCCGTTACGGCCCCTGATGCCGTCGGCCAGTGAATTTGGGCGACGGCGAAGCCGGTATCCTGTAGGAGAAGAGGAGTCGGGCATGTTCATCGTCACGGGCGGCGCGGGATTCGTGGGCAGCAACCTGGTGCGGGAGCTGAACCGCCGGGGACACACGGACATCCTCGTGGTGGACAACCTGGCCCGGGCGGAGAAGGCCCGGAACCTGGCGGACCTGACCCTCTCGGACTACATGGACAAGCGGGAGTTCCGGGCCCGGCTGGATGCGGGCACCCTGGACCTGCGGCCCGAGGCCGTGTTCCACAACGGCGCCTGCTCCGACACCATGGAGACCGACGGCCGCTACATGATGGAGAACAACTACGGGGACTCGAAGGCCCTGCTCCACTGGTGCCTGGCCCGGAAGACGCCCCTGGTCTACGCCAGCAGCGCGGCCACCTACGGCGCCAGTACGGACTTCGAGCCGGTGCCGGCGAACGAGGGCCCCCTCAACGTCTACGGATACTCCAAGCTGGCCTTCGACCAGCACGTGCGGAGCCTGATGGCCGCCATCCAGAGCCCCGTGGTGGGCCTGCGCTACTTCAACGTGTTCGGCCCCCGGGAGGGACACAAGGGCCGCATGATGTCCGTGCTGCACCAGCTCCTGCGCCAGCTGAAGGAGGAGGGCGTCTGCCGCCTCTTCGAGGGCACGGAGGGCTACGGCGACGGCGAGCAGCGGCGCGATTTCATCTTCGTGGGCGACATCGTGGCCATCAACCTGCACTTCGGCGGCGGAGCCATGGCCAAGGGCATCGTCAATGCGGGCACCGGGAAGGCCCGCAGCTTCAACGACATCGCGAAGACCCTCATCGCCCACCTGGGGCAGGGCCGCATCGAGTACATCCCCTTCCCCGACGCCCTGCGAGGGAAGTACCAGAGCTTCACCCAGGCGGACGTGCGCAGCCTGCGCGCCACGGGCTACATCGCCCCCTTCACGGAGCTGGAGGCCGGCATCGCCGCCACCCTCGCGGAGATCTAGGCGGAAATCTAGCCCCTGCGGTCCAGCACCACGAGCGTCACGTCGTCCACGAAGGGCGCCGGGGCGTTGAAGCTCCGGGTCTGGGCGATGATCGCGGCCGCGGCGTCCTCCGCCCCGGCTGGCAGCTCGGCGCAGATGCGGCGCAGTCCGGCCTCCTCGAGCATGGTGCGGTCCTCCCGCTCCACCTCCACCAGGCCGTCCGTGTACAGCACCAGGCGGTCTCCGGGGAGAAACTCCGCGTCGTGCTCCATGAAGGGCAGCTGGACGTCCAGCCCCAGCATGAACCCCTTGCCCCGCAGCACCTCGGAGCGCTGGAGCCCCCCCTGGGACCCCCGCACGATGCGCAGCGGCGCGCAGTGGCCGGCCGCCACGTAGCGGATGCGGTTCGTGGCGGGATCCAGGCGGCCCAGCCAGGCCGTGGCGAACTGCTCGGCCAGGGTGGAGCGGCACAGGTCCTCGTTCATGCCCGTGGCCCAGGCCAGGGGCTCACCGCCCAATCGGACCTGGTTTTCGAAGGAGGTCTTCACCATGGCGGAGATGAGCGCGGCGGTGACGCCGTGGCCGCTCACGTCGGCGATCATCATGGCCGTGCTGCCGTCCGGCAGCGGCAGGACCGCGTAGATGTCCCCGCCGATGCCGGCGGCCGGCAGGTAGCAGTGGGTGTAGCGAACCCCGGGCCCCTCGCCGGGAAGCTTGGGCAGCAGGCCCATCTGGAGCGCGGCGGCGAGCTCCATCTCCTCCTGCACCCGCTCCTGGAAGGCAGTCAGCTCCTTGTTCTGGCGCCTGATCTCCTTCTGCATCCCGATGAGGCGGAAGGTGGAATCCACCTTGGCCAGCACCTCCTGGGCGTGGAAGGGCTTGGGAATCATGTCGTCGGCGCCGATGCTGAGGCTGCCGATGCGCGAGGCCGTCCCGTCCAGGGCCGAGAGGATGATGAAGTAGACGTCCTGGGTGGCAGGATCGCTCTTCACCCGCTTGCACAGCTCGTCCCCGGACATCTCGGGCATGCGAAGGTCCGAGATGATGAGATCCGGCTTCAGGCGGGTCATCTCCGCGATCGCCTCCACGCCGTGGCCCGCGGTCAGGACCTGGTAGCCCGCCCGCTTGAGGTAGAAGCTGAGGATGTCCCGGATGGGCGCTTCATCATCCACCACCAGGACCACGCCCTTGGCCATGCAGACCCTTCAGGAAGGCCCCTGCGGGGCCGTCACGCCCCGCGGAGGGCGTCCTGCTCCGTGGCGAAGATGGAGAAGTAGTTGGTGAGGTTCGTCTGGTCGAAGGTCTTCTTCACCGGCGCCGGAAGGCAGGACAGGTGGAGCTTGCCGCCGGACTTGTCCACGCTGTTCCGGGCCGCGACGAGCAGGCCCAGGCCCGAGGAATCAATGAAGCTGACGCCCTCCAGGTTGATCACCAGGAGCTTGGGCTGGGCCGTGGCCACCGTTTCCCGGATCACATCCCGCAACTGGGCGGTCACTTCGAAGTTGACCTTGCCCTGGATCGACACCACGGAAGCAGTGCCTTCTTGGCGGGTCTGGATGTTCAACATGGCTCCTCCTGAAGAATTCCCTGAAGCACTCTCCGGCGCGCAGCGTCACGCTGGCGTTGCTTGTATTCCGAATGGGATGCTGGACCTGAACGTGAGCTTTGAAACCCTGATTGTTCCATCACTTGGACTTCGTGTGCGAAGAAGAAAGTAAACTCCTCCTGTTCCTGGATCAACTCTGGAATCCGGGCGAGGTCCGCCAGGTCCTCGTGTCCCAGGCCCCGGAGGCGGTCCTGGAGGGTTTCAAGCACGGAGGCGCCGGGGCCCGGGAGGCGGATCAGGGTGCGCGCCGTGAACTGGATGGCTGAATAATCCTTGCTGGAAAATGGGTTCTGTTCAATGCCGCCGGTTTTGAGGGCCAGCGTTCTGCTGAGGGCCTGCCGTTCTTCGGGGCTCAGGTCCTGGATCTGGAACAGAGGCGGCAGGGTCTCCGTCCAGGCGGCCAGGGCGTTCAGGTCGATCATCAGGTTCCGGCTGCGGCTGGGCTTGATGTGGGTGGGCATCAGCACGTGGTGGTCCAGCAGGAAGCGGATGGCCATGAGCACGCCCAGCCGGTCCTCGGCCACGAACCGGATGCCGATCTGGTCGTAGATGGTCTCGGCGACGTTCTCGGGCTTGTGGAGCATCTTCAGGAGCATGGAGACGCGGTCCTTGTTCTCCTTGCGCTCCACGGCCACGAGCGGCACCTCGTAGGCCCCCCGCAGCAGCCAGCGCCCCTCCTCGCACACCAGGAACTGGTCGTAGCGGCTGAACACCTGGCGCTGGATCTCCGGGAGGTACCGGAGGTTCACGTTGTGGTCCACGTGGAAGAGGGTGTGCATCACCCGCAGGATCGCGCAGGCCCAGCGGCCACTGAGCGTACGCGGGCGCTCCGAGGCCCAGACCAGGAGGTCGAGGGGGTCCCCGACGGCCCGCAGCTCGTTCGGAACATGCAGGTTCGTACCTTCCAGCACCACCCCTTCGAGGAAGTCGATGGCGTCCTCGTAGATCTTCACGACCTTGGCCCGTTGAGCGGGGACGCTCATGTCGTAACCGTAGTTGAGGGCGAAGGTCCAGGCCTCGTCGGAGGACTGGATGCGCAGACCCTCGAGGTCGATGGGCGACCCCCCGCCGAGGATCACCTGGGTGACCTCCGGCGGCATGGGAAATAGGGCATGGTGGCGCATGACGTCCAGCATCTTTACCGACTTTCCTCAGTATGAATCATAAAAAAACGGGGCGCCCCGGAAAAGGAACGCCCCGTTTCTGGAACCACTTCGATCCTACTTGATGGCGAACGCGGCCACGAGCACGTAGATCACGAGGGCCTCGATGAGGGCCAGGCCGATGATCATGGTGGTGCGGATGTTGCCGGCGGCCTGGGGGTTGCGGGCCACGCCCTCGCAGGCGGCGACCACGGCCTTGCCCTGGGCCAGACCGCAGCCGGCGGCGGCGATGGCGAGGGCGATGTGGGCGGTGAACTGGCCCTCGAAGAGGCTCTTCGTGGCAGCGGCGGGGGCGCCCTGCGCGAAGGCGACGGCGGCCAGGGTGAACAGGAAGGCGGTGGTGAGGAACTTCTTCATGGTGGTGCTCCTAGATGGTGCCCGAAGGGTTCGGAATCCCGCGGACGGTGAAGGGGAAACGGCGGATGGCATTGCCAGGAAGGGCGGATGCGGGGATCAGGGTCTGCCGGAGACTCGCATCGGGGGGTTCTGGGGGGCCGTCGCCCGCCAAGCGGGCGCCCCCCGGACGACGCTAGTGCTCGTGGGAGACGGCGCCACTCAAGTAGATGGTGGCCAGCATGGTGAACACGAAGGTCTGGATCAGGCCGAAAAAGAGGCCCAGGAACATCATGGGCACCGGCAGGAGGATGGGCATCAGGCCGAAGAAGATGCCGGCCACCACGTGCTCGCCGGCGATGTTGCCGAAGAGACGGAGGGAGTGGCTGAGGATGCGGCTGAGCAGGCCCAGGATCTCCAGCGGGAACATCAGGATCGACAGCCACCAGATGGGGCCGGCGAAGTGGGCCCAGTACTTCAGGAATCCCTGTTCCTTCATCCCATGGAAGTTGTAGTAGCCGAACACCACGAGGGCCGCGCCCAGCGTCACGTTCCAGTTGCTGGTGCCGGGGCTGAGGCCGGGCAGGAGGCCGAAGAGATTGTTGAAGAAGACGAAGAGCGCCATCGTCCCGATGAAGGGCAGGTACTTCTCCCCGTGGTGGGCGATGTTGTCGTTGATCATGCCCTTGAGCCACTCGACCACGCCCTCGAACATCTGCTGGAGGGGACCGGGGATCCGGGAGAGGTTCTTCCGCACCACGGCCGTGAAGAGCATGGTCACCAGAGCCGCCAGGGCCGCGTTCAGCAGATGGTCGTAGCGCTCGAGGATGGACAGCGCCGCCCCGTGGGCGAAGCCGGGCCAGGGGTGCTGCGACAGGTGCAGGACCTGGGTAAGCCACTGGGCGAGCAAGGATGCGTGGTGTTCCATCTCGGTCGAACCTCAATCAGGCGGCGTGGCTTCAGGTTTCCGGAAGGCCAGGCGGAGGGCTTCCAGCAGGATACCGGCCACAAAGAGAAGCACTCCCATGGCCAGCGGCAGGGCTTCCGCCGGGTATCTCCCCATCATCCCACGCAGCACCAGCGCGATCAACGCCAGTTTGCCGATGGACAGGAAGCCGTAGAGCCACCTCCGGCGCACCGACGGCGTCAACATGCGGGCCGTCAAGTAGCGGTGGAGCACCCAGAAGCCCAGGCTGGCCATGGCCCCCACGCCGAAGGCCAGGGCCGCGGTCCAGGAGCGCAGAAACCCCCAGAGGAGAACGCCCAGGAGGCCCAGGGCCACCATGGCCCAGGTCACCCGGCGGAGATGATCCTCGCCTTCGTCCAAGACCTGGCCCCCGCCCTCGCCCGGGCCTGCGCCCCCGCCCTCACTCATGGCGGTCCTTCCCGTCCTTCAGGCGCTTGAGTTCCTCGGCATCCCGCTTCGCCATTCGCTGGTTCACCTTGTAGAGTTCCCAGAAGGCCGTGACGATGCCCCAGACCAGGCCCACCCACTGCCCCGCCGCCGCGTGGCCGAACCGCCCGCCGATCCAGCGCCCGAGGAAGAACCCCAGGGCGATGCAGATGGGAAAGGTGAGGCCCAGGGACATGAGGTCGCCCCACAGGGCCCGTTCCCCGGGATCCGATCCCTCATTCCGCTTGAAGATCACCTGAACCCCAACGAAAAGGCGCGGGTTGCCCCGCGCCTCCCAGTGTACGGCCGAGGCCTACACCCACGTAACCTTAGAAGCCCAGTCCACCAGCCAGGGCCCGAACGCCGTGGCCACCAGGACCAGAGCACAGGCCAAGGTCACCACGAAGACCGAGGTGGCGCCCATGGGGACGGCCTCGCCCTCGGGCTCCCGGAAGTACATCTCCTTCACCACGCCCAGGTAGTAGTAGGCGCCCACGGCGCTGGTGAGCAGCGCGATGACGGTGAGGGTGACGAAGCCCTGCTCGATGGCCAGCTTGAAGAGGTAGAACTTGCCGAAGAAGCCGGCCAGGGGCGGAATGCCGGCCAGGCTGAGCATGAAGACCATCATGGCGAAGGCCAGCACGGGATGCTTGCGTCCCAGGCCCTTGAAGTCCTCGATGCGCTCGCCCTCGCCCTTGCCCTGGAGGTAGATCACCACGGCGAAGGCGCCGGTGTTCATCACGATGTAGATGAGCATGTAGAGCCACACGGCCTGGGCCCCGGCCCGGGGATCGCCCGAGAGGACGCCCAGCAGCATGTAGCCCACGTGGGCGATGCTCGAGTAGGCCAGCAGGCGCTTCATGCTCTCCTGCCTCACGGCGGTGACATTGCCCAGGATCATGCTGGCCCCGGCGATGTAGCTGAGGGGCAGGACCCACTCGCTGGACACCCCGTGGAGGCCGGCGCCGAAGACCCGCAGGAAAGCGGCCAGGGCGGCGGCCTTCGGAGCGGTGGCCATGAACATGGTGATGGGGGTCGGGGCGCCCTCGTAGGCGTCCGGCGACCACATGTGGAAGGGGACTGCGGCCACCTTGAAGGCCATGCCCATCAGCACCATGAGCACGCCGGAGAACACCAGGAGGTTGCTGGTGGTGGGCGTCAGCGCCAGCGCCTGGTTCAGGTCCGCCAGGTTGGTGGTGGTGCCGCCGGCCGCGCCATAGAGCAGGCTGATGCCGTAGACGAGGATGCCGCTGGAGAAGGCGCCGAGCAGGAAGTACTTCATGCCCGCTTCCACGCTGGTGGCGCGGTCCCGGAGGTACGCCACCAGGATGTAGATGCAGATGGCCATCAGCTCGAGGCTGAAGTACACGGAGATGAGGTCCGAGGCGCCGCAGAGGAAGAGCATGCCCGCCAGGGAGAACAGGATCAGGGCGTAGTACTCGACCGTCTGCTGCTTGAGCCCGTTGAGCAGCTTCACGCTGAGGGCCACGGTGGCCGCGGCGCCCAGCACGCACAGCATCTCGAAGCCCCGGGTGAGGCCGTCCATGCGGAACATGCGGGAGAAGCCTTCGCCGTCCGGCACGCGGCCGATCAGGGCCGCCGTGATGGCGAGGACCACCAGGGTGATGGGCGCCCACCGGTGCTTCTCGTTCCGGTTGAAGAAGAGGTCGCCGGGCCACAGCATGAGCGTGGCCACGACCATCAGGAAGAGTTGGGGCGTGATGAGGTGCGTGTCCCGAAGGAGCGCGTCCAGAAGCCCCTGTGCGAAGCCGGTCATCAGTGGCCTCCGCCGTGGCCATGGGTTTCAGGGGCAGCAGCTTCGTGGACGGGAGCCTCGTGACCGGCGGGGGCGGCTTCATGGCCGGCAGGCGCCGTTTCCTCGTGGTGGGCCGGGGCGGTCATCCCTTGCATGCCGAGCTTGGCGGCGACAGCCTGCTGGGCGGCCAGGGACTGGGCGGCGTGGTAGCCGGGGGTGATCTGCTCGACGAGCTTCTTCACCGGCGCGTCCATCACGTCCATGATCGGCTTGGGATACATCCCGATCCAGAAGGCAGTCACCACCAGGGGCGCGAAGTAGAGCACCTCGCGGAGGTTGAGGTCGTCCATCTTCTCGTTGACGGCGGTGATGGGTCCGAACATCACGCGCTGGTACATCCACAGCAGGTAGGCGGCGCCGAGGATGATGCCCAGGGTGGCGACGACGGCGGCCCAGGGGAAGGCCTGGAAGGCGCCCATGAGGACCACGCCCTCGCCGATGAACCCGTTCAGCAGGGGAAGGCCCAGGCTGCTCATGGTCATGATCATGAAGATGGTGGCGTAGACGGGCATGCTCTTCGAGAGCCCACCGAAGTCCGCGATCATGCGGGTGTGCCGGCGCTCGTAGACGATGCCCACCGCGAGGAAGAGCCCGCTGGTGCTGATGCCGTGGTTGATCATCTGGAACAGGCCGCCCTTGATGCCGTAGGGGTTCAGGGCGAAGAGGCCCAGCATGCAGATACCCAGGTGGCTGACGGAGGAGTAGGCCACCAGCTTCTTCATGTCCTTCTGGATCATGGCCACCAGGGCGCCGTAGATGATGCCGATGAGGGACAGGCCAATGAACCAGGGCAGCAATTCCTTGGTGGCGGTCGGCAGAATGGGCAGCAGGAACCGGACGAAGCCGTAGGTGCCCATCTTCAGGAGGATGGCGGCGAGGATGACTGAACCAGCCGTGGGCGCCTGCACGTGGGCGTCCGGCAGCCAGGTGTGGAAGGGGAACATCGGCACCTTGATGGCGAAGCCGATGAAGAAGGCCAGGGCCAGGAGTACCTGATAGGTCTTGGTCTGCTGGGCGATCACAGGGGCCATGGCCTGGAAGCTGGCCAGGGAGAAGTCGTAGACGCCCGTCGTCTTGTGCTGCAGGAAGTAGATGGCGAGGATGGCCACCAGCATCAGCACGCCGCCGGCCAGGGTGTAGAGGAAGAGCTTGATGGCCGCGTAGAGCTTCTGCGGGCCGCCCCAGATGGCAATCAGGAAGTACATCGGCACCAGCATGACTTCCCAGAACAGGTAGAAGAGGAACATGTCCTGGGTGATGAACACGCCGAGCATGGCCGTCTGGAGGACCAGCATCCAGATGTAGTACTCCTTGTGGCGCTCCGTGATGGAGCTGAAGGAGCAGGCGATGGCGATGGGGCCGATGAAGGTGGTCAGCAGCCAGAGCAGGAGGCTGATGCCGTCCATGCCCACGCTGAACTTCACCCCGATGGAGGGGATCCAGTTCCAGGCCTGGGCCCACTGGACCGCGTCGCTAGCCCGGTCATAGCCGAACCAGAAGACGACGCTCATCAGGAAGCTGACGATCATCACCAGCAGGGAGCCGATCTCGAAGACCCGGCGCTGGTCCTTGGGCACGAGAAGCAGGACCAGCGCCCCCAGAAGGGGCAGAAAGGTCGCCACCAGCATCAGTGTCGTGTTTGCGGTGAACATGGGGACTCCGACCAATGAGGGCTAGACGAGGAATTTCCAGAAGGCGATGACGAGGAAGCCGAGGAACATCACGAAGGCGTAGTGCTGCACGCGGCCGCTCTGGACGCTGCGGAAGACCTGGCTGGTCTCCTGCACCATGTACTCGACGAGGTCGACGGTGCCGTCCACCAGGTATTCGTCCACCCAGTGCGAGAGCTCGGCCCAGAGGACCGTCATGCGGGCCGCGCCGTTCACCATGCCGTCCACCACCCAGGTGTCGAAGCTCCAGAGCTGGGCGGAGAAGCGCTTGATGGGCTCGATGAGGGCCGCCTCGTAGAACTCGTCCACATAGTACTTGGCGTTCACCCAGCGGTAGAGGTTCGGGAAGCGGGCCACGAAGGCCTTGGCCCGGCCCCAGCTGGGATCCACCTTGTAGATCCACCAGGCGAGGATCATGGCGCCGGGGGCCCAGATGAAGGTCGCCCAGGCCATGAGGCCGTACTCGATGGCGGGCGGTACGTGCTCGCCGTGGTGGACGGGCGCCGCCTGGTAGAGGATCGGCTCGATCCACTTGCTGAACAGTTCGGCCGGCACAATGGGCAGGATTCGGTGGAGGCTCTCGGGGTAGTTCAGGAAGCCGCCGACCACCGCCAGGCCCGCGAGAATGGCCACCGGCAACCACATGCGCCAGGAGACCTCGTGGGGATGGTGGCCGGGAACGAAGTCATGGTCCTCCGGGTCATCCACGTGATGGTCGTGCGCCTTGCCCAGCTCGTGGGCGTGGTTCTCTGGGTGGCCGGGGACCTCCGGGGCGTGCGCCACATGAGCGTGGTCGCCGTGGCCGTGGTCATCGTGGCCATGGTGGGCCTCCGACTGCACCGACAGGCCCCAGGGATCGTCGCCCGCGCCGCGGTAGTTGCCGTAGAAGGTCATGGCGATGAGACGGGTCATGTAGAAGGCGGTGCAGAAGGCGCCGAGCATGCCCAGGATCCAGGCCACCAGGTTCAGCGTGGGGCCCGTGTAGTGGCCGTGCTGGTACCAGCCCTCGAACACCTTCCAGAGGATCTCGTCCTTGGAGAAGAAGCCCGAGAAGGGGAAGATGCCCGCGATGGCGAAGGTCGCCAGGATCATGCTCATGGCCGTGATGGGCATGAGCTTCTTGAGCCCGCCCATGTTCCGCATGTCCTGCTCGTGGTGGCAGGCGGCGATCACGGCGCCCGACCCGAGGAAGAGGCTGGCCTTGAAGAAGGCGTGGGTGAAGACGTGGAACATGCCGGCGCTGAAGGCCCCGGCGCCCATGCCCATGAACATGAAGCCCAGCTGGGACACGGTGGAGTAGGCCAGCACCTTCTTGATGTCGTACTGGGCCAGGCCCATGGTGGCGGCGACGAAGGCCGTCAGGGAGCCGAAGGCCAGCACCACGGCGAGCGCCACCGGGGCGTTCACGTAGATGAAGTTCAGCCGGGTGATCATGTAGAGGCCGCTGGTGACCATGGTGGCGGCGTGGATCAGGGCGCTCACCGGCGTCGGGCCGGCCATGGCGTCCGGCAGCCAGACGTACAGGGGGATCTGCGCGGACTTGCCCATGGCGCCCACGAAGAGGCAGCAGCCGATGAGGTTGAACCACCAGGTGGGGCTCGCGGTGTGGCCGTAGAGCGTGATGGCCGGCATGGTCGCGATGCCGCGGACCGAGCCCATCAGCGTGTCGTAGTCGAGGGTGCCGAAGACCTGGAAGATCAGGAAGAAGCCGATCATGAAGCCGAAGTCGCCGATGCGGTTCGTGACGAAGGCCTTCTTTCCGGCGACGGCGGCGAACTCCTTGTCGAAGTAGAAGCCGATGAGCAGGTAGGAGCAGAGGCCCACCCCTTCCCAGCCCAGGAACATCATCAGGATGTTGGCGCCCAGCACCAGGTTCAGCATGCTGAACACGAAGAGGTTCATGTAGGCCATGAACCGGTAGTAGCGTCCGTCGTTGCGCTCCTCCGCCATGTAGCCGGTGCTGAACAGGTGGATCAGGAAGCCGGCGCCCGAGACCAGGAGGGCCATGCAGCCGCTCAGCACATCGAACTTGTAGGCCCACTCGAACTTGGCGGTGGTGAGTCCCCCCAGCACGTGGGCGCCACCGATGCTGAACCAGGTCCAGAGGCTCTGGTGGATGGAGCGGCCCTCGGCCGGCAGGCCGGCCAGCTGGACGAAATGCCAGATCGTGAGCAGGAAGGCCAGGCCCACGCTGCCGAGGGCGAGGGTATCCACGATGGCGGTGTTTCGCAGCTTGCGGCCGCTCAGACCGTTGATGAGGAACCCGAAGAAGGGCAGGAAGGGGATCAGCCAAAGGTAGCTGCCGGCCTGGGAGGCGGCTGTGGCGGCGTGCGTCAGGGTCATTTCGGCACTCATGGTCGTCGTCATCCCTTCAGCAGGTTGATGTCGTCCACCTGGACGGTGTCGCGCCGCCGGTAGAGGGCCACCACCAGCGCGAGGCCCACGGCGACCTCTGCGGCCGCGAAGCCCATCACGAGAAGGGCGAAGGCCTGGCCTGAGGCGGACCCGCTGTGGCGGGCGAAGGCGATGAAGTTCAGGTTGGCGGCGTTGAGCATGAGCTCCACGCACATGAGGATGATCAGGGCATTGCGGCGGATGAGCACCCCCGCGATGCCGATGGAGAACAGCAGGAAGGAGATCACGAGGACTGCGTTCAGGCTGACCATCACACCCGCTCCGTCTTTGCCAGCACCACGGCGCCCACCAGGGCGACCAGCAGGATCACGCTGAGGATCTCGAAGGGCAGGAGGTAGTCCGCGAAAAGGCCGCGGCTCACTGCCTGGGCGTTCTGGTGGGCCACGTCGAGCCCCTTGGCCAGCTCAGGCCGGAGCACCAGGGCCTCCGGCGAGGGAGCGCCGAAGATGGCCTTGCGGAACACCCCCAGGAACAGGGCCACGCCGCCCGCGACGGCCAGAACCGCGTAACGGGACTGTAGCTGGAAGACCTCGCCCTCGTGCTTCTTGCTCATCTCCACGAGCATGACCACGAAGAGGAAGAGCACCACGATGCCGCCCGCGTAGACCAGGATCTGGGCCACGCCCAGGAACTCGGCCTCCAGCGCGAGGAAGCAACCGGCGATGTTCAGCATCGCGAAGAGGAAGCCCAGCACGCTGTGGATCGCGCTCCTGGCGCCGATCATGATCAGGGCGCCGACAAGGGCCAGGACGCCGAAAATGGCGAACATGTTCCGGCCGATCGTTTCGATGAAATGTTCCATGGGACGTCCTCTGGATAGGCGCGAAGGGATGGAGTCAGTCGTCAGCCACGCTGAACTTGCCCACGTGCGAGGGCTCGAACATGTTCTGGCCCAGGCCCTCCGTGCCGAGGGAGAAGTCCTCGCGGTTGTAGGCGGCCAGTTCGAACTGGTGGTTGAGGATGATGGCGTCGAATCCGCAGCTCTCCACGCAGAATTCGCAGAAGATGCAGCGCTCCATCTCGAAGTCGTACCGCACGGGATAGGGCATCTTGCGCCCCTCCTGCTTGCCCTTCTCGATGGTGATCACCTGGGTGGGGCAGATCTTTTCGCAGGCCAGGCAGCAGACGCACTTGATCACGCCCTGCTCGTCCTTCAGCATCGTCAGGCGCCCGCGGAAACGCGGCTGGACCTTGGCGGGAACCTCGGGGTATTCGGAGACGATGTGGAAGGGCACCTTGCGCCGGTTGGCCGTGAAGAAGACCTGGCGGAAGTGCTTGCCAGTGACGGACAGGCCCTTGGCGATGTCAGCGGGGAGAAGGGTCCTGAGGAACTTGTTCATGGACGGCCCCTTAGACGACGAAGCAGCGGATGGCGGCCGCCAGCAGGAGGTTGACCAGCGCCAGGGGGATCAGGTACTTCCAGCCCACGGCCATGATCTGGTCGTACCGGTAGCGGGGGATGGTGCCGCGCACCCAGATGTAGGTGAAGAGCAGGAAGACGATCTTGGCCACGAAGAAGATGGCGTGGGGCTCCGCGAACCAGGACAGGAACCCGGGCAGGTAGGGGTTCAGCAGGCCCTGCAGGCCGAAGGGCAGCAGCCAGGGGCCGCCCAGGAAGAAGGCGGAGGCCAGGGCCGACACGACGGTCATGTTGATGTACTCGGCCAGGTAGAAGAGGCCGAACTTCATGCCGGAGTACTCGGTGTGGAAGCCCGCCACCAGCTCGTTCTCGGCCTCGGGCATGTCGAAGGGCAGGCGGTTGGTCTCCGCGAAGCCGCAGGTGAGATACAGCAGGAAACCGATGACCTGGGGGATCAGGGCCCAGACGGGCATGCCGACCGCCATGCGCGTGGCCATCTCGCTGAAGTTCAGGCTGGAGGACAGGACCACCGGCGCGAGGAGGCTGAGGGTCAGAGGGACTTCATAGCTCACCATCTGGGCCGCGCTGCGCAGGCCGCCCAGGAGGGGGTATTTGGAGTTCGAGGACCAGCCGGCCAGGACGATGCCGTACACACCCACCGTCGCCACGCCCAGGATCCAGAGCAGGCCCACGTTGATGTCGGAGATGCCCCCGGAAACCGGGAGGCCGCCCAGGTAGGGGAACCAGGTGGGGAACGTGAAGAAGGTGCCGGGCACGAAGGAGATCGCGGCGAACACCACGATCGCGGCCACCATGCTGATGGACGGCGCGAGGAAGAAGACGAACCTGTCGGCCTTGGCCGGGATGACGTCTTCCTTGAGGATCAGCTTCAGGACGTCGCCCACGAGGCCGGGAATGCCGCGCCAGTAGGAGATGACGGGCACCTTGCCCATCTTCCACATTCTGCGGTTCATCCAGCCACTGAAGCCGACATGGCCACTGGCGACGCGGGTGGAACCGAGGCGCTGCTGGAGGTGGCCGAGCACCTTGCGCTCGGCGAACACGGTGAGGGGGACGACGACGAAGACGAAGATCACCACCATCAGGCACTGGATGAGGGTGATCACGATGGACTGGGTGAGGGTCGGGGTCGGCATGTCTTGGGATCCTCGTCGGCTAGCGGTCGATCTCGCCGAGCACGATGTCCAGGGATCCGATGGCCGCGACAACGTCGGCGATCAGTCCTCCCTCGGCCATCTTGGGCAGGGATTGGAGGTTGATGAACCCGGGAGCCCGCACGTGGAAGCGGTAGGGGTTCAGGGAACCCTTCTCGCCCACGAGGTAGTACCCGATCTCGCCCTTGGGCGACTCGGTGGCGTGGTAGACCTCGTTGACCTCGGAGCGCAGGATCTTGGGCAGCTTGGCCATGACGGGGCCTTCCGGCATGCCGTCCAGGCACTGCTGGATGATGCGGGCGCTCTGGCGCATCTCGGCCATGCGCACCTGATACCGGGCGTAGGTGTCGGCCTCGGTGCGGGTGGGGACCTCGAAGTCCATCTCCTCATAGGCCGCGTAGGGGAAGGCCTTGCGGATGTCGTAGGCCACGCCGGCCGCGCGCAGCATGGGGCCGGTGACACCCAGGGCGATGGCGTCCTCGGCGCTGAGGCGGGCCACGCCGATGGTGCGCTTCTTCCAGATGCGGTTCTCCGTGAGCAGGGCCTCGTACTCCTCGAGGCAATCGGAGAACTTCGCCAGGAACTTCCGCACCATCTTCTCGAAGCCGGGAGGCAGGTCCTCGCGCAGGCCGCCGATGCGGAAGGCGGTGGTGGTCAGCCGGGAGCCGCAGAAGGCCTCGTTGATGTCGAGGACGTCCTCGCGCTCGCGGAAGGCGTAGAGGAACACCGTCAAGGCGCCGATGTCCATGGCGTGGGTGCCCAGCCAGATCAGGTGCGAGGCGATGCGGTTGAACTCGTTCAGCAGGGTGCGGATGTACTGGGCGCGCCGCGGCACGGTGATGCCGAGCAGCTTCTCATTGGCTTCCGCCCACCCCAGGTTGTTGGCCACGGCGGAGCAGTAGTCCATGCGGTCCGTCCAGACCTGGCCCTGGAAGAAGGACTGGTTCTCGCAGATCTTCTCCACGCCGCGATGCAGGTACCCGATCATCGGCCGGCAGTGGGTGACGGTCTCGCCATCCAGCCGCAGCTTGACCCGGAGCACGCCGTGGGTGGACGGGTGCTGCGGGCCCAGGTTGATTTCCATTTCCTCGTTCTTGAACACCGTCCGCTCCTAGTCCGCCTTGGGTTGCTTCAGGTTGATGCCCAGCTGGCCGGCCTTCTGGAGGGCGATGCGCTCGAGCATGCCGCCGCGATCCTCGCGGAAGGCGATGTCGCGCTGGCCCCAGCCCACGGTCGGGTAGTCCTTCCGGAGCGGATAGCCTTCCCAGTCCTCGGGGCAGAGGATGCGGGTCATGTCGGGATGGTTCTGGAAGCGGATCCCGAGCATGTCGTAGATCTCCCGCTCCATCCAGTTCGCGCTCGGGTAGAGCGAGCAGGCGCTCTCCGGCGCGAAGCCCTCGGGCACGAGGATGCGCAGCCGGAGCCGCTTGCGGCGGCTGATGCTCGTCAGGTGGTAGACCACGCTGCAGGCATAGTCCTTGGCCGCCGGGTAGTGGGTGGCGGACTGGTCGGCGAGCATCTCGTACTTCAGTGCCGCCTCGTCGCGGCAGAACGCCAGCGCCTCGTGGATGGCTTCCTTCTTCACCTGGCAGACCAGCTCGCCGGCCTGCTCGAAGATCTCCTCGACCTTGTCCCCCAGGAGCTCCTTCAGCTTCAGGAGGTCGGCGTCCGTCGCCTCCTGCGGAACCGGGGGCTTCATGTCGTTGTCGTCCTTGCGGGGGACGGGCCGGACCGGCGGCTTGGGGGCATCCTTCCCCTCGGCCTCGGCCTTGGCCTTGGCGGTCTCGTAGTCGGCCAGGGTCTTCTGCCACTTGGCCTCGTCCGCCTCGGCGGCCGCCTTCTGCTCGGCCACGTAGGCGCGGTGGCTCGGCAGAGGCACCGTCTTCGGCATGGCGATCTGGCGGTACGGCGCCGCCTTGTAGTCGTACACGTAGGGGCCCGCGGGCACCTCCGCGGATTCCGGAGCCTGGGGGACGTTCGGTTCCGACATCAGCCGACCTCCTCGAAGATGTCCTTGTACCGGTCGGCCAGGCTGCTGGTCATGATCTTGTCCTGCAGCTTCAGGAACCCGTAGATGAAGGCCTCGGGACGGGGCGGGCAGCCCGGGATGTAGACGTCCACCGGGATGACCTTGTCCACGCCCTGGATCGTGTGGTACGAGTCGAAGGGCCCGCCGGCGGTGGCGCAGGAACCCATGGCCATCACCCACTTCGGCTCAGGCATCTGGTCGTAGAGGGTCTTGATGACCGGCGCCATCTTGTACGTCACCGTGCCCGCGATGATCATCAGGTCGGCCTGGCGCGGGCTGGCGCGGAAGATCCCGGCGCCGAAGCGGTCGAAGTCGAAGCGGCTGGCGCCCGCGGCCATCATCTCGATGGCGCAGCAGGCCAGGCCGAACGTCACTGGCCACACGCTGGTGGCGCGGGACCAGTTCATGACCTTCTCGACCTTGGTGGTGATCAGGATGTGCTCAAGGGCGGTGGGTTGGTTCATTCCCATGTCAGGGCTCCCTTGGACCAGATGTAGCCGTAGCCGAACAGCAGCAGGAACAGGAACAGGCCCAGTTCGATGAAGCCGAAGACGGCCAGTTCCTTCATCTGAATGGCCCACGGCATCAGAAAGACGGTTTCCACGTCGAACACCAGGAACATCACCGCCACCAGGTAGTAGCGGACCGAGAACTTCTCCCGCGCTCCGCTGGTGGTGACGATGCCGCATTCATAAGTTGAATACTTCGCGGCACTTGGCCAACTCGGGCGCAAGAGCCGTGACAGATTCAGGATGATGATCGGCAGGGCCACTGCTACCAGGATCAGCAGCAGGATGGACGCGTACCCACGCATGGAGCCTCCAGGACCAGTCATTGTGCGGCGCAGGTACGGCGCAGGTCAACGATCGAAGCCAACCGGGGCGTCCTTTGTGATCCAGGTCCGATTCCGCGCATCCGGGCGGGCGCGCCTTCCAGTAGGATGATTCCATGACTTTTCCCAATCCTCCGGAGCCCGCGGATAGTGTCGAGACCGGCGATCCTGGCCTGACTGGCTTCCGGCCCGCCCGGGAGCTGTACCCCACCCTGGACCTCACCCGGGAGCTGGTGGAGTTCGCCCTCTTCCAGGCCATCCCGCTCGACCTGATGCTCAAGCACCATTTCGTGCCGGTGCAGGAGCGCGAGGGCGTGCTGTGGCTGGCCATGGCCGATCCCCTGGACATCCCCACCCAGGACCTCCTGCGCCAGCAGCTCAAGCGCCCCCTGCGCTTCGCCGGCGCGCCCCTGGCGCAGATCCAGGAGGTGCTGAAGAAGTCCGAGAGCGGGCAGAAGGTCATGGACGAGGCCGGCGAGGCCCTCAAGATCCAGGTGCTCCACGAGGAGGACCTGGACGAGGAGGTGCTCGACCTCGAGCGCCTGACCGACAAGGACGAGGCCCCCATCGTCCGCCTCGTCGACACCACCGTCTTCAACGCCCTCCAGCGCCGCGCCTCCGACATCCACCTCGAGACCACGGCCTCGGGCTTCCAGATCAAGTACCGCATCGACGGAAGCCTGTATCCCGCCGCCGAGCCCATCGACCGGCGCTTCGCCTCGCCCATCATCAGCCGCATCAAGGTCATGTCCGAGCTGGACATCGCCGAGAAGCGCAAGCCGCAGGACGGCCGCTTCAAGCTCAAGGTCCGCGGCCGGGCCATCGACTTCCGCGTGAGCATCATGCCCACCATCCACGGCGAGGACGCGGTGATCCGCATCCTCGACAAGGAGAACCTCACCGAGGAGTTTCAGGCCCTCAGCCTCGAGATCCTGGGCTTCTCCGAGCACGAGCTGAAGCGCCTGCGCCGCTTCTCCCGCGAACCCTACGGCATGTTCCTGGTGACGGGCCCCACGGGATCGGGCAAGACCACCACCCTCTACGCTGTGCTGAGCGAGATCAAGGCCCCCGAGGACAAGATCATCACCATCGAGGACCCCGTCGAATACCAGCTCGAGGGCGTCACCCAGATCCCCGTGAACGAGAAGAAGGGCCTCACCTTCGCCCTGGGCCTGCGCTCCATCCTCCGCCACGATCCGGACAAGATCCTCGTGGGCGAGATCCGCGACCCCGAGACGGCCCAGATCGCCATCCAGTCCGCCCTCACGGGCCATCTGGTCTTCACCACCGTCCACGCCAACAACGTGCTGGACGTCATCGGCCGCTTCCAGCACATGGGCGTCGAGGTCTACAACTTCGTGTCGTCCCTGAACTGCATCTTGGCCCAGCGCCTCATCCGCGTGCTCTGCCCCAAGTGCAAGCGCCCCGCCCCGCTCCCCGCCCCCCAGGAGCTGGAGGAGAACGGCGTGGACGAGGCCTGGCTGCGGAGCGCCACCCTCTTCGACCGCGTGGGCTGCGTGGACTGCCACGGCACGGGTTTCCGGGGCCGGCAGGCCATCATCGAGTTCATGGGCCTCAACGACGAGATCCGCGAGCTGCTCATCCAGCGCGCCCCCACCCGCGAAGTGAAGGCCGCGGCCCGCCGGGGCGGCATGCAGTTCCTCCGGGAGAGCGCCATCGAGAAGGTGAGACTGGGGATTACCACCTTCGCCGAGATCAACAAGGTGACCTTCCGCGACGGGGCGTAGCTCCCACCCGCGATCGGACGCGACATCAAGTCGCGTCCTCCCGTTTCGATCCCGCTCCGCGGGCTCTCAACGGAGCGGGGCCTCCTTCGCCGAGATCAACAAGGTGACCTTCCGCGACGGGGCCTGATCAGGCCGGGGGTCACCCGAAGGTCAGCAGCTCCGCCGAGGTCTCCAGGCCATCCGCGAGGTCGGTCAGCACCTGGCGCAAGGGGGCGTCCGGGGTGACGCCGGCCAGTCGCCTCAGCTCCCCGGCGGTGCCGCGGGGATCCTCCACCAGCCGCCGCAGGGCGCCGAAGGCCGCCGCCCTGGTGGACCCGCCCGCCGTCTCCGGGAGCTCATGCAGCGCCTCGATGGCGTGCCCCAGACTCAGCACCGCCAGCATCCCCTTGGGCCAGCGCCATCCCAGATCCTTGGCGCGGCCCAGGTGGAGCGAGAGCCGCAGGATCTGCCGCGCGCCGCGGGCCCGCCAGTCGCCGATGGCATCCCCGGGGCCGGGCTCCACCATCCGGAGCAGGTCCCGACGGATGACGCCGACGGCTTCCTCCGCCTGCTTCACAGAGCTGCGCGGCACCAGGATGTAAGCGCCGGCCTCCAGGCCAGCCGCGGCGGCCAGCGCGGCCGATCCGCCGACAATGGCCAGAGGGCTGACGACCGCTGTGGCGCCGGCCTGGCTGGCCAGCATGAAACACATGTTGAAGTCCACGCCCGCGATGGCCGTGCGGGGGTGGGCCCTCAGGAGGCCGCCGACCAGCAGGAAGGGCGCCAGGGTCCACCACAGCGCCGGAGGCGCGGGAAAGACCGGCTGCACTAGGAGGCGGTACAGGGCTGCCACGGCGGCCCCGGCCACCACACCCGTCAGCAGCTTGGGCGCGACGCGCTGGGGCAGCGCCATGGATCCCAGCACCAGGGGGAAGATGCAGAGGCCCATCGCGGCCTGGACCACCAGGGGCGAGGCGGTCCCGTGGGCCAGGGTCGCGGCCAGGAATGCGGAGGCTCCGGAGGCCAGGGCCGTGCGTCCGGCCTGGGGCCACTCCCGGTGCGGCGCGAGGACAGCCAATTCGCGCCGGAAGGGGAGCGCCCTGGAGGCCTCCAGAGGCCGGGCCAGCGCCGCGTTGGCCTCAAGAAGACGGGCCAGGGCACGGGAGAGGCGATCGCCTGCCCCCGCGTCGATGGGAGAGGTCTCCTCCAGCGGCAGATCCGATGCCGAGCGCAGGCGCTCCGCCAGGGAGGTCAGCCGGGGGACCAGCCCCTCCGTCCAGCCGACCGGCGTGCCCTCCCGGCCCGCGGGCGCGCCTTCGAGGGGCCGGAGCGCCACCGCGGCGCTCATGACGCCCAGCGCGCCCACCACCAGCGAATCCACGTCGTGCAGCCGCCGGTACCCCTCGAAGGATCCCGCCAGGGTCAGGCGGGCGGAGGCCTCCACCTCGCTGATCTCCGCGAGGATGCGGCGCTTCTCTGCGCCCATGGCCGGGGCGCCATGGCGCAGCACCTCCGCGGCGTAGGCCACCGCGTCCGCCGACAGGCCCCGGATCTGGAGGAAGAAGGCCTGGGCCGGCGACTTGGGGGTCGCCAGGCCCGTGATGACCGTGGTCACCAGCACGCCGATGAGGGTGCACTCCACCCGCGCCGTGGCGAGGTCCAGGGAGGCCCCCGGCGCCAGTACGGAGGGGACGACGACGATGGCGGCGGTGATCCCCGCCAACAGCGCCCCGTAGCCATGCACGCCCCGCAGAACGTGCGTGAGGCCGCCGTTGAGGGCCACCCACAGGCCCAGCAGGAGGAACTGGACGTAGGGGGGTGCGGGCACGTGGAGCAGCGCGAAGCCCACGGCCGCCCCCAGCAGGGTGCCCACCACGCGGAAGAGGGCCCGCTCCAGGAGCACCCCGCGGGAGGCCTGGGCCACCACCCACACCGGCATGGCCGCCCAGTAGGCGTTCTGCACATGCACCAGCGTGGCGATGGTGAAGGCGACCCAGGCAGAGAGAGCCAGCACCAGCCCCCGCGTCACCACGGCGCGGTCGAGGAAGGACACCTTCACAGGGTTCCCTTCACCAGCTCCCGTTCCAGGCTCTGCAGCCGCTTGAGGCGTGCGAAAAGGCCCGGCTGAGTGGCCAGAACCTCGGGCGTGTCCAGCTGGACCGCACGGCCCTCCTCCAGCACCAGCACCCGGGTGCAGGTCTCCGCCACGAACACCCGGTGCGTGGCCAGCACCAGCGTGGACTTGCCGAGGAAAGCGCGGAGGTTCTCGAGGATGCGGCTCTCGGTCTCAGCATCCACCGCCGACAGGGCGTCATCCAGGAGGAGCAGGCGGGGGCGGCGCAGGAGGGCCCGGGCCAGGGCCGTCCGCTGGCGCTCACCGCCGCTGAGGGCCACGCCCCGCTCGCCCACCACCGTGTCCAGCCCCTGGGGCAGACGGTGGATCAGGTCGTCCATGGCCACGACCCGGGCGATCTCCCAGATCTCCTCCTCGGTGGCCTCGGGGCGCCCCATGGCCAGGTTCATGCGCAGCGTGTCCGAGAAGAGGAAGGCCTCCTGGGGCACCCAGCCCAGGCCGGCCCAGTGGCGGCGCAGGGTGGCATCCGACAGGGGCTCCCCGTCCACCAGCAGGCGCCCCGCCTGGGGAGCGCGCAGGCCCGCCAGCATCTGCAGCAGCAGGGTCTTGCCCGAGCCGATCCCGCCCACCACGGCCAGGCTGTCACCCGGCGCCAGGGTGAGGTCCAGGGGGCCCAGGCCACGGCCGGTCTCGAAACGGTGGCTCGCGCCATCCAGGACCAGCGCCGCGGGAACCTCCGGCAGCGCGATGGCCTCGGCAGGCGGCAGGGAGGTCTCCGGGCCGTGAAGCAGCTGGTCCAGCCGCTCCTGTCCAGCCTTGGCCCGCTGGAATAGGTTGGCCGACCAGCCCAGGCTCATCATCGGCCAGGCCAGGGCCACCAGGAAGCCCGTGAAGGCGGTGAGGTCGCCCAGGTTGAGGACACCCCGCACCACCAGGCTGCCACCGTAGGCCACCAGCACCAGGGCCGACACGCCGCTGATGAAGGCGGACAGGGGCGCGTAGGCACTGAAGATCACCGACTGCTTCATGCTGAGGGAGGCGTGGCGGCGGCTGAGCTCGCTGAACTGGGCCACCCGGATCCGCTCCAGGCCGAAGGCCTGCACCACGCGCTCGCCGCTGATGGTCTCGTGGCTGTGGGTGGTGAGGGCCGAGAAGGCCAGCTGCAGCTTCTGCTGCACCACATGGCTCCATTTCCCGATGACGTAGTAGCCCATGGCCAGGAAGGAGAAGGGCAGCATGACCGCGACGGTGAGCTTCCAGCTCGTGCTGAACATCAGGCCCAGCGTCACCGGCAGGATCGAGAGCACCTGGAGGAAGCTCATGAGCCCCGGCCCCGTGGCCATGCGGACCGTGCCCACGTCGTCGCCCAGCCGGGACATGAGGTCGCCCACCCGCTGCCGCTCGTAGAAGGCGAAGGGGCGCGACAGCAGGAAGGTGTAGAGGGATTCGCGCTGCTCCCGCTCCACGTCGCGGCTGAGGCCGATGAGCGTGTTGCGCATGAGGTAGCGGCCAATCCCCGCCGCCGCCGTGAAGGCCAGCATCCACGCCAGGAAGACCCGCGAGCCATGCCAGTCCTGGCGCTCCAGGGCGTGCACCGCACGGCCGGACCAGTAGGGCACCACGGAGGCGGCCACGCTGCACCAGACCGTGGCCGCCAGACCCCAGTAGAGGGTCCGCCGGTGGCGATTCATCAGCGGCCACCACCAGAACAGCTTGGATTCCGAAAGATCCGCCACGAGGCCTCCACCAATCAGAGTAGCAACAGCCATCGTCCGGTGGTGTCCCCTGGCGGTGCCGCCTGGCAGGGTCCCTTGGCAGAGCCCTGGGCACCCGGGCATGCTGGATGAAACTTCCTCGAGCCCCCAGCCATGCGGAATCGCCTTGCCGCCCTGACCTTGGTCTTCCTCTCCGCCCTCGCTCCGGCTTGGGGCCAGATGGTCGAGGAGTCCCTGCCCCGGGATCCCGGGCCCCTGGACTTCATCCGCGGCGACAGCTACGAGCAGTGGATCCTCCAGTCCCTGGCCGGCGACGCGCTCGTGGGCCTCGGGTCCGAGGGACAGGCCGTGCCCAGGCTGGCCGCCTCCTGGAAGATCCAGAGGGACGGGCTCATCACCTTCACCCTGCGCGACGACGCGCGATTCACCGACGGCAGCCTGGTGACGCCGGACGACGTGCTCTGGACCTTCTCCGAGATCCGCCGCGACCCCTCCGCCAGCGCCACCAAGCGGGCGATCCTCGACGGCGCGGTGACCGGACAGCAGGACGGCCGGATCTGGATCCGCTCACCCAAGCCCCCCGGCCGCCTGCTGCTGGAGCTGGCCCGGGTGCCCGTGGCCCAGAAGGGCCATCCCGAGCGCGGCTCCGGCCCCTTCCGCTTCCAGAAGGATCCCGCGGCCTGGACCTTCTACCGCCGGGACCACTTCCTGAAGCCGCGCATCGACGGCATCCGGTTCCGCCTGCTGCCCGACCCGACCGCCGTGCTCCAGGCCCTCCAGAAAGGCTGGCTCACCATCGGCGCCCCGCCGGCCCGGCCCCTGCCGCCGCCCACCTCCCATCGTGTGGTCGTCCAGCCCATGAACGCCCAGCTGGTGGTCTGGAGCCACGCCGGAACGGGGCCCCTGCAGCTCCTGGAGCGCTGGCGCCAGGACGCCTTCCCGCCCGGTCTGCTGGGGCAGAACGCCAGGCCCAGCCGCGGCCTGTGGCCCGAGAGCCTGGGCTTCGATCCCCAGGCCATCGACAGTCCGGTTGATCCACCCAAGCCCCCGGGCCGGCTGAAGCTGCTCTATGCCGCAGGCGAGGCGTCCACCGAGAACCTGCTGCTGGCGCTGCGGGACCGGGCCCGAAAGGACGGCTTCGACCTCCAGTTGATGCCCCTGGAGCAGGCCATCCTGGTGGACCGGCTCCGCAAGGGCGAGTTCGAACTGGCCTGTTCCGTGGTGGTCTTCGAGCCCCATCCCTGGGCCGTCCTGGAATACCTCGAACCCAGGGGCCCCATGAACGTCACCGGCTGGTCCGACCCCCAGGTCGCCTCGCTGGCCGCCGGGCTCCGGCAGGCGGGCGATCTCGGCTGGCGGGAACTCCAGGGTGTCTGGGCCAAGCACCCGGCGGCGCTGCCCATCCTCGACTTCCAGAGCGTGGTCTGGGTGGACAAGCGCCTCGCCGTGACGCCCAGCCCCCTGGGTCTGTACCTGGCCACGCCGGGGGCCGCGGGCTGGCGCTGGAACCGGTGAGGCGGGCCAGCCTGCAGGGCCTGGCCGTCTGGGGCCTCGCCCTGGTCCTGGCCTGGAGCCTGCCCGGCGCCCTCTGGCGGCCGGTTCCGCCCCCGTCTTTTCCGGTTCACGCCCTGCTTCCGGCGGCCCTCGCCCTGGGCGCCCAGGCCATCGCGGCGCCGGTGCTGGCCTGGCTTGGCGGGCCCACCCTGGCGGTCCGGAGCTCCCTGGCCCTGCTGGAAGCCCCACCTGATTTGCTCTGGGCCGGCACCTTGCTCGCCCTCTGGCCCGCGGCCTGGGGCCCGCCGGGCCCGGGCGGCTGGCTCGCGGCCTTCCTCCTGGCCGCCCTCCCTGGCGAGGTCCGGTGGCTGGCGACGGCGCTTCCCGGCGAGGTGCCCTTCCCCGCGGCCTGGGGCCGGGCGGTGACGCTCCGGGCACGGCGGCTCGCTCTCGCACGCCTCACGGGCCGCTGGATCGCGGCGCGGCTTCCCATCTGGCTCACGGCCTCGATGGTCCTGGAACGGATGCTGGGCGTGCCGGGCCTCGGCATGGACTGGATGGATCGCGTGGCCGGGCGGGATCGCGCCGGACTTTCCGCCTGGGTGGCGGCGTTGGCCCTGCTCTGGCTGCTGTCCAGATGGATGGATCCGGAGGCCGCGCCGTGAAATGGCGCCTCGCCTTCCTTCTGGCACTGGCCCTCCCGGACCTGCCCCTCGACCCGTTCCACGGGGGGCTCCCCGCCTCGCCCGGCCATCCGTTGGGGGTGGACGACCTGGGGCGGGATGCCCTGCTGCGCCTGCTGCTGGCGGGTTCCCGCAGCGTGGGATTCGCCAGCGCCTGCGCCCTGCTGGGGCTGGGGGCCGCGCTGCTGCTCGCCTGGCACGGCCGGCGCTGGTCCGGCGCGCTGTCCGCCCTGCGCAGCCTGCCGCCGGTGCTCTTCCTGCTTCCCCTGGCCGCGGCCGCCGGAGGCCTCGGCGTCGCGGCCCTCTTTCTGCTGCTGGGCCTGCTGCTGGCCCCCCACCTGGAGCCTCCCCTGCGCGTCAGGCTCGACGCCTTCCGGCAATCGCCGGCCTGGGCCGCAGAGCGGACCCTGGGCGCCACGCCGGCCTCCACCTTCCGCCGCTGGTCTCCCTGGGCTCTGGATCAGGCTGCGGGCCTGTTCCCCAGCGCCTGGCTCGGAGCCCTGTGGGGCGAGGCCACCCTGTCCACCCTCGGTCTGGGCCCCGGTCCCGACCACGACAGCCTGGGGCGCCTGCTGCTGGAACAGCTCCCCCGTCTCGCCACGGACCCCACTCCCCTCGGATGGGCGGCGCTGGCTCTGGTGCTGGGCCTGGCCTGGGTCTCCGTGCCCCGGCGGACGAGCCTCTGAGGCTGCCTCCCTTCTCAGCCCAGCTTGGCCTGCATGATGTCCAGGATCTCCCCATCGGCGCAGGCCATGCCCTGCTGGGCCAGGCGGCCGAGGTGGGCCAGGGAGGCCTCCCCGGTGGCCCCCACGATGCCATCCGTCCCGGGAATGCCGAAGCCCGCCAGGGCCAGTTCCGCTGAACGGAACGCCGCCTCCGCGCCGGTCATGGCCTTCATGGCGCAGCCGATCTTGGCCCCATCGCAGATGAGCCCCGCCAGGTTGCCCACCATGTTGTGGATGGCCAGTTCCATCTGGGGGATGCCGCCACCGCCCAGGTGCACCAGGCCCACGGCGATGCCGATGCCGGCCGCATTGGAGGCCCCGCACACCGCCGATAGCGTCCCAAGGCGGTGGGTGGTGGCCGTGGTCAGGAGGCAGGCCAAGGCCAGGGCCTCCTCGATGCGGGCCTCCTCGTATCCCTTGCGCCGGGCCCACAGACCCAGGGCCACGGATACCGTGATGCCCTTGTTGCCGGAGCCGGCCAGGGACATGACCGTGAGCGGCTCGCCGGACATGCGGCCCAGCACACCGGAGCTCACCAGGCGCGGGATGCGGAGCCAGGGCTCGCCGTCGGGCCCGGGCACGAAGCCCGCCGGGAGGTGGTTGACGCTGTGCTCGGCCATGGCGAGGTTCAGGGCCAGGCCCTCGCGCAGGCGCACCCGGTCCGCCTCGGTGATCGTCCCGGCCAAGGCCACCAATTCCGCCAGGGACATGCTGCCGATCTGCTCCCGGATGCGATCCCCCGTGTCAGGGCCCACCTGGGCCGCGGCGAGGGACACCGCCACGCCATCCGTCTCCAGGCGGGTCAGGCGGGTGTGCTCCTGCTCCAGCACCGCCCGCCCCACGCCCCCTTCGCAGGCCACGGTGCAGTCGATGTAGAGCTCCGTGCGGGAGGCGTCCACCTCCACGTGGAGCGCACCGCGGTCCAGCAGCCGTCCAGCCTGCTCGAGCGCTTCGGGCGTGACAGTTTCAAACATCTGCAGCGCCGGCGAGGGGTCCGGAAGCACGGCCCCCAGGGCAAGCGCCCAGAGCACCCCGGTGCGCCCGCCGCTGTTGGGAATGCCCACGGCGTGGCAGTTCTTGTAGGTGCGCACATCAAGCACCAACCGGGCCATGCGCGGCTCGCCACGCCCCTGGCGGGCCGCCAGGCAGGCGGCGTAGGCCACCGCCGCGGGCTCCGTGCAGCCCAGGGCCGGCTTCCATTCGGCGGACAGGTACTCGGTCAGATCCATGGACAACCTCGCGGCCCCCATTCTGGCCGCAAGACCGCATGTCCCCGGTCACAGGCGGCGGAGGAACGGCTTCCAGGAGAAAAGCTATTTCGCCACCGAATTCGCCGATGGCGGTGATTGCGCCTTGGATGCTTCCCGCTTGGGCCGTCCTCAGGGCGCTTCCGGCTTTGCCGGAAGTCATGGGGGCGTCAGGGCCGCAACTCCCCAGTAGGTCGCGACCCTGGCGCCCCCATAGAACCCATGCTGCAGCGAGGCGGAACTCTGCTTTTCATCGGCGGAATCAGCGAAATCGGTGGCGGAATAACCCTTTTGGGTGGCTTCCCCCACGCCGGGGACTCGACTCGTATTAGGCTACGACCCATGACCTCGCTGATCGGACATCCCCTCCCTGCCTTCTCCCTCCAGGACGACCAGGGCGCCACGGTCGCGGCCGCGGACCTCAAGGGCCGCTGGACCGTGCTCTACGCCTACCCCAAGGACAGCACTCCCGGCTGCACCACGGAGGCCTGTGACTTCCGCGACAGCTGGACCCGCGTGCGGGCCCTGGGCGCCCAGGTCTACGGCCTCAGCCGCGACAGCCTCAAGAGCCACCAGAACTTCATCACCAAGCAGAGCCTCCCCTTCCGCCTGCTCTCCGATCCCGACTGCGCCCTTATCAAGCCCCTCGGCGCCTTCGGCAAGAAGATGATGTACGGCAAGGAAGTGGAAGGCATCATCCGCAGCACCTTCCTCATCGACCCCAAGGGCGTCGTCCGCCACGTCTGGCCCAAGGTGAGCGTGAAGGGGCATGTGCAGGAGGTGCTGGACGTGCTCACGAAGCTGAAAAGCTGATACAGGATTAACAGGATTAAGTGCTTGATTAACAGGACCCAAAAAAGCGATCTCGTTTTTTAAATACCATTAATCCGTCTCTCCATCCTGTTAATCCTGTCCCCGCCTTTCGAACGGCCGGCCCTCACCCCGCCATGATGCTGAAGCCGCCGTCCACGTAGAGCACCTGGCCGGTGATGCCGCGGCCCATGTCGCTGACGAGGAACACGCCGGCATCGCCCACCTCCAGCTGGTCCGTGTCGCGCTGCAGCGGGGTGTGGGAGCGGTGGGCCTTCAGCTTGGAGCCGATGCCGGGGATGGCCGAGGAGGCCAGGGTCTTGATGGGGCCGGCGGAGATGGCGTTCACGCGGATGCCCTGGGGCCCCAGATCCGCAGCCAGGTAGCGCACCGTGGATTCCAGAGCGGCCTTGGCCACGCCCATCACGTTGTAGCCAGGCACCACCCGCTCGCCGCCCAGGTAGCTGAGGGTCACGATGGAGCCGCCCTCGGCCATGAGGGGCTGGGCCGCATTGCAGACCGCCGCCAGGGAGTAGGCGCTGATGTCGTGGGCCACGCGGAAGTCCTCGCGGCTGGTCTCCACGAAGCGGCCTTCCAGGGCCTGCCGGGGGGCGTAGGCCACCGCGTGCACCAGGAAGTCGAGCTTGCCCCACTTCTTGCGGATCTCGTCGAAGGCCATGACGATCTGGCTGTCGCTGCCCACGTCCATGGGCAGCAGCAGGGGGTTCTTCAGCTCCGCCGCCAGCTCGCGGACGTTCTCGCCCAGGCGCTCGTTCTGGTAGGTCAGGCAGAGTTGGGCGCCGGCCTCGGCCACCTTCTGGGTGATGCCCCAGGCGATGGACCGCTTGTTCGCCACGCCGATGATCAGGCCCCGCTTCCCATCCAACAATCCGCCCTTGGCGCTCATGCGATCTCCTCCAGAGCCATGTGCAAACAATCACTTAGCATAGCCGAACCCGCGCCGCCACGCTATACCCGAGGTCAGGACGGGGCCTTCAGAATCCTGCCAGCAGGAGGTCGATGGCCCGGAGAACCTCGTTCCGCGCGTCAGGAAGATCCCCGCACGGAACCCCCAGCTCCCTTCGGGGAATGCCCGCCAGCTCCGGGACCATGGCCACCAGGGAGGCACCTTGGAACCGCATCACCGGGGTCAACCGGGAAATGGCCTGAACCCCGGCGGCTTCGGCCCGGTACAGCGGCACCACCAGCCGGGTACCGAGTTCCGAGAACAGCTCCGATTGCACGTCCAGCAGGTAGGGGACCGCGGCGTTCGTCCGGGGATTGGGGTTCTTGAAGACCGTGCACACCGCCATCAGAAGGTCCGGACTCCATCGCTGAACACCCCCTGGGCCTCGATCCGCCGGTTGTAAGCCTCGATCGCCACCCGGTTCTCCTCCGCCCAGCGCTCCGCCTGCCGGGCCTTCACCGCATAGGCGATAGCTTCCTCAGCCACACCCGAAAGGTTGAGCCCCAGATCCCGGGCTTCCTTCAGCAAATCGCCGTCCAGGCTGAGGTTGACCGCCTTCTTGGATGCCATGGACCCTCCCGATACGCATTGAATATGCGCATCATCCATGCATCCGTCAACCGAATCCTGCCTGTCCGCTTTCAATCCTGATACTCATGTCTTCGCGTTCGCTTGAAGGATGCTCGTGCCCCTCCCCGTCCCCATCGCCCTTGTGTTCCTGGCCCAGCCCGCGGCGCCCTCTTTTCGGGCCGACCTGGATGCGGGGCACTACCTCAAGGTGCTGTCGGTCTCAGAAGCCCGGCTGCGTCAGGACCCGAACGATGCCGCGGCCTGGGCGGCCAAGTCCCAGGCCCTCTCCAGCCTCCAGCGCTTCGCCGAGGCCCACTCGGCCGCGGACCGGGCCCTGGCCTTGAATCCCCGCCTGGCGGACGCCCTCCTGGCCCGGGGCCTGGCCCGGGCGGGCGAGGCCATCCGCCAGCGGGACCTCGGCAGCCTGCGAGGCGCCCTGGACGCCATGGACGACCTGCGTGCCGCCACCGAGGCCGATCCCACGCTGGCCCCCGCCTGGATGAGCCTCGGCCTGGCCTATGAGATGCTGCCGGGCATCCTGGGCGGCTCCACCCGGAAGGCCCTGCGCTGTGCCGACCAGCTGCGGCAGGTGGCGCCGGCCCGGGGAGACCTGCTTCAGGCCCTGGTCCTGGTCGAAGAAAACAAGTGGTGGGAGGCCCAGCCGTACTTCGGTCGCGCCCTGACCCAGGCGCCCCAGGATCCCGAAGTGGTGGGCCAGTGGCTCGATGCCTTGGACCGCCGCCCCGCCAAGAAGGCCCTGGGCGAGGCCGGGAAGAACGCCCGCCTGCTCGCCGAGGCCCCCCGGTTGCTGCCCGGCGTGCGCACCCGCGCCCGGGGCGTGGCCGCCGTCAGCGACGCCTACCTGCACGGCGGCCGCCCCGACCTCGCCTGGCAGGTGGTCCAGGACCACCTCGCCCAGGTGGACGCCCCCAGCCTCCTGCGCCTGCAGCTGGGCAAGGTGGCCGCCGTCAGCGGCCTCCACCGCCCCGAAGGCCTGGCCGCCCTCGACCAGGTCCTCCGCGAGCCCCTCGAAGGCGGCGCCGCCGGCACCCCCGGCGCCTGGTGGCGCAAAGGCCAGATCCTCCGCGACCTCGGCAGGAAGGATGAAGCCCGCCGGGCCGCCCAGGAAACCCTGAAGCTCGATCCGAAGCATCGGGGGGCGAGGGAGCTCCTTGAAACGCTCGGACCATGATCCAGTAGGGTGGGCGGCATCATGAACGGAATGATCGATTGGGGATACGTCCGCAACTGGGGGGCCATTCTCGCCTTGACGGCCCTGGGCGCGGCCCTGCTTTGGGGCCTTGGGTACGCGGTGTACTTGAATCGAATCGGCAGCCGCGGCTGGGCGTCCACCCGGCGATGGCTGAAAACCTCCCTGGCGGTCTTCTCGGTCAGTTTCCTGGTCGCGACCGCCTTCAGGGAAGGCCCGGTGTTGTGGGCCCTGTTCAAAGGCCGCCTGGGTTCCCCGGAGGGCAAGTACCGGACCGGAGTCCTCTACCTGCAGGGGGGGCGGTTTCTTCAGCGATCTCCAGAGCGGGCGGTGCCCGCCTTCCGCCGTGCGGCTGACCAGGGCCATACGCTCGCCCAATTCGCCCTGGCACGCGCCTACCGCTACGGATTGGGGACCCGCAAAGATCAAGCGGAGGCCCTTCGCTGGGCGGAGGCGGCGGCCCAAGGTGGGCATCCGCTCGCCATGGTTCTCGCGGGGGAGCTCCTCCAGGACTCCTCCCCGGCCGAGGCGGGCTCTTTCTTCAAGCGCGCGCTCCCGCTTCTCCGGGTCCAGGGCGAGGCCGGGGATGGCCAGGCCTGCTTCACCCTCGGCTTCCTGTACCGCCAGGGCTTCGGGGTGGTTCCGGATTCCGAAGAGGCCCTCTACTGGATGCTTCTGGCGAGAAGGCTCGGCATTTCCCCCCCGCAGGCCTTTGCCGTAGAGGCCTACGGGAAGAGCCTGCCCCCGGATCAGCAGGTCCGCGCCACGAGCCGAGCCCAGGCCTGGCTCCGGGCCCATGGGAGGCCGCAGGCGGGTCTCCCCATTCCTCCACCGGGCCCTCCGACGCAGTAGGGCAGAAATCTGACCCTCTGCGTCACTCCTGTAACCCTTTCCGGCCCGTCACGGCTTCCCACCGGTCCTTTCTTGCCCTAAGGTGCTGGGATTTCAAGAGCCTTTCGGGAGGATTGGAAAACTGGCATAGGGATTGATACCTTTACACGCGGCCATCGCCCACAAGGAGACATCCATGAAGAACCAGAAGGGCTTCACCCTCATCGAACTGCTGCTCGTGCTTGCCATCATCGGCATCATCAGCGCCATCGCCATCCCCGCCCTGCTGGGCCAGCGTGAGGCCGCCCGCAACCGCGCCACGGCTTCCAACGCCTCCAACATCGCCGGCGCCCTCCAGGTGGCCCTGGGCATCGTGGAAGACCAGCCGGCTGGCCAGCGCAGCGTTGCGGATCTGGATGCGGCTGTCACGGTCGGTGACACCCTGGCGGCCATCGCCGCCCGGCCTGAGTACGCCAACATGAAGAACCCCTTCGACCAGACCCTGGCCGCTTACACCTTCAACGCCGCCGCCGCCGCCCCCGGTGAGGTGGGCCTGAACCCCCAGACCGTGAACGGCCAGAGCGTGGTGACCATTACCTACGGCACCAAGGTCAAGGGTGCCTTTGTGATGAACACTCTGCCCAAGACCCCGGAAAGCTCCCTGGCTCTGTAATCGGAGCCCTTGGGCTTCGGCCTGATCGAAAAGGGGCCGCACCCGTTGCGGCCCCTTTTCTTGCGCTTATTTCAACAAGCCTCACTTCGTTGGCATGGGTCTTGTTTCACCCTCCTCATCCATAGAATCCAGGAGCCGACCATGAGACGAGACACTGGATTCACCCTCGTCGAACTGCTGCTGGTGCTGGCCATCATCGGCATCATCAGCGCCATCGCCATCCCGGCCCTGCTGGGCCAGCGCGAGTCCGCCCGCAACCGCGCCACCCAGGCCAATGCGGCCGACATCGCCGCCGCCATGCAGAACGCCCTGGATACGGTGGAGCAGCCCCAGGCGGAGCGCACCGCCGCCGACCTGGCGATGGCCACCACCATCACCGAGACCATGGCCGTCATGAAGGCCCGCTTCGAGTTCCTCAACATGAGGAACCCTTTCGACCAGACCAAGTACGCCTACACCTTCGGGGCGGCGGCCGCCATTCCCGGAGAGGTGGGTCTCGTACCCATCAACCCGAACGGTTCGTATGTCATCGAAATCACCTATGGACTCAAGGTGCAGGGGGGCGTCCAGATCCACACCCTGGCCAGGACCCCGGAAACCTCCCTGCCTCTGTGAAGCCGGTCCCCGGGCCCCGCGCGCCTATACTCAAATGTCTGTTGAATGGTCCTGAGGCTCTGAAGGAGCTGCGATGAAAAAATCTCCCGCCACCCGAGGCTTCAGCCTGATCGAGCTGCTCCTGGCCCTTGCCATCATCGGCATCCTGGCCATGATCGCCATCCCCCGATTCAGCGGCGCCAAGGACTATGCCCGCCAGGTGGGTGATGCCCGCGCGAACGCCACTGCCCTTCGGATGGCCCTGGAAAACGTGAAGGCGGAAGCCGGGCTCTACCCGACCGCGGGCAACTATGTCTGGTTGCCGGATGGGACCGCCCCCGCCCTGACACCGCCCGTGTCCTTCACGATCAAAGATGCCAGCAAGATGAGGTTCACCCTGGCCATCAACGCGGACCGCCTGACCTACACCATCACGGCCGTCGATACGCAGAACAACAAACAGATGGTCAAGATCGATCAGAGCGGCGCGAACGTACCCTGAGCACAGTGTTTCGCCCCACCCGGTGAAAGCCGGTTCAGTTGCTTGAGGCTCCGGACGGCCAGCGTGCCTGGATCTTCCCTGATACGCGCAGACGCCACGGCCTGAATGGCTGTGGCGTCTGCGCGTACGGCAACACACACGACACGGGGATAGCTCCGGTTCGAGGCCGGCCCTGCAATGGCCTTCGGTGGGAGTCCCGGGCAGGCATTCATGCACTGCGGCGGCCCCGCGGGTGCGGCCATGCCGAAACGGCCAAGGCCACGGCCGCTCTGGCTAGGAGCGCAGGAGCGACAGATGCGTTGGATGAACGAGCAGAAGACAGAGGGTGGACCGGGCGCCATCCAGCCGGGAATCCATGACCGGCGAAGCAAGCGACCGCCGGGTCGCAGTTCCTTCGCCTTCGTCCCGGGATTCGCAGCCAGGAAGCGACCCCGATGAAAGAGGTCACTCCTTCCCGAACACGTTGGCCAGGTTGAAAATGGGCAGGTACATGGCGACCACGATGAAGCCGATGATGCCGCCGAGCATGGCGATCATGATGGGCTCCATGAGGCTGGTGAGGTTGGCCACGGCGTTGTCCACCTCGTCCTCGTAGAAGTCGGCCACCTTGGCCAGCATGGCGTCCAGGGCGCCCGTGGCCTCGCCCACGCCCACCATCTGCACCACCATGGGCGGGAAGACCTTGGTCTCCGCCAGCGGGGTGCTGATGTTGCGCCCCTGCTCCACGGCGTCCTTGGACTTGAGGATGGCGTTCTGGATGACCATGTTGCCGGCGGTGCGGGCCGTGATGTCCATGCCTTCGAGGATGGGCACGCCAGAGCTGATGAGGGTGCCCAGGGTGCGGCAGAACCGGGCCACGGCCACCTTGCGGAGCACGTCGCCGATGATGGGGATCTTCAGCATGAGCGCATCGATCTGGAGCCGGCCCGCGGGCGTCTTGTAGTACTGACGAAGGCCCACCACGATAAGTACCGTGGCCAGAATCAGGATCCAGCTGTAATTGATGAGGGCACTGGAGATGGCCATGCAGACGAGGGTGGGGAAGGGCAGCTTGCTGCCCAGGCCGTCATACATGGCGGAGAAGACGGGGATCACCTTCACCATGATGATGATCACCACGGCGATGGCGATGGTGATGATGGCCACCGGATAGGTCATGGCGCCCTTCACCTTGGCGGTGAGCTTGACGGCCTTCTCGATGTAGCTCGACAGGCGCTGGAGGATGACATCCAGGATGCCGCCGCTCTCGCCGGCGCCCACCATGTTCACGTAGAGGTCGTTGAAGGCCTTGGGGTGCTTGGAGAGGGCCGCCTGCAGGGTGAGGCCTTTCTCCACGTCCTCGCGCACGGCCTCGATGATCTTCTGGAAGCCCTTGTCCACCTGCTGGGCGCCCAGGATCTCCAGGCACTGCACCAGGGGCAGGCCGGCGTCGATCATCACGCTGAACTGCCGGGTGAAGATGGCCAGGTCCTTGGGCTTCACTTTGCCGAAGGACTTGGTGCCCTTGGCAGCCATGGCGCTGATGCCCGTGACTTCGATGCCATTGCGCTTCAGGGTGGCGGCGGCGGCGTCCCGGGATTCGGACACCAGGACGCCCTCCTGGGCCTCCCCCATTCGATTCTTGCCTTTCCATGCGTATGCGGGCATGCGGACCTCGGCGGACAGCTGGGAACGATGGTGCCTTCAGGATAGGCAGGAATGGATCAGTGGTGAAGATCTAATGGGCCGCAGGAGAGGGTCTAGGTGTACTTGATGTTGGGATTCCGGCCGCCCAGGGCGGGATTGCTGGTGGCTGCCGGCTGGGCCGGAGCCGCCCCGCGGCCGCCGGCAGAGCCGACGCCCACGCCCCGGTTGATGAGCTCCCGCAGCTCGTCGGCGTTCGAGGTGTACTCGAAGGCCTGCTCCTGGCTGATCTCCTTGCGGAGCACCAGATCCGAGAGGCTCTGGTTGAAGGTCTGCATCCCGTATTTCGTCTGGCCGGACTGCATGGTGCCGTAGATCTGGTGGATCTTGTCCTCGCGGATGAGGTTCCGGATGGCGGAGTTGGGGATCATGACCTCCAGCGCCAGGGCCCGTCCCTTGCCGCCCACCTTGGGGATGAGGCTCTGGCAGATGACGCCCTCCAGCACCAGGGAGAGCTGGGCGCGGATCTGGGCCTGCTGGTGGCTCGGGAACACGTCGATGATGCGGTTGATGGTCTGCACGGTGCTGTTGGTGTGCAGGGTGCCGAAGGTGAGGTGGCCCGTCTCGGCGATGGTGAGGGCCGACTCGATAGTCTCCAGGTCGCGCATCTCGCCCACCAGCACCACGTCGGGATCCTGGCGGAGGGCCGAGCGCAGGGCCTTCTTGAAGCTGTGGGTGTCCGCGTGGATCTCGCGCTGGTTCACCAGGGCCCGCCGGTGCTTGTGCACGTATTCCACCGGATCCTCGATGGTGAGGATGTGGACGGGCTCCTCGGCGTTGATCTTGTCCACCATGGCGGCCAGGGTCGTGGACTTGCCGGAACCCGTCACGCCGGTCACCAGCACCAGGCCGCGGGGCTTGTCGCAGAGGGCCTGGACCGAGGGTGGCAGGCCCAGCTGGTCGAAGCTGCGGATGTTCTCGGGGATGGTGCGGAAGACACCCGCCGTGGCGCCGCGCTGGTTGAAGACGTTGGCCCGGAAGCGGGCCACGCCCTGGAGACCGAAGGAGAAGTCCACCTCCAGATCCTCCTCCAGGCGGTGCTTCTGCTGGTCGGTCATGACGCCGTAGCAGAGCCAGCGGGTCTGGGACGCGTCCATGGGGGGCAGCTTGAGGGGCACCATGCGCCCGTCGATGCGGATCTGCGGCGCCGATTCCGTGGTGATGTGGAGGTCGGTGCCCCCGTACTCCACCATCGTCTTGAGCAGCTGCTGCAGCGGAGCTACGTAGTTGGAACCGATCTCACTCATGCCGAACCTTTCCTAGAGGACAGTCTCTCGAATGATCTCTTCGATGGTGGTGACGCCGTCGAGCACCTTGCGGCAGCCGGAGCGGCGGAGGGTGATCATGCCTTCCTTCTGCCCCTGCTCGCGGAGTTCGATGGCCGAGGCGCCCGTGAGGATCATGTCCTTCAGGGTCTCCGACATCTCCAGCACCTCGTAGAGGCCGACGCGGCCTTTGTAGCCGCGCTTGTTGCAAATATCGCACCCGACAGGCTTGTAGAAGGTGATGCCCCGCTGGATCTCCTCCGGCGTGAAGCCCACCTCGCGCAGGGCCTCCTCGGGCTGATGGTGGGTGTCGACGGCCTTGCAGCTGTTGCAGAGGCGGCGCACCAGGCGCTGGGCGCAGATGATGTTCACCGAGGTGGCCACCAGGAACGGCTCCACGCCCATGTTCATGAGGCGGTTGATGGTGCTGGGGGCGTCGTTGGTGTGCAGGGTTGAAAGCACCAGGTGGCCCGTGAGCGAGGCTTTGATGGCGATCTCCGCCGTCTCGAAGTCGCGGATCTCGCCCACGAGGATGATGTTGGGATCCTGGCGGAGGAAGGAGCGCAGGGCGGCGGCGAAGTTGAGGCCGATCTGCTCCTTCATCTGCACCTGGTTGATGCCGGGGAAGTTGAACTCGACGGGATCCTCGGCCGTCAGGATGTTGGTGTCCACGGTGTTGAGCTTGGCGATGGAGGAATACAGCGTGTTCGTCTTGCCCGATCCCGTGGGCCCCGTCACCAGCACCATGCCGTAGGGCTTGGAGATCTGCCGGTCCCAGCGTTCCAGGCTCTCGGGCTCGAAGCCGAGCTTGGTGAGGTCGAGCATGAGCTTGTCGCTGTCCAGCAGCCGCAGCACGATCTTCTCGCCGAAGAGCGTCGGCAGGATGCTCACGCGGTAGTCGATGACCTTCTGCCGGCCGCCCATGTTCACGCGCAGCTTGATGCGGCCGTCCTGGGGCAGGCGCTTCTCGGCGATATTGAGCTTGGCCAGGATCTTCACGCGGGAGGTGAGGGGGTCCCTCAGCTTGAGGTTCGGCCGCATCACCTCCTGGAGGATGCCGTCGATGCGGAACCGGATGCGGTAGTTCTTCTCGTAGGGCTCGACGTGGATGTCCGAGGCGCCGCGCTTGATGGCGTCGATGAGCACCATGTTCACGAGCTTCACCACCGGGGCATCCTCGCTGCCCTTCTTCAGGGCGCCGACGTTGATGCTCTCTTCGTCGTCGTCCGTGGCTTCGTACTCGGCGTCGGCATCCAGCTCCTGCTCCAGGTCCTGGAGGTCGAATTGCTCGTCCTGCTCATTGAAGGGATTCGCGGGGCCGCTGTCGGTGGGACCGGCCGCCGCCGCGCCGCTCATGGTGGTCCGCGCGCCCTGGGCATCCGCCAGGCGCAGGCCGCTGGAGCCCCCGTAGTACTTCTCGACCGCCCGCACCAGGCCCATCTCGCTGGAGACGACAGGATCCACGTTGTAGCCGGTGTGGAACCGCACGTCATCCATGGCGAAGATGTCCGTGGGATCGGACATGGCCAGGGTGAGCACATTGCCGGTGCGCTGCAGGGGCAGCACCTTGTGGCGCTGGGCCAGGTCCTTCGGGATCAGCGCGATGACAGCGGGATCGATGGGCGGCCACTGCTCCAGGTCCGCTGCGGGGACGCCGTACTGCATGCCCAGGAAGCTGACGATGTCCTGGTCCGAGCAGTAGCCCTGGCGCACGACGATGCTGCCCAGCTTGCCGCCTTCCCGGCGCTGGATCCTGATCACTTCTTCCAACTGGGCATCCGTGAGGAGCTGAGCTTTGACGAGCATTTCCCCTAGCTTGCTGACCACTGGCTGCCTCCGGATGGGGTGATGCGATGGTAACACCTCCCGGAGGTATCCCACGCCCGGCCCATTGTATGCTTTCGCCATGCCTGCCCCAGGGACTCCGCCCCAGCGTCTGATGCTGGCCCGGCAATTGATCCGGGAGAAAGGCCTATCCAGGACGGACTTGGCCCTGCTGGAGGACATCCTGCGGGAAGGGGCCGGAGACCTGGATCCCCTGCTGGAAGCGCCTTCCGGCGAGCCTGCCAGCAGCGAGGAGTCCCCGGCCCAGGCCAACCTGCGACGCAACCTCGGACTCTTCCTGGCCTTCCTCCACCAGTTCTCGCCCCGCCGCCTCGGCGAAGCCCGGGTCGCCATGGGGCTGGTGCTGCAGCACAGCCTCGGGCGGCTGGCCCACCTGACCGGCACCGCCCATCGGGAGCTGATGGTGGAACACGACCAGCCGGCGTGGGTGGGCCTGCTGCTCGATCTCCTGGCCTCGCTCCGGACCATGGCCGCCCCGCCGGGAGAGGAAGCCGGAACCCTTCAGGCCTTGTGGGCGGCCTTCCTGGAAGATCACCGCGATTCCTTCCGCCAGATCCTGACCGCGCTTCAGACCTGCAAGGACGGACCAGAGGCCGTGGCGCGGCTGAACGCCCAGATGAAGGTGGTGAACCGGGCCATCCAGGGCCAGGGCCGGCTGGAGGAGTCCCTGGCCCGGCTGGCGGAGCACCTGGAAGCCTGCATCCCTCCGGAGTTCCATGCCCGCGTGGAGCCCCTGCTGCTGCTGCAGCACGTGGTGTCCAACCTGCGCCTGGGCCTGATGCGGCCCATGGATCGGGGCATCCATTGGCCTGCGGTGGAGCAGGTGCGAGGAAGCCTGCGCTGGCTCTGGGACCACCTGGGCTGGGTGCTGCCCCGCATGGACGCCGAGCTGTTCAGGGACCGCACCCCGGTCGAGCTGCGGCAGCTGCTCCGGGATCTCCGTGTCGGGGATCCGGCCCTCTTCTCCGTGGTGGCCCGGGCCCTGGCCAGCCACATCTCCCTCCTGGGGCTCATGGAGTCCCTGGAACCTTCGGCCGGAGCCGGCGCCCAGGAGATCTACGCGTCCGTGCCCACCTTCCTGGTCATCGAATCCGAGCTGGGACGGGTGGCGGAACGCGCCTACGACCCCGGCCGGGCCGCCCTGGTGAACCCCGACCGGTCCGAGGCCCCCCGGCTCCGGGCCTACCTCCGCCAGGCCGTTCTGAGCCTGCGCCAGGATCAGGGGACCCTGCGGAGCCTCCTGCAGCAGGCCCTGGCCGGGGCCGACGCCGAGCAGGTGGCCCACGCCCAGGACAGCCTGCGCGGCCTGCTCCTCAACCACCAGAAGCAGCTCATGGGCGAGCTCGTGGGCCTGTTCTCTCCCGACGTGCAGCAGCGCCTGTTCCCGGACTCTCCCAGCCTGATGGAAGAGGGGGATCGCCTCCGGCTGCGCATCCAGCGGCTCTGGGAGCAGGTCCCGCCCATCCACACCCACCTCCTCCTGAGCCTGGAGCTCCAGGACTGGCCCCGGCTCGCCCTCGGGCTCGCCCAGGCCTATCGCCACCTGCTGGCCTTCCGCCGCAGTCCCGAGTTCCCGCTGATGAGGCGGCCCGACCGCGAGGAGGCCGAACGGCTCATCGCGGACCTGGGCCAGCTGCTGGAATCCCCGGAGGAGGTCCACCAGGCCCTCCGTGACGCCATGGACGTGCTGGGCGAGCTGCTGCGATTCCTGGAGCTGTTCCTGCTCCGGATCAACGCCCGGGTGCCCCTCATCCGGCAGGACCTGGAAGTGGCCCAGGAAGCCCTGCAGCTCATCGCCAGCCTGAGGGGTAGCCCGGCGGGACCCGAGCGCGCCCGCCTTTCCCACAAGCTGATCCAGAGCACCAAGCGCCTCGGCGTGCGCGACGCCCAGGCCGTGGTCCTTCTCAAGCGCTGGATCCGCGCCGAGCGCGGGCAGCGGGAAGGCTCGCTTCCCGTCCTGGAGCCGCTCGCCGCCCACCTCGGCCAACTCGCCATGAGACTCGAAGCCGCGCTGGGCTGACCGCCCGCGAACGACCCGACCCCCACCTCCCCGGAGCCCCATGCACCACATCCACTGGCTGGAACCGCAACCGTCCACGGCCGGTCATGCGTTGCGAGCGGCCCTGGAGGCCTGGGGTCACGACGTGGTGCCGGGGCCGGGACCCGGTTCGCTGGTGCTGGTGGCGGAACGGCCCGATCCGCGGCTGATCCCCGCGGAAGGATCGGAAATCCTGTGGTGGGTCCAGGAGGCGGAGGCGGAGGAGATCAGCGCCGTGCTGGAACAGCGGCCAGGCTGGGTGATGCGCCAGGATCGCCCTCTCGAGGCGGCCCGGGAGGCGCTCCGGCACCTGCGGCAGCGGGATCTCGGCAGCGAGGGATGGCTGCGCCAGATGCTCCATCTGGCCTCCCTGGACGAGCTGCTGAAGCTCATGCTGAGCCGCGCCATCCGGCAATCCCGGGCGAAGGGCGGCGCGATCTGGCTCCGGAAGGAGAACCGGTTCTACCAGCGGGCCGGCGACGGGTCCTTCCCGGAAGCCCCCCTGCCCCGCCACGAGGCCCTGGACCTGGTTCGCCGGGGCGAGGCCTTCCTCCTGGCCGCCTCTGAACAACTTGGCCTCCTGCGCCTGCTGAACCCTCTCGAGCCACCCGAGCGCTTCCTCCTGGGCTTCGAGGACGTGGAGCCCCTGCTCCTCAACGCCTGGCGCCTGGAAGAGAGCAAGGCCCTGTCCTTCAAGGACGACCTCACCGTGGCCCAGAATCGCCGGTGCCTGGAGACGGAGCTGCCCCAGACGGTGCGCGAGGCCGCCGCCAAGGGGGAATCCGTGGCCCTGGTGTTCATCGACGTGGATGACCTCAAGCAGGTGAACAGCCAATACGGCCACCCCGCGGGAAGCATCGTGCTCGAGGCCGTCGCCCGGACCGCCCAACGTCTCTGCCGCGCCCATGACCGCCTCTACCGCTATGGGGGGGACGAGTTCTGCCTCATCATGCCCAGTACCCGCTCCCCGGGGGCCCAGAAGCTGGCGGAGCGCCTCATCGAAGTCACCCTGGGCCAGCCCGTCGCCATCGGGAACGACCGCCTGACCATCTCTCTCAGCGCCGGCGTGGCCGCCTTCCCGGAGCACGCGGACGGGGCCGGCCACCTCATCGAACAGGCCGACCGCGCCCTCCTGCGCGCCAAGCGGGAAGGCAAGCGGCAGGTGGTGGTGGCGGACTGACCGTCACTTCCGCTTCTTCTTCCCGCCCTTCTCGGCCCCGAATACCTTGGCCAGGAAGCCTTCTTCCCCCTCCCCGGCGGGTTCGCCGTCGAGGCTCCGGCGGAGCTGCTCCAGCAGCTGGCGCTGCTCGGCCGTAATGGACTTCGGCACGGCCGCCCGCAGGTGCAGATAGAGATCGCCCCGGCCGCTGCCCTGGAGCCGGGGGACACCGGCGTTCACCAGCTTCACCACATGGTCCGCGGGAGTTCCCGCCGCCAGTTTCACCTTGTCCGCGCCGTAGGGCGTTTCGACCTCTAGCGCGCCGCCGGTCACGAGCAGGGGCCAGGACACCTCCAGCCGCTGGTGGAGATCGAACCCGTCCCGCTCGTACTTCGGATCCTGCTCCACGTCGAACACCACGTAGAGATCGCCGGTGCGGCCTCCGAAGCGTCCGGCCTCGCCCTGATTCTGGAGGCGGAGGCGCGTGCCCCGGTCCACGCCCGCGGGCACCTTGAAGCTCACCTTGGCCTTCCGATGGACCCGTCCCTCTCCGCGGCACTCGCGGCAGGGCTTCGGGATGATGCGGCCCTTGCCTTCGCAGCGGGGGCAGGGCGTGAGCATCTGGAAGAAGCCCTGGCGCATGGCCACCTGGCCCGCGCCCCGGCACTGGGGGCAGGTCTCCGGACGCGTGCCCGGCTCACAGCCGGAGCCGTGGCAGGTGCCGCAGGCCTCCAGGCGCGGGATGCTCAGTTCCACGCTCTCCTTGCCGAAGACCGCGTCCTTGAAGCTGAGCTTCAGGTTGTACTGCAGGTCCGAACCCCGCTCTTCGCCGCTGGCCCGCCGCCGGCCGCCGCCGAAGAGGTCGCCGAACAGCCCGCCGCCGAAGAAGCTGCCGAGGATGTCCTCGAAATCCGCGAACTGGTTCGGGTCGAACTGGAACTGCTGGCCGCCGCCTCCCGCGCCACCCAGGCCCGCGTGGCCGAACTGGTCGTACACCCGGCGCTTCTCGGGATCCGACAGCACGCTGTAGGCCTCCGCGGCCTCCTTGAATTTCTCCTCCGCCTCCTTGTTGCCCGGATTGCGGTCGGGATGCAGCTCCATGGCCAACTTGCGGTAGGCCTTCTTCAGTTCATCCGTCCCCGCGTCCTTCGAGACGCCGAGGACTTCGTAGTAGTCACGCTTCATGCACCCATCCTGGATTCCAGGATAGCCGATGGGCCGGCCTAATTCGGCCCCGCCCCTTCATCCTCGCCATCCAGGGAGGCCATCATGGCCTCGCTGGCGGCCAGGACGGCGTCGGTCAGCAGGTTCTGGGCCTCGAGCAGCTGGCCCTCGCAGGCCCGCAGAGCCGTGGAATCCTGCGAGGCCACGGCCTGCCGGGCGCGGGAGAGCACCTCGCGGATCATGATCTGCTGGTCTTCCGCCAGGTACTTGCCGCATTCCGCGAAGCTCTTGTCGCAGGAGAAGATCAGGCCCTCAGCCGAGGCGATGTATTTCAGCGCGTCCCGCTTCTTCACGTCGGTTTCGGCATTGGCCAGCGCCTCGCGGATCATGCGCTGGATCTCCAGTTCCGACAGGCCGGAACTGGGTCGGATGCTCATGCTCTGCTCCAGGCCGGTCATGAGGTCCCGGGCCGAGACCTTCACGATGCCGTTGGAGTCGATGTCGAAGGCCACCTCGATCTGGGGCACGCCCTTGGGGAGGGGCGGCAGGTTGATGAGGTCGAACCGGCCCAGGCTCTTGTTGTGCTCGGCCAGCTCGCGCTCGCCCTGCAGCACGTGGATCTCCACCCGGCTTTGATTGTCCGTGACCGTGGTGAAGGTGCGCGCGTCGCGGGTGGGGATGGTGGCGTTGCGCTGGATGATCTTCACGAAGCCGCCGCCCTGGGTTTCGATGCCTAGGCTGAGCGGCGTGACGTCCAGCAGCACCAGGTCCTTGATGTCGCCCTTCAGGACCGCGCCCTGGATGGAGGCGCCCGTGGCCACCACTTCGTCCGGGTTGATGCTGCGGTTGGGCTCCTTGCCGAAGAAGTCCCGCACCAGGCGCTGCACCATGGGCATGCGGGTCTGTCCGCCCACGAGGATCACCTCGTCCACCTGCTTGGCCGTCTTGCCGCCCTGCTCCAGCGCGTCCTTGATGGGAACCAGCGTCTGCTCCACCAGCGCGCGGGCCATCTCTTCGAGCTGGTCGCGGGTCAGGGTGGCCTCGAGGTGCTGGGGGCCGCTCGGGGCCTGGGCGATGAAGGGCAGGCGGATCTCCACCCGGTCCAGGGTGGACAGCTCGCACTTGGCCTTCTCGCTGGCCTCCTTCAGCCGCTGAAGCGCCATGCGGTCGAAGGAGAGGTCGATGCCCGTCTTCTCGCGGAACTGCTGCACGAGCCAATTCTGGATGGCCAGATCGATGTCCTCGCCGCCCAGGAAGGTGTCGCCGCTGGTGGCCAGCACCTCGAACACGCCGTCGTTCATCTCCATCAATGTGAAGTCGAAGGTGCCGCCGCCGAAGTCGTAGATGGCTAGGATCTGCTTGAGGCCCTTCTTGTTGAAGCCGTAGGCCAGGGCCGCCGCCGTGGGCTCGTTGATGATGCGCTGCACGTTGAGGCCGGCGATCTTGCCGGCATCCTTGGTCGCCTGGCGCTGGGCGTCGTCGAAGTACGCCGGAACCGTGATGACCGCGTCCATCACGTCCTCATGGAGGAACGCTTCGGCCGCCTGCTTCAGAGAACGCAGGACGATGGCGGTGACCTCGGGCGGCGCGTAGTCCCGCTCGCCCACGCGCAGCCAGGCATCCCCGTTGGGCGCTGACACCACGGGGAAGGGCAGCCGGCCGATGGCCTCCTGGACCTTGGGGGCGTTGAACCGCTGGCCGATGAGGCGCTTGACGGCGAACAGGGTGCGCTGCGGGTTCGTGACCGCCTGGCGCTTGGCGATGTGGCCCACCAGCACGTCGCCCTTGTCCGTGAAAGCCACCACCGAGGGAGTCGTGCGGCTCCCCTCCCGGTTGGGGATCACCCGCGAATCGCCACTCTCCATCACGCAGACGCAACTGTTCGTCGTACCGAGGTCAATGCCGATCAGTTTGCCTGCCATGGGTGGAACTCCCGGGGATTTGCAACTTCATGATAAATCGGATTCTTGGGTCATCCAAAGGCACGGGGCGGGCGGCCGCTAGGGCTTCCCGGAATCCTGGAGCCGATTCACCACCACGCGGGCGGGACGGAGGAGCTGTCCCTTGAGGTTGTAGCCGCGCTCGTAGACCGCCGCCACGGCGCCGTCCGGAAGGCTCGGATCACTGAAGGTGGTGAGCGCTTCGGCGTGGAGGGCGTCGTACGCGTCTCCGACTTTCAGCGGAAGCGGCTCGACGTTCATTCGGCGAAGCGCTTCCGTGAACTGCTTCTGGATCAGCTCCACACCGGCCCGGAAGGTGTCGACATCCTGGTACGAGGCGCTGAGTCCCCGTTCGAAGTTGTCGAGGACGGGTAGCACTTCGAGGAGGATCTTCCGCTCGGCCTGCTCCACAGCCAGGGCGATGTCGCGCTGGACGCGATTGCGGAAGTTATTGAAGTCCGCCGCCAGGCGCCGGTGCTGATCCATCAGCTCGGCCTCCCGCCGGAGCATCTCCTCCATCTGCCGCTCGGCTTCGGTGAGGGCCGCCTCCAAACCCTCCCGAGAGCCGTCGAGCTCCGTGAGCTCGCCTTCCTCGAGAGATGGGGCGGGATACTCCGAGGCTACTTCGTCCGCGACGGACTGGAGATCCGCCTCCAGGGCATCGTCCAGGCTGAGATCCACCACATCCTCGGGCTCGCCGGAGGGTGGAGCGGGCAGGTCGTTGGGCTCGCGGGGAGTGCCGGTGGTCATCGCAGCAGTATACGCAGTCCGGCGGGGAACCGCGTCAGGATCCGCCCTGTCGCCGCTGGACCTGCCTGGACCACCACCGCAGGCCACCCATGACCCGGCCGTAGTCCATGCGGAGCGGCCCCACCAGGGCGAAGGTGACATATCCGGCTGGTCCCAGCCCCACCGTGCGAACGGCCGTGGCCAGAGGCCAGCCGTCCAGGTAGGGATTCTCCGATCCCAGCAGCAACTGGATGTCCTGGGAGGCCCTGTCCGCGAAGGCATTCAGCAGACGGGCCAGGCGGCCCTGCTCCTCGAAGGCGGCCACCAGGCCGCGAAACCGGGCCACATCCTCGAATTCGGGAAGCTGGCCAAGACGCCCCAACCCTGACACCAGCACGGGAGGGTCGCCAGCCTGCCGCTCCTCGGGCCACTGAGAGGCCAGCTCCTGAAGCCGTATCCGGAGTGTCTCCCCCTCCCGGGCCCCCGCCTTCAGGGCGTCCAGCAACCTCGAACGCATCTCTCCCAGGGTGAGGCCGGCGAACTGGGCAGTGGCGAAGTTCGCCAGTTCAGTCAGCACGGTATCGCTGTAATTCCATGGGTTATCCATGATGCGGTGATCGACCTCGCCCAGGCTCCCCACCCATATTGCCACCAGGCGGCCCGGTCCCACCGGCACGAACTCCAGGCGCACGAGGCGGCTCTGGGTCAGGGGCAGAGGCAGGGCCAGGCAGACCCCTCCCATCACCTCCGCCAGCGTCCGGCTGGCGTGCCGGGCCCACGACTCGGGATCCAGGTCGAGGCCATCCAGCGCCGTCGCAAGGCGTCCCTCCAGCTCGGAGTCAGGGGGTTGCGCCTTCAGCCAGCGATCTACGTAGTAGCGATACGCCCGCTCCGTGGGAACCCGCCCTGCGGACGTGTGCGGCTGGGCCACCAGGGACTCGTCCTCCAGGTCCGAGAGCACGTTCCGGATGGTGGCGCTGGAGAGGGGCTCTGGGAACCGCTTGGACAGCAGGCGCGATCCCACAGGCTCGCCGGCCTCCAGGTAGGCCTCGATGAGGGTGCGCAGCACGGATTCGCCGCGGGGATTGAGGTTGGGAGTGGCCATGGTAGGTAAACTTTGCGGGCTGTCATACTATATACCCCCCCAACGGAGGTCCCATGCGCACAGCCCTGATCCGAATGTCCCTCGCCGCGGCGCTTGTCCTGGCCGTGGGATGCAACCGCAAGAGCGAAGCCGCCATCCAGGCGGACGAAGCCGCCAAGGCAGCCGAGGCCAAAGTTGCCCAGCTCGAGCAGCAGCTCGCTGAAGCCAAGTCCGGCAAGGTCACCGGAGAGGACGCCGAGACCGCCAAGCAGGTGACCAAGTCCCAGGTGAAGGCCCTGGAGCGCCAGGTGGCCGACGCGAAGAAGCGCGCCGAGGCCAAGAAGCAGGAAGCCGCCATGCTGGCTTCCGCCCCCGTCGCCAAGGAGGCGCCCAAGCCCGTGGTGATCGACGTGCCCACCGGCACGAAGCTTGAGATTACCCTGGCCCGCGAGCTGGCCACGGACAAAGACCAGGCCGGGGATGCCTGGGAGGGCTCGCTGGCCTCTGACGTCGTGGTGGACGGCAAGCTGGTCTGGAGCGCCGGCAGCCCCGCCCGGGGCGTCGTGACCCAGAGCGCCGCGGCGGGACGTCTCAGCAACGGCAAGGGCGCCCTGGGCATCCGTCTCACCGAGGTCGCCGGCGTCGGCATCGATACGGACACGCATGTGGTGGTGGCCACGGCCCGCGGCGAGCGCAACGCCAAGTACATCGGCGGCGGTGCGGCCCTCGGCGCCCTGGTGGGCCTGCTCTCCGACAAGAAGAACCAGGGTGACCACGCCCTCGGTGGCGCGGCCATCGGCGCCGCCGCTGGCACCGCCGTGGCCGCCGGCACCGCCGACACTGTGATCAAGATCCCAGCGAGCAAGCCCGTCGCCTTCAGCCTGACCTCGCCGGAGAAGGTGACGCTGAAGAAGTAGCTGACGGCAATCAGCTCTCAGCTGTCAGCAACAAAAAGGAAGCGGGAGGCTCGCCTCCCGCTTCTGCTTTTACTGAGAGCGGACAGCTGGTGGCTGATAGCCAGTTCACGCCTCCAGCGCCTGGAGCCGCTCTGCCTCGAACGCGGCGCGCAGGGGCTCGATGATGGGCTCGAGCTGGCCGGACATGGGGGGCCCCGCTCCGTGAGCCCGGGCCCCAAGGGCCGGGCGAACGGGAGGGCGGTCCGGGGGACCGCCCGATCGCGGGCTGCCAGTCGCAGCGTACGCAGAGCCGCGTAAGCGGCGAGCGCTCAGCGGCAGAGCTTCATGCCTCCAGCGCCTGCAGGCGCTCCGCCTCGAACGCGGCACGCAGGGGCTCGATGATGGGCTCGAGCTGGCCGGACATGAAGCTGTCGATCTGGTGGATGGTGACGCCGATGCGGTGGTCGGTGACGCGGCCCTGGGGGAAGTTGTAGGTGCGGATCTTCTCGCTGCGGTCGCCGCTGCCCACCTGGGACTTGCGGAGGGCCGAGTGGGCCGCGTCCGCCTCGTCCTGGGCCTTCTGGAGCAGTCGGCTGCGCAGCACGGTCATGGCCTTGGCCATGTTCTTGATCTGGCTGCGCTCGTCCTGGCAGCTGACGACCGTGTTCGTGGGCAGGTGGGTGAGGCGCACGGCGGAGTACGTGGTGTTCACGCTCTGGCCGCCCTTGCCGCCGGAGCAGAAGGTGTCGATGCGCAGATCCTTCTGGTGGATCTCGATGTCGACCTCCTCCGCCTCGGGCATGACGGCCACGGTGGCGGCGGAGGTGTGGATGCGGCCCTGGGTCTCGGTCTTGGGGACCCGCTGCACGCGGTGGACGCCGCTCTCGAAGCGGAAGAGGCTGTAGGCGCCGTCGCCCTGGATCTCCGCAGTGGCCTCCTTGAGCCCGCCCGCATCAGCGTCGCTCTCATCCAACACGGATACCTTGAAGCCCCGGCGCTCGGCGAAGCGGATGTACATGCGGAAGAGCTCCGCGGCGAAGAGCGCCGCCTCCTCGCCGCCGGTGCCGGCGCGGACCTCGAGAATCACGTTCTTGGCGTCGGCGGGATCCTTGGGAATGAGCAGGCGCTTGATCTCGGCTTCGCCTTCGGCGATGGCCTTCTTCAGGTCGGGGATCTCCATCTCGGCCATCTCGCGGAGGTCCGCGTCCATGGTCTTGTCGCCCAGGATGGACTCGGCCTCCTCCAGCTGCTTGAGACGCGTGCGCTGGGCCTGGAAGGCCTGGACCACGGGTTCCAGCTCCGCGCGGAGCTTGGTCAGCTCCCGCAGCCGCTTGGGGTCGGACACCACGGCGGGATCCTGCAGCTGCGCCTCCACTTCCTGGAAGCGGGCATCCACGGCTTCAAGTTGGTCAAGCATGGGGCCTCCAGAGCACCGGTACGAAAAAGGGAGGGGCCGAAGATCGGCCCCTCCCTCGGAATGGTGCAGCTAGGCTTCGGTCGTCTCGACAGCGGCCTCGGGAGCGGCGGCCGGGGCTTCCTTCTTCGCGTACTTCTTGTTGAACTTCTCCACGCGGCCTTCGGTGTCCATCAGGCGCTGCTTGCCCGTGAAGAACGGGTGGCAGTTGGAGCAGATTTCCACGCGCAGCTCCTTCTTGGTGGAGCGCGTCATGAACTCGTTGCCGCAGGCGCAGTGCACCTTCACATCGTGCAGTTCGGGGTGGATCTTTTCCTTCATCTCTTCCTCCTGGGACCGACCGGATGCCCCCATGGGCGGGGTGAACGCACGCGGCTTGTCCACGCAAGATGGATAGCTTATCGCCAAATCGCCCGTCCCTCAAGGAGGATTCCCGAGGCAGGGCCCGGAGACAGGCCCGGAGACAGGCCCGGATCAGCCCTCCTGCTCCTGGGGCGTCAGCACCCAACGCTCGGCGAGGACGCGGCGCAGCTTCAGCGCCAGCATCACGCTGACCAGCAAGGTGGCGTTGAAGCTGAGCTCCAGGGGCACTTGCCACCACCGGAAGCGGATCCGGCCCAGGAACCCCGTCTCGAGGGCGAACATGAAGGCCGTGAAGAGGACCGGTTCCAGGAGGGTCTGCCAGAGCGGGCGCTCCTGGCTGTGGCGCTCCAGGAGGAATCCCGTATAAGCGCCGTAGAGCAGGCGCGTGGGCTTGAACCCGTGGGCGGTGGTAAACCCGAGGGGGATCGAGAGCAGAGAGGTGAGCAGCACGGCCACGGCTGTTCTCGCCCAGGGATCGAGCCGCAGCCAGTGGCGCCGGGCCCAGAAGTAGCCGGCTCCCACGGCCAGCCCCTGGGCCGCGGCGAAGGCCACGCAGATGTACCAGCGCCAGCCTTCGAACCACATGTGGCTGCCCGTGGCGATCCCGATGATCATGCCCGCGGCCAGGGCAGTGCCCCCGCGGTGGGTGGCGTCCTGGCCCTCGCCCGCCGCCAGTTCCCCGGCCAGCAAGCCGGGGCGCTCCTTCTCGGCGAGCAGGGCCGCCATGGCCGATTCACCTTCGATGCCCCTGGCCTCGGCCTCATCCAGCAGGTGGGCCTCCAGTTCCCGCAGCAGCCTGAGGCGCCGCCAGCGGGACACCCCCCTCAGGCCAGCAGCCACTTGCGCGAGGTAGCCGTCGAGCGCGCGCGACACGGTGAGGGGTCCTTCAGGCCCTCGGCCCGACGAAGGCCTGGACCATGTCCACGAACTGGTTCCACTCCTTCTTCTTGGCGGTCAGGAAGGCTTGGCCCGCGGGCTGGATGGCGTAATAGCGCCGTTCCCGCCCGTTCTCCTGGGTTTCCCAGTACGAGGTGATGAACTCGGTCGCCTCGAGCTTGTGGAGGGCCGGATACAAAGCCCCTTCCTTGAGGGTGTAGGTTCCCCCCGTTCTCTGGCGGACCGTCTCGATTATCTGGTAGCCGTACATGGGCCCCTCGCAGAGCAGCGACAGCAGCAGCAAGGGAGTGCTGCCTTTCAGGAGTTCACGATCCACTGGGACCTCCGGTTTAGGCAGGATCATTGTGCCTCGCAAAATGAGGCCAGTCAAGGCGCCCCCACAAATGTTTCCACAGGAAGGAACTTCCCACCGGCCGGGGGGTACTCGGCTCGGTCGGGATTCGAACCGCGCCGCTTCGCGCCGCCGGCCCGCTTCGACGCGCCATCTAGGCGCGTCTCGGGCGGTCCACTCGCTGGTTCGAATCCAGGGAACCGCAACCAAGCCAGGGGGGCCATGCGGCTCGGTCGGGATTCGAACCGCGCCGCTTCGCGCCGCCAGCCCGCTTCGACGCGCCATCTAGGCGCGTCTCGGGCGGTCCACTCGCTGGTTCGAATCCAGGGAACCGCAACAAAGCCAGGGGGGCCATGCGGCCCCCCTGGCTTGGTTGGTGCACCCGACTGGATTCGAACCAGCGACCTTTGGCTTCGGAGGCCAACGCTCTATCCAACTGAGCTACGGGTACTGCGGCTTTCCATCATGGCTTTGAACGGGTTCCGATTCAAGGTCGGTCTCCGGCCAACGCTCCTCCGTCTGACGGGCCCTGCCTCGCAGGGCCCTCCCGCTCCTCGCTTCGCTCGCTCGCGGAGGCGAAGCCTCCCAACAGAGCTACGGGTACTGCGGCCTTCCATCATGGCGGCGATTGACGTTCCGTTCAAGGTTGAGGCTCGGGAGGTGGGGTTCCCGCGACCATTGGCTTCGGAGGGCAGAGGACACTGAGGGGCGTTCAGCCTGGTCCGGCCACGGTCTTCCGGCGCACGCTGCCGTTGGCCTGGGCGAAGTAGCGGCGGACGCCGCGGGTGATGGCATCGGCCACCTTGGCGCGGAACGCGGCCTCCTTGAGCTTCCCCTCCTCCTTGGGGTTGGAGATGAAGGCCACCTCCACCAGCACGGCGGGCATGGCCGCGCCCCGGAGGACGATGAAGGGGGCCTGCTTGACACCCCGCTCCTTGATGCCGGCCAGACGGTTCAGCTGGCCCTGAATGGCCACGGCCAGCCGCTCGGAGTCCTGGAGGAAGGCCTTCTGGGCCAGGTCGTCCAGGATGCTCGCCACCACGGTGTCCGCGCTGGCCGGGGCGTCCCCGGCGCCGGCGTTCTCGGCCGCCACCACCTCCTCATCATCGCCCTTCCCCAGGCTCAGGAAGTACACCTCGGAGCCCCGGGCGGCCCGGGCGCGGGCGGCGTTCAGGTGGAGGCTGATGAAGAGGTCGGCCCCCTGGGCGTTGGCGGCCTTGGCCCGGTCCCAGAGGGGGATGAAGGTGTCGTCCTCGCGCGTGAGGACGGCTTCGAAGCCCGCAGTCTCGAGCTTGGCCGCCACGGCCCTGCCGATCTCCAGGGCCGCCGCCTTCTCCTTCAGGCCCTTGGGCCCCCGGGCCCCCCCGTCGTCGCCCCCATGCCCCGGGTCGACCATGACCTTCAGGCGGGGGGGATGGAGGGCCGGACCGGCGGGTTTGGGACTCTGGGCCCAAGACAGTAGGCTGAAGGTGGCGAGCGGCAGAAAGCTCAGGAGTCGGATCATGGCCCAGTCGGTGAAAGGTATGCGGGATCTGTTCGGGGCGGAGCTTCGCTGGTTCCAGCATATCGAGGAAACCGCCCGGCGCGTGTTCGGCCGCCACGGGTACGGGGAGATCCGCACGCCCATCCTCGAAGAACTCGATGTCTTCAAACGCAGCGTGGGGGAAAGTTCCGACATCGTGAACAAGGAGATGTACGAGTTCACGGACAAGGGCGGCCGCCAGGTGGTCATGCGCCCGGAGAACACCGCCGGCGTGGTGCGGGCCGCCATCCAGCACAAGCTGCTGGCCTCCAGCGATCCTGCCCTGTTCTATTACATCGGTCCCCAGTTCCGCTACGAGCGCATGCAGACGGGCCGTTACCGCCAGTTCTGGCAGATCGGGGCCGAGAGCTTCGGCGTGGCCACGCCCGAGAGCGAGGCCGAGAGCCTGCTCATGCTCCACAGCTTCCTGAAGGAGCTGGGGCTCAAGCGGATGGTGTTCTCCATCAACAGCGTGGGCACGCCCGAATCCCGCCCGGCCTTCTACGAGGCCTTCCGCGCCTTCTTCGCGTCGCGGGAATCGCAGTTCTGCGCGGACTGCCACCGACGCATCGAGTCCAATCCGCTGCGCGTGTTGGACTGCAAGAACGAGAGCTGCCAGGCGGCGCTGGAAGGCCACCCGGTCATCACCGATTACCTCGACGAGGCCTCGGCGAAGCACCATGCGCGGCTCAAGGCCCTGCTCACGGAGCTGGACATCCCCTTCGAGGAGAACCCGCGGCTGGTGCGGGGCCTGGACTACTACACGCGCACGGCCTTCGAGCTGCTCAGCTCCGACCTTGGCGCCCAGAGCGCCCTGCTGGGCGGCGGGCGCTACGACCTGCTGGTGAAGCACCTGGGCGGCCCCGATGTGCCCGCCTTCGGCTGGGCCATCGGCCTGGACCGCCTGGCCATGGTGCTGCAGCAGGTGCGCGGCGAGGCCCCCCAGGCCGCTCCTGCCCTGCTCATCCCTCTTGGCGAGCGGGCCACCGTCGAAGCCTTCAAGCTCGCGCGCCAGCTCTGGGACGCGGGCATTGCCCTGCAGCTGGAGACCCGCGGCGGGGCCCTCAAGAAGGCCATGGCGACGGCCAACCGCACCGGCATCCAGACCGTGCTCATCCTCGGCGACGGGGAACTGGATGGGGGCACCATCACCGTCAAGCACATGGCCAGCGGCGAGCAGGAGAGCTGGCCCCTGGACGAACTGGCGGGGCGCATCGGACGGTCCTGAGCGTCCCCTACCGCCGGACAGCCTTGAGGAGATCCTTGAACCGGGGGTCCCGGCGAATGGGATCCGCCATGGGCTCGCGGTCCAGGTAGATCAGGTACTCGCAGCGCTCCTCCAGGGCCCTCTGCAGGCTGCGGAACTCGCCTTCCCGATCACCCAGGCCGCCCTGGAGCCCGGCCAGGTAGAGGGCCGGAACGTACACCGGCTTCCCATGGAAGTCCGGGGGGTGGTTGAGGAGATTCAGCATTTCCTGGGCCTTGCCGCGGTTCCCCTTGGCCGCGTAGGCCAGCCCCAGGAAGAGCGTCATGCCCGGGGCCCGGCCGGAGCGCTCCCAGCCATCGGTCAAGGCGGTGATGGCCTCCTCGTGCCGCCCCTGCATGACCAGGGCCCGGCCCAGGTTCAGGTAGCCCAGGATGAACCCGGGGTCCAGCTCCAGGGCCTTCTGCGAGGCCGCGACGGCCTCCCCGTAGCGCCGGTTGAAGTAGTGGGCCTCGGCCACGGCGGACTTCACCGCAGGCGACAGCGGATCCAGCTCCTCGGCCTTCCGCAGCTCGGCCAGGGCATCCTCGCTCCGGCCCACGGCGCTGAGGTAGAGGGCGTACCACTGGTGGGCGGTGGCGTAGCCCGGGTTCAGATCGAGGGCCCGGTTGAAGGAGGCCTCGGCCCCATCCCAGTCCCACTCGTAGATCAGTCGGATGTGGCCGAGCGAAGCGTGGGCCTCGGCCGATGCGGGATCCAGCTCCAGCGCGGTCATCACCGCCCGCTTGGCCAGGGGCATGGCCTCGCCGGGCCGCAGGACACCCATCTCGGCAGAACCCAGGAGCGCGTAGCAGTCTGCGATGCCCACGTGGGTGGGGGCGAAGGTGGGATCCAGCCGCGCGGCCTCCTGGAATCGTTCCAGCGCAAGGTAGAGGTCCTGTGGGGTGCGCTTGTTCCAGAGGAAACGGCCCCGGAGGTAAGCCTCGTAGGCCTCCGGTTTGACGGGCCTGGGGTGGGCGCGTCCGGGCTCCAGCTTGAGGCTGATTCCGCTGGCGATGGCATCCGCCACCTCCCGCTGGAGCACCAGGACATCCCGCACGTTGCGGTCGAAGCTGCTGTCCCAGATGTGCGTTTCGTCGGCGCCGCGCAGCAGGTGCACCGCCACCCGCACCCGCTCGCCCGACCGCCGCACCGACCCCTGCAGCAGGTAGTCCACGCCCAGCTCGCGGGCCACCTGGCGGGGCCGCTTCTCCGTATTCCGGTAGCCCAGGGCCGAACGCAGGGCCACCACGCGGCCACCCTCGCCCTGCTGCCGGCCGAGCTGGGTGATGAGTTCCTCGGTGAAGCCGTCACTGAAGAATTCCTGGCCGCGCTCTCCGCCGAGGTCGACGAAGGGGAGCACCGCAAGGGCCGGGCCCGGCCGGGAGGGCCTGAAGCCAAGGCGCCAGACCAGGGCGAGGACGCCCGCCAGCACCAACGCCGCGGTGAGGGACCAGAGCACCCAGGGCATCACGCCCCGCGGTTCCGGCCGGATCACCTCGACCGGCGCGGGCCCCGCCGCGGCGACGGCCTCAGGCGCCGCGGCCGGTCCCTCCCCGTCGGGGGCCAGGATCCGCCCGGCCCGCCAGGCGTCCACCTCCGAGCGGTGGGCGAAGACGCTGCCCTGCTTGTCGTGGAGGTGCCGGTGCACGGGAAGGCCCTCTCCCTTCTCCCAGCGCTGGACCGTCCGGACATCGCGGTCCAGGTAGGCCGCGATCTCCTTCCAGGATTCCAGCCGCTCCTCCAGGGCCTCGTCTGCCATCGCCACTCCCGGGGAGAACCTTTCCTCCACCTTCCGACGCCGGATGATCCCATTGAAAATGCAACGGAATTCTACCGATACCCCCTTGACCGTCAAGCCAAAACCGCGGATCCATGGAGGGATTATCCGAATCCCGGAAGGGCACGACAAAGGACGACACCCGCGCCTTGCCGCTGGCCGCTGGCCTCTGGTCGCACCCATCCTGCCCGGGAACCCATCGGGTGATCTTAGGGAGACACCATGGCACGCTTCATCGGCCTCGATCTCGGCGCGGAGACCCTGAAGGCGGTGGAGCTGGTGGGCGAGGCCGGGGCCTGGACCTGGACCCGCCGGGCCCGGGTGCCCCATGGGAAGGAACCCGGCAAGGTGCTCGTGGACCTGCTCGGAGCCTGGGACTGGGGCAGCGTGGACGGCGCGGCGGTGACCGGCCGCATGGGCCGCCCTGTGGCACTGGCGCGGGTGCCGGGGCGACAGGCCCTGGCCGCGGGGTTCCGCCTCCGCCATGGCGCGACGCCCGCCACCGTGGTGTCCATCGGCAGCCGGGGCTTCTCCGTGCTGGAGCTCCGGGGGGAAGGCCGGGAGATCTTCCGGGAGAACGGCCGCTGCGCCCAGGGCACGGGCAACTTCCTGCAGCAGCTGGTGGGGCGGTTCGGCCTCACGGTGGAGGAGGCGTCCGCCCTGGCGGAGGGCGTGACGGACCCGGCGCCGCTGTCGGGGCGCTGCCCCGTGATCCTCAAGACGGACATGACCCATCTGGCCAACAAGGGGGAATCCCGGGAACGCATCCTGGCGGGCCTGCTCGACGCCATCGCCGAGAACGTGCAGGCCCTCATGAAGCCGAAGGTCTGCCCCGAGCGCCTCCTCCTGGCGGGCGGCGTGGCCCGCTCGGCGCGCGTCCAGGCCCACTTCCGGCGCCATGCGGCGGCCCACGGCCTCACCTTCCTGGAGACCGGGGAGGAGGATCGCCTCTTCCTCGAAGCCCTGGGCTGCGCGGTACTGGCCGCGGAGACCCCGGCCGCCGTGCCCGGACTGGGCGCCCTGCTGCGCCCGCCGGACCGGGCCTCCCTGGAGGTGACCGAGCCCCTGGCCTTCTACCTGAACCGGGTCCGCCGCCTGGCGGAGCCGTCGGGCCCCCTGGCCGTCGGGCCTGTGTCCTCCGGGTCTGTGGACATGGAGCCCCGGGAGGTGGTCGTGGGGTTCGACATCGGCTCCACCGGATCGAAGGCCGTGGCCCTGGACGCCCGGCTGGGCGCGGTGCTCTGGGAGGGCTACCTGCCCACGGACGGCGCCCCGGTGGCCGCCGCCCAGGCCCTCATGCGCCAGCTCCTCGCCAGCCCCGCCGCGACCCACCGCATCCAGGGCTTCGGCGTCACGGGTTCGGGGCGCGAGATCGTCGGCTCGCTGCTCTCCGTGTGCTACGGCCGGGAGTCGGTCTGGGTGATCAACGAGATCGCCGCGCACGCCACCGGCGCCCTCCAGTGCGATCCACGGGTGGACACCATCTTCGAGATCGGCGGGCAGGACGCGAAGTACATCCGCCTCGCGGACGGCAAGGTCGTGGACGCCGCCATGAACGAGGCCTGCTCCGCCGGCACGGGCTCCTTCATCGAAGAGCAGGGGCGGCGGTTCACCGGCATCGAGTCCGTGGCCCAGCTGGGACAGGTGGCCCTGTCGGCGGACAGCTGCATCTCCCTGGGACAGCACTGCTCGATCTTCATGGCCGAGGTTATCGACGAGGCCGTGGCCGCCGGCGCGCCGCAGGCCAGCATCATCTCGGGCATCTACGACTCCGTGGTGGCGAATTACCTGAACCGGGTGAAGGGCAGCCGATCGGTGGGCCAGGTGGTCTTCTGCCAGGGCATGCCCTTCGCGTCGGACGCGCTGGCCGCGGCCGTGGCCCGCCAGACCGGGGCGGAGGTCATCGTGCCGCCGCGGCCCGGCCTCATGGGCGCCGTGGGCATCGCGCTCCTGGCGGCGCGGGAGCTGGCCTGGAAAGAGGTCGGGCCTTTCGACGGCGCCCGCTTCCTGCAGGCGGAAGTGGCCGCCAAGGACCAGTTCGTCTGCACGGCGACCCAGGGATGCGGCGGCGGCGGGAACAAGTGTCGCATCGACCGGCTCACCACCCAGGTGGATGGCAAGGTCACGAAGTTCACCTGGGGCGGCGGCTGCTCGCTGTGGGACAAGGGGACGCGCCGCGCCAAGCTGCCCGACCTGGCCCCCGACCCCTTCCGGGAGCGCCGCGAGTGGCTGGCCCGCCTCTCCGAGCGCCTCTCCGAGCGGCGCGGCCGCCCGCTCATCGGGATCAGCGGTGAGTTCCAGCTGCAAGGCACCTTCCCCTTCTTCGCCACCTTCCTCCACGAGCTGGGCTTCGACCTGCAGGTGGCGCCCTCCCCGGGCCGGGAGGCCCTGAAGCGCGGCATCGAGGAAGCCGGGGTGCCCTTCTGCGCCCCCATGCAGCAGTACCACGGCCTCGTGGCGGGCATGGCCGAGGATCGGCCGGACTACCTGTTCCTGCCCATGATGCGCGAGCTCCCGCGGGTGGGCGGAGAAACCCACTCCGTCGTCTGTCCCATCTCGCAGGGCGCGCCGGACGTGCTCCGGCTCCTGCTGGGCGAGGACGGGCCCAAAGTACTCTCGCCCGTGGTGGACCACGGCGCCGGCGCCTTCGACTCCCGAACCTTCCTCGCCGCCTGCCGCGCCCTCGCCACGGACCTGGGCCGGCCCCTGAGCTGGCGCCCGGCCTGGCGGACCGCCCGCGCGGCGCAGCTCGCCTTCGAGGCCGACCTGCGCGAGATGGGCCGCCGGGCCCTGGCCTTCTGCCGAGCGCGCGAGATCGTGCCGGTCGTCCTGCTGGGGCGCGGCTACACCCTGCACAACGACGTGCTGAACTCCAACGTGCCCGCCATCCTCCGGGAACAGGGGGCCCTCGGCATCCCTCTGGACTGCCTGCCCGTGGCGGAAGACGCGCCCATCTTCGACGAGATCTTCTGGGGCCACAGCCAGCGCATCCTGCGCGCCGCCTGGCAGGTCCGGAGGACGCCGGATCTCTACAGCATCTTCTGCTCCAACTACGCCTGCGGGCCGGACAGCTTCACGGTGCCGATGTTTGCCTGGCTCATGGAGGGACGACCCTATGCCGTGATCGAAACCGACGGCCACTCCGGGGACGCGGGCACCAAGACGCGCGTGGAGGCCTTCCTCCACTGCGTCCGCGAGGACCGGCAGCGGACCACCCGGAGCACCCCGCGGGACGCGTCGGACTTGTCCGTGGGCACCCGCACCTTCCGGGAGATCCAGAGCCTGGGCGAGCGCCTGCTGATCCCGCCCATGGGCCCTGAGACCGAAGCCGCCGCGGCCACCCTGCGGGGAATGGGCGTGAACGCGGAAGCCCTGCCTCCCTCGGACCACACCGCCCTGCTCCTGGGCCGCCGGCAGACCTCCGGGAAGGAGTGCCTGCCCATGACCCTCGTGCTGGGGAACCTCCTGGCCCACCTGGAGCGCCACCCCGGCGAGCGAGTGGTCCTGCTCCTCCCCGCCGCCTCGGGCCCCTGCCGCATGGGCGCCTATCGCACCCTGCACCAGCTGGTGCTGAAGCGGCTGGGCGAAGCGCGGCGCGTGCGGATCTGGTCACCCCCTTACGGCGACTATTTCGGCGGCCTGCCCGCCGGCTTCAAGGCCATCCTCTTCGCAGGCATGGCGGCCTTCGGCACGCTGGAGCGCGCCCTCTGCCTGGTCCGGGCCGCGGAACGGCTGCCGGGCCAGGCGCAGGCCATCCGGGACCGCTGGGCCGGCCGCCTGGCCGCCCACCTGGAAGCGGCCGCGAAGGGCGACCTCAGCGCGACCCGCGTGATCACCGAGGTGGCCACGGGGCGCGTCTACGGCCTGCCCGCGCTGCTCCGCCAGGCCCTCGGCGAGCTCCGGCAGGCGGACAGCGGCGCCGACCTGCCCCGCGTCCTGCTGACGGGCGAGATCTACGTGCGCCTCGATCCCTTCGCCAACGGGGAGGCCGCCCGCGCGCTCGCGTCCCGGGGGCTCCGGGTGGACATGGAGGCCACCACGGAGTTCATCCAGTATTCCGAGCACACGTCGCGGGCCCAGGGCGCCAAGAAGGGCCCCGCCACCCAGGTGGAGCGCTGGATCCGCGAGCGGATTCTGGCCGTGGCCGAGGGCCTTCTGGAGGCGGAGCTGGGCTGGCCGCGCCGCGGATCCCTGCCCCGGGTCCTGGAGGCTTCCGCCCCCTACCTTCGCGAGGCCCTGGAAGGGGAGGCCGTGCTCACCCTCGGCGCCCCCATCCTGGGTTGGCGCCGGGGCGAGATCGACGCCGCTGTCCTGGTGGGCCCCCTGGAGTGCATGCCCTCCAAGCTGGCGGACGCCCAGTTCATCCACGTGGCCGAGCGGGAGGGGCTGCTCACGCTCTCCCTGTCGCTCAACGGCGAACCTCCGGATCCCGAGGCCCTGGACGCCTTCGCCTTCGAGGTCCACCGCCGGCACCAGCACCGCCGCCATCGCCGCGCCCGCCGCCCGGCCCCCGCGGATGCCCTGCTGCGCACGGCATCTTCCATCTGAAGCCCCATCGTTCCTGGTTCTCCGGCCGGCCTGGAACGCCTGTCTGGAAGGTGGCTGGCTAAATCCTGACTATTCAGATAAACTAATGGCTTCGTGATCGCAGGCGACCCCCGGTCTCCGCCTCTTTTCAGTCCGAATACCCCTTTCTCGCCCTGACCGGGCCCCCGGAACCATCCGCGGGCGGGCCCTTCCAGGAGCGACCATGTCCTTCGACACCCTCGGGCTGATGCCCGAGCTGCTGCGCGCCGTACGCGAGCAGGGCTACGAAACCCCCACCCCCATCCAGGCCCAGGCCATTCCCCTGGTGCTGGAGGGCCGCGACCTGCTGGCCCGCGCCCAGACCGGCACCGGCAAGACCGCGGGCTTCACCCTGCCCCTGCTGCAGCTGCTGGCCCCCCATGCCAGCACTTCGGCTTCGCCTGCGCGCCACCCCATCCGCGCCCTCATCCTCACGCCCACCCGCGAGCTGGCCATGCAGGTGGAGGAGAGCGTCCGCGCCTATGGCAAGCACATCCCCCTGCGCTCCACCACCATCTTCGGCGGCGTGAACATCAACCCCCAGACCAAGGCCCTGCGGGCCGGTGTCGAGATCCTGGTCGCGACCCCCGGCCGCCTGCTGGACCACCAGGGCCAGGGCAACCTGAACTTCAGCCAGCTCGAGATCCTGGTGCTGGATGAAGCCGACCGCATGCTCGACATGGGCTTCATTCGCGACATCCAGAAGATCCTCGCCCTGCTGCCCACCAGCCGTCAGACCCTGCTCTTCTCCGCCACCTTCACGGACGAGATCAAGCAGCTGGCCGCGAAGTTCCTCAAGAACCCCGCGTCCGTGCAGATCACCCCGCAGAACACGGCCGCCGAGCTGGTGCGCCAGGTCGTGCATCCCGTGGACCGGGAGCGCAAGCGCGCCCTGCTGGCCCACCTCATCCAGAGCCGCAACCTCGAGCAGGTGCTGGTCTTCACCCGCACCAAGCACGGCGCCAACCGGCTCTCCGAGCAGCTGGACAAGGACGGCATCAGCTCCATGGCCATCCACGGCAACAAGAGCCAGCCCCAGCGCATCAAGGCCCTTGAGGACTTCAAGAAGGGCGCGGTCCGCGTCCTCGTGGCCACGGACATCGCCGCCCGCGGCCTGGACATCGAACAGCTTCCCAACGTCGTGAACTACGAGCTGCCCCAGGTTCCGGAGGACTACATCCACCGCATCGGCCGCACGGGCCGCGCGGGCGCGGAGGGAGAGGCCCTGTCCCTGGTCTGCGTGGACGAACACAAGCTGCTGCGCGACATCGAGAAGCTGCTCCGCAAGGAGCTGCCGAAACAGGTGGTGACGGGCTACGCCCCGGATCCCAGCATCCCGGCCGAGCCCATCCAGACGGGGCGCCAGGGCGGGGGCGGCGGCCGGGGCCGCGGCCCCGCGCGCAGCTCCCGCCCCAACTCCCGCCCCGGCCCCCGCTCCGACCAGGGCCAGCCCCCCCGGGGCGAGCGCGGCCGCCATCCGGCCCGACCCAGCACCCGCGGCAAGTAATCAGGCGACCTGCCAAGTCAACAAAGGCGCTTATACCCCTTGACACGAGGGTAGATGGGGCGCAGCCTTGTTGCTTATGCAAGATCGGGTTTCCATCTCCCTCTCCGACGCCAACCCCGGCACCCTGGCCGCTGCCGTCCGGCGGGTCCTCAAGCAGGTGGTCTGGGCGCGGCTGGCTCCCTACGGCCTCAGCCCCCAGCAGTTCTGGGTGATGCTGGTGCTCCTCGAACAGGGCCCCTCCTCCCTCCACCCCCTGGCCCAGCAGGTCTGGATGGACGATCCCACCGCCAGCCGGGTGGTGAAGGCCATGGTGAAGCGGGGCTTGCTCACCGCCAAGCCGGACCCTCGTCACGGGCGCCGCATCCTCATCGAGCTCGCCCCGGGCGCCCTGGCCCTGGCCCACGAGCTGCGGGATCTGGCCACGGAGATCCGGGAGTCCATGACGGCCGGCCTGACTCCGGAAGAGCAGCGGATCCTGACCCACAGCCTGCGGACCATGGTCGGCAACCTGGAGGCCATGTATGCCGCCACGGTCGCCCAGAGCACGGACCAGGCTCCGGTGCCATGACCGGGCCGCGGCCTGCCTCATCCGTCCCATCTGATCGGGGTCATGTCCGGCCCGCCGGGAGCAGGTTTTCTTCTTTCATGGCCAACCGGATATCCGGCTGGATGGTCCAACCATTGGACCTGTCGCCGGTCCGGAGTTGAGCTCATCCTCCGCCCCCTCCTTGAAAAGGCTTCGACTCCCGCATGGACGCCACCGATCCCATCCCGTCGTATGAATCCAGCGCCGCCCGCCCCGCCCTCCTGAGCGGTTGGCGCCTCTGGGCTGTCCTGGGAGTGGTCGCGATCCTCGTCTGGGCGATCTTCTTCCGTGGCGGCTCGAAGAAGGACGCCGGCAAGAACCCCGCGGGGGGACGCCCCGTTCCCGTGGTGGCGGCCACCGCCCGGCAGGGCGACATGCCCATGAGCCTCACGGGCCTTGGCACGGTCACCGCCCTGAACACCGTCACCGTGAAGAGCCGCGTGGATGGCCAGCTGGTGCGCGTGGCCTTCACCGAGGGCCAGATGGTGCGCCAGGGCGATCTGCTGGCGGAGATCGACCCTCGGCCGTTCCAGGTGCAGCTCATGCAGGCCGAGGGCCAGCTGGCCAAGGACCGGGCCGCCTACCAGAACGCGCTCGCGGACCTGAATCGGCTCCAGGGACTGGTCCAGCAGGGCATCATCTCCCGGCAGCAGCTGGACACCCAGAGTTCCTCCGTGGCCCAGTACGAAGCCACCCTCAAGGCTGACCAGGCCCAGGTGGAAAGCGCCAAGCTGAACCTCACCTACAGCCGCATCACCGCGCCGATCTCGGGTCGGGTGGGCCTGCGCCAGGTGGACGCCGGCAACATGGTGCGGGCCAGCGACGCCAACGGCCTGGCGGTCATCGCGCCGATCCAGCCCATCAACGTCGTGTTCGCGGTGCCCGCCGACAACATCCAGAATGTGCTGCGGCAGACCACCAAGGGCGCGAAGCTGCCCGTCGAAGCCTGGGACCGGGACCTCAAGGTCCGCCTCGCCACCGGCTCCCTCGCGGCCATCGACAACCAGGTGGACTCCGCCACGGGCACCGTGCGCCTCAAGGCCCTCTTCACCAACGAGGACCGCACCCTCTTCCCCAACCAGTTCGTGAACGCCCGGCTGCTGGTCGACACCCTGCGCGGCGTGGTGATCGTGCCCACGGCCGCGGTGCAGCGCAGCCCCCAGGGAGCCTTCGTGTACGTGGTGAAGGCGGACGGCACCGCAGACATGCGCCCGGTCGAAGTGCTCGCCACCGATGGCGACGACACCGCCCTCAAGCAGGGCGTGGCGGGCGGCGAGACCGTCATCACCGACGGCCTCGACAAGCTCCGTCCGGGCAGCAAGGTCGCCCTTCCGAAACCCCCGGCCGCGAAGGGCTGACCCGATGAACCCATCCCGGCCCTTCATCCTCCGGCCGATCGCGACCTCGCTGCTGATGGCCGGGCTGCTCCTGGTGGGCCTGCTGGCCTTCCGCCAGCTCCCGGTCTCGGCGCTGCCCCAGGTGGACTACCCCACCATCCAGGTGGTCACCTTCTATCCCGGCGCCAGCCCGGACGTGATGGCCTCCGCCATCACCGCCCCCCTGGAGCGCCAGTTCGGCCAGCTCCCGGGCCTGAACCGCATGTCCTCCTCCAGCTCCGGCGGCAGTTCGATCATCACCCTCCAGTTCGTGCTGGACCTGAACATCGACGTGGCCGAGCAGCAGGTGCAGGCGGCCGTGAACGCCGCGGGCACCTACCTCCCCCGCGACCTTCCCAATCCGCCCATCTACAGCAAGATCAACCCGGCCGACGCGCCCATCCTCACCCTGGCCCTCACCTCGAAGACCCTGCCCCTGTCGAAGGTCGAGGACTTCGCGGACACCCGGCTGGCCCAGAAGATCTCCCAGCTTCCCGGCGTGGGCCTCGTGAGCATCAGCGGCGGCCAGAAGCCCGCCGTCCGCATCCAGGCCAACCCCGCGGACCTGGCGGCCAAGGGACTCACCCTGGGCGATGTGCGCACCGCCGTGGCCCAGAGCAACGTGAACCAGGCCAAGGGCAGCTTCGACGGCCTGCGACAGGCCTACGCGATCGGCGCCAACGACCAGCTGCTCTCCAGCGAGGACTACCGGCCCCTCATCATCGCCTACAAGAACGGCGCGCCGGTGACCCTGTCCGAGGTGGCCACCGTCGCCGACGACGTCGAGAACGCGCGGCTCGCCGCCTGGATGAACCGCACGCCCGCCGTCATCCTCAACATCCAGCGGCAGCCCGGCGCCAACATCATCGCCGTGGTAGACCGGGTGAAGAACCTGATGCCCCAGCTCCGGGCCTCCATGCCCGCCGCCGTGGAGCTCAACATCCTCACGGACCGCACGGTCACCATCCGCGCCTCGGTGGCGGACGTGGAGTTCGAGCTGATGCTCACCATCGCCCTGGTGGTCATGGTGATCTTCCTGTTCCTGCGCACCCTGGCCGCGACGGTCATCCCCAGCGTGGCCGTGCCGCTCTCGCTGGTGGGCACCTTCGGGGTGATGTACCTGCTCGGCTACAGCCTGAACAACCTCACGCTCATGGCCCTCACGATCTCCACCGGCTTCGTGGTGGACGATGCCATCGTGATGATCGAGAACATCATGCGCTACATCGAGGAGGGCGAGCCGCCCCTCCAGGCGGCGCTGAAGGGCTCGGGCCAGATCGGCTTCACCATCCTGTCCCTGACCGTCTCGCTCATCGCCGTGCTGATCCCCCTGCTCTTCATGGGCGACATCGTAGGCCGCCTCTTCCGCGAGTTCGCCGTCACCCTGAGCGTCACCATCCTGGTGTCCGCAGTGGTGTCGCTCACCCTCACGCCCATGATGTGCGCCAAGCTGCTGAAGCACACGCCTCCCTCGGAACAGGGCCGCTTCTACCAGTCCTCGGAGCGGGTCTTCCAGCGGATCATCGCCTTCTACGGCCGCACCCTCTCCTGGGTGCTCAAGCACCAGACCGGCACCTTGGTGGTGGCCATGGCCACCCTGGCGTCCACGGTGCTGCTCTACCTCGCCATCCCCAAGGGCTTCTTCCCGGTGCAGGACACCGGCGTGCTCCTGGGCATCTCCGAGGCTTCGCAGACCGTGTCGTTCTCCGCCATGGCCGAGCGGCAGCAGGCCCTCGCCGCGGAGATCCTCAAGGATTCGGCCGTGGAGAGCCTGTCCTCCTTCATCGGCATCGACGGCACGAACACCACCCTCAACAGCGGGCGCATCCAGATCAACCTCAAGCCCCTCGAGGAGCGCGGCCTCAGCGCCATGGACGTCATCCACCGCCTCCAGCCCGAGTTGGCGAAGATCCAGGGCATCCGCCTGTACCTCCAGCCCATCCAGGACCTCACCGTGGAGGACCGGGTCAGCCGCACCCAGTACCAGTACACCCTCGAGGATGCGGATCCAAAGGAGCTGGGCCTGTGGGTCCCCCGCTTCGTCGAGCGCATCTCGTCGCTGCCGGAGCTCAGGGATGTCGCCAGCGATCAGCAGAACGCCGGCCTCCAGGTGCGCATCGTCCTGGATCGAGCCACGGCCTCCCGCCTGGGCATCACGCCCCAGATGCTCGACGACGCGCTCTATGACGCCTTCGGCCAGAGGCAGGTCTCCACCATGTTCACCCAGCTGAACCAGTACCGCGTGGTGCTGGAGGCCCGACCGGGCCAGTACCAGAGGCCCGAGGATCTGCAGAACATCTATGTCCGGTCGGCCTCCGGCGGATCCGTGCCCCTCAGCGCCTTCACCCGCATCGAGACCGTCACCGCGCCCCTGGCCGTGAACCACCAGGGACAGTTCCCGACCGCCACCGTCTCCTTCAACCTGGGCCCCGGCGCCTCTCTCGGCGACGCGGTGAAAGCCATCCAGCGCGCCCGGAGCGAGCTCGACATGCCCGCCAGCATCAAGGCGGGCTTCCAGGGCACGGCCCAGGCCTTCGGCGCTTCCCTCACGAACACGCCCTTCCTCATCCTCGCCGCGGTCCTGACGGTCTACATCCTGCTGGGCGTGCTGTACGAGAGCTACATCCACCCCGTCACGATCCTCTCGACCCTGCCCTCGGCCGGCGTGGGCGCCCTGCTCTCGCTCATGATCTGCCGGACCGACTTCAGCGTGATCGCCCTGATCGGCATCATCCTGCTCATCGGCATCGTCGAGAAGAACGCCATCATGATGATCGACTTCGCGCTGGAAGCCGAGCGCAAGGACGGCCTGCCGCCGGAGGAGGCCATCTACCAGGCCTCTCTGCTGCGCTTCCGGCCCATCATCATGACCACCATGGCGGCCCTGCTCGGGGGCGTGCCCCTGGCGCTGGGCACCGGCGTCGGCGCCGAGCTGCGCCGCCCCCTGGGCATCGCCATCGTGGGCGGCCTCATCTTCAGCCAGATCCTGACGCTCTACACGACGCCCGTCATCTACCTAGCTTTCGACCGGCTGGCCAGAAGGGTGCGCCGCTGGCGAGGCGCAGAACCGGCTTCGCCTGAAATGGCCGAGTCATGAACGGCCACGCCCACCCCACCTCTCCGCGCCGCGCCAGCGGCACCATGCTCCAGGCGGAACGCCTGGAGCCCCTGCACGCACGCCTGTGAGCATCTCCACGCCCTTCATCCACCGGCCCGTCGCCACCACGCTGCTGACGGTGGCCCTCGCCCTGTTGGGCGCCATCGCCTACCAGTTCCTGCCGGTCTCGCCCCTGCCCCAGGTGGAGTTCCCCACCATCCAGGTCTCGGCAGGCCTGCCCGGGGCGAGCCCCGAGACCATGGCCTCCTCCGTGGCGACGCCCCTGGAGCGCCAGTTCGGCCGCATCGCGGGCATCACGGAGATGACTTCCGCCAGCTCACTGGGGTCCACGAACATCACCCTCCAGTTCGACCTGAGCCGCAACATCGACGCGGCGGGACGCGACGTGCAGGCGGCCATCAACGCGGCGCGGGGCGACCTGCCCTCGAACCTGCCGAACAATCCCTGGTACCGGAAGGTGAACCCGGCCGATTCGCCCATCCTCATGCTGGCGCTGACGTCGAACCTGATCCCCCGGGAGCGCATGTACGACGTGGCCTCCTCGGTCCTCCAGCAGAAGCTGTCCCAGGTCCAGGGCGTGGGCCAGGTCTTCGTGTGGGGTGGCGCGCTGCCCGCGGTGCGCGTGGATGTGAATCCCGCGGCGCTGAACGCCCAGGGCATGGCCCTGGAGGACGTCCGTCTGGCGATCGCGGCCGCCAACATCAACCGGCCCAAGGGGGACATCGCCAGCCCCAGCACCACCTGGTCCCTGTCCACCACGGACCAGCTGATGAAGGCCGCGGACTACCAGCCCCTCATCGTGAGGTACCGGAACGGCAGCGCCGTCCGCCTCTCCGACGTGGCCCAGGTCACGGATTCCGTGGAGAACGTCCGCAACCGCGGCCTCTCCAACGGCGTCCCCGCCATCATCATCCCCATCTTCCGCCAGCCGGACGCCAACATCATCGACACCGTGGACCGCGTGCGGGCCATCCTCCCCCAGCTCCAGGCCTCCCTGCCGCCCACCATCGAGCTGAAGGTGCTCATCGACGCCACCCGCACCATCCGGGCCTCGGTGAAGGACGTGCAGCTGGCCATGAGCATCTCCATCGGCCTGGTGATCCTGGTGGTGTTCGTCTTCCTCCGCAGCGTGCGGTCCACCCTCATCCCCAGCGTGGCGGTGCCCATCTCCCTCATCGGCACCTTCGGCGCCATGTACATGCTGGGCTACACCATCGACAACCTGTCGCTCATGGCGCTCACCGTGGCCACGGGCTTCGTGGTGGACGACGCCATCGTGGTGGTGGAGAACATCACGCGCCACCTGGAGGACGGCATGCAGCCCATGGAGGCGGCCCTCTACGGAGCCAAGGAGATCGGCTTCACGGTGGTCTCCATCAGCATCTCCCTCATCGCCGTGTTCATTCCCATCCTGCTCATGGGCGGCATCGTGGGTCGGCTGTTCCGCGAGTTCGCGGTGACCCTCTCCGTGGCCATCCTGGTGTCCATGGTGGTCTCCCTCACCACCACGCCCATGATGTGCTCGCGCCTGCTGCGGCCTCACGCCGAGGAGCGGCACGGCCGCATGTTCATGGCCACGGAGCGGGCCTTCCAGTGGGTCATGCGCCACTACGAGACCTCGCTGGCCTGGGTGCTGCGGCACCAGCGCTTCACCCTGGGTCTGGCCCTGGGCACCATGCTGGCCACCGTGGGGCTCTACGTGGTCATCCCCAAGGGCTTCTTCCCCCAGCAGGACACGGGCCGCCTCACCGGCTCGATCCAGGCCGCCCAGGACATTTCCTTTGCGGGCATGGAGAAGCTGATGACGGGCTACGTGGCCATCGTCCAGGCGGATCCCGCCGTGGAGAACGTCACGGCCTTCATCGGCGGGGGCAACACGGGCCGCATGTTCTGCTCGCTGAAGCCCAACGATCAGCGGAAGGAGACCGCCGACCAGGTCATCGCCCGCCTGCGGGGGAAGACCGCCCACCTTCCCGGCGGCACGCTCTACATGCAGCCCGTCCAGGACATCCGCATCGGCGGCCGGCCTTCCAGCTCCCAGTACCAGTACACCCTCCAGGGCGATGACGCCCGGGAGCTGTTCGACTGGGCGCCACGGGTGCTCCAGAAGCTCCGCACCGTGCCCCAGCTGGCCGATGTCAACACGGACCTCCAGAACAAGGGCCTGGAGGCGTCGCTGGTCATCGACCGTCCCACCGCCTCCCGCCTGGGCATCACGCCCCAGGCCATCGACAGCACCCTCTACGACGCCTTCGGCCAGCGCTTCGTCTCCACCATCTACACCACCCTGAACCAGTACCACGTGGTCATGGAGGTGGACACGCCCTTCATGCAGACCCCCGACGGCCTGCGCCACACCTACGTGCGCGCCAGCTCGGGGAACCTGGTGCCCCTCAGCGCCTTCACCCGCCTGGAGCGGCGAAACACGGCCCTCTCCGTGAACCACCAGGGCCAGCAGCCCTCGGTGACCCTCTCCTTCAACCTGCCGCCCGGCGTGGCCCTGGGCGACGCGGTGGCGGCCATCGACGCGGCCCAGCAGGAGATCCGCCTCCCGGGCACCATCCGCGGCAGCTTCATGGGCACGGCCCAGGCCTTCAAGGCCTCCCTGGCGAACCAGCCGCTGCTCCTGGCAGCGGCGCTGCTGGTGGTCTACATCGTGCTGGGCGTCCTGTACGAAAGCCTCATCCACCCTCTGACCATTCTCTCCACCCTGCCTTCCGCGGGGGTGGGGGCCCTGCTGGCTCTGCTGGCCTTCCGCACGGAGCTGAGCGTCATCGCCTTCATCGGCATCATCCTGCTCATCGGCATCGTGAAGAAGAACGCCATCCTCATGATCGACTTCGCCATCGAGGTGGAGCGCCGGGAGGGCAAGACCCCGGAGGAGTCCATCTTCCAGGCCTGCCTGCTGCGGTTCCGGCCCATCACCATGACCACCATGGCGGCCCTGCTGGGCGGCCTGCCCCTGGCCATCGGCATGGGCACCGGCTCCGAGCTGCGCCGCCCCCTGGGCATCGCCATCGTGGGCGGCCTCCTCTTCAGCCAGCTCCTGACCCTCTACACAACCCCCGTCATCTACCTCTACATGGACCGCGCCCGGCTGCGGTGGGCCCGCTACCGCGCCGCCAACCGAGCCAAGGTCGCTGTGGCGCCTGGGGGGAACTGAAAAGGAAAAGGAATCGAATAAGCGGAGGAAGGCTGAGGGGCGGAGGAGAGCGGAGAAAAGACCGTACCTGCCCCGGCTCAGCATGGGCTCCGTGGGGGTGCCCTGGCCCTATCGCCGCAATCTGCGAAATCAGCGGCGAAAAGAACGCTCTGGCCCAGCCTCACGATCACCAACCCCCGGCCACCCTCCGCTCTCCTCCGCCCCTCCGCCATCCTCCGCTTAATTCCCCTTCTTTTCCGCCCCGCCTTGAGCGACCCGGCCCAGGATGCGATCCTGGAAGGCTATGAAACTCGATCGGCTCGGCGACTTCCAACGCACCCACCGCAACGGCGACCTCCGCCTCGACCATGCGGGCCAGACCGTGCGCCTGCTCGGCTGGTGCCGGCGCGTGCGCAACCTGGGCTCCCTGGTGTTCCTGGACCTCCGCGACCGCTGGGGGCTGGTGCAGCTGGTGGCCAACGAGGAGACCGCCGATCCGGAGCTGCTGGCCCGGCTCAAGGCTGTGCGCAGCGAGTTCGTACTGGCGGTCGAAGGCGTGGTGGCTGAGCGGGAGAGCAAGAACCCCAATTTGCCCACCGGCGACATCGAGATCCGCCTGACGGGCCTGCGGATCCTCAACACCGCCGCCCCCCTGCCCTTCCCCCTGGAGGACGAGGGCGTGGGCGAGGACCTGCGCCTCACCTACCGCTTCCTGGACCTGCGCCGGGAGCAGCTCCAGCGCAACCTGGTGCTCCGCAGCGAGGTGGCGAACCTCACCCGGAACCACTTCCGGGAGCTGGACTTCATCGAGGTCGAGACGCCCATCCTCACCAAGTCCACGCCCGAGGGCGCCCGGGATTACCTGGTGCCCAGCCGCGTCCACGCCGGGGAGTTCTTCGCCCTGCCCCAGAGCCCCCAGCTGTTCAAGCAGCTGCTGCAGGTGAGCGGCTTTGAGCGCTACGTGCAGATCTGCCGCTGCTTCCGCGACGAAGACCTGCGCGCCGACCGCCAGCCCGAATTCACCCAGATCGACATCGAGATGAGCTTCGTGCGCCAGGAGGACGTCCAGGGCGTCATCGAGCCCCTGATGGTGAAGCTGGCGAAGATGATCGGCAAGGATGTGACCGCGCCGTTCCCCCGCCTCCCCTACCGGGACGCCATGGAGTGGTACGGGTCCGACAAGCCTGACCTCCGCTGTGCCATCAAGATCCAGGACGTCACCGGCCTCTTCGCCCAAAGCGGCTTCAACCTCTTCCGCGCCGCCTCGGAGAGCCAGGGCCACCGCCGGGTGCGGGCCCTCTTCTTCCCCGGGGAGGCCGCGGGCTCCCTCAGCCGCAAGCAGCTGGACGAGCTGGGCGAAACGGCCAAGCAGCTGGGCGCCGGCGGCCTGCCCTACGCCAAGTGGGGCAAGGACGGGCTCTCCAGCAGCTTCAAGAAGTTCCTCGAACCCGCGGATGAAGCCGCCCTCCGGCAGCGCCTCGGCGCAGCGGGGGGCGCGACCGGGGATGGCCTGGCCATCTTCGCCGTGGGCCCCGACGCCCAGACCAGCCGCGTGCTGGGCGAGCTGCGTCTTCGCCTCGCCCGCCAGTTCGGGATGCTGGACGAGTCCCGGTTCGACTTCCTCTGGGTCGTGGACTTCCCCCTGCTGGAGTGGAGCGGTGAGGATGACGGGGAGGGCCGGTTCGTGGCCTGCCACCATCCCTTCACCAGCCCGCATCCGGAGGACCTGGACCTGCTGGAGACGGATCCCGCCCGCTGCCGCGCCGTGGCCTACGACCTGGTGCTCAACGGGTTCGAGGTGGGCGGCGGCAGCATCCGCATCCACGATGCCGAGACGCAGAGCCGGATGTTCCGGGCCATCGGCATCGGCCCCGAGGAAGCCCGCGCGAAGTTCGGCTTCCTCCTGGACGCCCTCAGCTACGGCGCCCCGCCCCACGGCGGCCTGGCCCTGGGCCTGGACCGGCTCGTCATGCTGCTGGCGGGCGTGGACAACATCCGTGAGGTCATCGCCTTCCCCAAGACGGCCCAGGCCCGCTGCCTCATGACGGACGCCCCCAGCCCGGTGGACGAGCGCCAGCTTCGCGAGCTGCACCTGATGCAGGACGCGAAGCAGACCTACCGCGTGGGGGCCGTCTTCTTCGAGAGCGCCGAAGGCGGAACTCCCGAACTGCGGGGCCAGGCCCTCCAGCAGATCAGCCAGATGACGCCCCGCCAGGCCCAGGGCCTCGTCACCCTCGACGCCCAGGGCCAGATCCTCGACGCCCAGACCCTCAGCGGCCCGACCTTCGAGTTCTGAGGCCCTCCGTGGAACCTTACCGGTCGAGCGGCCACCATTCATGGGATCCTCCCTTTCGGCGAGACCCGGTCCACCCTTCCATCACGCTTCGGCCCACGGGGTCTAGTTTTTCGGAGAGATTCGATGATCCAGGGATGTCCTAGCCTGGTCGGGGCCGCCGGTTCGATGCGGTCCCGGCTCCTGTCCCTATCGACGGTCCTCCTCCTGGCGATGGGCCTGGCACTGGGGACGGCATGTTCCGGCCACAAGTCCGCCGATGCCTCCGCCCCGGGCACCCCGCCGGCCATCACCACCGCCCCGGCGAGCGCCAGCACCGTCACCGGCCGCCCGGTCACCTTCTCGGTCACCGCCACCGGAGCCGCCACGCTGGCCTACCAGTGGGCCAAGGATGGCCAGAACATCCTGGGGGCCATCAGCTCCAGCTTCACCCTCTTCCAGCCCAGGGTCGAGGATGCGGGCGACTACACCGTGACCATCACCAATCCCAACGGCACCGTCACCAGCGGCATCGCCACGCTGACCGTGACCGCCGCCGTGATGTTCCCTGCGCCGGTGGGCCTGGCCTACGACGCCTCGGGCAACCTCTTCGTGTCCGACATGGACGACCACACCATCTGGAAGGTGGACGCCACGAACCACAAGACCCTCCTGGCGGGCAGCTCTGGACTGGCCGGTTCCGCCGACGGCCTGGGCGCGGACGCGCGGTTCAGCCATCCGGGCGGCCTCGCCGTCGATCCCGCCGGAAACCTGCTGGTGGCGGACACGGGCAACCACACCCTCCGGCGGATCGCGCCCGATGGCACCGTGACCACCCTGGCCGGCGCCGCGGGACAACCCGGGACCACGGATGGCCCGGCTGCCCAGGCCCGCTTCAATGCCCCCGTCGGCCTGGCCGTGGACGCCACCGGCGGAACCTACATCGCGGATACCCAGAACCACACCATCCGCTACCTGGCCGTGGACGGAACGGTCTCCACCTACGCGGGCAAGGCCGGCGCGCCGGGACTCGTGGATGGGACCGCTGTGGCCGCCCAGTTCAACCAGCCCAACGGGATCGCCCTGGCACCGAACGGGACCTTGTACGTGGCGGACTATGGCAATTCCTGCATCCGCGCCATCGCGCCGGGCGCCATCGTGACCCGGCTGGCCGGGCAGACCAGCACCTACGGCTTCGCCGACGGCAACGGCCTCTCCGCCGCCAAGTTCAATTCCCCCGTGGGGATCGCGCTGGATGCCGCCGGGATCCTGTGGGTCGCCGACACCCAGAACCACGCCGTCCGGCGCATCGGAACCGATGGCACGGTCAGCACCCCCGCCGGGACGGGCGGCTCGGCCGGCAACGCGGACGGCACCGGCACCGCGGCCCTCTTCTTCCGGCCCTGTGGCATCGCCGTCACCCCCGCGGGCAACCTGGCGGTGGCCGATACGGCCAACCACCTGCTGAGGACCGTGACCCCCGCCGGCGTCGCCACGACCTTCCTCGCGCCCTGAGGGGGCTCCCCGCCGCGCCGACCCTGGTCTCCACCCTTTCTCTCCGCAACCCCTGGCCCGGTCCGGTCCAGGGGTTATTTTTGCGGCATGGACACGACGATGGATGTCCGTGCGGCCGCGGTGGCCGGAATTTTCTACCCGCGGGAGAGCAGCGAGCTGAGTCAGGCCATCCAGGCGATGTTCGCGGACGCCGCCGGGGCCAATCCCTGGCTGGGGCCCCCCAAGGCCCTGATCGTCCCGCATGCGGGCTATGTCTACTCCGGGCCCATCGCCGCCAGCGCCTATGCGTCCCTGAACCGCCTGCGGGGCATCATTCGGCGGGTGGTCCTGCTGGGCCCGGCCCATCATGTGCCCGTGGTGGGTCTCGCCCTGCCCGGCGTTTCCGCTTTCGACACCCCCCTCGGGAGGATTCCCGTGGATATCTCGGCCGCGGAGGTCCTCCAGCCTCTGGCCGGGGTGACCACAAGCCCCGCAGCCCACGCCAGGGAGCATTCCATCGAAGTCCAGCTGCCCTTCCTCCAGCAGGCCCTGGGCAGCTTCCTGCTGGTGCCCCTGGCCGTGGGCCATGCCACCGCGGAGCGCGTGGCGGAGGCCATCGAGGCCGTCTGGGGAGGGATGGAGACCCTGATCGTGGTGAGCTCCGACCTGTCCCACTACCTGCCCTACGAGCGGGCGCAGGCCCTGGATCGCCGCACCTGCGCCAGCATTTCGGACCTGAACCTGCTGGCCAGCCACGACCAGGCCTGCGGCGCCACGGCAGTGAACGGGCTGCTGCTGACCGCCCGGCATCATCGGTTGACGCCTCATCTGATGGACCTGCGCAACTCCGGCGACACCGCCGGAGACCGCGACCACGTCGTGGGCTATGCCGCCTTCGCGTTCATCCAGGAGGGCGCCCATGACCCATCCGCACGCGAGCATTGACTGGGGTCCTACCCTGCTGCGGATCGCCCGCGGCGCCATCGCGGAAAAGCTGGGCGTGGCGGCCCCGCCGGTTCCGACCGCCTCCTGGCTCGAGGAGCCCGCCGCCACCTTCGTCACCCTCCACCGCCTGGGCCAGCTCCGGGGCTGCATGGGCACCCTGGAGCCCCGGCGGCCCCTGGGCGAGGATGTGGTCGAGAATGCCCGGCAGGCGGCCTTCCACGATCCCCGCTTCCCGCCCCTGGCCCGCAGCGAATTCACCGACCTCCAGGTGGAGGTATCCCTTCTCTCCGCCCTCGAGCCCCTTCCTTTCAACAGCCAAGCTCATCTGCTGACCCTGCTGCGGCCGGTTGAGGATGGCCTGGTGCTGGAATGGCAGGGATTGCGGGGCGCCTTCCTGCCTCAGGTCTGGGACCAGCTGCCTGAACCCGAGGACTTCCTGGCCCACCTGAAGCGGAAGGCCGGCCTGCCCATGGCCTTCTGGGATGACGGAATCCGGATCACCCGGTTCACGGTGACGCGCTTCCACGAGGAAGCCGAGGTGGGCAGCCCGGGGTAGCGCCATGGATCCCGCCTCCCATCCGACCTCCCGCCCCGCCCCCCACCCGGCTCGATGGTGGCATCGCCTCGACGATGGACGGCTCCAGTGCGACCTCTGCCCTCGCGACTGCAAGCTGGGCGAAGGTCAGCGTGGCGCCTGCTTCGTCCGGCAGAACCTGGGTGGCGGCATGGTCCTCACCACCTACGGCCGGTCGTCGGGCTTCTGCGTCGATCCCATCGAGAAGAAGCCTCTGAATCATTTCCTCCCGGGCTCGCGGGTGCTGTCCTTCGGCACCGCGGGCTGCAACCTCATGTGCAAGTTCTGTCAGAACTGGGACATCAGCAAAGCCCGGGACATGGACCGCCTCACGGACCGCGCCTCGCCGGAGGCCATCGCCCGGGCCGCCGAGGCCTCGGACTGCCGGAGCGTGGCCTTCACCTACAACGACCCGGTGATCTTCGCGGAGTACGCCATGGACGTGGCCGACGCCTGCCACGAGCGGGGCCTGCGCACCGTGGCGGTCACCGCGGGCTACATGCATGCCGAGCCCCGGCGGGCCTTCTACGCCAAGATGGATGCCGCCAACGTGGACCTCAAGGCCTTCACCGAGGGCTTCTACGCCCGGCTCTCCGTGGCCCACCTCCAGCCGGTACTGGACACCCTCTTGTACCTCCACCACGAGACGGGGGTCTGGATGGAGATCACCACCCTGCTCATCCCCGGCCAGAACGACTCCAGCGAAGAGCTCGCGGCGCTGTCCACCTGGATCGCCCGGGAGCTGGGCCCCGATGTCCCCCTGCACTTCACCGCCTTCCACCCGGACTACAAGATGACGGACCTGCCCCGGACGCCCGCATCCACCCTCACCCGGGCGCGGGAGATCGCCTTTGCCGCAGGCCTCCGGTACGTCTACACCGGCAACGTGCACGATGCCGCGGGGGGGACGACCCACTGCTCCGGCTGCCAGGCCCCCCTCATCGTCCGCGACTGGTACCGCATCGAGCGGAACCGTCTATCCTCCGACGGTCGCTGCCCGGACTGCGGCACCCTGATCCCGGGCCACTTCGAGGCCGATCCCCAGTCCTTCGGCCGCCGGCGCATCCCCCTCGCCATCCAGGATTTCTGACGCTCATGATCCCCATCCTGCTGCTCCCCGCCCTGCTGGCCGTCTCGCCGGCGAAGGAGGCTCGCATGGAACTCCGGATGTCCGCCTTCCCGAACGGGGGCACGATCCCCCGCGCCCACACCGCCGATGGCGCAGATCGCTCGCCGGCCCTCCAGTGGGGCGAGCCGCCCGCAGGCACCGCCGCCTTCGCCCTGATCGTGGACGATCCGGATGCCCCCGTGGGCACCTGGGTCCACTGGGTCCTCTACGACCTGCCCGGCACGGCCCGGTCCCTGGCGGAGGACCAGCCCCGCGCGGCCGACCTTCCGGGCGGCGCGCACCAGGGAAAGAACAGCTGGGGCCGCCTGGGCTGGAACGGCCCCTCGCCCCCGCCCGGCAAGCCTCACCGCTACTTCTTCCGGCTCCTGGCCCTCTCGGCGCCGCTGGGCCTCCCTGCCGGCGCCAGCCGGGCCCAGGTGGACGCAGCGGCGAAGGGCAAGGTCCTGGCCGAAGGCACCTGGATGGGCACCTACGGGCGCTGAGCGACCGGATTCTCAGGGCTTCCCGGACGTCAGCCGGATCGTCTCGCCATCCACCGCGAAGACGCCGCGCCCCTGGTGGTGGAGGGTCTTCGGCTTCTTCGGGGCGGGATCGATCCAGGCCTGCACCACCTCCAGCACGAAGAGGTTGTAGCGGTTCACGAAGCGCGTGTCCGCCACCCGGCACTCCAGGTTCGCGAAGCACTCGGCCACCAGCGGCGCGGCCACCTTCTTCGCCGGCAGGGCCGTGAGGCCGAAGGCCGCGAACTTGTCCACGTCGCGGCCCGAGGCATTACCCACCTTCACCACCTGCTTCACCAGCCCGGCGGCGGGGATCGCGATCACGCACTGCCGCGTCTTCCGCAGGGCCTCGAAGCTGTGGTTGGCGCCACTCACCAGGCAGCCCACCAGGGGCGGATTGAACTCCATCATCATGTGCCAGGACATGGCCATGACGTTGGCATGGCCTCGGTTCGCGGTGGCCAGCAGCACGACGGGCCCCGGCTCCAGAAGGGTGTACACGTCTGAGAGTGGAAGGGCCTTCATCATGGGCGCCTCCTGCCGTCCAAGCCTACGCCCTTCGGAAAACCCGGACCTGCCCCACAATGGAGACATGCACCTCACGCTCCGCGCCCGCGCCCAGGCCATTCTCCGCGAGGCGGGCTGGGACCTCATCCCGCCCCCGGTGATCTGGTCGCCCCGCATGGCGCGCTGCGCGGGGCTCTTCGTGATCGAGAAGGACTCTCGCGGCAAGTGGCATCCGGAGATCCGCCTCAGCATCCCCCTGCTGCGCCGCCGGGACTGGCCCTGGCCCCAGCCGGTGTGCGGGATGAACTGCCACACGCCCGACGACATCCAGCGGCGCATCCTCGAGCACGAGCTGATCCATTTCAAGCTCTGGATGGACCGGGAGAGGGACTGGGGCCATACGGAGCGGTTCCGGCAGCTGGCCTGGGAAGTGTTCGGGCATCAGAGCATTACCCACGGCATCGGCTCAGAACCCGATTAGTCCAGCGCGCGAGTTCAGCAGGATTCGCTCCTTGTGGGGCCCCGCTCCGCAGGCTCCCCCGGAGCCTGCTCTGCGACCCACATGGTCGCGACCCACGGCATCGGCTCAGAACCCGATTAGTCCAGCGCGCGAGTTCAGCAGGATTCGCTCCTTGTGGGGCCCCGCTCTGCAGGCTCGCTACCTTTGGGGCGATGCTTCGCCGCGCCCCCCTAGAGCTCGGCCGCCAGGCGGTAGAGCTCGGAGGCGGACACGCCCAGGTGCTTGGCCAGGGGCTTCACCGCTTCGCGGAGGGTCATGCCGCCTTCGCGGGCGGCGGCGAGGTAGGCCTTGGCCCAATCCGGCAGGGTGCCGTCGAACGCCGCCTGCTCGTCGTTGACGACCCGCTTGGCCCCGGCACCCGCCAGCACCAGCACCATCTCGCCGCGGTCCTCGCGGCCCAGCTGGGCCTTCACCTGGTCCGGCGTGCCGCGGTACCAGGTCTCGTGCAGCTTGGTCAGCTCGCGGCCCAGGGCCATCTCGCGGTCCGGCAGCAGCTCCGCCAAGTCGGAGAGGGTCTCGTGGATGCGGTGGGGCGTCTCGAAGACCACCACCGTCTCCTCCTCGGCACCCAACTTCCGCAGAAGGGCGCGGCGCGGCTCGCTGCGGTTGGGCAGGTAGCCCCAGAAGCTGAAGGCGTGGCTGGGCAGGCCCGAGGCCACCACCGCCAGCAGCACGGCCGAGGCGCCGGGCAGCACCGTGACCTTGGCTCCCGCGGCCCGGGCCGCCCGGGCGATCTCGAAGCCGGGATCATTGATGCCGGGCATGCCTGCGTCGCTGCAGTAGGCCACGGTTCGGCCCGAGGCCAGCTCCAGGCCGATGCGCTCGTAGGCCGCGGCGCCGGCGTGGTCGTCGAAGCGCAGCAGGGGTTTCTCGATCCCCAGATGCTTCAGCAGGCCGCCGGTGCGGCGGGTGTCCTCGCAGGCCACCAGGTCGGCCTCCGCCAGGGCTTCCTTCGCGCGGTCCGTGAGGTCGCCGAGGTTGCCGATGGGCGTGGGGACGAGAATGAGGTGGCCGGCCATGGTTTCATTCTGGCAGGGCTGGCGGAGGGCGCCGCATCCACAACGCCCCTCCGGTCCTGTTTCCGAGGCCTACTTTGCAGCCGCCGCCTTCGGAGCGGGCTTGGCCGTCCAGGCTTTCCAGAACTCGGGGTCCGCGGCAATGTCCCCGGCATCCGGATAGCTCATCTTCGGATCCACGGCCAGCAGCTGGGCGTCCTCCCGCAGGAAGCAGTCGGCGACGAGCTTCGAAAGGCCTTTGAGTTCCTCGGGACCAGCAGATTTGGCCATCTTCTCGTCATCGGCCATGGTCGCATCCGCATCGGCCAGGCTGTGCAGCGGCACCACCCAGAGGAACGTGGGATTGGCGGCCCCGGCCACGGCCTGGTACACGGCCCACCGGGGCTTCAGGCCCGCCTTCTCGCAGAGCTCGGCGTATTTCTTCGCGCCAGCCGCGAACTCGGCGTCGAGGCCCGGCTTCACCTGGATCGTGGAGGTCCAGTAGTAGCGGGGCGCCATGTTCCCGATCTCCCGGCTGAGGTCCCCGCGCAGCATGTAGGCCGCGCTGCTGTAGGTCGTGATGTACTCGGCATCCTTGACGGCCAACGCCTCGACCTGGGCCTTGAGGGCCGGGTGCTTCTCCATGTAGGCCTGCTGCGCCTCCATGCCCGCCAGGGAATCATAGAACCACACCCACGTGGCCTGGTTCGCGCCGACCACCGGCACCAGGCCCAGGAAGTGGTAGGGGCTCTTCGCCTGGGCGAGGACCTTGGACCAGGCGAACTCGTTCTTCTGGTGGGCGGCCTCCTTGCCGGGCTTCACGTCCTCCACGCCGATGCGCAGGACCTTGGGCCAGCTCGGGACCGGCGGTTCGCCACCCACGAGCGTGGCGCCGAGGGAAAGGCAGAGCAGGATCCGGGTGTCCATGGACTCCTCCTTGAGTGAGGCCCATGAGGCTACGCCCAAATGCTCATGAATAGATCTTTTTTTTAAGATACCTTGTAAGCATCTACACGCGATTCATGTCGATCATCCATAATCACGTTACCCGGTTGAGCTGTCGTTCGCTGCGGATCAGGCGGCTGTAGGCCAGGCCGGTGTGGTACCAGTGCAGGAAGAAGGCTTCGAGGGCGGCCCTCCGCCACCAGGCCAGGCTTCCCGGCGTCGGGGGGCAGCTGGGCGCGGGGCTGCAGCGCACCGCCAGGCCCAGGCCCCGCGCCAGCGTCCCCGCCCTGGCCAGGTGCAGGTGGTCGGAGACCAGGATGAGGGTCCGCCAACCCTCGGCACGCAGGGTCCCCCGCACGTGGAACAGGTTCTCGAGGGTGTGCTGGCTCTGGTCCTCGGTCCGGAGCGCCTCCTCCGGGATTCCCTGGCTGCGCAGCCACGCGCAGCCCGCCTCGGCCTCGCTGATCCGCGCGCGCCCCGTCAGCCCGCCCGCCACGAGGATCCGCGGGGCGAGGCCCTGCCGCCAGAGGTCCGCGGCGTGGGCCAGGCGAGCCTCAAAGGTCTTCGTGGGGCGGTCCCGCTCCAGCCGGCGGCCCAGCACCAGGATGAGGTCCGAGGGCTCCACGGGGTCGCCGCCCGCCCCCCGGAGCACCCACCGCATCCGCCACCAGACCGGCAAGCCCAGCAGCAGCACGGCTGAGCCCGAAGCCAGGAGGAAGGACGCCAATCCCCCCGGTCCCAGCTTCTGCAGGAAGGTGGACCGGGGCGGAGCGGTGTAGGGACGGTCCGGCGCCATGCTTCAGGATGCCATCCCGGCCGGCGAGGGGTCACCGGCGGATGGTGGGCGCCGCCAGGGGAGGCGGCGCGGGGGCCGGCGCGGGACGCGCCGCCGGGGCGAGGGGACGCACCGCCTGGACCGGCTCCGGCCCCTTGAACAGGATCTGGGCCGGGGCGCTCTTCGCCTTCCCCGCCAGCAGGCTCACGGACAGGAGGCCGGGCGTGGCGCGGCGGTAGCGGTCCGGAATCGTGACGTGCAGCACCTTCTCGCCCACCTGGAGGCTGGCGCCATCGTCGTCCGCCGTCCGGCCCGCATCCTCGGCGGGGATGGCCAGGGCCTCCTCCCCGTTGAACACCACCTTCGGCACCTCCGGCCCCAGGTGCCTGGCGTAGATCCGGATGCGGAAGGCCGCGGCCCGGTCGCCCACCTTCAGCTCCATCGGATTCAGGCGCGTGATCTGCGGCCCAGGGCCGATGATCCCTGGGATCGCGGCACCCGGATTCGCGGTCCCGGCCTGGGATCCAGGAGCGGCCGTCCGGGCGGCGATCGCCGCGCCCGTCTGGGAGAGGGCGGGGACCGCGGGCCGGGCCGAGGTTCGGACCGGGAGGCTGAAGGTGACCACCCTCTCCGGGGTGGCGCCGCTGTCGTCCATCACGGCGATCCGGAGCTGCCCGGGCCTGGCCAGGCGGTAGCGCTCCGGGATGGTCACGTGGATGAGGCCCTCGCCCCCCTTCGTGAAGCTGCCGTCATCGTCGTAGTAGTGGACGCGGTCCTCCGCGGGCACCGCGCCGCCCCGATCGCCGTTGAAGACCACCTTCAGCGCGTTGGGGCTCAAGTGGGTGCCGTAGATCTTCAGTCGGAAAGAGGGCTGGGGCGCCCCGATCTGGATGTCGGAGGGGACGATGCGCGTGAGCGACGCCGGCGCGCTGGGCGGGGGCGTCGTCACCGGCTTCACGGCGCCGGCGGGGGCCACGTCGATGGTCTTGATGGCGGACCAGGGGCTGCTCAACTGGTGGGACCCGCTGGGGTCGCTCGCCCCGTCCGCGCCGGCCGACACCCAGAGCTTCACCTGGAGGTGGCTACCCGGCTCGCTGAGGAAGCGCGCCGGATCCACCGCCAGCAGGATGACCGTGCTCGCGCAGGCGCCCAGCACCCGGGCGCCGTTGTCCCAGACCGCGGGCACCCAGGCCGTGGCCCGGTCGCCGCCGGGCGAGACGCCCCGCACGAAGATGTGCTGGTAGCCGCCCTCGGGCCCGGCGGGATGCCCGAGGTCGCCGTCCGGCGGCGCGAGGTTGGCGCCCGTGAGGGTGATCACCACGCGGCCGTAGGCATCCAGCCAGCCGGCGGACTGGGGGTAGACCATCTGGGGATCGGCCTTGGCCAGGATGGGCATGGGCAGCCCCTGGGTAAACCCAAGGGTGGAGAGGGCCAGACCGAGGAAGGCGGCAACGAGGCGCATGGGGAACCTCCGGGCCAGAACGCGCCTAAAGGGGTTTGCCCCTCAACCGCGCTCCAGGAAAAAAGGGATGAGCCCTGGAGCATATACGCGAAGCGCCCCGGGACTCAAGCCCCGGGGCGCTTCAGACTGCCTGGCCTCAGGCCTCGGTGCGCTTTTCCGACTTCTTTCGTTCGTTGGTGTCCAGCACGCGCTTGCGCATGCGGATGAAGTTGGGGGTGACTTCCACCAGCTCGTCGGCCTCGATGTACTCCAGGGCCTGCTCCAGGGTGTGCTCCCGGGGCGGGGTGAGGCGGGTGGCCTCGTCGCTGCCGCTGGCGCGCATGTTGGACAGCTTCTTGCCCTTGGCCACGTTCACCACCAGGTCGTTCTCGCGGGCGTGCTCGCCCACGATCATGCCCTCGTAGCAGCGGGTGTTCGGGTGGATGAAGATGACGCCGCGCTCCTCCAGGTTCATGAGCGCGAAACCCACGGCCTCGCAGGCCTCCATGCTGATGAGCACGCCGTTCTTGCGGCCCGGCAGCTCGCCCTTGTAGGGGCCGTAGTGGCTGAAGAGGCTGTGGAGGATGCCTTCGCCGCGGGTGTCGGTCATGAACTCGCTGCGGAAGCCGATGAGGCCCCTGGAGGGGATCTTGAAGTGGAGCCGCAGGCGCCCGCCCTCGTTGCCCATGTCCTGCATCTCGGCCTTGCGGTTGCCCATGTGCTCCATCACCACGCCCATGAAGGCCTCGGGGATGTCGATGGTCACGTCTTCGTAGGGTTCCAGCTTCTCGCCAGTCACGGGATCCGTGTGGAGGATCACCTCGGGGCGGCTCACGCAGAGCTCGAAGCCCTCGCGGCGCATGGTCTCGATGAGCACGGAGAGGTGCAGCTCGCCGCGGCCGCTCACCTTGAAGGAATCGGGGCTGTCAGTGTCCTCCACCCTGAGGGCGACATTGTGCTGCAGCTCCTTCTGGAGGCGCTCGCGGATTCGGCGGCTCTGCACGTGCTTGCCGTCCTGGCCCGCGAAGGGCCCGGCGTTCACCATGAACATCATGGAGATGGTGGGCTCGTCGATGTCCACATAAGCCAGGGCCACGGGGCTCGCGGCGTCGGCGATGGTCTCGCCCACGCGGATGTCGGGGATGCCCGCCAGGGCCACGATCTCGCCGGCGCTGGCCTCCGTCTGCTGGATTCGGGACAGGCCCTCGAAGCCGTAGAGCTGGGTGACCTTGTGCTGCTGGACGCTGCCGTCGCGCTTCACCACCCCCACGGTCTCGCCCACCTTGATGCGGCCGTTCACGATGCGGCCGATGCCGATCTGGCCGACGAAGTCGCTCCAGTCCATGAGGGTGACGAGCATCTGGAGGGGGGCGTCAGGGCTGCCCTTGGGATGGGGGCAGTGCTTGACGATGGTGTCGAAGAGCGGGTCCAGGTTCTCGCTGGCATCGTTCATGTCCAGCATGGCGTAGCCCTGCTTGGCGCTGGCGAAGACGCAGGGGAAGTCCAGCTGCTCCTCCGTGGCGCCCAGCTCGATGAGCAGGTCGAAGACCTGGTCCTGGGACCAGAGCGGGCGGGCGCCGGGGCGGTCCACCTTGTTGATGACGACAATCGGGCGCAAACCGAGCGCCAGGGCCTTGCGGGTCACGAACTTGGTCTGGGGCATGGGGCCGTCGAAGGCGTCCACCACCAGCAGGACCGAATCCACCATGGAGAGCACGCGCTCCACCTCGCCGCCGAAGTCGGCGTGGCCGGGCGTGTCCACGATGTTGAAGCGGTAGCCGCCCCAGTGCAGGGAGGTCGTCTTGGCCAGGATGGTGATGCCGCGCTCGCGCTCCTGGTCGTTGCTGTCCATGGCCCGTTCCTGGACCCGCTGGTTGTCCCGGAACATGTGGGCGCCCTTGAACAGGGCGTCTACGAGGGTGGTCTTGCCATGGTCGACGTGGGCGATGATGGCGATGTTGCGGATCTTCTCGAGCGAGGTCATCTGGCTCCCGGCAGCCCGGGCACAAGCCAGGCAGAACCTTTGATTTTACCAGACGCGAGGCTGATTTCCGAGCCCTGATTGCAACCCCTTCCATTGTCGCGCCAGGGGTCTAAGATAAGCGGACCCTCACCGGGAGAACCCCATGCATATCAACGAACTGCTCACCGTGGTCTGCGAGCAGGGCGCCAGCGACCTCCACCTCAAGGTCGGCAACCACCCCATCGCCCGCATCAAGGGAAAACTCACGCCCATGACGCAGTTCAAGCGCCTGGTGCAGGAGGACACCATCGCCATGGCCTACGCCATCATGGCCAGCGACAAGCAGAAGGCGAAGTTCAAGGAGAACCTCGACCTCGACATCGCCTATTCGGTGCCGAGCCTCGGCCGCTTCCGTTGCAACATCTTCAACCAGCGCGGCACCGTGGGCCTCGTCCTCCGCGTGATCCCCCGGAAGATCTACACCATCGACGACCTGATGCTCCCCAAGGTCCTCAAGACCATCTGCCAGGAGCAGCGAGGCCTGGTGCTGGTGACGGGCACCACCGGCTCGGGCAAGTCCACGACCCTCGCCGCCATGATCGACCTGATCAACGCCACGCGGTCCGAGCACATCCTCACCATCGAGGACCCCATCGAGTACCTGCACCGGGACAACCTCAGCATCGTGAACCAGCGCGAGGTGGAGGCGGACTGCAAGACCTTCGCCACGGCCCTCCGCGCCGCCCTCCGACAGGACCCGGACGTGATCCTCGTAGGCGAGATGCGCGACCTGGAGACCATCGAGACGGCCCTGCACGCCGCCGAGACCGGCCACCTGGTCTTCAGCACCCTGCACACCCTGGACGCCACCGAGACCATCAACCGCGTGATCTCCGTGTTCCCGCCCCACCACCAGAAGCAGATCCGCCTCCAGATGGCGGCCGTGCTCAAGGGCATCATCTCCCAGCGCCTGGTGCCCCGGGCCGACGGCCAGGGCCGCGTGCCCGCCGTGGAGGTCATGGTGGCCACGGAAACCGTGCGCACCTGCATCGAGGACAAGGACAAGACCAAGATGCTGAAGGATGTCATCGCGGCGGGCACGGCCCAGTACGGCATGCAGACCTTCGACCAGAGTCTCTACTTCCTGCTGCGCCAGGGTCTCATCACCGAGGAGGAGGCCCTGCTGCGCGCCACCAACGTGGGCGAGTTCAAGCTGCGCCTCGAAGGCGTCATGGCCACGGCGGACATGGCCCGGGCCAACATGGAGCGCGGCATGTCCATCGCCCAGGGCGGAGGCCGGGAATCCGGCGCCCCGTCGGCCGCGCCCCAGGTCCAGCCCCCCGCCCCGGGCATGCCCATGGCCATGCCTCCGGGCACCGACGTGAAAATCACCCTGGCACGCTGACCGCCCTTCCCCTTATCCTGGCTCTCCCACCCCCGAACCGAGGTCGCCGATGATCAAGATCGACATCGCCAATTCGCTGATGAAGGTTCACCCCTGCTCCCGCGCCACCGCCCTCCAGGTGGTGGACCTCCTCACGGAGCGCCTCAAGGATGCCCTCCTGAACGGGCATCGCATCGAGATCCGGGGCTTCGGCGTGTTCGAACCCCGCCCCCGCAAGCGCGGCATGGGCCGAAACATCAAGACCGGCGCCAGCGTCCAGATCCCCAAGGGCAAGAGCATCCGCTTCAAGCCCGGGAAGGACCTGCGGGAGATCGAGGTCGGGTAGCTCCTTGCACTCGACGCTGCGCATGGAGCGTTAGAGAAAAGCAGGGGAGAATCGCGGGATGGACTAAGCCTGCCGTCGGCCCAAGACCACCTGTCCCTTCCGCGTGCCCCTGAAGATCATCGGGCGCCAGGAGGAGTTGCGCCCCGACATGGTCCTGGAGCTGATCCTCGCCCACCTGGGCCCCCAGGCCGAAGGCGACGAACAGCATTCCGCCAACTGCAAAGGCGCCTTCATCAGCTACACCTTCTGGATCACCCTGAACGTCCGCCCAAGGGAATCTCTCGGCTGGAAATGCCCCGCAGAGCTTTTCCTTCCAGAAGGCGCTTTTGATTTTCAGGCCTTCTGGTCTAATCCACCCAAGCCTGTTGCACTTGGAACTTGAAACAGTATACAATATATTGCGCAATACGTTACGACTTCTCACGTGGGAGCGATTTGCCATGAACTTGAAACACGCCTTTCGCCTGCTTGCGATCCAACTCGCCCTTGCCGCGGTGCCCCCTCTCGAGGCTCAACCCGTCGCTCGAGAGGAGGTCTCTCGAACCGTTGAAGCGCTGAATGCCACGCTGGCCAAAAATTACGTGTTTCCGGACATCGCAGCCAAAATCGCGGCGTCGCTTCGCTCGAAGCTGAACGCCGGCAGCTACGACGCGCTACCGAGCAAGGAAGCGCTTGCGCACGCGCTGACCGACGACCTGATCAAGGTGAGTGGCGATCTGCACTTCGTGGTGGGTTTCGATCCGGTCTGGGTCACCCAATCTCGCACGAAGGATGTGCCTGCCGTTGCGGCAGCGAAGCGCAAGGCAGACTACGAAGAGGCCGCGCGTACCAACTTCGGCTTCCGTGGCGTGCAAAGGCTGGACGGCAATATTGGCTATATCGACATGGCCTACTTCGCCGATCCGACCCTTGCCTTTGATACTGCAGCAGCAGCAATGCGGATGGTCGAAAACACCGATGCGGTAATCATTGATCTTCGCTACAACAATGGCGGCCACTTGGAGATGGCACAGTTCATCGCAAGCTACTTCTTCTCGGGCGAAAAGGACCAACTCCTTTTCGATTACTATTACAGTGAAGACGGCAGGCGCATTGAACGTGGACAATGGGTTTTGCCCGCGTTGCCTGGCAAGCGCTTGACCGACAAGCCGCTGTATATCTTGACCGGCTCAACCTCCTTTTCCGCAGCCGAGTGGCTGAGCTACACGATGAAAAAACTCGGGCGTGCGCGTCTTGTAGGCGCGTTGACAGCAGGTGGTGCACATCCGGTCGATCGTAAGCCGGTCGACAACGATTTCTTCTTGCAGGTTCCCATCGGTCAGATCCGCGACCCGGTCGATCATGGTGACTTCGAGGGCACAGGCGTTCGTCCGGACGTCGAAGTGCCATCGATCGACGCTTTGAAGGTCGCGCACAGGCTTGCGATTGAGGAGCGCGCAAAAGATGGCGCTACCGAGCAGGGCGACTACGACTGGCTGCGTCCGACGCTCCTCGCCCGAAACACTCCGCCCGCGATCTCAGCTGCACAACTTCAATCCGCCGTCGGCAAATATGAAGGCCGGATGATCGGAATCGAACAGGGCAAACTGTTCTACGTGTGGCGCGACCGTTTCCGTGCGGCACTGACACCTGTCGCGCCGGACTTGTTTGATATCGAAGGCGTGGACGATTTTAGATATAGGGTCGTACGGAAAGACGGCCGGGTTGCCGGACTGGAACGCGTCAATCGCGACGGATCGACGCGCCTCTACAAACGTCTCTAAAGGACTCTCGACTTGACCATTCCGCTCGATGATCCCGTCTTTCTCGGTCGCACTGTGGAGCGGCTTAGTACCCTGATCGAAACCCAGTCCGAGGTGATTTTCAAGGAGCGCGGAGTGCTCATTCCAGTGAAATCCTGCTCGCTGATGACCCAACTCGCGCGGCTCGAACATGCGACAGCGGCAGACCTGGCGCGCGCACTCAATGTCTCGCATCAACTTGTCCTGCAGAAGCTTCCCAAGCTCCTGAAGCTCAGGTTGATCACGGCGACACAGGATTTGGAGGACGCACGGAAGAAGTCTTTCAGCCTGACTGCGACGGGTAAGAAGCAGATCGAAATTTTTCTAGAGTGCCGAGATCTCATCAAGCAGGCCTATGCTGGTCTGTTCGACGAGGTGGGCGACCTCTTTAGCCTGACGAACACATTTGTCGGCGCGCTCGAGAAAAAGCCGCTTAGTGAAAGAATTCGCAACCACTAATCCGGGCCCGCACCGCTATGTGACGCGCGAGGTTAAACGCCAACTTTTTATGCTAGCGTCGCTATGCTCATGTGGTCGTGTATAGGTCACCACGAAGGGCATGAATGCGCCCTGCGAGCGCACGAAGCTCACGAATGGATCTCGACCCACCCTGAGGAACCGCCATGGCCGCCGCCCGCAAAACCGGTCGTGCCTCAGCCCGACCGGGGGCCACAGGCCCGGATGCCACATGCCGAAGCGCCGGAACAGGCCTTCGTGTCCTTGGCTTTCGCTTCGTGCCCTTCGTGGAGGCATTTGAAGGCCCGAACCACCAGATCCTGCCGAGTCAATAGGGGGGTCTATCCGGCCAGCGCGGTCGCCGCGGCCTGGAGGCGGTCCAGGGCTTCGTCCACCTGGTCCTTGTGCGTGCGTGCGGCGAGGATCGCCAGGCGCAGGTGGAAGGCGCCGTTCAGCTTGGTGCCGCTGAGGAAGACCCGGCCCTCGGCCGTCAGGCGCCGCAGCAGGGCCTGGTTGAAGGCGTCGGCGTCGCCGGCCTTGGGCAGGAAGCGGAAGGCCAGGACGCTGAGCTGGGGGGCGGGGCCTGGATCCACACCGGCCATGCCCTGGAGCCGGCCGTAGGCGTACCGGGCCAGGAGGAGCTTCTCCTCTAGGGCGGCCCGGAAGGCCGCCACGCCATGCACCTGGAGGGGCAGCCACAGGCGCAGGGCCCGGGCGTGCTTGCTGAACTCCAGGGTGGTTTCCGAGGGGCTCAGCTCCTCCAGATCCTCCGGCGGCGAGGGCAGGTAGTCCGCCTGGAAGGCGTGGGCCCGCCGCAGGGGCTCCAGGTGCCGCGTCAGCAGGGCCCCCAGGCCCAGGGGCGCGAAGAGGCCCTTGTGAGGGTCCAGCACCAGGCTGTCACTGCGCTCCAGCCCCCGGAGGGCGGCCTTCCCCAGCTCTGTCAGGGCGAAGGAGGCGCCGTAGGCCCCGTCCGTGTGCATCCAGAGGCCGTGGCGCGCGGCCAGGTCCGCACAGGCCTCCAGGGGGTCCACCGCCCCGGTGTTGGTGGTGCCGGCAGTGGGAACCAGGAGCCAGGGGCGCAGGCCCGCCCGCAGGTCCGCCTGGATGGCCGCCTCCAGCGCCTCCGGGCGCAGGCGGAAGTCGACATCCGTGGGGATCTCCCGCACGGGCGCCTCGCCCATGCCAGCCACGCGGAGGGCCTTCACGAGGCAGTGGTGGGCCTGGTCCGACAGGTATACACAGGCCTTCGCATAATCGGCCGCCTTCAGGCCCGCCGCCTCCCGGGCGGTGCAGATCCCGATGAGGTGGGCCATGCTGCCCCCCGCGGCCAGGTTGCCCGAGCTGCCCTCGGGCAGGCCCATCTCCCGGGCCAGCCAGCCGAGGACCTGGTTCTCCATGCGCACCGCCCCGGGCCCGGCGAAGAAATAGGCCGCGTAGCGGTTGGTGAGGGCCGCCAGCAGGTCGCCCAGGGCCCCCGCGAAGAGGGAGGAGGGCGGGATGAACGCCAGATGGCGGCCGGAGGCCCCGTTGGCCCCCACGCCATCCACATGCTCGGCCAGGGCGCCCAGCACCTGGGGGAAGGGGCGCCCCGCCTCGGGGATGGGAAAGTCCGCCAAACCGGCGCCGGGCCGGTCCTTCTGAACGAAGGCGGGAGCCTCCGGCAGGGCCCGGAGGAATCCCTCGGCATAGCCGCGGGCCGCATCCCACAGCGCCACCCGAGCCTCGGCTCCGGGATCCAGCAGCCGCGACTGCGTTTCCAGGTCCTTCAGACGATCCAGCACGGGGGGCCTCCGACCCTCCAGCCTACCAAGGGGTACAATGACGTCATGGAAGCCTGCCGTCGCCCCGAAGTCACCTACCCCACCCGCATCCCCATGAAGATCATCGGGCGCCAGGAGGAACTGCGCCCCGACATGGTCATGGAGCTGATCCTCGCCCACCTGGGCCCCCAGGCCGACGGCGACGAGCAGCACACCGCCGCCTGCAAGGGCGCCTTCATCAGCTACACCTTCTGGGTCACCCTGCCCCACGGCCAGGCCGAGACGCCCCTGCGGGAGGCGATCCAGAAGCTGCCGGGTGTTGTCATGCAGCTGTAGGGCAATCCTCAGTCTTCAGTCTTCAGCCCTCAGTGGCGCGGGCAGCGCCCGCGCCTGAAGACAAGAACGCGGCCGGAAGGCCGCAGCCTTATCCCACTGGGGACTGGGGACCGATGGATGCGGCCTAAGGCCTGAGCGTACCCATCATGCGCGGATAAGGAATGGTCTCGCGCACATGCGGCGAGGGACGAAGCGGGTCGCAGAGCGGGCTGCATCGGCGGCCCGCGGCGCGGGGCCCCGCCGGCCCGAGTCGGAGCAGGGTGAAGCCCTGCGGAGGCTGCCGCCCGCGAGGGCGAGCCGCAGGCGTTGCGGGAGCGGTGTCGTGGCCAGGCCCTAAGGCCTGAGCGTACCCATCATGCGCGGATAAGGAATGGTCTCCCTCACGTGCGGCAGCTTGCAGATCCACGCCACGGCGCGCTCGAGGCCCATGCCGAAGCCGGCGTGGGGGACGCTGCCGTACTTGCGGACATCGAGATACCACTCGTAGTCCGCACGGCTGAGGCCCTCGTGCTCGATCTGATCGAGGAGGTACTGGAGGCTGGAGGCGCGCTCGCCGCCGCCGATGACCTCGCCGTAGCCCTCGGGGGCCAGCAGGTCGGCGCCCAGGGCCAGGCGGGGATCCTGGGGGTCGGGTTCCATGTAGAAGGCCTTGAAGGCTTTCGGGAAGCGGTGCACCCAGAGGGGCTTGTCCGTGGCGTTCATGAGGATGGTCTCGTCGTCGTTGCCGAAGTCCTCGCCCCAGTTGATGTCGCTGCCGAGCGCCTTCAGCTTCTCCACGGCCTCGGTGTAGGTCATGCGGTCGAAAGTGGCGTTGAGGGCGGTCTCCAGCGGCGCCGTGTCGCGCTCGAGGATCTTCAGCTCCTCCTGGCGGCCCTCCAGCACGCGCTGGATCAGGAACTTGGTCATGCGCTCGCCGAGCGCCATGACATCGTCCAGGTGGGCGAAGGCCACTTCGGGCTCCACCATCCAGAATTCCGTGAGGTGCCGCCGGGTCTTGCTCTTCTCGGCCCGGAAGGTGGGGCCGAAGCAGTAGGTCTTGCCGAAGGCCGCGATGCCCGGCTCCTGGTAGAGCTGGCCGGACTGGCTGAGGAAGGCCATGCCCTCGTGGAAGTACTCGGTGCCGAAGAGCGTGCTGGTGCCCTCGCAGGCGCTTGGCGTGAGGATGGGCGCGTCCAGCAGCGTGAAGCCGTCGCCGTCGAAGAAGTCGCGGATGCCCTTCACCAGGGTGTGGCGGATGCGGAGGATGGCCCACTGGCGCTTGCTGCGCAGCCAGAGGTGGCGGTTCTCCATGAGGAACTCGGTGCCGTGCTCCTTGGGGGTGATGGGGAAGTCCACGCTGCCGCCGACGAGCTCCAGCGACTTCACCAGCAGCTCCGGTTGGCCGGTCTTGGGGTGCTGCTGGACGACTCCGGTCATGGTGATGGCGGATTCCTGCGTGAGCTTCCCGGCCAACTCGTAGCTCTCGGGGTCCGCCTCGGCGGCTCCCACCACGCACTGGACGAAGCCGGAGCCGTCCCGCAGCTCGATGAAGCGGGTCTTGCTGGTGCGGGCATTGCGGACCCAGCCCCGCAGCCGGACAGTCTCGCCGACCTGGCCGGCGAGGAATCGGACTTCGGTGAAGGGCTGGCTGGTCACGGGGGCTCCTGGGCCTAAACCTCTATTGTGCCCGGGGAAAGGAACCGGCTCCAGGGTCCTATCCCAACAAGGAGTCGATCTTCTCCTTGAGCGATTCCTGCGTGAACGGCTTCACCACGTAGGTGCTCACGCCGGCCTCGAGGGCCTGGACGATGTCCTGGGTGGCGGCGTGGGTGGTGACCATGAGGATGGGCATGGTGGCGCCCCGGCTCCGCACGGCCCTAGCGAACGCGATCCCGTCCATCTCCGGCATGTCCCAGTCGGTGATGATGAGATCCACCCCGCCCCGGTCCAGCTGCTCCAGCCCGGACCGGCCGTTTTCGCCCTCCACCACGTCCGGGTGGCCCATGCGGACGAGGTTGCCGATGATGATGCGGCGCATCGTCGGGGAGTCGTCCACCACGAGGATCTTCACGGAGGCTCCAGGGAAGGGTTGGCGCCCGGGGCGCTCCGGGCATTGTCTCCCAAACATGGGGGTTTGGAACGTCGTCAATTCTGGCCCCGGCGGCCCCCGGTCCGGGGCCGGGCTGGGATAGACTGGGTCCCGTGCGCGCGCCCCGCGGGGGCGCACCCCGGAGGTTCCATGCCCGAAGCCCAAGGCCCCTGCCCCATGGACCCCGGCCAATTGGAAGCCACCCTCCGGCGCCTGGCCGAAGAACTGCTGGCCCATCTGCGGCCCGAGGAGGAGGTCGTCCTCCTCGGCATCCGCTCCCGGGGCCTGCCCCTGGCCGAGCGCCTGGCCACCCACCTCCGCACCGCCACCGGGGCCGAGGTGCCCGTGGGCGCCCTGGACATCACCCTCTACCGGGACGACCTCACCGAGATGGTGGGCAGCCCCATCGTCCGGCCCACGGAGATTCCCTTCACCCTGAAGGAGCGCACGGTGGTGCTGGTGGATGATGTGCTCTACACGGGTCGCACAGTGCGCGCCGCCCTCGACGCCCTGCTGGACCACGGCCGCCCCCGGCGGGTGATGCTGCTGGTACTGGCGGACCGCAGCGGTCGGGAGCTGCCCATCCAGGCCGATCTCGCGGGCCTGCGGGTGGAGGTGCCGCCGGGCCATCGCGTGGCCGTACGGCTGAAGGAAATCGATGGTGAAGACGGCGTGACCGTGGAGGCCTGCTGATGACGTCCGAACGCTACGTCTTTCCCCACAAGCACCTGCTGGGCATCGAGCCCCTCAGCCCCCAGGACATCACGGCGATCCTGGACCAGGCCCGGGCATTCGAGGAGGTCTGCGAGCGCCCCAGCATCAAGATCGTGCCCGCCCTGCGCAAGAAGCTGGTGGTGAACCTCTTCTTCGAGAACAGCACCCGCACCCGCAACAGCTTCGAGATCGCCGAGAAGCGCCTCTCGGCGGAGATCATCAACTTCGACGCCGACACCAGCAGCCTGAACAAGGGCGAGACGCTCATCGACACGGCCATGAACCTGGAGGCCATGCACCCGGACCTCATCGTCATGCGCCACAGCGCCCCCGGGGCCCACGCCCTCCTGGCCCGGCACATGAAGGCCAGCATCGTGAACGCCGGGGACGGGGCCCACGAGCACCCCACCCAGGCCCTGCTGGACGCCTACACCCTGCGGAAGCACTTCGGAGGCCTGGAGGGTCTGCGGGTGGCCATCGTGGGCGACATCCGCAACAGCCGCGTGGTGCGCTCCAACCTCTGGCTCCTCACTCGCATGGGCGCCAAGGTGACGCTCGTCGGCCCCCCCACGCTGGTGCCCCAGGAGATGGCCGCCACCTGGCCCGGCATCCGGATCAGCCATGACTTCGATTCCGTGATCCCCGAGCAGGACGCCATCATGATGCTCCGGGCTCAGTTCGAGCGCGGCACCGGCGCCTACATCCCCGGACAGGGCGAGTACAGCCGCTTCTTCCAGCTCAACCCGGCGCGCATGAAGCGCGCGAAGAAGAACGTGGTGGTGCTGCACCCCGGCCCCATCAACCGCGGCCTCGAGATCACCAGCGACGTGGCCGACGGCCCCAACAACCTGATCCTGGACCAGGTCACCAACGGCGTGCCAGTCCGCATGGCCGTGCTTTACCTGCTGTCCCACCCCCACGGCGAGCAGGTGCCGTGAGCGCCCTCCCGGCGGAGCGCATCTTCCATTCCATCCACCTGTTCCGAAAGGAGCGGGTCATGCTCGATGCGGACCTGGCGGCCCTCTACGGTGTGGAGACCCGGGCCCTCGTCCAGGCCGTCAAACGCAACGCCAGGCGATTTCCGGCCGACTTCATGTTCCAGCTTGATGCGGAGGATTGGGCCGACTTGAGATCACAAACGGTGATCTCAAGTGCCTGGGGCGGTCGCAGGACGGCTCCCTACGCATTCACCGAACACGGCATCGCCATGCTTTCGAGCGTTCTCAACAGCGACCAGGCCATCGCCGTGAACATCGAGATCATGAGAACCTTCACGCGCTTCCGGGGCATTCTGGCTTCCCATGCCGATCTCGCCAGAAAGCTCGAGGCCCTGGAACGCAAGTATGATGGCCAGTTCCGGGTGGTCTTCGAAGCCATCCGCGACCTCATGGAACCGCCCGCCCAAGTCAAGAAGCCCATCGGCTTCCGTCCGAGGAAATGACCATGGCCGCCCCCGTCGAGATCCTCTCCCGCCTCCTCTGGGTCCGCGACGCCGCGGCCCTGCCGGACCAGGCCCTGGCCGATCAGCTGGGCCTGGAGCCCAAGGCCCTGGCGGCCCTGGTGACGGCCCAGCCCGACCGCTTCCCCGAGGCCCTGGTCTTCCACCTGACCGCCGAGGAGCGCCAGCGCATCCCGGATGCCCCCGTGCTGGCCTTCACCGAGGCCGGGGCCGCCCTGCTGGCGGGCCTGGTGCCCGGCCACGAGCCGGCCCTGCTCAAGCTCCTGCCGGCCTTCGCCGAGGCCCGCCACGTGATCACCGCCCAGGCGGAGCTGTCCCTGCGCGTGGCGGCCCTGGAGCAGAAGCTGGACTCCCTCATCAAGGCCATCCAGGGCGAAGAGGTCGAAGGCGCCCCCAAGCAGCGCCCCATCGGCTTCGTCTCCGACGACGACCTCCCGCATGGGCTGAAGTCCGGGCAGCGCGACCTCAGGAAGAAGTGATCCACCGATGATCCCCGGCCCCATCACCCTCCTGATCCTCGACGGCTTCGGCGACGGCCCCCGCAACGCCTTCGACGCGACCTTCGTGGCGGCCATGCCCCGCTTCAATGCGCTGCGGAAGACCTACGCCACCACCCAGCTCCTCACCAGCGGCGAGGCCGTGGGCCTGCCGGACGGCCAGTTCGGCAACTCCGAGGTGGGCCACATGAACCTGGGCGCGGGCCGGGTGGTGTGGCAGGAACTCACCCGCATCGACGCCGCCATCCGGCGCGGCACCTTCCGGGAGAACCCGGCCATGGGCGCCCTGCTGGCGGAGATCAAAGCCTCCGGGAAGCGGCTCCACCTCATGGGCCTCGTGAGCGACGGCGGCGTCCACAGCCACCAGAACCACCTGGCGGCCCTGGCCCAGTGGGCCCAGGCCGAGGGCGTGCCCACCACCATCCACGCCATCACGGACGGCCGGGACACGGGCCAGAAGAGCGCCGACGGCTACCTCCAGTGGCTGGCGTTCCAGCTTCGCAACACGCCGCTCGTCACCATCGGCTCGGTCTGCGGGCGCTACACGGCCATGGACCGCGACAAGCGCTGGGACCGCACCGAGCAGGCCTGGAAGCTCTACGTGGACGGCGAGGCCCCCCAGGCCGCGCCCGACGCCCTGGCCGCCATCGCCGCCGCCTATGCCCGGGGCGAGACGGACGAGTTCGTGGCCCCCACCAAGCTCGCCGCCTTCCACCCCATCGCCGATGGGGACGGCGTGCTGTGGTTCAACTTCCGCGCCGACCGGGCCCGCCAGATGTGCCACGCCCTCGTCCATCCGGACTTCAAGGGTTTCGCGCCGAAGCACCGGCCGGCGGTGAGGCTGGTCACTTTCACGGCCTACGACATCGAGCTGGATCCCTACGTCTCCGTGGCCTACCCGCCTCAGAGCCTCGAACACCTCCTGGGCGAGCTCATCAGCGCGCAGGGCTGGGAGGCAGTTCCGCACGGCGGAGACGGAGAAGTACGCCCACGTCACCTACTTCTTCAACGGCGGCCGGGAGGCGCCCTTCGAGGGCGAGGAGCGCCGCCTGGTGCCTTCCCCCAAGGTGGCCACCTACGACCTGCAGCCCGAGATGAGCCTGGCGGACGTGAGCGAGGGCCTTGAAACCGCCATCCGCGCCGGCGAGTACCGGTTCCTGGTCTGCAACCTGGCCAACCCCGACATGATCGGCCACACCGGGGACCTGAAAGCCGCCGTGGCCGCCTGCGAGGCCGTGGACGCCGCCGTGGGCCGCATCGCCGACGCCACCCTGGCCATGGGCGGCGCCCTCTTCATCACGGCCGACCACGGCAACTGCGAGTGCATGCGCGACGAAGGCGGCAATCCCCACACCTCGCACACCCTGAATCCGGTCCCCGCGGTTCTCGTGGCCCGGGGTTTCGAGGCCTTCCAGCTGCGCGCCGGGGGCGCCCTCAGCGACGTGGCCCCCACCCTCCTGAAGCTCTTCGGGCTGCCCCAGCCCCAGGCCATGGACGGCGCGAGCCTGTTCTGACGAGATCGCATGACCGACCGGCCCCGCCCCAGGCTCAGCCCGTCCACCTTCATCAAGGGCGTGGGGGCACTGCTGGTCCTGTTCAACCTCCTGGCCGCCTTCACCGCGGTGTGGCTGCTGGTCCTGAGTCACCGGCATTACGTGGAGCGCGCGGAGGCCGCGACGCAGAACCTGGCTGAGGTCCTGGAGGACAACGTGGAGGACACGGTCCACCGGATCGACCTGACCCTCCAGTCCATCCAGGACGAAGCCCGCCAGGACCTGGGCCACCGCCGGATCGGAGCCCTCATCCAGACCCAGTTCCGGCGGGTGGGCCTGCTGACCTCCCTGCAGGTGGTGGATGCCACCGGCCGGGTCCTGCAGGCCGCCCCGGTCCAGGCCCCCGGAAACGTGGGGGACCAGCCTTTCTTCGCCCAGCTCAAGGCACTGGCCGGGGATGAGTTGGCCATCTCGCGGCCCGTCCGGGGGCCCTCGGGAGCCTGGGTCATCGTCCTGGCCCGCCGGATGGTCCGCGCCGATGGGCGGTTCGCGGGCGGGGTCTTCGCCATGCTCCCCACCGAGCAGCTGGCCCGGACCATGTCCCACCTGGATGTGGGCCGGCACGGATCCGTGTCCCTGCGGGGCCAGGATCTCAGCCTCCTGGCCCGGTACCCGGACTTCGAGGGCCAGCAGCGGATGACCGGCACGACTCGGATCCAGGGAACCTACCTGCGGGCCGTGCAGGCAGGGAACAGCACCTTCCACTTCAGCGAGCGGTCGGTCCTGGATGGCGTGCGCCGGACCTACGTCATGCGGAAGACCGGCCGGCCCGTGTTCTACATCCTCGTGGGCCTGGCCCAGTCCGAGTACCTCCGGACCTGGCGCCACCAGGCGGCCTTCGCCGCCGCGGCGGTCCTTGGCCTGGCCGCCCTCACCCTGGCCCTGGGCTGGCAGGCCCGCTCCTCCTGGATCCGCCAGATGGAGGATCAAGCCCAGCTGGCCGCCCAGGAGGCCAAGTACCGGTTGCTGGCCGAGAACGTCGGGGATGTCATCTGGTCCATGGACCCCGAGGGGCGGCTCACCTACATCAGCCCCTCCATCCTCCGCCAGCGGGGCTGGACCCCCGAAGAATTCATGGCCCTCGGTCCCGAGGAGCGGGCCCTTTCCCGGAAGGGCAGCGAAATCGTACGGGAGCGCATGGCCCGGGCCCACCAGCTCCCCCCGGGGTCCCAACCCTTCGAGGACGACCTGATGCAGGCGACCGTGAGGCGCAGGGATGGCCGGGAGATCCAGGTCGAAGCGCAGTGGCGGATCGTCTGGGGCGAGGATGGACGCCTGCTGGGCTTCCAGGGCGTCACCCGCGACATCACGGAACGCCGGCGCATGGAGGCGGAGCGGGAGCGACTGATCGAAGGGCTGACCCAGGCGCTGGCCGACGTGAAGCAGCTCAGCGGCATGCTCCCCATCTGCAGCAGCTGCAAGAAGGTCCGAGACGACCACGGCTACTGGAGCCAGATCGAGACCTACCTTTCCGAGCACACAGAAGCCACCTTCACCCACGGCGTCTGCCCCGACTGCGCCCAGAAGCTCAGGGATGAAATGCAGGCGCTCCGTGCCCAGAGGACGGAAGGGGACGGATCATGAGCACGGAGCGACAGCGAAGGCTCCATGTCCACGAGCGCGAGCGCGTGGGAGGACAGCGCGGTGCGCTGGCCGATACATGGAGGGCCACTTTGCCGAAGGCGAAGCCCGAAGGGCGAGGCACCGGAGGTGCCGAGTGAAGATCGCCTTCATCGGCACGCACGGCGTGGGCAAGACCACGCTCTGCTATGAGCTGGCCGCGGCCCTCAAGCGGGACGGGGTCCATGTGGACATCGTGAAGGAGGTGGCGCGCCTCTCGCCCCTGCCCATCAACCAGAAGACCTCCCTCGAGGCGCAGACCTGGATCTTCTTCACCCAGATGGCCGAGGAGATCCGTTCCGCCAGCCAGCATGACGTGGTGGTGTGCGACCGAAGCGTGCTCGACAACTACGCCTACATGATGCTGGCCTTCGGCCGCCAGCTGCCCATCGAGCGCTTCATGCACCACTGGATGAAGGGCTACGACCTGCTCTTCAAGGTGCCGTTCTCAGGGCACCTGGCGGCGGACGGCGTGCGGGACACGGACACCTTCTTCGCCGAGGCCATCGACAAGCTGGTGGACAAGCTCCTGGAGGAACGGTCCATCCCCTTCGAGCGCCTGGATCCCAAGGACCGGCCGGGCTGGATCCACCGGGTCAAGGAGGTCGTCCTGAGCCACCCCAAGGGCCAGAAACGGCTGCTTTAGCCAGAATGTGACCCAGGTCCCCCACTCCCCTCTGGAGGGAGCCTGACTCCGGGTAGATGATCAGGAGGTCGGGAGGTCCGTTATGGCCGAGACCAGCATCCTGTCCGTGCGCGGCGCCAGCTTCATGTTCCACCCCGCGGGCGCCCTGCCCCAGTTCACGCCCGAGGAGAGCAGCGAGGAGGCGCTCGCCATCGCCGAGGCCGCCCGCGACTTCGTCAGCGGCGAAGTCATGCCCCGGGACGAGTCGATCGACCATCTCGACCTCGACCTGAACCGCGAGCTGCTGCGCAAGGCTGGCGAGCTGGGCATCCTGGGCATCGAGATCCCCGAGGCCTACGGGGGCCTGGACCTGGAGAAGAAGACCGCCCTCCTGGTGCTGGAGGAGATGGCCAAGCAGGCCAGCTTCTCCACCAGCTACGGCGCCCACACCAGCATCGGCACCCTGCCCATCGTCTACTTCGGGAACCACGCGCAGAAGGCGAAGTACCTGCCGAAGCTCGCCAGCGGCGAGTGGGTGGCGGCCTACGCCCTGACCGAGGCCGGCAGCGGCTCCGACGCGCTGGGCGCCAAGGCCACCGCCGTGCTGGAGGACGGCCACTGGGTGCTGAACGGAACCAAGGCCTGGATCACCAACGCCGGCTTTGCGGATGTCTTCGTGGTCTTCGCCAAGGTCAACGGCACCCACCTCAGCGCGTTCATCGTGGAGCGCACCGATCCTGGCGTGAGCACCGGTGCCGAGGAGAAGAAGCTCGGGATCAAGGGAAGCTCCACCCGCACGGTCATCCTCGACAATTGCCGCATCCCCGAGGACCGGATCCTGGGCGGCAAGGGCAAGGGCGCCCGCATCGCCTTCGGCATCCTGAACGTGGGCCGCTTCAAGCTGGGCGCCAGCTCCGCCGGGGCCGGCAAGCGCGTGCTCGAATACACCCTGAAGTACGCCGGAGAGCGCACCCAGTTCGGCAAACCCCTCACGGCCTTCGGCCTCATCCAGCAGAAGCTGGCCAACATGGCCGTGCGGATCTTCGTGGGCGAGAGCATGAACTTCCGCACCATCGGCTACCTGGACGAGGCCCTGGGCCACACGAGCTGGGAGAGCGAGACCGGCGGCGCCGACAAGATGAAGGCCATCGAGGAGTACGCCATGGAAGCCTCCATGGCCAAGGTGTGGGGCAGCGAGGCCCTCTTCGCCACCGCCGACGACGCCCTGCAGACCTTCGGCGGCGCCGGCTTCAGCGCCGAGTACCCGGCCGAGAAGATCTACCGCGACTGCCGCATCAACCGCATCTTCGAGGGCACCAACGAAATCAACCGTCTGCTCATCGCCCAGACCTTCCTCAAGCGCTGCAGCGGCACGGACGGCCTGCCCCTGGTGGAGGCTGGGACGGCCCCCGCCCAGGTGCCGGAGGACGGCCTGCTGGCCACCGTGGCCCTGGCCAAGGCCCGCGCTCTCCGCGTGATCGCCCGCGCCCAGGCGGAGCACGGACCGAAGATCCTCGACAACCAGGAGGCCGCGGCCCACATCAGCAACCTCCTTCTGGAGCTCTACGCCATGGAGTCCGCCGCCGTGCGCGCCGGGAAGATGGCCGCCAGCGGCCACCGCTGGGCCGCCCTGGCCCGGGACCTGGCCGAGGTCTACGCTCAGGAGGCCTGGAACCGGGTTCAGTCCGAGGCCCGCATGCTGGCCGGCGAGCTGGCCGCCGGAGCAGCCCTGGACGCCCTCATGGACGAGCTGCTGGCCATGCGCGCCCCGGCCCCGGCGCCGCTCTCCGTCTTGCGGAACCGCATCGCCCTGGCCCTCATGGATCAGGGGCGGTATCCCATCGGCTGATCGGCCGGCCAATCAGCTACTTGATCCCGGTGTGCAGGGCGGCGATGCCGCCCGTGAGGTTCGTCCAGCCGACCTCGCGGAACCCCGCAGTCCCTAGCTCGGAGGCCAGGGCCCGCTGATCCGGGAAGCCCCGGATGCTCTCGGGAAGGTAGGTGTAGGCCGAGGCGTCGCCGCTGATCCATGCGCCGATGCGGGGCAGCACCCGGAGGCTGTACCAGTCATAGAGCGCCTTCAGGCCCGGAACCACCGGAGTGCTGAACTCCAGGATGGTGAGCTGGCCGCCGGGCTTCAGCACCCGCAGGAACTCCGCATAGGCCAGGGGCCGCGCCTCCACGTTGCGGATGCCGTAGCAGATGGTGATGCCGTCGAAGGTGGCGTCCTTGAAGGGCAGCCGCTGGGCATCCGCGTCGCTGGAGGCCCAGATGCGGTCCGCCAGGCCCTTGCGCTGGAACTTGGCCGGCCCCAGGCGCAGCATGGCGTGGGTGAAGTCCGTGCTCACCACCTCGGCGCCGCGGCGGGCCAGGGCCACGCTGGAATCCCCGGTGCCCGCGGCCACGTCCAGGAAGCGCTTCCCGGGCGCGGCCCCGGCGCGGCGGGCCATGCGCCACCACCACCAGAAGTCCACACCGCCCGAGAGCACATGGTTCAGGAGGTCGTACTTCCCGGCGATGGCCGAAAACATCTGCTGCACGTGACGGCCTTCCGGCATTCAACCTCCTGGGGTCATTCCATTGAACCAGAGAGGAGACCTACCGGAGGTATGTCCCGCGGTGCCGGCGTCAGGCTCAGCCTGGTGTCGGCACGGGGGGCCGGGGGGACTCGCGAGCAGAGCGAGCAGCCGGTCCCCCCGGAGGGCGTTGACCGAAGGTAGAGGCTAGCCAAGAGCCACGCGGACCCCCATCGTGATCCCTACCCAATCTGGAGGACAGAGATGAGCACCGCCGCTGCAGAGCAGGTCAAGGGAGGCAGTTTCCTGCTGACCCCCATCGGGGCGCTGCCCCAGTTCACCGCCGAGGAGTTCGGCGATGACGCCAAGGAGTTCGCCCGGGCCGCCCGGGACTTCATCGAAGGCGAGGTCATCCCCAAGGACGAGGCCATCGACAAGCTCGACCTCCCCCTCACCATCGAGCTCATGAAGAAGGCCGGCGAGCTGGGCCTCCTGGGCCTGGAGATCCCCGAGGCCTACGAAGGCATGGACGTGGACAAGCGCACGGCCATGCTCGTGCTCGAGGAGATGAGCAAGCAGGGCAGCTTCGCCGTGAGCTACAGCGCCAACACCGGCATCGGCACCCTGCCCATCGTCTACTTCGGCACCGAGGCCCAGAAGAAGGCCTACCTGCCCAAGCTGGCCACGGGCGAGTGGCTGGCCGCCTACGCGCTGACGGAAGCCGGCAGCGGCTCCGACGCGCTCGGCGCGAAGGCCACGGCCGTGCTGGACGGGGACACCTGGGTGCTGAACGGCACCAAGATGTGGATCACCAACGCCGGCTTCGCCGATGTCTTCGTGATCTTCGCCAAGGTGGACGGCAAGGACTTCAGCGCCTTCATCGTCGAGAAGACGGATCCCGGCGTCAGCACCGGCGCCGAAGAGAAGAAGATGGGCATCAAGGGCAGCTCCACCCGGACCGTCATCCTGGAGAACTGCCGCATCCCCAAGGACCGCCTGCTGGGCGAGATCGGCAAGGGCCACAAGATCGCCTTCGGCATCCTGAACATCGGCCGGTTCAAGCTGGGCGTGGGCAGCCAGGGCGGCATGAAGCGCATCCTGGAATACACGATCAAGTACACCGGCGAGCGCCAGCAGTTCGGCAAGCCGATCAACTCCTTCGGGCTCATCCAGCAGAAGCTTGCCGACATGGCCACCAAGATCTTCGTGGCCGAGGCCCTGAACTTCCGCACCATCGGCTACCTCGACGACGCCCTCCACGCCACCAGCTGGGACAGCCCCACGGCCGGCGCCGACAAGATGGCCGCCATCGACGAGTACGCCATCGAGTGCAGCATCTCGAAGGTGTGGGCCAGCGAGGCCCTGTTCAACGTGGCGGACGAGGCCGTGCAGGCCTTCGGCGGCTACGGCTTCAGCGCCGAGTACCCGCCCGAGAAGGCCCAGCGCGACTGCCGCATCAACCGCATCTTCGAGGGCACCAACGAGATCAACCGCCTCCTCATCGCCGGCACGCTGCTGAAGCGCGCCATGAAGGGCGAGCTGCCGCTCATGCAGTTCGGCCAGCAGGTGGCCAAGGAGATCTCCAACCCGATCAAGGCCGAGAGCTTTACCGGGCCCCTGGCCCGCCTGAAGCACGGCGTGGAGCTCAGCAAGCGCCAGTGCATGCTGGCCGCGGGCCTGGCGGTGCAGGTGCTGGGCCAGAAGCTCGTGGACAACCAGGAGGTCATGGCCCGCATGAGCAACATGCTCATGGAGATCTACGCCATGGAGAGCGCCGTGGTGCGCGCCGAGCGCATGGTGGAGTCCGGCCACCGCTGGGCCCAGATCGCCCGCGACATGACCGAGCTCTACGTGAACGAGAGCTGGCACAAGGTCCACGGCGACGCCCGCATGCTCTGCGCGGACGTGGTCGAGGGCGAGGCCCTGCGCCACGCCCTGGCCGGCGTGAAGGCCTTCACCGAGTTCCACCCCACCAGCAGCGCCCGCCTGCGCGGCCGCATCGCCTCGGAACTGATCCAGAAGGGCTGCTACCCCGTCGAAGTGATCTGATCCTGCGTGACGGCAGACACGGAATGGGCCCCGCCGGGGCCCATTCTGCATTCAGGGAATCCGTTCAGCGCCGGATCTCGCGGCCGCCACCCCGTCCTTCACCGCCGGAGGGCCGGGAGGGCGCCTGGGTGGGTCGGGACTCGGGAGCCGACTCTCGGCGCTCTTCGCGGGGCGGATCGACCCGCGGCGCGGGGCGGTATTCCCGCTCTGTGGGCCGAGGCGAAGGGTCCGGGCGGCGCTCTTCGCGCTCGATCCGCTGCCGCGGCTCCACGGGGCGCTCCCGGGGGGCGACTTCCGGGCGTCGGTCCGGGGCGGAAGGCCGGGACTCATAGCCGCGTTCCCGGGGCTGGGACTCCCGGGGCTGGGACTCCCGAGGCTGGGACTCCCGGGGCTGGGGTTCCTGGCGCCGTTCCTCCACGCGGGACCGGGGCTCCACGGGGCGTTCCCGCGTGACGGACTCCTGGCGCCGATCCTCGATGCGTCCGCGGGAATCCGCGCCGCGTTCCCGGGGAGCGGGTTCAGCCTTGCGGTCCTGGGTCGCGGGCAGCTCGCGCGCGCGGTCCCTCGGCCGGTCCTCGAAGCCCCGTCCGCGGGGAGAGGCGGCGGGACGATCGGCCCCCTGCTGGACCCTCCGGCCGCGATCCTCGAAGGGCACGCGGGTGACGGCTGCTCCCGGCGTCCCGGGGGTGCCGGGCCTGGCTCCGGCCGCGGCGGGGGGGAGTTCCCGGCGGATGATGGTCCGGCCGGTGGCGGCCTGGGCCTGGCGCTCATAGGCCGCGAGGCGCTGGCGGTTCACGTCGCGCTGGAAGACCGGCTGGATCTGGGACGGGTTGCGGAACTCGGTCGGCGAGACCACCAGCGGAGAGCGGCGCCAGGGAGGGGTCAGGTCGCGGCCGCCGCCGGTCCAGGTGGTGCTGCCGGTGGGACCGTTGAAGGTCCGGAGGACATTGGCGTCGGAGTAGATGCGCCCGCGGACGTTCACGACATTGATGTAGTTCACGGACACCACGTTCCAGGCGTAGCCGCCGCCCCAGGCGCCATAACCCCAATGGCAGGGGGTGTTGTAGTAGCCCAGGGGCGCCCAGCCGTAGTAGCCGGGCGTGTAGTTCCAGGCCACCCAGGCGGGGCTGTAGTAGATGCCGGGGATCCAGCACCAGCCCACGCCGAGGCTCCAGTGCCAGCGGCCGTGGTGGTAGGCCACATAGGCCCAGGGCTCGTCGGAGACCCAGGTCATGCCGCCGGAGTAGGGCGCCCAGCGGCCGTCGTAGTAGGGACGCCAGTCTTCGGCCACGCCGGCCGGCTGCCAGACCCAGCCGAACTCGTCGGAGTGGACCCAGCGGCCATGGTCGTCCAGCTCGTCTGCGTAGTAGCGGATCTCCGGGGGCACCCGGTCCCAGCTTTCGCCGCGCCGGATGACCACGGCCCGCTCGCTCCAGCGGTCGAAGTCGTCGCCATCGTAGGTGTTGAAGTCGCGAATGCGGTCCAGGCGGTCCTGGGGGCTGTAGACGGTGAGGCGCTCGCCGGCGGCGATCCGGTTCTCGTCCCGCTCGTTGGCGAAGGAGACGCGGCCGCTGTGGACCTTGAGCCGCACCACCTTGTCACGCTCGGCCTCGATGGTGAAGGAGCCGCTGTCGAAGCAGGTGGCCGTGCCCGAAGGCGTGTCCACCCGGAATCGCGCATCGGAATGGCCGCCCAGCAGCACCCTCATCCGGCCGTAGTCCAGGCGCAGCAGGACTTGCTTCTCGCCCTTCCGGTCGGTGAAGAGGGCCGCGACGGTGAACCGGGTGGCGCCGCCGAAGGCGATCCGGGTGCCATCGCCCAGTTGCAGAACGCCACGACCGCGGCTTTCCACGACATCGCCCTCTCCGACGGGTGTGCCGCGGCTCAGGGCCTCGTCCACGTCGCCCTTGCGGATGCGGACTTCGCCCTCCAGGGCCCGAACCATGGCATAGCGCTCTGGAGCCTCGCCCTGGTAGGTGTCATCGTCCGCCGGGTTCTGATTGGCGGCCTGGGGAGCGGCGCTGAGGAGGGCAGCGGGAAGCAACAGGGCCGCGGCGTAACGTGAATGGGTGAAGGACGCGTTCATGGGACCTCCGCTGGATTGGATGCCGACGCCCATAGGGTCGGTTCCGGGGGCTACTGAGCCAGGGTCGTGCCAGTTTGGAAACCCTAGGCCCTTCCATTCTTTCAGTCCTTGGGGAAAGGGGCGAGGGCCGTGCCCAGCTTGGGGGCTTCGGCATGGGGGCCCAGGGCGGCCAGCCTCGGCAGCAGGCCCATCCAGGGGATGGACCACTGGCGGGGTGCGCCCTTTTCCACATCTCCAGCGGCCACTTCGAGGCGATCCGGGAGGAAGCGGATCCGCAGGTCGCGGCCCGGCGGCAGGGGCAGATGGACCACCCGGGCCGTGGCGGGATGCACCACGGTCAGGAAGCCTTCGCCATCCTCCAGCACCCAGAGCAGGCCCCGCAGGAAGGGGCGGAAATCATCGGCGGCCCAGCGGAGCCCGCCCAGCCCCTGTGTGAGGGGCGAATCCGTGGGGAAACTCCAGACGCCCCAGGCCGAGGCGAGCGGCACGCCGCCGTCCCGCCAGGCCCGCAGGGGCCGGCCCGGCAGCCCCGCCTGCAGAAGGATCAGGCCCCGGGCGTCGCTGACCCGCAGGGTGCCATCTCCGCTCAGGTGCACGGTCATGGGCCCCTGCGAAGCCGCAGGAACGCCCGGCACCTCCGCCGGCGGCGCCCAGCGTTCCGCCTGCCAGGCGAGGGGGGAGGCCTGCTCCCAGGGCAGGCGAGGGCGGCCCTGCGCTCCCTGGGCGGCAGCGGGGGGAAGCTGGGGGGTGGCGGCGGCCAGCGCCGCCCCGGTCAGGAAGAGGGCGCCCAGCCGCACAGGGCCTCCAGGTTTCGGGTGGTCAGTTCAGCCAGCTTCAGGGAGGAGATCCCCCGCAGGCCGGCCACGGCCTCGGCGGTGTACCGCACGAAACCCGGTTCGTTCGGCTTGCCCCGGTAGGGGACCGGCGCCAGGAAGGGCGCGTCCGTCTCCACCAGGATGCGATCCGCGGGGGCCCAGGCCGCCACGTCCCGCACCGCCTCGGCCTTCTTGAACGTGGCGATGCCTGAAAAGCTAAGGAAGAAGCCCAGGTCCAGGGCCTTCGCGGCGAAGGGCCGGTCCTCGCTGAAGCAGTGGATGATGCCCCGGACGGCGTCGGCGCCCTCCTCTTCCAGGATCCTCAGCGTGGCTTCGGGAGCGGAGCGGGTGTGGATCATGAGGGGTTTCCGAAGCGCCTTCGCCAGGCGGATCTGGGCGCGGAACACCGCCTCCTGCTCGTCCCTCGGGCTCAGATCGTAATGCCAGTCCAGGCCCGTCTCGCCCACGAAGCGCACGGCGGGGTCAGCCGCCAGGGCCTTCAGGGCGGGTTCTGTATCCTGAGACCACGTCTTGGCCTCATGGGGATGCACACCCAGGCTTGCCTGGACGCCTGGAAGGCGCCGCGCAAGGTCAAGCACCGCGCGGGAATCCTCCAAATCGGTGCCAACGGCGATGAAGCCAGTCACCCCCTCTGCGCGTGCTCGTGCCAGGGTGGCCTCCACCTGGCCCTCAGCCAGGTAGGTTCCCGTGAGATGGCAATGGGCGTCCACAAGCATGCTTTCATAGTCCCATGCCATCCAAGAATCACGTTGCGCGCTTCCGCGCCGATGATTCCATTGACCTCGGTTTCATGCGCTCAACATCCCTCGTATTCTTCGCCTGGCTCTGGCTGGGACTGGTCGGAGCCATCCTGCCCCTGGCGGGACAGCAGCCTGCGTTCCGGCGTTTCGGGCTGCGGGATGGCCTGCCGCAGAGTCAAGTGACCGCGCTGGTCGAGGATCAGCACGGCTTCCTTTGGGTGGGCACCAACACCGGCGGCGTCGCACGCCTGGGCGCCTCGGGCTTCCGGACGTTCGCCGCTCCCCAGGGACTCAAGGCCCTCTTCATCTACGCCCTCCTGGAATCTCCCTCCGGAAGCATCTGGGTGGGCAGCCAGGAAGGGGTCTCCGAGATCCGCGGGGACACGGTCCTCAACTACGGTCTGGCCGAAGGAGAAGGCGTCTTCGAGGGCCTGACCCTCGGCCTGGATGACCAGGATCGGGTTCTGGTAGGCAACCGGCAGGGCCTGTTCCGGCTGGAGGAGGGGAGGTTCCTTCGCGTCCAGCTGCCGGCCCCCTGGCCCGGCGGCCCGATCCGGCGCCTGGCGAGGGACCGGTCCAAGGGCATCTGGATCCTCGGCAAGGATGGCGAGGTGGCTCGCTGGGATTCCCAGGGCCTTCGCATGTATTCCCTGTCCCCCAAGCATCCGGGCGGCCGGATTCGCGACCTCCAGGTGGATGCTCGCGGACAGGCCTGGGTGCTGCTCGACGGCGCGCTGCTCCGCATGGACCGTGGCCGGTGGGTGAACGAGCCGCTGTCCGGTCTTCCCCGCGTTCCCCGGATGGTCAGCCTCCGGTTCAATGCCCAGGGCGAGGGATTCCAGATCTCCCTGGGCGGCGATGGCGTGCTGGTGCGGGAACCCGACGGGCGCACCCGCATCCTCACCTCCGACAGCGGCCTTCCCCGGGACCGGATCTTCGTCGCCATGCGCGATCACCGGGGCGTGCTCTGGGTCGGTTCCGATGGCGACGGGCTGGCGGCCCAGGCGCTGCCGGAGCTGCTGACCATCGACAGTTCCGGCGTGATCCTGGGCAAGGATCTGGCCGCGGTCTCGGGCATCCTCGAGCTCGATCCCCAGAGGTACCTCCTCGCCGCCAGCACCGGCGTCTACCTGGTCGAGGATGGCCGCAACATCACCGCCCACTGGACCCAGCGCGACGGCCTGCCCGCCACCGAGACCTGGGGCATGCTCGCCGATGGCGCCGGCGGCGCCTGGGTGGGAACCGATCGTGGCCTCGCCCGCTGGAAGGACGGCCGGGTATCGCCCGCCGGCCCGGCGCAAATGTCCAAGGCGGCGGTGCTGACCCTGGTGCGGAGCGGCACCGGCATCCTGGCGGGCACCGACCAGGGCCTGTTCGTGCTGGATGGCCAGGGACGCCTGCTGGCCCACCACCGCCTGCCCCCCGAGGCCGGCAACGAGACCGTCTCGAACATCCTGCGCTACCAGGGCCGCCTCCTGCTGGCCACGGGCTACGGGCTGTGGGAACTCGTTGGCGGGAAGCTCCAGCGGGCCTTCCCGTACGCGCCCTTCGCCAGTTCCACCGTGACGGCCATGGCCGTCGATTCCCGGGGGCGGCTCTGGATCGGAACCATGAAAGGCCTCCACCTGTGGCGGGATGACCAGTGGACGACCTTCGGGCTCAACGAGGGCCTGCCGGACGAAGGGATCAATTTCATCGCCGACGTGGGACGCGGGCACATGGCCTTCGGCCACAACAAGGGCGTGACGCTGCTGGAGGGCCGGAACCTCCACCACCTGAGCCGCAGCCAGGGCCTGATCTCCGAAGAGACCAACCACGACGGCTTCCTGCTGGATTCCAAGGGCCGCCTGTGGATCGGCATGATCGGGGGCGTCTGCATCCTGCAGGACGCCCTGGCGTTCCACAACACGCCCCTGCGGCCGCCCACCCTTCTCGATGTGCGGTGGCCCGGAGGTTCCCAGGCGCTTCCCGACAAGGCGACCGTTCCGCCGCGCCCGGATTACCTGGACCTCAGCTTCGACACCGGCGACCCGCTGGTGCCCTCCCAGCTCCACTACCAGGCCTGCCTCCAGGGCGTGGACGACGGCTGGCAGCCCGTGAACCAGGGCCTCACGCTCCAGTACCGGAACCTCCGGGCGGGCCACTACGAGTTCTACCTGCGCGCCTCCAGCGATGGCGTGACCTGGGCCGAGGCGGCGCCCGTCTCCATCGAAGTCCGTCCTGCCTGGTACGAGCGCTGGCTGATGCGCGGGCTGATCGCCCTGGCCCTGATCGGCCTGCTCGCCTGGGTGCTCTGGTGGCGCGGCCACAGCCTCGCCATGCGTTCCCGCGAGCTCGAGGAGACCATCGAGAACCGGACTCTCATGCTGGACCGGCAGAACCGCGCCCTGGAGCACGCCCACCAGCAGATCAAGCGCAGCCTCGAAAGCCGGCTGAAGCTGCTGGACATGGTCACGCACGACCTCCGCTCGCCCCTCACCACCATCCTCCTCACCCTGGACCGCCTGCGCGAGCTGATTCCCCGCGCCAACCTGAACCTGCTCGACGTGATGGAGCGGGAGGCGAACCGCATCGAGACGCTCCTGCGGAACCTCCTGGATCAGAGCCGCTCGGAGGCGCTGCTGCAGAGCCTCAAGCTGGTGCCCACCGTCCCCGCCGAGGTCACCGAGGGTTTCGAGGACGTGCTTCGGCTGAAGGCCGAGGCCAGGGGTCTCACCTTCCACCTCGAGGTCTCCCCGGACGCAGGGAGGGCGCACATCCTCGCCGATACGGCCACCCTCCACCAGATCCTCCTGAACCTCTTCGAGAACGCCCTGAAGTTCACGCCGTCCGGAGGCGAGGTGGGCGTCAGGTCCTCGGTGGACTGGGAGGCCCGGATCTGGCGCCTCGAGGTCTGGGACACCGGGCGCGGGCTGGATGTCTCGAAGGTCGAGGAGCTGCTCATGCCCTTCCGGCAGACCCAGGCCGGCGATGCCGCCCATGGATGGGGGCTCGGCCTCTTCATCTGCCGCAGCCTCATCGACGCGCACCTGGGGGAGATGAAGATCGACAGCGAACCCGGCCGGGGTGCCCGCTTCATGGTGGAGCTCCCGCTGCAGGAAGCCTGATCCCTGTGACCGAGGGCATAAACCCCAGGCACGTCCGGGCCGTTCCGAGCATCCTGAGTGGACCCGGAGACTTTGTGCCCCCCTCTTTCCCCATGCCGATGAACAGCCAGCCCCCCCGGATGCTCAGGCTGAAGGACGGCCTCAAGGACGGCCTCGGCCGGGCCATCACCTACCTGCGGATCTCGGTGACCGAGCAGTGCAACCTGGCCTGCGTCTACTGCAAGCCGAGAACCGGAGCCCAGGAGCGCGCCGAACCCCCGGCCATGAGCCGGAACGAGCTGGTGCAGATCGCCCAGGTCTTCACCAGCCTGGGCATCCGGAAGGTGCGTCTCACGGGCGGCGAGCCCCTGATGCGCCGGGATCTGGAGACCATCGTCGCGGGCATCAGCCCCGAGGTGGAGGGCCGGGTGCACCTCACCACCAACGGCATCCACCTGGCCCGCCGGGCCAGGGGCCTCCGGGACGCCGGCCTGTGCGGGGTGAACGTGAGCCTGGACGCCGCGGAGCGCGGCTCCTTCGAGCGCCTCACCCGCAAGGATGGCCTGTCCCGCGTGCTGGCGGGGATCGAGGCGGCCCGGTCCGCCGGCCTCAAAACCAAGCTGAACGCGGTGGTCCTGAAGGGCTGGAACGAAGACCAGATCGTCCCCCTCGCCCGGCTGGCCCAGACGGAGGGCATCCAGGTGCGCTTCATCGAGTTCATGCCCTACCAGGACAATGGCTGGGGGCGCGACCAGTTCATGCCCGCCGGCGAGATCCTGCGCATCGCCCAGGAAGGCCTCGGGACCTCCCTGGAGGAAGAGCCGGTGGTGGGCCTGGAGGAAGGCCCTGCGCGGATCTTCAAGCTGGCGGGGAGTGAAGGCAAGGTCGGCGTCATCTCGACCCTCAGCGCGGACTTCTGCGACCGCTGCAACCGCGTTCGGCTCACCAGCCGCGGCGAACTGAAGGCCTGCCTCTTCGGGAACAAGCCCGTGGATCTCCTGGAGCCCCTGCGGAACCACGCCTCGCACGAGGATCTCGCACGCCTCGTCCGCCAGGCCCTCACCGAGAAGCTGGATTGCCACCCCATGCGCCGCGGGGAGGCCCCGGTCCTATCGAGTGGCATGTGGCAGGTGGGTGGATGAGCTCCCCGCGCGCCGGCCTGCTGCTTCTGAGCGGCGGCCAGGGCCGCAGGATGGGCGAGGCCAAGCACACCCTGGCGCACCCGGCCGGCGGCTCCTGGGGGGCGCGCCTCGTCCAGGTCTTCGAGGCCGTGTTCCCGGGGGCGCCCGTCCAGGTGCTGGGAGAGCCCCTGCCCGACCGTCCCGGGTTGCCGGTGATCGACGATCCCCGTGAGGGACCTGCCCGGGCACTGCAGGCCTGGGCGGCCCTCGCGGCGCCCGCTGCCCGCCGCTGGTGGGTGCTGGCCTGCGACCAGGTGCGCTGGACGCCGGAGCGCCTGGAGGACTGGGCCCACCGCGCCGAGGCCGCCGATCCCCAGGTCCTCCACTGGGTGATGGCGCGCCACCGGGGCCACCTCCAGCCCCTGGGCGGCTGGATCGCCACCGCGCTTCGCCCGGCCATCGCCGACGCGACGTCCCGCTCGCTCATGGCCCTGGCAGAATCCCTGCCGCACCTGGTCCTGCCCGCCGAGGGCCCCGAGTGGCTGGACGTGGATACGCCGGAAGAGCGGCGCGCCTTCGAGGATGAGGGCCAGGACCAGGGCTAAGGCTGGTGGCTGGTGGCTGGTGACCGCGGAAAGCTCAGCCCAGGCGCTTGCGCACCAGACGCTCCACGGGCACGCCGCCCTTGAGGTGACTCTCGATGATCTCGGGCACGTCCTCGGGCGTGACGTGGGCGTACCAGATGCCGTCCGGGTACACCAGCACCGCCGGGCCGATGGCGCAGAAGCCCACGGAGCCGCAGTGGATGCACTGCACCTCACCTTCACGGTTCCCCTTGTAGAACAGCAGCTTCTCCTCGATGAGGTGGGCCTTGAAGGCCTCCAGGACCGCCTCGGAGCCATTGGCCGTGCAGCTCTTGGCGGTGCAGACCAGCACCTGCCGCTTCAGCGAGGGTCCCATCACCGGGGTCACCGCGGCGTCCTGCTCGGGGGTGGGGAGGGATCGGGGTGCGTCCATGGAGAACCTCGCAACCCTCAAGATAACAGTCCATTCCAGCGTCTATGGCCAGGTTCCAGATCCATGCCAATCGAAGGTTTTCATTCAAATTACTTGGTGGTTATTTAATTATTGGTGACCATGGTCACGAACAACTTGACCTCGTTATCCACCCATTCATCCTCTATTCAGCGGCGCTCTCATCCGCGCCCGTAACAAGCTCCCACAGGATCCCCGGGATCCAGTGCCTTCGGCCTGCCTGGCCGGGCGCCATCCCTTTCTCACCCACCCCAGAAAGGACGTGCTCCATGCGGAACACCCTGAAGCTCCTCGCCGTGCTCGCGGCACTCACGGTGCCCCTCGCCGCTCAGGGCGGCAGCGACACCAAGGGCAAATTCTTCTTCAAGAAGACCTGCAAGTCCTGCCACACCCCCGGAAGCGCCGCCAAGGAGATCACCCCCCTCTCCAAGACCCAGGCCCAGTGGAAGGCCTACTTCGCCGCCGGCAAGCACAAGAAGGGCGCCGAGAAGATCGACTCCGTCGTGAAGCCCGAGCAGGTCAAGGACATCCAGACCTTCCTCGTGAACCACGCCTCCGATTCCCCTCAGCCCGAAACCTGCGGCGGCTGATCCCAGCCTCGCATCCGAACCCCTGCCCTTGAACCCCTCACCCCGGAGGCATACGTCATGAATTCCAGAATCGCGCTCGCCCTGGTCGCCATGCTGGCGCCCGCGGCCCTCAGCGCCCAGTCCGCCCAGGACCTGCAGAAGCAGATCGAGCAGTTGAAGGTCCAGCTCAAGGCCGTCGAAGAGAAGGCCGCCGCCGCACAGGAAGTGGACACCCGCCTGACCAAGGTCGAGACCAAGGTCGCCGGCGACAACATCCAGTGGGGCGGCGATCTTCGCACCCGCTTCGACAGCACCACCTGGCACTTCAAGCCCTACCAGGCCTTCATGGGCTTCGCCCAGAACCCTGCCACGGGCATGCCCATGCCGCTGACGCAGCAGGTCCCCGATCAGGACTGGAGCAACTCCGTCCAGTGGTCCACCCGTCTGCGCCTGAAGATGGGCATCACCATCAACGAGAACGCCAAGATCATGGGCCGCCTCGTGATGTACAAGGTCCACGGCGGCGCTGACGTGCCGACCTTCAACGGCTCACCGAACACCGTCGCGAACTCCTTCAACTCCGGCAAGATCCCCAGCACTGACGTGCTGCGCGTCGAGCGCGCCAGCCTGGTCTACCACTTCAACTCGCTCGCCAGCATCCTGTCCATCGGTCGCCAGAACACCACGGATGGCCCGCCGTTCGAAGTCCGCGAGGGCGGCGAGCGCCAGGCCACGCCCCAGGCCCTGGCCGTGAACGCCACCATCGACGGTCTCGGCTGGAAGTTCCAGCTCGAGAAGCTCGGCCTGCCCGAAGGCACCCTGCTCGGCATCTGCTACGGCGTGGGCTACGAGTCCGGCTTCGGCGGCGGCGGCCTGGTGAAGACCAACGCGGCCCCCGTGGGCTTCAACTTCACCAACGTGGACATCAACACCACCACCGGCCAGCCGAACATGCAGATCGCCTCCATGCAGGTCGCCAGCATCGGCCCCCTGAAGGACACCACCGTCCTCGGTGCCATGTTCGACATGCCCCTGCTGTTCCAGATCGGCGAGAGCGTCCAGAGCGCCAACTTCTACCTGGGCTACAACCGCTTCGGGAACATGATGGACATCCCGTACGGCAGCCTGAACAACTTCCCGATCCCCGCCATGCCCGGGATCGGCGGCATGCCCGCCAGCCAGTACGTGACCGCCACCAACAACCTCGGGGACATGGACCAGTGGACCATGACCTGGAAGCACAAGGTGGGCGACCAGTTCACCTACTTCCTGAGCGGCGGCTACATCAAGAGCCATCCGAACGGCAAGGTGTCGCAGTACGGCGCCTACTGGGACTTCCCGGCCGTGATGCCTCCCGGATACCCCACCGGCACCCAGCAGCTCGCCGGCTTCGGCGGCCTCATGGGCGATCCCGATCACAGCCACACCGCCACGGCCTACTACGCCGGCATGCGCTGGGATCCCACCGAGAAGCTCGGGATCGGCGTCGAGTTCAATCACGGCTCGCCGCGCTGGTTCACCTACAACCCCGCCACCGGCGAGTACAGCGAGAAGCTGGGCACGCGCGGCGACGTGTGGGAAGGCTACATCCACTGGCGCTTCGCCAAGAACGCCGCCCTCCGCCTGGGCTACCTGGACTACAAGTACAGCCACGCCTTCAGCGGCTGGCAGATCGGCCCCGGCGCCATGCCTGGCCAGAGCTGGGAAGACGCCTACGACCTGAGCAAGAACCCCATGCTCCAGTACAGCTTCCCGGCCCGGGTGAAGAACACCTACGCCGCCATTGAAGTGACGTTCTAGAGACCTGAAACCGCGGGCCGGGGGGGCGACCCTCCGGCCCGTCCTCCACCACCCTTCCTCGCATCACCAGGGAGACCACGATGGGAACGATTCGCATGGATCGCCGGCTGTTCCTGAAAAGCGCGGGCGCCACCGCGGGGGCCGTCGCCGCCACACAGGTGGGATGCCTCAGATACTTCAAGAAGGGGCGCAGCTCCGCCGCAGAAACGAAGGAGATCCCGACGACCTGCGAGTTGTGCCCGAACAAGTGTTCGGCCATTGCCGTGGTCGAGGGCGGCTTCGTCAAGAAGCTGAACCCCAACCCCGAGAACCCCAAGTCCCGCGACATGCTGTGCGCCCGCGGCAACGCGGCCATCAAGCAGGTCTACGATCCCGACCGCATCAAGCAGCCCATGATCCGCGTGGGCGCCCGCGGCGAGGGCAAGTGGAAGCCCGTGAGCTGGGACGAGGCCTTCGACTTCGCGGCCAAGAAGCTGTCCGAGGTGAAGGACAAGTACGGTCCGCAGGGCACCCTCTGGTCCTCCACCGAGGGCTTCCAGGAGGTCTTCTTCAAGAACCTGGGCCTGGCCTTCGGCTCTCCCAACATCGTGCGCCATCCGACGCTGTGCCTCGCCTCGGTGAACCTGGCCTACAGCGCCACCTTCGGCACGGTCCCGAGCTTCGACCTGCTGAACAGCAAGTTCGTCATCATGTCCGGCGCCAACCGCTTCGAGAGCATCATCACGCCCGACACGATGGACCTCATCGGCGGCGTGATGGAGCGCAAGGCCAAGCTGGTCTACCTCGACCCCCGCTTCACCGTCACCGCCGCCAAGGCTGACGAGTGGTACCCCATCAAGCCCGGCTCCGACCTGGCCTTCATCCTCGCCATGATCCACGTGATCATCAAGGAGGGCCGCCACAGCAAGGACTTCGTCGCCACCTACACCACCGGCTTCGACCAGCTCGCCGAGCACGTGAAGCAGTACACGCCGGAGTGGGCCGAGAAGGAGACCGAGATCCCCGCCGCGGACATCGTCCGCATCGCCCGCGAGTTCGCCGACGCCGGCGCCCGGGCCCTCTACTACGCGGGCCGCCGGTCCTCGTGGTACCAGAACGACTTCCAAATGCGCCGCGCCCAGGCCATCCTCAACGCCATCGTCGGCAACTGGGACCAGATGGGCGGCATGGTTCCCAACTCCAAGCTCCCCAAGGGCGAGTTCCTGTTCATGCCCTGGGACGAGCCCAAGGCATCCCGTGTGGACGAGATCGAGACCGCCTTCCCTCTCGCCGCCAAGGGCGACGGCGTCTACCTCAAGCTCCGCGAGAACGTCCTCAGCGGGAAGCCCTATCCCGTGAAGGGCTGGATGGTCTACAAGCAGGACCCCATGAACTCCCTGCCCGACCAGGCCAAGACCATGAAGATGATCGAGCAGATGGACTTCATCGGCGTCATCGACGTGCAGATGAGCGACATGGCCTGGTATGCGGACGTGGTCTTCCCCGAGAGCGCCTACCTGGAGCGCACGGATCCCGTGGAGGTGATGCCCGGCATCTGGCCCGCCGTGGTCTACCGCCAGCAGGTGGTCAAGCCCATCCACGACACGAAGCCGAACCTCGAGATCGTCCAGGGCCTCGCCAAGCGCCTGGGCCTCAGCGACTACTTCGACTACACCATCGACCAGTGGGTCGAGGCGGAGTTCAAGGACCTGCCCATCCCCATGGCCGCCGAGCACATGAAGAAGCACGGCGTCTGGGCCGCCAGCGGCCAGCCCAGCTATGGCAAGACCCTGAACCCGGAGCACCGCTTCGTCACCAAGAGCGGCAAGATCGAGCTCTTCTCGGAGCGCCTCCAGGAGGCCGGCCACGACCCCCTGCCTGTCTACACGGCCCAGCCCCAGCCCCGGAACGACCAGTTCCGGCTCATCCTGGGCCGCGTGGGCTACTTCACTCACGCCAATCAGTCCAACAACGTCTGGCTGCACGAGTTCATGAAGGAGAACGACCTCTGGATCAATCCCAAGCCCGCTGAGCGGCTCGGGATCAAGGATGGCAGCTACATCACGGTCACCAGCAGCGTGGGCAGCGTAAAGCTCAAGGCCCGCGTCACCGAGGAGATCCGCCCGGACTGCGTGTTCATGCTCCACGGCTTCGGCAAGAAGTCGAAGATGCAGAGCCTCGTCTACAACGTGGGCGCCAGCGATGCCGTGATCCTCGAGACCGCCTGGGACAAGGTCTCCGGGAACGCGGCCTTCCACGAAACCTTCGTCAAAGTCGCGAACGCCTGAGGAGGGTGAACCATGGCCATCAAGAAGAAGCGCTACGCCCTCGTCATCGACTCCAGGAAATGCATCAACTGCAAGGCCTGTGTCGTGGCGTGCAAGGCTGAGAACCAGGTTCCCGTGGGCAACTTCCGGAACCGCATCAACGAGGAGCGGAAGGGCGAGTACCCCAAGCTGAGCATCAACTTCGAGCCAGAGCAGTGCCACCACTGCGCGGATCCCTCCTGCGTCCGCGTGTGCCCCACCGGGGCCTCCTGGCAGCGCAAGGACGGCATCGTCCTCGTGAACTACGACGAATGCATCGGCTGCCGCTACTGCATGGTCGCCTGCCCCTACGACGCCCGCTACTTCAACGAGGAAGAGGGCGTGGTGGACAAGTGCACCTTCTGCAGCCACCGCGTGGACAAGGGCGACATCCCGGCCTGCGTCGAGACCTGCCCCTCCAAGGTGCGCGTCTTCGGCGATCTGGAGGACCCCACCGCCCGGATCCACGAGCTGCTCTCCACGCGGCGCTACCGCGTGAAGGAACCCCAGACGGGCAACGGCCCCCAACTCTATTACCTGCTCTAGGAGGAAGCCATGCACGAGTTCAATTGGGGTCTCCTCATCGTCGTCTACCTGTTCCTGGGTGGCCTTTCCGCGGGGCTGTTCTTCGCCGCGGGCCTGGCGAACTACCTGACCGTCGACGACAAGCCCGTCTACGCCAAGGTCGCCCGCATGGGCGCCCTCCTGGCCCCCTGGCCCGTGGCCATCGGCTCCGGCCTGCTCATCCTCGACCTGGGGAACTGGTACCGCTTCTACAAGCTGTTCCTGCACTTCCGCTGGCAGAGCCCGATGTCCATCGGCTCCTACCTGCTGACCATCTTCACCCTCATCGCCTTCGTCTACCTCTTCGCCTGGCTGAAGGAGGATGAGCGCAAGTGGATCTTCAGCAAGATCCCCGCGACCTGGAAGCAGGTGCATCGTCTGAACGTGGACATCTCCTCCTGGCGCGAGAAGATCGCCATGGTGGGCTTCCCCTTCTCCATCGGCGTGGGCATCTACACCGGCGTGCTGCTGGGCGCCGTCTCGGCCCGGCCGTTCTGGAACACCAACCTGGTGGCCCAGATGTTCCTGTTCTCCGCCCTCTCCAGCGGCTCTGCGGCCCTGCTGCTCGCCATGCTGCTGGACCGGAAGAACCCCATCGAGAAGCACGAGACCAAGTTCCTGGTCACCCTGGACGTGGTGTTCATCTCCCTGGAGCTATTCATCATCCTGCCCTACATCATCCACGGGCAGCTCTCGTCCCAGGCCGTGAAGGACGCCCTGACCCTCATCCTCGGCGGCCCCTACACCGTGGTCTTCTGGGTGTTCTTCCTCTTCCTGGGCCTCCTGGTGCCCCTGGCCATCGAGGTCTACGAACTCTTCCCCAGCATCTTCAAGGGCCACGAATTCCACGGCAGCCGCCGCATGGCCCTGACCGCCGCGGGCCTCGTGCTCTTCGGAGGCTTCCTGCTCCGCTACATCTTCGTCTACGCTGGCCAGGTGAGCAGCTTCCACCGGATGGGAATGCTGCGCTGATCCTGGTTCTTCAGGGAAGGATCAACGGATCACCACCAAGACACCAAGACACCAAGACACCAAGAACTGCCATTGCCTTTGTCTTTCTTGGTGCCTTGGTGTCTTGGTGGTAAATCTTTCCATCCGCTGATTCTAGGTGCTTCAGGAGGAACCTCGACATGTCGCTCGCGCTCCAGGCAGACCTCGCCCAGATCCTCGCCGAAGCCTTCCTGGAGCCCGACGCCGACCTCAAGGAGGGGCTGAAGCAGCTGCTGGACGGATGCTCCAGCCCCTCCCTGGCGTCTCCCCTCGGCCGGATGGCGGAGTCCGCCCTCTCCGCGGAGGACCAGCCCGTGGAATACGCCCGGCTGTTCCTCCACGCCAAGGACTCGGACACGGTCCACCTCTTCGAGTCCGTCCAGGCCCGGGGCCACCACATGGCCCCCGAGGTGCTGGAGCCCCTCAAGGCCATCTACGACGAGGCCGACATCAGCCTCCAGGAGGATCTCGGCATCCCGCCCGACCACCTGGGCCTGGAGCTTTCCTGCCTCAGCTACCTTCTGGCCCAGGTGATCGAAGGCGACCTGGCGGAGCGCGACCGGTACGTGGAACTGGCCCAACGCCTGATTCAGGAGCACCTGCGCCCCTTCACGGCGGTGGTGGCCGAACAGCTGCCCCAGGTGCAGGCCCATCCGTACTACCTAGCCGCTTCGGAACTGGCCGCGGCCCTGCTGCCGGAAGCCGAGAAGGCGCTGGCGGAAATCTAGCCAACCCCCTGCTGGACAAAGGCTTGCCCCGCGTCCAGCATGGAGCCATGACTGTCCCCACGACCATCCTCCTGGTGGATGACGAGCCGGGCATCCGGCGGTCCCTGGGCGAAGCCCTCAAGGACGAGGGCTACCACGTGGTGAAGGCCGAGCGGGGCGAGCAGGCCATCGACCTGCTCCACAACCCGGATGGCGAGGGCATCCAGCTCATGCTGCTCGATGTCTGGCTGCCGGGCCAGGACGGCCTGGAGACCCTGAAGCAGGCCAAGCAGATCCGCTCCGACCTGCCCGTGGTGATGATCTCCGGCCACGCCAGCATCGACACGGCCCTCCAGGCCACCAAGCTGGGCGCCTTCGACTTCCTCGAGAAGCCCATCGATCTGGACCGCCTGCTGCTGGTGACCGGCAACGCCTTGCGGCAGTCCCGGCTGGAGCAGGAGAACCAGAGGCTGCACGCCGCGGTCGAGGGCGGGCGGTTCTTCCTGGCGGACAGCCCCGCCATGAAGCGGCTCATGGCCGACGTGGCCCTGGTGGCCCCCACGGAAGGCCGCGTGCTGCTCACCGGCGAGAACGGCAGCGGCAAGGAGGAGGTGGCGCGCCTCATCCACCAGCAGAGCCCCCGCAAGGACGCGCCCTTCGTGGAGGTGAACTGCGCCGCCATCCCCGAAGAGCTCATCGAGAGCGAGCTGTTCGGCCACCAGAAGGGCGCCTTCACGGGCGCCGTCCGCGATCAGAAGGGCAAGTTCCGCGAGGCCGACGGCGGGACGCTGTTCCTCGACGAAGTCGGCGACATGTCCCTCAAGACCCAGGCCAAGGTCCTGCGCGCCCTCCAGGAGGGCCGCGTGGAGCCCGTGGGCGGCGGTGGGGCCGTGGGCGTGGACGTGCGCGTCATCGCCGCCACCAACAAGGACCTGGCCGGCGAGATCACCAAGGGCCGCTTCCGCGAGGACCTGTACTTCCGGCTAGCCGTGGTACCCCTGCGCATCCCGCCCCTGCGCGAGCGGCCCGAGGACATCCTGCCGCTGGCGGAGGCCTTCATCAGCCGCATCGGCCGCCAGTACGGGCGGCCGCCCAGGCACCTGGGCCCCGAGGCCAAGGACACGCTGCTGCGCCACGACTGGCCGGGCAACGTGCGCGAGCTGAAGAACCTCATGGAGCGCGCCGTCATCCTGGGCCGCGGCGCCGAGATCGGCCCCCGCGACCTGGGCGCCCTGGCCGCCCGGCATCTGGCCGAACCCGATCCCTTCTCGTTCCCGGAGTTCCCCAGCCTCAAGGAGGCCCGCGACTGGTTCGAGGCCCAGTACCTGCAGCGGGAGATGAAGCTCCAGAGCGGCAACATGACCCGCGTGGCCGAGCGCGTGGGCGTGGACCGCTCCAACCTCTACAAGCGCCTCAAGGCCCTGGGCATCGAGCCCAGGGAGAGCTAGGCGGCGCGCCATGGCCGAGAAGACGTGGTTCAAGATCTCGCGACCAGGTGGGTCGCGGAGCAGGCTCCAGTGGAGCCTGCGGAGCGGGGCCCCACTGGGAGCGAATCACGACTGGATGAGCCAGGGCCTGCCGGCGGAGGCGGGCCGTGAGTGACAAGAAGTGGTTCAAGATCGGTGAAGCCGCCCTGCTCATCGGCGTCGGCCCCAAGGACCTGCGCTACTGGGAAGACGTCATCCCCGACATCAAGCCCCGGCGCAGCAAGGGCAACCTCCGCTACTACCATGTGGACGAACTGCCCCGCCTGAGGCGCATCAAGGCCTGGCTGGCCGAAGGCCTCACCGTGGCCGATTGCGCGGAGCTTCTGGCCCATGGCCACCTCGTGCAGCGCCTCGATCTCGGCCTCGACGCGGAGGAGCTTCCCGCGGCCCCCGCGGTGAAGCCCAAGCCCACGATCCCCCGGCTTCTGCGGACGAGCTCCGACCTCCAGCCCATCCTCAAGTCTGTGCGCGCCCTGTACGAACGGCTGTCCCATCCAGTCAAACCTTGACCTGAGGCCCCACCCGGTCTAGAGTCAATGGTTCACGGCGCGTGGCGCAGCCTGGTAGCGCACTACCTTGGGGTGGTAGGGGTCGGAGGTTCGAATCCTCTCGCGCCGACCAAAACACCAGAAAATGGGGCCCAATCGGGCCCCTTTTTCTGGCGTTTCGATCCTTCGGATCGAGAGGATTCGAACCTCAGGCCGGGGGTGCCCGGGCGCCTGCACTCACCACCCCCTTTGACCTTCGGCCGAGTGGGATCGCGGAGGCGCCACTCTCCACCTGACGCACCCTCCCCCGGAGGGCGCTCCCGCTCGTTCCTCGCGGAGGTGGAGCCTCTGTGGCGCCGGAGCGAGACCGGCGGCTGGCGCGGCCAGACGCAGTTCGAATCCGGCCTCGATGGGTCGATCCCATATGCGAAGCACGGCCCACCTCCGACTGGGATCACCGAGACAGCGCGGGATGCGGTCAAGAGCCGAACCCACGGCTGGATATGATGGGGTCCAGCATGGACACCTCAACCCCCGACACCCGCACCGCCCTGCTTCTGGCTGCCCTGGCCTGCTTCGCCGATCACGGGTTCGACGGCACGAGCATGCGCATGATCGCGGAGCGGGCGGGGCGTCCCCTGTCTCTGCTCTCCCACTACTTCGGCAACAAGGAGGGGCTGTACCTCGAGGTGTTCAAGCTCCTCCTGGAAAGCACGGGCCGCCAGGCGGGCCCCGCCACTCCGCCCGTGACCCTGGATCCGCAGGACCGGGCCGGGGCCATCCGCCTGCTGCGGGAGCAGATCCACCTCATGTACGAGCAGGGCGCACCGGCCTCGCCCGCACGGCAGCCCATGGAGGAGTGGGGGGCCCGGCTGTGGGTGCAGGAGTTCCGGTCACCCCGGCCCAGCCTCCACCCCCTGTTCCGCCAGTACATCGGTCCGACCGCCGAGGCCATCGCAACCTGTCTCCGCATCCTGCGGCCCGACCTGAACCCCGCCCAGGTCGCCTTCCTCGGCATCACGATCATCGGCCAGGTCGTTGGGCACCGGTCCATGTCCGGCATCAACCGGGTGCTGTGGGGCGACCACCCCCCGTTCGGAAGCCCGTTCCAGGAGGCTGAGCTGCTCGTGGAGTTCTGCCTCCATGGGCTGCAGACCGTCCCCCCGCGGTGAACCAGGAAGGTCGGGGAACCCGTTCCCCGGCCTCCAGCTGGCGCAGGGACCTCAGAATCGGTAGAGGAAGCTGGCGTTCACCGTGGGAGAAGTCACCTCAGGCTTGGCGCCGAACAGCTCGGGCTTGTACTTCCCCTAGACGTACCTGAGCTCGGCCCCCAGGTGGGGGGTGAACCTGTAGCCCACGGCAGCGGCGCCGTGGACTGCATTCGGAGTGTCGCTGTCGCTCATGCCCGGGAGATCCACCTCGAACTTGGCCATGCCGACGCCGAGCCCCGCCCCGAGGTAGGCTCCCTGGCCGACCTTCCCGGAGAAGAAATAGTGGTCGTCGGCCCCGAGCTGGAGCATCTGGACCGTGCGCCCGCTCCAGTCGAAGGAGGTGCAGTCCAGGCGAGGAACGATGGCGTGCCCGCCGGAGAAGCCGATCTGCATGTGCGCGCCCAGGCCGTAGCCAAGGGACTTGTCCAGCAGGTCCCTGTCGCCGAGGTCGCCGGCGGGATAGGCCAGGGTGGCTTGGAGGCCGTACGTCAGGTCCTGGGCCGCGAGTGGGCGCTGGCCAACGCGGCGGCGGTCAGGCAGAGCGCCAGGGGAAGGCTCGATCTCATGGGAATCTCCTTGTCGCCCCGGGAAGGGGCGGGTGTCGGGAACCAGCCGGGCGAGGTCGGGCGGTGTTCATCGGTCCAACGACCGGCGAACAAATTTAAATTGATAGGTCGATTGACCAATTTGAATATTCTTTTTATAAAACAAAATAATTGAATACATACTCGAATTGATCAATATAGATTAAATAACAAAAATTCATTCAATTCACTTGCCTTTCTTGTTCGCTTGATCAATTCTACTGTTCGGTCGAACGACTCAGGCCCAACCCCATGACCCCATCCGACACCGCTGTTCCCGCCGACACCCGCGAGGCCCTCCTCGAGGCGGCCCTGGCCTGCTTCGCCAGGTACGGCTACGAGGCCACCTCCATCCGCCTCGTGGCCTCCATGGCCGGGAAGAACGCCTCCCTCATCTCCTACTACTTCAAGGGCAAGGAGGGGATGTACCGGGAGGTCTTCCGGTACCTCCTGGCCCACTTCGCCGCCAAGTCCCCCGATCTCGGCCCGGAGGATGGGGCCGCCTTCTCGGACGGGCGGAGCCGGCTCCGTGCCCACATCCTCTGGGTCCTCCGCGAGGTGGACGCACACCGGGACGCCTCGGATCCCCTGCGGGAACCGGCCTCGCGGCTGCTGCTGAGCGAGATCCAGTCGCCTCGCCACGAGGTCAAGGACCTCCTCCAGGCCCACCTGGAACCCTTCGTGCGCGAAGGCCGCGCCTGCATCCAGGCCCTGCGCCCCGATCTGCCGCCTGCGGACGTGGACTTCTGGGGGATCACCCTCCATGGCGCCTGCGTGCACCACGCGCTGATGTCAGAGGTCCACCACCTGGCCTGGGACTCGGTCGACCCATCCCTTTCCCTCGAAGCCATGGCCGACCGCCTGGCGGATTTTGCTTACCACGGTCTTCAATCCTGCTGATACTGGCGGTCCCGAACCGTTGCCCGGCCACCGCGACCAGATTTTTCTCAGCCCTTCCTGGAGCACCCCCATGCAGACTCCCTATCGAGGCGGAATGATCGTCGTCGCCGGCGCCCTAATGGCAGGTGCGCTGACCATCGGTTGCGGCAAGAAGGAACAGGCGAAGGCCACGCCCGAAGTCTCCGTGGTGACCCTGCAGCCGGAAAAGGTCGCGATCACCTCCGAGCTGCCGGGACGGACGTCCGCGTTCCTCGTGGCCGAGGTCCACCCCCAGGTGAACGGCATCGTCCAGCAGCGGCTCTTCACCGAGGGGGCCGACGTGAAGCAGGGCGACGTGCTCTACCAGATCGACCCCAGGCCCTACCAGGCCGCCTACGACACGGCCGCCGCCGCGCTCGCCCGGGCCGAGGCCAACCTGCCCGCCATCCGGAAGCGCGCCGAGCGGTTCAAGGAACTGCTCGCGGTCCACGCTGTGGGCCAGCAGGACTACGATGACGCGGCGGCGGCCCTCAAGCAGTCTGAGGCCGAGGTCCAGTCGCTGAAGGCGGGCGTCGAGTCCGCCCGCATCAACCTCGGCTACACCCGCATCACCGCGCCGATCTCGGGGCGGACGGGCAAGTCCAGCGTGACGCCCGGCGCCTTGGCCGCGGCCTACCAGGGCCCGGCCTTCACCACCATCCAGCAGCTGGACCAGGTCTACGTGGATTCGCCCCAGTCCAGCGCCATCCTGCTCGGCATCCAGCGGAACCTGGCCGCCAACCGCATCAAGGGCAGCGCGGATTCCGCCCGCGTGAAGCTGCTGCTGGAGGACGGCACGCCCTATCCCCAGACGGGGATCCTGAAGTTCTCGGATGTGACTGTGGATCCCAGTACGGGCTCGCAGCTCCTGCGCATGGTCTTCCCGAATCCTCGCCATATCCTGCTGCCGGGCATGTACGTGCGCGCCATCGTCGAGGAGGGCGTGGCCGAACAGGCCATCCTGGTGCCCCAGCAGGGCGTCACCCGCGATCCCAAGGGGAACGCCATCGCCATGGTGGTGGACCCGTCCGACAAGATCGAGCAGCGGAGCCTCAAGGTGGATCGGGCCATCGGCTCGAAGTGGCTGGTCCTTGAAGGGCTCGCCGCCGGGGACCGCGTGGTCGTGGAAGGCCTGCAGAAGATCCGCCCGGGCACGGCCGTGAAGGTCGTGCCCGCGCCGACCTCCACCTCGGCCCCCGCTCCCGCGGCTGGCAAGTAGAGGAGCCGTCCATGGTCAATTTCTTCATCGACCGGCCGATCTTCGCCTGGGTGGTGGCCATTGTCATGATGCTGGCGGGCCTGCTGGCCATCAAGACCCTGCCCATCTCCCAGTACCCACCCGTGGCTCCGCCCTCCATCTCCGTGGATGCCTTCTATCCCGGCGCCTCCGCGAAGACCGTGGAGAACACCGTCACCCAGATCATCGAGCAGAAGATGACGGGCCTGGACCGCCTGCTCTACATGTCCGCCTCCAGCGACTCGGCGGGCCACGGCAGCGTCACGCTCACCTTCCAGCCCGGCACCGATCCCGACGCCGCCTGGGCCAAGGTGCAGAACAAGCTGGAGCTGGCCAAGCCCCTGATGCCCCAGGTTGTCCAGCAGATGGGCATCGCGGTCACGAAATCCACCAAGAACATCTTCATGATCCTGTCCATCACCTCGACGGACGGCAGCATGAACGCCGAGGACCTGCGCGACTACCTGGCCTCCAACGTGGAGAATGTCATCAGCCGCGTGGAGGGCGTCGGCGAGGTGCTGTCCTTCGGCACCCAGTACGCCATGCGCATCTGGCTGAACCCGGACAAGATGGTCGGCTACCACATCACCCCCGACGACATCCGGCAGGCCGTGAAGGCCTACAACGCGCAGATCTCCGCCGGCCAGGCGGGCGGCCTGCCGGCCGTCAAGGGCCAACGCCTGAATGTGACCGTGAACGTGCAGGAGCTCCTCCAGACACCCGAGCAGTTCGCGGCCATCCCCCTTCGCATCAACCCCGACGGCTCCACCATCCGCCTGCGGGACGTGGCCCGCACGGAGCTGGGCACCGAATCCTACGAGAGCGACACGCGGCTCAACGGCCAGCCCGCCGCCGGCATGCTCATCCGCCTCGCCTCCGGCGCCAACGCGCTGGACACCTCGAAGCTCATCAAGGCCAAGCTCAACGAGCTCTCCCCCTATTTCCCACAGGGCGTGAAGGTCGACTACCCCTACGAGACCACCCCCTTCGTGTCCGTGGCCATCAACGAAGTGGTGAAGACCCTCATCGAGGCCGTGATCCTCGTCTTCCTGGTGATGCTGCTCTTCCTGGGGAACTTCCGCGCCACCCTGATCCCCACCATCGCCGTCCCCGTGGTGCTCCTGGGCACCTTCGCCATCCTTCAGTACGTGGGCATGTCCATCAACATGCTCACCATGTTCGCCATGGTGCTGGCCATCGGCCTGCTGGTGGACGACGCCATCGTCGTGGTGGAGAACGTCGAGCGCATCATGCACGAGGAGGGCCTGCCGCCCCTGGCGGCCACCCGGAAGTCCATGGGCCAGATCACCAGCGCCCTGGTGGGAATCGGACTTGTGCTGTCTGCCGTGTTCGGCCCCATGGCCTTCTTCGGCGGCTCCACGGGCATCATCTTCCGCCAGTTCTCCTTCACCCTCATCACCGCCATGATGCTCTCCGTGGTGGTGGCCCTGGTCCTCACGCCCTCCCTCTGCGTCACCTTCCTGAAGCCTGTCGAGAAGGGCCACGAAGCCGCCGAGAAGGGGTGGAAGGTCACGCGCCCCTTCTTCCTCTGGTTCGACCGGGCCTACTACAAGCTGAACCACATCTTCGTGGGCCAGCTGGAGCGCGTGCTCTCCAAGTGGGGCCGCTACGTCGTCATCTACGGCGTGATCGTGGCCGGCATGGGGTTCCTGTTCATGCGCCTGCCCACCGCCTTCCTGCCCGAGGAGGACCAGGGCATCATCATGACCCTCGTCCAGCTCCCCGCCGGGTCCACGCTGGAGCAGACCCAGAAGGTCCTGTCCGAGGTCCAGCACTACTTCCAGGACGATGAGAAGGAGGCGGTCGCCTCCTGCCTGACCGTGGGCGGGTTCAGCGTGGCCGGCCGCGGCCAGAACAACGGCATGGCCTTCGTCAAGCTCAAGGACTGGCACCTCCGGGACCGCTCTGAGCTGAAGGCGGAGGCTGTCATCCGACGGGCCATGCGCACGTTCTCCTCGCGCCGGGACTCCATGGTCTTCGCCGTGGCGCCTCCCGCCATCCTGGAGCTCGGCAACGCCACGGGCTTCGACTTCCAGCTGCAGGACCGCGCGGGCGTCGGCCACGCCAAGCTCATGGAGGCCCGCAACCAGCTGCTGGGCCTGACGGCGCAGGATCCCAACCTCAAGGCCGTGCGCCCCAACGGGCTGGACGACCAGCCCGAGTACAACGTCAAGCTCAACCAGGACCGGGCCGGCGCGCTGGGCGTTCCCCTGCCGGTCATCAGCGATACCCTCGCCAGCGCCTGGGGCGGCTCCTACGTGAACGACTTCATCAACCGCGGCCGGGTCAAGCGCGTCTACATGCAGGCCGACGCGCCCTTCCGCATGCAGCTGGAGGACCTGAACAAGCTCTACGTCAGGAACACCACCGGCGCGATGGTCCCGTTCTCGGCCTTCTCCGCCGGGGAATGGAGCTACGGATCCCCCAACCTCCAGCGCTACAACAGCTTCCCATCCGTGAACATCCAGGGCGAGCCCGCGGCGGGCAAGAGCACCGGCGACGCCATGCTGGCCATGGAATCGCTCGCCAAGAAGCTCCCCGCCGGCATCGGCTTCGAGTGGACGGGCCTCTCCTACCAGGAACGGCAGGCGGGCGCCCAGGCTCCGGCCCTCTACGCGGTCTCGATCCTGGTGATCTTCCTGTGCCTCGCGGCCCTCTACGAGAGCTGGACGATCCCCTTCTCGATCCTGCTGATCCTGCCCCTGGGGATCTTCGGCGCCGTCCTGGCCACCTGGTCGCGGGGCATGTCCAGCGACGTCTACTTCCAGATCGGCCTGCTGACCACCCTGGGCCTCACCGCCAAGAACGCCATCCTCATCGTGCAGTTCGCCGAGGAGCAGATCGCCCAGGGCGCCGGCCTCTTCGAGGCGGCCATGGAAGCCTCCCGCCTGCGGCTCCGGCCCATCCTGATGACCTCCCTGGCCTTTACTTTCGGCGTGCTGCCCATGGCCCTCACCCGGGGCGCAGGCGCGGCGGCCCAGAACGCCATCGGGACCGGTGTGGTCGGCGGCATGCTGTCGGCCACCTTCATCGCCATCTTCTACATCCCCCTGTCCTTCCTCCTGGTGAGTCAGCTGTTCAGGAAGAAGGGCCAGGAGCCCGCCCCGGCCCAGGCCGCGGTTTCCGAGGAGGGGCAGCCATGATGTCGCCCAAAGCCTGGCCCAGCCTTCCCACCGCTCTGGCCCTCGCCTTGGCCATGTCCGGCTGCGTCTCCATGGCCCCGAGGTACCGGACGCCCGAGCCGCCCGTGCCGAAAGCCTGGCCGGAGGGCCCCGCCTACAAGGGCGCCACTGCCCCGGGCCAGTCGGCCGCGGACCTCCCCTGGCAGGCCTTCTTCGCGGACGAGCGGCTGCGGAAGGTGCTCGACCTCGCCCTGCGCAACAACCGGGACCTCCGGATCGCGGCCCTGAACACCGAGAAGGCGCGGGCCTACTACCGGATCCAGCGGGCCGAGCTGCTCCCCACGGTCAACGCGGTCGGCTACGGCACCCGCCAGCGGCTGCCCGCCAGCGTCTCCGGCACCGGCCAGCGCATCGTGGCCGAGCAGTACGCCGCCAACGCGGGCATCAGCGCCTGGGAACTGGATTTCTTCGGGCGTGTCCGCAGCCTCAAGAACCGGGCCCTGGAGCAGTACCTCGCCACGGAGCAGGCCCGCAACAGCGCCCAGGTCTCCCTGCTGGCGGAAGTGGCCAACGTCTACCTCGCCCTCGCCGCGGATCGCGAGAGCCTGAAGCTCGCCCAGGAAACCCTCGCGAACCAGGAGGCGGCCTACCGGATCGTCCGCCGGCAGTACGAGGTGGGCGTCGTCTCCGAGATCGACTCGTACCGTGCCCAGGTGAGCGTGGAGACCGCGCGGGGCGACATGGCCCGTTACACCCGCACCGTGGCCATGGACCAGAACGCGCTGCAGCTCCTGGTGGGCTCGTCGGTGCCCGCGGAATGGCTGCCCGACGCGCTGGGCAGTGTGACCGCCCTGACCGACGTCGCCCCGGACCTGCCCTCCGAGGTGCTGGCCCGCCGGCCGGACATCCTCATGGCCGAGAGCCAGCTCAAGGCCGCCAACGCCAACATCGGCGCGGCCCGGGCGGCCTTCTTCCCCCGGATCTCCCTCACCACGAACCTCGGCACCATGGACCGCCAGCTCTCCGGGCTGTTCCAGTCCGGCTCCGACGCCTGGACCTTCTCGCCCCAGGTCGTCCTCCCGATCTTCGACACGGGCGCGCGGCGGGCCAACCTCAAGGCGGCGAACGCCGACCGCGACATCGCCTTGGCCCAGTACGAGAAGGCCATCCAGGTGGCCTTCCGGGAAGTGGCCGACGCCCTGGCCCAGCGGGGCACCCTCGACGACCAGCTGGCGGCGCAGGAATCGCTCACGCAGGCCCTCGAGGGCACCTATCGCCTCGCCCAGGCCCGCTACACCGCGGGCATCGACGGCTACCTGGGGGTCCTGGACGCCCAGCGGTCCACCTACGCCGCGCAGCAGGGCCTCATCGCCCTCCGGCAGGCCAGGTACGGCAACCTCGTCAGCCTCTACAAGGTCCTGGGCGGCGGGTGGGACCGCCCCGGCCGACCCGCGCCCGCGCCTGCGCCTGCGAAGGCCCCCGCAGCGCCAGGCTCCTGACCTGACGCGTCGACTTCCAGGCCCTGCGGTGGCCCCTCCGGGCAGGCCTGGCTGCGGCCCAGCTCCGCCTCGCGGATGGCCTGGGCGGCGGCGTGGCTGGAGTCAGACGCGAGGATGGTGCCTTCGGAGCTGGCGAGGCGCACCGCCACGCCGTGGTCGTACCCGCCGGGCTGGCGGGTGATCATGGGGCAGGAGGCCGGGTCAATGGCCTCTCACCATCGGCACGAACCGCACCGGCAGCACCCCCTGGCGCCTCAGCCCCGTGGCCGTCTTCCGCAGCAGGTACAGCTCCTGGGCCCCCCACTGGGAACCCACGGGGATGATCATGCGGCCGCCCACCTTGAGCTGGTCCACCAGCGGCTGGGGCACGTCTTCGGGCGCGCAGGTGACGATGATGGCGTCGAAGGGCGCCGCCTCGGGCCAGCCGAGATGACCGTCGCCGGCGCGGACCTTCACATTGGTGTAGCCGAGCCGCTTCAGGTCGGCCTCGGCGCGCTGGGCCAGGGGCTCCACGATCTCCATGGTGTAGACCTCGGCCACCAGGCCCGCCAGCACGGCGGCCTGGTACCCCGAGCCCGTGCCGATCTCCAGCACCCGGTCCCCGGGCCGCGGAGCCAGCGCCGCCGTCATGAAAGCCACGATGTAGGGCTGGGAGATGGTCTGGCCGTAGCCGATGGGCAGGGGCCAGTCCTCGTAGGCCTGTCCGCGCTGGGCGGCCGGGACGAATTCGTGCCGGGGCACCCGGCCCATGGCTTCGAGCACCCGGGGATCGGCCACGCCCCGGGCCACGATCTGCTCGCGCACCATGCGCATCCGGGCCTGCGCGAGCACCGCATCCGCCACCGGAGCAGCGGGCCGGGCGGGTTCCGGGTCACAGCCTCCGAGGGTCAGCATCAAGGTCACTCCCAGATGCCATCGCATGGTTCGAAGGTACCCCGTACGGGGGTCTGCGCCAGCGCGCATCCCGGGCAGGCCCGGGATGCGCGTAGGGCGGAAGCTCGGCATCAGCCGAGGGTGAGCTCGAGCTGCCCGGCCAGGCCGCCGGTCCAGCTCCGCAGGCGCCAGGCCAGGATCAGGGCCTTGGCCTTCGCGGCCCCCGGGAAGGCCTGGCTGAAGGTCACGGCGGTCACCTGTCCGAAGGCATCCACCTTGAGCTCCAGGTCCGTGGCGGAAGGAAGTCCCGCCAGCGCCGCCGCCAGGGCCGGGTCCATCAGCCGGGCCTCCAGCTCGCCCCTCAGGTGCCGAGGATCCGAGGTCCCCGTGAGGCCCGAGAAGGCCAGGATCCGGAGCCGGGGCGCGGCCTTGACCTCCTTGGCCCGCTCGCGGCGGGACTGATCCTGGGCCACGACTCCCGCCGCCGCGGCGGCGGGCGCCTCCAGGGACATCATCCGCGGCGCCGGAGCGTAGGCCAGGGCCTTGGTCGCCGCGCCGCCCATGCTGCCCACGGCCGCGTCGGACACGCCTTCGGGCAGCGGCAGGGGCTGGGTGACGGTGGTGGACGAGCCGTTCGCGTTGCGCACCTGGGTGTCCACCGCCACGAAGGAGGTGTAGGCCGTCAGCAGATGGTAGGCCAGGCCCAGCCGCGTCACCTCGGCCTTGCGGCCTTCGTCCGCGCCGAACTGGTCGTAGTCCGACAGGGCCTGGATGCGCTGGTGGGCCCAGAGCTGGCGCAGGGCGCCGTGGTCACGATCCTTCACCTTCCCCACGTCGAAGGTCTGGCTCCAGGGGCCGGCCGCGGTCATGCCCGACAGCGTGACGGTGCCCTTGGCCTCGCCCGTCCACTTGCCCAGGCAGATGACGGGCCGGTCCGCCAGCACATCGGGAAGCTGCAGGGGCTCGAGGTCCTGGATGTGGAACCCGTTCGTGGTGAGCTTCACGTTCGTGAGCACCGGCGACGATACGTAGGCGCGGAAGCGCTCCGCCTCGGCCGCGGCCTGCTCGGGCCTGGTGATGACGAAGGCCTCGCCCTGTCCCGCGTGGGCCATGCCTTCGATGAGGTGGCGGTTCACGGAGCTGCCGATGCCGAAGGCGAAGAGGTTGGCGGCGCCCAGATTCTTGCGGATGAGATCGAAGACCTGGCCGTCGGCGCTGATGTAGCCGTCCGTGGAGACCACGAAGGTGCGGGAGATCCCGGGTGCCCGAGGCAAGCCCAGCGCCTTGCGCAGCGCGCTGCCCAGCTCCGTGCCGCCGCCGCCGTGCTGGGAGCTCACGAAGGCGAGGGCCTTCGCCGTGGCCTCGGGCGTGGCGTGCTGCGATCCGCTGGGCGACCAGAAGGCCGAGGTGCCCTCGAAGACCATCACGTTGAAGAGGTCCTGGGGCCGCAGGCCCTGGATCATCTCCTTCATGAGCACCTTGGAGACTTCGATGGGGAAGCCCATCTGGCTGCCGGAGACGTCCATGATGAAGACGTACTCGCGGGGCGGCAGGTCCTTCGGCGTGACGCGCTTGGGCGGCTGGGCCATGAGCAGGAAGGTGTTCTCGTCCTTGCCCTGGTTGAGCAGCAGCCCCGATTGCACGGCATTTCCCGCCAGCTGGTACTTCACGATGACGTCGCGGTTGCCGCCGTGGGCTTCGGAGGGATCCAGCCGCAGCGTGGCGTCCGCCTTGCCGTCGTAGGCGATGGAGGTCTTGTGCGTGTCGCAGGCCATGCGCTGGATGGGCAGGCCCGCGGACAGCTTCACCTCCAGGTCGAAGGTGGTGGCGGGCTTCTCGCCAGCGTGGGTGTAGGGGTTGGCCACCCACGCTTCGCCGGTGGAGGAATCCGTACCGGCCTTCCCGGCATAGCGCGGTCCCACCACCGTGGGATACACGAAGCTGTAGGTGCCGTCCGTGGGCACCAGCAGCTCGGTGTAGCGGAGCTCCACGCGGATCTCGTCGCCGGGCAGGATGTTCGCCACGTTCATCTGGAAGACGTTGGGCCGGTGCTGCTCCAGCAGCGAGGCGCTGCGGCCCTCCTGCTTGGCCCGCTCGTAGTCGGCCCGGGCCTGGCCGCGCTCCTTGATCTGGGCCTTCAGCACCCGCTCGCCGATGCGCATGGTCATCCCGTAGACCGCCGAGCGCGTGGAGCCCGGAAACACGTAGAGGGCCTCCAGGGGCTTCGTGCCCGTGTTGCGGTAGACCTGGGTCACCGTCACGTCGGCGATGACGCCGGCGATGGCCACCTTGGCGGAAGTGGATTTGAGCGGCAGCTGGTCCAGGGAGGCATCCTCGCCCTTCACGAAGAAATAGGGCGAGAGGGTGCGATCCGCGGAGGCCTCGCCCTGGGGATCGGGCCGGAAGGCCACAGGGCGGCTGCGGGCGCAGGCCAGGGGCGTCAGCCCGGTCCAGCAGGCGAGCATGAGGGCGGTGGCGCGGTGCGACATGGGATCCTCCCGGTGGCCGCGCGTCGGCGCGGTTCAGGAGGGAATGCCGCCGCCATCAGGTCCCTTTCACCGATCCGGATCTTTTTTCTCGGATGGGAAGATCCGCGCCCGGAAACCCGCCAGGGGGCCGGCCTCCGGCAGCTTCGCGGGGTCCGCGACCGGATGGGCCAGCGCGTAAAGGTCCAGGGCATCCCCCGCCTTCAGCCGCACCAGGTAGCGGCGCTGGGCCTCCCGGGCCTCCTGGAGCGCCACGGCGCGATCCTGGAGGACTTCCACCCCCCCGCCCCCGCGCCTGAGGAGCCACACCTGCGTCTGCGGCGGAGCGGTCACGGTCACCAGGGTGGTTCCGTCCGCCTGGGGCGTGAGGGTCCAGGTGGGAACCGCCAGGGCCGTGGCTCCGCTGGACCAGCCCTCGGCCTTGGCCAGCTTCGCGGCTTTGGCCCGGGCCGGGGTCGGAGCCGGGGGCGCGGCGGACAGGGCCTCCGTCACCGCCTGCGGAGCCAGGCGATCCTGCGAGGTCAGGCGATCCTGCGGGGCCGCGACCGCCCCCTGGGCATGGTCCTGGACCACCGGGACCGGCCGTGGGGCAGGTGCGGCTACCGGCACCGGTACGGGCACGGGTGGGGGCGGCGGGGCTGCGGGCGCGGAGGCGGCGCCGGCGGAGATGCCGGCGGCCGGCGGGGGCGTGGCCTCCTGCGCGGGAGCTTTCTTGGGGTTTGGCGGGGTCTGGGCCGGGGCGCGTCGCTCGAGCCTGGATCCAGCGGCCGGTTCCGTGGGCCCCTCCGGAGCAGCCTCGAAGGACAGGGCCTTCGGGCTCGCGGGCGCCTGCCGAACCGAAGGTGGCACCTCCTGGGCCGGGGTCGGCGCCTCCTGGGCCGGAGGTGGCGTCTGGGGGTTCCGCAGCCAGGTCAGGCCCGCCAGGGAGGCCATCAGCACCCCGGCCGCCGCGCCGAGCACGCCGGGCCGCCGCCAGAAGGGCACGACCTTCACCGAAGCCGGATCCGGGGCCGCAAGGGCGGCGAGCACCTGGGCCCGCGCGGCGGGATCCGCCAGCAGCTCCCGCAGGGCCTCCTCGTCGGCCAGGGCGTCGAAGAGGTCCTGGTGCGCCAGGGCGGCCTCGAACAGCGTGCGGCGCTCCTCGGCGGTGAGGGTGCCGGTGGCGTAGCCGCCCAGGAGTTTCTCGGCCGTGGCGCGCTTCACGACGCCCCCCTTCCCGGCCCTTCCCACCGGCCGCCCAGGGCCTCGAGCAGCTGCTTCCGGCAGCGGTGGTCCCAGGTGTAGACGGTGTTGAGCGTGGCGGCGCCCAGCAGGCCCTGGATCTCGGGGAAGCTGCGCCCCTCCAGCTTCAGCCGGAACAGCTCGCGGCAGCGCTCGCCGAGGCTGGCGATGCCGCCCATGAGACGGGTGAGCAGCTCCTTCCGCTCCAGCATGGCCGCGGGATCCGGCGCGTCTGAGGCGGGCGGGAAGGCCTCCACGTCCACGGCGTCGAACTCGCCCCGGCGGGCCGCCTTGCGGAAGTGGGCCCCCAGCTTGAAGCGCAGGATCTGGAAGGCCAGGGGAACCAGGTCCTCCGCCCGCTCCAGATGGCCGTACTTCGTGTGGATGAGCACCAGCACCTCCTGCGCCAGGTCCTCCGCATGGGCGCCTGCACCCCGGGATGCCGCGAAGGCGACGATCCTTTCACGGAGGCGGGCCAGGACCTCAGACCGCCCGGGCACCGCCGCGTCCCCCGCCTCCCCGTCGGGGATCGGGAGGGCGGAGGTCATCGGGAGGTCTGGATCCATGGCGGGGATGGGGCGCGCTCCATCCTGGCAGGAAAACTGCCAGGACTGATTGGCCGGCAAGATAGAATACGCGCTGGTCCTAATCTAAGCATGGCCCGTCCCACCTCACGCCGAGAACCCCATGCCCCTGGCACTGTCCATCTTCCTGGTCCTCCTCGCCTCCCTCCTCTCCGGGGTGCTGGGCGCCCTGGTGGCGGGCCTGTGGTACCGGCGGCGGCCCCGGGCCGGGGGTCCCATCGATCCCGACTGCCAGCACCAGCTGGAGGCCCTGGCCCGGGCCCGGGAGGCCAGCGAACGGGCGAACGCCGAGCTTCGGCGGGCGCTGGACCAGCTGGAACGCACGGCCGCCACGGATCGTCTCACCGGGGCCTGGAACCGCCGCTGGCTCGAGGACGGCGCCGCCCAGCTCATCGCCGCAGCCGGCCGCGGCGATGCGCCCATCAGCCTCATCCTGTACGACCTGGACCACTTCAAGCGCGTGAACGACTCCTTCGGCCACGAGGTGGGCGACGAGGTGCTCAAGTCCGTCACGGAGGCCGTCCGCGGCCAGCTGCGCGCCTCGGACGCGCTGGCCCGCTGGGGCGGCGAGGAGTTCATCGCGCTCTGCCCGGCCACCACCCTGGCGGGGGCCACCATCCTGGCCGAGAAGATTCGCCAGGCCGTGGAGGCCCGCGTCACCCCGAAGGTCGGCGTGGTGACCATCAGCCTGGGCGTGGCCCAGCGCCAGGAGAAGGAACCCCTGGAAGGCTGGATCCGCCGCGCCGACGAGGCCCTCTACCGGGCCAAGGCCCGGGGCCGGAACCAGACCGAAGCCTCCCTGGAGGTGGGCGTGGCCGCCGGGGAAGACCGGCCATCGTTCCTGGCCCTCGTCTGGGATCCGGCCCTGGCCTGCGGCGAGGCCGTGATCGACCACCAGCACCAGGAGCTCTACCGCCTCTCCAACGCCCTCCTGGCCTCCATCAACCAGGGCCGGTATCCCGAGGAGACCAAGCTCCACATGCAGCTCCTCATCGCCCACGTGGCCCAGCATTTCCACGACGAGGAGGCCATCCTGATCCGGGTGGGGTATCCGGAATTCGCCGCCCACGCCCAGGAGCACGGCCGCCTCCTCGCCAAGGCCAAGGTCCTCCAGCAGCAGATGGGAGGCGACAGCACGGACCTGCCGGCCATCCTCGGGTTCCTGGCCCTCGACCTGGTGAAGGGGCACATCCTCGGCTCGGACCGGGACTTTTACAAATACCTGGCCCAGGACTGACGCCCCCGCCCGGCGGGTACACTGGTTCCATGTCTGAACGCCTGATCCTGCTCACCAACGACGATGGCCTCTGGGCCCCGGGGCTGGCGGTCCTGGCCCGGGTGGCGTCCCGCTTCGGCCGGGTGGTCACCGTGGCCCCCGACCGCAACCGCTCGGCCATCTCCTCGGCCCTGAGCCTGCACAACATCCTCCGCCTGCACGAGATCGGCCCCGACCGCCACGCCTGCGACGGCACCCCCGTGGACTGCGTGCTGCTGGGCGTCTGCGAGGTGCTGGACCGCCGCCCCGACTGGGTGCTCTCCGGCATCAACCACGGCTTCAACCTGGGCGAGGACGTGTTCTATTCCGGCACCGTGGGCGCGGCCTTCGAAGGCCGCCTGCAGGGCGCGCGCGCCGCGGCCTTCTCCATCGATCCCCGGGGCTCCCTGGAGCAGGCCGAGCCCTGGATCGGCCGCTTCCTCGAGCGCTGGGAAACCATGGAGCTGCCGGCCAACCGCATCTGGAACGTGAACTTCCCCAAGGGCGAGCCCCAGGGCTTCCGCCTCACGGGCCAGGACAGCCGCGCCTACCACGACCTGGTGGAGCGCCGGGCGGACCCCCGGAACACCCCCTACTTCTGGATCGGCGGCGACGCGGGCCCCACCTACGCCAAGGCCCCCGGCAGCGACGCCGAAGCCGTGTTCGAGGGCTTCGCCAGCGTCACGCCCCTGCGGCTCGACCTGGGCTGCCCCGAGACCCTGGCGCGGCAGGCCGACTTCGACTCGGCCTTCAACGGACCGGCGGGAGCGTAGCCCATGCCCATCCGCTTCCGCGTCCATGGCGCCGTCCAGGGCGTGGGCTACCGCCGCTTCGCCGAGCGGGAGGCCCGGGCCCTCGACCTCGCAGGCTGGGTGCGCAATGAGCTGGATGGATCGGTGAGCGGCGAAGTGGAAGGCCCCGATACCGCCCTGGCGGCCTTCCGCGCCCGGCTGGCGGAAGGTCCGGCCTTCGCGGCCGTGGGGCGGCTGGACTGGGAGGCCCTGGATGTGCGATCCTCGCTTCCCCTTCCTTTCCAGATCATCAGGTAGCCATGACCCTCACGACTCCCCTCACCGCCTTCGTCCGCGATGTTCCGGACTTCCCGAAAGCCGGAATCCTCTTCCGGGACATCACGCCCCTGCTGTCGCACGCCGAGGCGTTCGGCGAGGCCGTGGAGGCCATGTCCCAGCCTGTGCTCACCCTCCAGCCCACCCACGTGCTGGGCCTGGAATCCCGGGGCTTCATCTTCGGCAGCGCCCTGGCCCAGAAGCTGGGCGTGGGCTTCGTGCCCGCCCGCAAGCCCGGCAAGCTGCCCATGCCCACCCACAAGGAGGCCTACGGCCTCGAGTACGGCAGCGATGCCCTGGAGATCCACAAGGATGCCTTCGGTCCCGGCGACCGGGTGCTCATCGTGGACGACGTCATGGCCACGGGCGGCACCGCCGCCGCCGCCCAGCGCCTCGTGAACCGCACCGGCGCCCAGCCCGTGGCCCTCACGGTCTTCATCGAGCTGACCTCCCTGCCCGGCCGCGAGAAGGTCGAGGGGCTGCCGGTGTTCAGCGTGCTTCGCTACTGAAGAAAAGGCGGAACGCGAAGCGCGCGAAGAACAGCGCGAAGACCGCGAATGGATGCTTAGTCAAAAAAGGACATCCTGGCCATCGGCTTGCTTCCGCCTGGAATGATCGAACCGCGAAAGACGCGAATCACCCTGCGGGCGCCCGAACGGCGCACGGCCTTGCTTCCGCCTCCACACGCGGGGCGGGCCTGGCGGCCTCCAGGCGCCGGCAATCCCGCCCCGCGTGTGGCCAATCGCGCATGGCGCGATTGGGGGCCGAAGGCCCAGGCGGCCGAACTCCGTTGCGTTTCGCGCCCTTTCGCGTCATTCGCGGTTGCTAGTGTAGTGCGCTCAAAATAGACGGATTCATTTGCAGGTTCTCGGCACTTGATACTGAGGGGTATCGAGTGCGGGAATTTGTGCGAATTGAACTGACCAATGATGAGCGAGAGCGGCTGGAGGGCATGACCCGAAGCCGTACCTTGGCTGCGCGGTTGGTGCAACGAGCGAAGATGATCCTGCTGAGCGCGGAAGGGCAGTCCCAGAGAGAGATTGCTGAGGTTTTGGGGTGCAACTTCAAAACCGTCGGCGAGTGGCAGAGGCGGTGGATTGCCGCAGGATTCGAAGGCATCGAGAAGGAGCGCCCCGGGAGGGGCAGGAAGTCCTGGGTGGTTTCAGTCGTGAGTCAGGAACTTCTCCGCAAGACGATGGAGGACGCGCCCGATCAAGCCACCCACTGGAGCACACGGCGCATGGCAAAGGCGCTGGGGATCGGTGCCACGACCGTGCGGAAGGTGTGGAGGCAGCACGGACTGAAGCCGCATCGCATCGAGACGTTCAAGTTGAGCAACGACCCGCAGTTCGAGGAGAAGCTGGTCGATGTGGTGGGGCTGTATCTCAATCCGCCTGAACACGCCATCGTCCTATCCGTGGATGAGAAGAGCCAGATCCAGGCGTTGGACCGGACCCAGCCCGGTCTGCCGATGAAGCCCGGGCGCTGCGGAACGATGACCCACGACTACAAGCGGAACGGCACCACAACTATGTTCGCTGCCATGAATACGCTGACGGGCCGGATCATCGCCGAATGCATGCCCAAGCATCGCCACCAGGAGTGGCTGAAGTTTCTGAAGCGGATCAACCGCGAGACCCCGAAAAACCTGGATCTGCACATCGTCTGCGACAACTACCGGACGCATAAGCACCCGGTGGTCCAGGAGTGGCTGGGAAAGCACTCCCGATTCCACATTCACTTCGTCCCGACAAGCTCCTCATGGCTGAACATGGTCGAGCGCTATTTCCGGGACATCACGGAGAACCACATTAGACGCGGTGTGTTCCGGAGCGTGGACGACCTGGAGCGCACGATTCTGGAGGCGGTCGAGCGACATAACGAAGCACCCAGACCTTACATTTGGACCGCCAAAGCCACCGATATCCTCGCCAAAGTCATCCGCGCCCGGGCCTCGCTCAATGCTCCAGGTATTTCGCGCGACCCACACTAGCGCTTTTGGCTGAGTCAGGCCGATAACCAGGAAGGACACCCCTTTCAGCCTTCGCGCTTTTCTTCGCGCCTTTCTTAGCGCCCTTCGCGTTCCGCAGTTGCCTTTTGTCCTCGCGGCCTCCCGCCCAGCAGCCCCATCTCCTCCAGGCTGTCCCGGATGCCGGCCTCCGGCTCGCGGGGCGTCACGCCCAGGTCGCGCAGCAGGCGCGGATTGAGCACCCGCCGGGACTCCCGCAGGAAGGCCAGGAGGCCCGGGCTCAGGGTGCCCTGGGCTTCCGCCCAGGTGACTTCCCGGGGGGCGGGCAGGCCCGCCAGGGCCGCCACCCGCGCCGTGAAGGCGGCCATGCTCTCGGAGCAGCCGTCCGCCACGTTGACCACGCCCGCCACTGGTCGCGCCAGGGCCGCCAGGCAGGCCGCCACCAGGTCGTCCACGTGGATGCGGTTGCCCGGGCCCGAGTCCTCGGCCCGGAGCACCGGCTCGCCGCGGCGCAGGCGGTCCAGGGGCAGGCGGTGGGGGCCGTAGATGGCCGCCACGCGCAGGATCACGCAGCGGACCTCCCGCGCCTCGCACCAGCGCCGGGCCTGGCCTTCCGCGTGCAGCCGCTGGCGCGCGCGGTCATCCGCAGGCGCCGGCGGGGCGGACTCGTCCACCGCCGCGCCGCCCGTGTCCCCGTACACGCCGGTGGTGCTCACGTACACGAGCACCCGGGGCCGGGCCGGGCCGAGGGCCGCCAGGAAGCGCCGGAACCGCCCGTCCTCGCCGTCCGGTCCGGCCGGCGGGGCCAGGTAGACCACGGCCGAGAGGTCCTCCGGAACCGGGAACGCCGCGGTCCCGTCGAAATCCGCCGGGACGGCCCGGATGCCCTCGCGGGCCAGCCCGGCCGCGGCCGCCGCCGACCGCACCAGGGCCAGCACCGGGCCCTGGCCGACCAGATGCCCGGACAGGCGCCGGGCCAGGCGTGTTCCCGTGTAGCCGCAGCCCGCGATGAGGCAGGTTCCCGCCGGTCCAGCCAGTTCATGCGCCATCCAGCCAGCATAGCCCCCGCCGTGAGAGGCTGGTCGGGGGGTTCCCCCCGGTTCGGAGCCTTTGGTGTCGCCGCTGTTCAAGATGGTCGTGCTGGCCTGGCTGGTGATCGGCCCCGTGGGGCTCTGGCTGCGCCGCCGGCGCCGACGGACCACCTGACCCGGCGGGACCGCCTCCAGGGCCGGAGGATCAGAGCTGGGGCGGCAGGGCCAGGCTGAAGCGGCTGCCCCGGGCCAGGGGCTCGTACCAGGCGTCGCCGCCGTGGTCGTGGGCGATGCGGCGCACGATGGCCAGGCCCAAGCCCGTGCCCTTCCACTTGGTGGAGAAGTAGGGCTCGAAGAGCCGGTCTCGCTCCGCCTCGGCCACGCCGGCCCCGTCGTCCTCCACGTCGAAGCGCAGCCGCCCGTCCGTGTCCGTGAGCGACATGGAGACGTGGCCATGGCCCTCCACGGCGGCCACGGCGTTGTCCACCAGGTTGATGAGGGCCCGTTTCACCATGTCCCCGTCCCAGAAGGCCTCCCGGGGACCCTGAGGGAAGGTCAGGGTCCATCGGATGCCCGGCTGGTTGGGCTCGTAGAGGGCCAGCACCTGGCGCAGCAGCTCCGCCGGATCGCAGGGCGCGAACTGGGGCGAGGGCAGGCGGGCGAAGCGGCTGAAGCTGTCCACCAGGCGCGAGAGGCTGGCGACCTCCGCCAGGATGGTCTCCGCGCCTTCCTGCACGGCCTCGGGATCCAGGCGCCCTTCGCGGGTGCGCCGCAGCAGCCGCTGGGCCGTGAGCTGGATGGGCGTGAGCGGGTTCTTCACCTCGTGGGCCATGCGCCGGGCCACCTCCTGCCAGGCCGCGCGCTTCTCGGCCTGGGCCAGGAGGGAGAGGTCCTCCAGCACGGCCAGGACGCCGCCGCCCTCCAGCGGCTCGAGGATGGCGCGCACGGGGCGGCCCTCGCCTTCGCCGCCGAGGCGCAGCTCCTCCTGCACGCCGCGGCCGGATTCGCGGACCGCCGCCAGCAGCTCGGGCAGGCGGCCCAGCCGCGGCAGGGCCGCCACGGAACCCCAGCTCTCCTCCGAGGGATCGAAGGCTTCCAGGCCCATCCAGGTCTTGGCCGCGGCGTTGAAGGTGCGCAGCTCGCCGTCCGCCCGCCAGCTCATGACGCCCACGGGCAGGGCCGCCAGGATCTGGCCCAGGTAGGCCCGCTGCTGCTCCAGGCGGCTGGCCTGGGCCTCGATGGCGGCGCGGCTGGCCTTGAGGTCGCGGATCATGGCGTTGAAGGTGCGGGCCAGGAAGGCCAGCTCGTCCTCGCCCATCTCCGGGATCTGCACCTCCAGGTCCCCGCTGCCCACGCGCTGGGCGGCCTTGGCCAGGGCGCGGATGGGCTCGCTCAGGGACTTGGCCAGCGCCAGACCCGACCACACCGCGAAGAAGAGCGTGAGCAGGGTGAGGAAGAGGAAGGTGCTCTGGGGCAGGGTCTGGAGCGTGGCGCGGGCGGCCCGGATCTGCTGGCTCTCCCGGTAGCGCTGCTCCAGGGCCAGCACCCGCTCGAGGGTCTCCCGCGGCATCAGGATGCCCACGGCCCAGGTCCCGTCGCCCCGGGGCACGGTGCGCAGCAGCCAGAGGCCCTCGCGGGTCTCCCGCCCGCCCTCGGCCCCCAGGCCGGCCAGGTCCGGCGGCTCGAGGCCCTCGCGCAGGTCCATGGCCTTCACGCCGCCCTCGCCGCCCTTCACGCCTTCGCCGGCCCGGGGCCCGAGGAAGGCCACCAGGTCGAGGTTGGTCGCGGCGCGGAGGGCGGGCGCCTCTGCCGAGGGGGACTCCAGCAGGCGGCCCGCGCCGAAGTCCAGGCGGGCCTCGGCGGCGGCGCGGAGATCGCCGGCCACCTTCTGCCCGTCGCGGATGGCCACCTCCGTCTCGGGGCTGAACCAGCGCTCCACGTTCTTGTTGATGAAGTTCCGGCCCACCAGGAAGAGGATCAGGCTGGGCACGATGCCCACGATGAAGAGGGTCAGCACCATGCGGGTGCGCAGCCGGGAGCCCAGGATGCCGCTCTTGCGCTCGAAGTAGAGCTTGGCCAGGCTGCGGGCCACGATGAAGAGCAGGGTCCCGATGGCCAGCACGTTGGCCAGGCCCAGGGCGATGAGGGCCCAACGCGAGGGCGCGTCCAGCCCGCCCTCCGCCACGCGGTTCCCCACAGCCTTGTAGCTGAGGATGATCATGACGATCAGCACGCCCAGCCCCACCGCCACGTAGAGTCGGGTCAGCTCGGGGTGGCGCTTGGGCGGCTTGGGGACCATGCCAGCAGGCTATCCTGGAAGCTCCCCGAAAGGCAGGGCGATGGATACGGAGACAGCCGCGAGCAGGGCCTTCCTGGCCGACCTCGCCCCGGTGGAGGACGCGGCCTGGGATGAGGTCGAGACGGCCTCCGGCCGGCGCCCCCGCCTATCGGCCGAGTTCTGGACCTCCCGCCAGCGGCAGGCCGCCAACCTCCACGAGATCTCGTACCGGGCCTGCTACAAGCCCCAGCTCCCCCGGCACTTCATCGAGCGCCTCACCCTGCCCGGCGAGCGGGTCTACGATCCCTTCAGCGGCCGGGGCACCACGGCGCTGGAGGCCGCCCTCATGGGGCGCCGCGTGGCCGCCAACGACCTCAACCCGCTGTCCCGCATGCTGGCGGAACCCCGCCTCACGCCCCCGGAGCCCGCCGCCGTGGCCGCGCGCCTGACGGACATCCCCCGCGCCGCCGCCTCGGACGGGCTGGACCTGTCCATGTTCTTCCACGCCGACACCGAAGCCGAGATCCGCGGCCTCCGGGCCTGGTGCCTGGGCCGCGAGGCCGCGGGCGAGCTGGACGCGCTGGACGCCTGGATCCGCATGGTGGCCACCAACCGCCTCACGGGCCACAGCCCCGGCTTCTTCTCCGTCTACACCCTGCCGCCCAACCAGGCGGTCAGCGCCGACAAGCAGCGCCAGATCAACGCGAAGCGCGAGCAGGTGCCCCCCTACCGGGACACCCACGCCCTCATCCTGAAGAAGACGAAGCAGCTCCTCGCCGGTCTCGACGCCCTGGCCCTGCGGAACCTGGCGATGGCGGCCGAGGACGCGATCTTCCTCACCGGCGAGGCCCGGTCCACGCCGGCCCTGGCGGACGGCTCCGTGACCCTCACCGTCACCTCGCCACCCTTCCTCGATGTGGTCGACTACGTGGGCGACAACTGGCTGCGCTGCTGGTTCAACGGCCTGGACGCCCAGGCCATCGGGCGGGGCCTCAGCACCCACCGCACGGTGGAAGCCTGGTCCCAGGCCATGGGCGAGGTCTTCGCCGAGCTGTTCCGCCTCACCCGGCCCGGCGGCTTCGTGGCCTTCGAGGTGGGCGAGGTGCGGGGCGGCAGGCTGAAGCTCGACGAGATCGCCCTGCCCCTGGGCCTGGCGGCGGGCTTCCGCGCCCACGGGGTGCTGGTGAACACCCAGGTCTTCACCAAGACCGCCCACATCTGGGGCGTGGACAACAACGACAAGGGCACCAACAGCAACCGCATCGTGCTGTTCGAGAAGGCCTGAGGGTCAGGGCCACCGTGGCCTTCGCCAGAGCCCAGCCCGGGATCCAGGCGAAGCCATGGTTAAAAACCGATGCAAAAATCATTTTGATTCATTGACTCAGGTTCAATAAATCCCATCTTGGGGCTCTGTCCTTGGCTGCCCAGCCATTCCCGGGCAGATGCCTTGGGCCGCCAGACCCAGCCACCCGAAGGTGCGACCATGACCGCGACCGCCACCGCCCCCCTGACGCCAGACATGGCCGCCCTCAAGGCCCGACTCAAAGCCGTGTGGATGGCCGGCAACTACGGCCATTTCGCCACCTACCTGGAACCGGGGGCCCTGGAGTTCCTGAACCGCCTCGGCCCCGAGCCCGGCACGCGGATGCTGGACGTGGCCTGCGGCGCGGGCCAGATCGCGATTCCCGCGGCGCGGGCCGGGGTGCGCGTGACGGGCATCGACATCGCCACCAACGCCATCGAGGCCGCGCGGTCCCGCGCCAAGGCCGAAGGCGTGGAGGCCCGCTTCGAGGAAGGCGATGCGGAAATGATCGCCTACGAGGATGCGGCGTTCGACCTGGTGGTGAGCCTCATCGGCGCCATGTTCGCGCCTCGGCCCGAGCAGGTGGCGGCCGAGCTGGTGCGCGTGTGCCGGCCCGGCGGCCGCATCGCCATGGCGAACTGGACGCCCGAGGGCTTCGTCGGCCAGATGTTCAAGGCCATCGGCAAGCATGTCCCGCCGCCCCCGCTCATGGCGCCCCCGGTGAAGTGGGGGGACGAGGCCACGGTCCGCGAGCGATTCCGCGAGGGCGTGGCGAAAGTGGAGACCCGCAAGCACCTGTATCCCATGCGCTATCCCTTCCCGCCAGGGGACGTGGTGGACTTCTTCCAGACCTACTACGGCCCGCTCAACCGGGCCTTCGCCTCGCTGGATTCCGACGGGCAGATGGCCCTGCACCAGGATCTCGAGCAGCTCTGGGCCGACCACAACCGCGCCCAGGACGGCACCACGGATGTCGACGCCGAGTACCTGGAAGTGGTGGCGCTCAGGAAATAGCGGCTTGCCCCAGACCCGGAAGGGCCGACCCTTGTCCTGGTTTCAGAACCAGGAAGGGGGCGGGATTGGGACTCAGAGTCCTGCTGGTCTATCCGGAAATGCCGCCCACCTACTGGAGCATGCGCTACGCCCTGCCCTTCATCGGCAAGAAGGCGGTCTTCCCGCCCCTGGGCCTGCTCACGGTGGCGGCCCTGCTGCCGGAGGGCACCGAGGTCTCCCTGGTGGACCTGAACGTGACGCCGCTGACGGATGCCGCCCTCGCCGCGGCAGACCTCGTCTTCATCTCCGCCATGATCGTGCAGAAGGAATCCATGGCGCGGGTCGTCCGCCGCTGCAACGCGCTGGGCAAGCCGGTGGTGGCGGGCGGGCCCTACCCCACCAGCTGCCATGACCAGATCGAAGGCGTGGCCCACTTCGTGCTGAACGAGGCGGAAGTCACGCTGCCGCAGTTCCTCCAGGACTACGCCAAGGGGGAAGCCAAGCCCCTCTACGCCAGCGCGGAGAAGCCCGACCTCACGCGCAGCCCCGCGCCTCGCTTCGACCTGGTGCGGCGGAAGGACTACGCCGAGATGGCCCTGCAGTTCTCCCGCGGCTGCCCGTTCGATTGCGAGTTCTGCGACATCATCGAGCTCTTCGGCCGCCGTCCCCGCACCAAGACGCCGGCCCAGTTCCTCCACGAGCTGGAGCTCCTGCATCGAGAAGGCTGGCGCGGTCCCCTCTTCCTGGTGGACGACAACTTCATCGGGAACCGCCGGGAGGTGAAGGCCCTGCTCGCCGAGCTGATCCCCTGGCAGCGCGCGCACCACCACCCCTTCGCCTTCTTCACCGAGGCCAGCCTGGACCTGGCCAGCGACGAACCCCTCATGGACCAGATGGTCCAGGCCGGCTTCAACATGGTGTTCCTGGGCATCGAGACGCCCGACCTCTGCGCCCTGAAGGCCGCCGGCAAGCAGCAGAACCTCCGGGCCGACCTGCTCGCCAGCGTCCGGACGATCCAGCGCAAGGGCATGGAGGTCTGTGGCGGCTTCATCGTGGGCTTCGACAGCGACCGCGGCGACATCTTCGAGCGCCAGGCCCGCTTCATCCAGGAGGCCGCCATCCCCACGGCCATGGTGGGCCTGCTCACGGCCCTGCCCCGTACCCGCCTCCACCGGCGTCTGGCGGCGGAGGGGCGCCTCACGGGCGATTCCGGCGGCGGCAACAACACCCACGACCTGCGCCTCAACTTCCTCCCGAAGATGGAGCCCCGCAAGCTCGTCGACGGCTACAAGCGCCTCCTGGCCGAGCTCTACCAGCCGGACCGCTACTTCGACCGCTGCCTGCGGCTCCTGAAGACCCTGAAACCCCATCGCGCCACGCGGCGGAAGCTGCACGCCATGGAGCTCCGGGCCTTCGTCCGGTCCCTTCTCGTCCAGACCTTCTCGCGCTACGGATGGGCCTACTGGCGCTTCCTGGTGAAGGGCTTCTTCGCGCGGCCCCTCATGGTGCCCGAGACCGTCACCCTGGCCGTCAAGGGCCACCACTACTTCAAGATCACCCGCAGCCTCCTGGAGCTCGAGCGGTTCAAGGCCAGCCTGCAGGAGCTGGCGCGGACCTTCGAGGCGCGCCTCCAGGCCGCCCGCGCGCAGGACGTGCCCCAGCGCCTACCCCAGCATTTGGCCGAGCTCAGATCCGCCCGCGACCGGGTGCTCGCCCAGATGCAGGCCCGGTACCGGCGCCTTCCCCAGGACTTCCGCGCCTACGCCGACGACGCCGTGACCGCCTTCCGCGCCGGCCTGGACGAGCGCCTCGCCCGCATCGCAGGCGAGGCGCCGATCCCCATCTCCTGAGCTGATTCCAAGGACTCAGGGTGTAGCCTACGTCCTCGGGCGCGGGGGCCCGGGGGGATGCGCGCAGCACGCCGATGGATCCCTGCCATGCATGCATGGCAGGGAGAACCCCCGGACAACATTAAAACCGATAGCCGACACCCACCCCGAAGAGGAACGGATCCACCTTCACCGTGGTGACCTTGGCGCCGGCGGCGGTCTTCACGTCGCTGCGGATCTGCGCGACCTTCGCATCCAGGTTGATGAAGCACTGCTTCGCGACCTTGACGTCCACGCCCACCTGGGCGGCGAGGCCGACGCTGGTCTTGTCCAGGTCCAAGGCGCCGCCCGCCAGCTTCACATCGGAGATCAAGGTGAGGTTCAGGCCCAGGCCCACGTAGGGATCCACCGTCTGGCCCGGGAGGAAGTGCCACTGGGCCGTGAGGGTGGGCGGCAGCTCCTTGAAGGTGCCGATCTTCGCGCCCGACAGGGTGACGTCGTGCTCCTGGGGCACGGTGAGCACCAGCTCCGCGGCGAGGTTCTTCGTGAAGAAGTAGCTGATGTCCACTTCCGGGATGGTCTTCGAGCTGACGTGGATGGCGTCGGCGGGGAGTCCGGAGGCCGCGTCGGACTTGTCGGCGGGCTGGAGCGAGACGGCGCGCAGGCGCACCATCCATGGCCCTTCCTGGGCCTGGAGCGGGGCAGAGCTCAGCAACCCGGCGGCCAGAGCCACCGGCAGGATGAGGGACTTCATGGGACATCTCCTTGGCATCGCCCCGGAAGCGGGGCATGGGACACAAAGGCCCCCCGCCCCGCCATGGGACGGGGAGCCGGTTCACACGCGAGGGATCAGGTCAGAACGAGGTACGACGGTGGTGTTGGAGAGCAAGCCCAATCGCGGATCCGCCGCGATGGGGCGCGGGGGCCCGGGGGTGTGCGCGCAGCCCGAAACCCCCGGACAGCCTCAATACGCAGGTCCCTTGCGGATGCTCTCGGCGGTCACCGCATCCCGGAACGTCAGGTACACCCACAGCTGGTAGCCGATGACCACGGGCAGGAAGCAGAGCACCACGCCCAGCATGATCTTCAGCGTCAGCGGGCTGGAGGCGGCGTTGAAGGCCGTCACCGAGGCCACGGGATCGAGGCTGGAGGGCAGCAGGGCCGGGAAGAGGCCCGCCACGCCGAAGAGCACGGCGCCCAGGATGAGGGCCGACGAGGCGAACCAGGCCTTCCACCAGGCGCCCTTCCCTGCGAAGACCCGCGTCAGCAGCAGGCCCGCCACGGCCAGCAGGGGAAGGACGAGGAGGACGGGCTTCGCCAGCACGTTCTGCCAGAGCCGCGTGCTGAACCAGGTCTGGACGAGGAAGGCCACGGCCACGACGGCTTCCATCAGCCACAGGGTGGTGGCCATGCGGCCGGCCCGCGCCTGCAGGTCGCCCTCGGTGCGGGTGGTCAGCCACAGGGCGCCATGCACGGCGAAGATCAGCACGAACAGCGCGCCGCCCAGCAGGCCGTAGGGGTTCAGCAGCGTGAGCAGGTTGCCGTGGAAGATCCCCGCGGCGTCCAGGGGCAGGCCCTGGAAGATGTTGGCGAAGGCCACGCCCAGCAGCAGCGCGGGCAGGAAGGAGCCCGCCACCAGGCAGGCGTCCCACGTGGCGCGCCAGCGGGCGCTGTCCACCTTGCCCCGGAACTCGAAGGCCACGCCCCGCAGGATGAGCGCGAAGAGCAGCAGCATCAGCGGCGTGTAGAGGCCGGAGAACATGATGGCGTAGGCCCGCGGGAAGGCCGCGAAGGTCACGCCGCCCGCCGTGATGAGCCACACCTCGTTGCCGTCCCAGAAGGGCCCCATGGCGTTCACGAGGATGCGCTTGTCGGTTTCGTCATTCGCCAGGAAGGGGAACAGCGTGCCCAGGCCCAGGTCGAAGCCGTCGAGCATGAAGTAGACGGCCCAGGCCACGCCCCAGATCACGAACCAGATGGATTCCAGCATGGTCGCCTCCCTCACTTCGCGGCCGCGGCGGCGGCGTCAGGGCCCTTGCGGGCGAACGTGAACAGCAGGTAGAAGTCCACGGCGCCCAGCAGCGCGTAGACGAGGAAGAAGGCCGCGAGCGAGGTGCCCACCTGCGAGGTGGCCAGGGGCGACACGGCGTCGGAGGTCTTCATCAGGCCGTAGACGATCCACGGCTGGCGGCCCAGCTCCGCGATGGTCCAGCCCAGCTCGTTGGCCAGGTAGGGCAGCGGGATGAGCCAGGGCAGCACCTTCAGGAAGCGCGGCTGCTCCTCGATGTGGTGGCGCTTGAGGAAGGCCCAGAGGCCCAGCGCCAGGAACAGCACGCCCAGGCCCACCATGGCGCGGAAGCTGAGGAACACGGGCAGCACGGGCGGGCGCTCCGACGCGGGGTAGTCCTTCAGGCCCTTCACCTCGCCGCCGGTGGAGTAGGTGGCCAGCAGGCTGAGGCCGCTGGGGACGGAGAGCGACTGCATGGCGTTGCGCTCGCCCTTCGCGTCGGGCCAGGCCAGCAGGTGCATGGGCACATTGCGGCCCGTCTCCCAGTGGGCCTCCATGGCCGCCAGCTTGGTGGGCTGGGCGGTGCTGAGGATCTCGGCGTTCATGTGGCCCTGGGCGATCTCGAACAGCGCGAAGATCAGCGTCCAGGCCGCCGCCAGGCGGAAGGACTTCTGGAAGAAGGCCGTCTCATGCTTGCGGATCAGGTGCCAGGCGGAGATGCCCAGCACGAAGAAGCCCGCCGTGAGGTAGGCGCCGCCCAGGGTGTGGATGAACTCCAGGATGGCGAAGCGCTGGGTGATGACGGCGACGAAGTCCGCCAGCTCGGCGCGGCCGTTCCGCAGCACGAAGCCCGTGGGGTGCTGCATCCAGGCGTTGGCCACCAGGATCCAGAAGGCCGAGAGGTTCGAGGCGATGGCCACCAGCCAGATGGCGGTGACGTGGGCCTTCTTCGAGAGCTTCTCCCAGCCGAAGTGCCACACGGCGATGAAGGTGGACTCCAGGAAGAAGGCCGCCGTGGCCTCGATGGCCAGCAGCGAGCCGAAGATGTCGCCCACGTAGGCGGAGTAGCGCGACCAGTTCGTGCCGAACTGGAACTCCAGCGTCAGGCCCGTCACCACGCCCACGGCGAAGTTGATGAGGAAGAGCTTCCCCCAGAACTTCGCCATGCGCTTGTAGTCCTCGTCGCCGGTGCGCACGTACTGCGTCTCCATGAGGGCGACGAGCATCGAGAGGCCCAGCGTCAGGGGCACGAACAGGAAGTGGAAGTAGGTGGCGACCGCGAATTGCAGGCGCGACAGGGCTAGGACATCCAAGGTGTCCTCCTTTCAGGGGGGGGTATGGGTGAGTGCGCTAGGAGACGGTACAGGCCGACGCCGCCGTCCGGACGGCGGCGTGGCGGGAGAGGTGGGCGCTGAGGTGCGCCTCGGAATCGTGGGCCAGGGCGTCGAAGCGCACGCCCGCCAGGTGGTCCCGCAGGGCCTGCGTGGCGGCCGCCCAGGCGCCCTGCACGGGGCAGCCCTTCGACAGGGGGCAGATGTGCTTGCCGTCGAGGCACTGGTTGAGGACGATGCCGCCCTCCACCGCCTCGATGACATCGAGCAGCGAGATCTCCGCGGCGGGCCGCGCCAGGCTGATGCCGCCCCCCGTGCCCCGGGCCGTGCGGAGGATGCCCGCCTTCACGAGGCTGGCCGAGAGGCGGCGCACGAAGGCCTCCGGCAGGAGGCGGAGCTGGGCGATCTCGCCGATGGAGACGCGCGTGCCGGGCTCGAGCGTGGCCAGGTGCAGCACCAGCCTCGCCGCGTAGTCCGTCTGTCTGGAGATGCCGATCATGGGGCCCCGGAATGTGACTATTTCACTAACATTACCGAACGAGTCACATTGGTCAATACCCATGGGTCAACAATTTTGCGGATGACTGAGTCCCCTTCTCAGCACGCCGGAGCCGGCCCGCTCAGCTCTGCCCGCCCCATCCCGGCGGCTCGACGAGGACATAGGCCCGGCCGTTCTCGTTCCAGGCCTGGGCCCGGTGCCCCTCGGAAGCGATCCGGCGGGGCTGGTCCGAATCGAAGGGCAGGCCCCGGAGGGTGCGGTCGAAGACGTAGATGGCCCGGCCGTCCTGGAGGTAGTAGCAGACGGCGCGGCAGGCCTCCATGTCGCACACGCAGCCCCCCTTCATGGCCTGCCCGGCCAGGCACTTCGGCAGTGCGGCGGAGAATCCGGCGGCCTGCGCGGACCATCGCCGGCCCTGCTCCCCGGAATCCGGGCCGGAGGCCCCCGCGGTGAACTCCATGCGCGGGCCCTCCATGTACTGCTGGATCGAAGCCCGGGCGAGCCGCGAGCCTTCCTGGCCGCGCCCGAGGGCCATCCACCCCCAGGTTCCCCCGCCCAGGAGGACCATCAGCAGGGCGGCGATCCCCAGGGCCGGCCAGGTCCAGCGCGAACGCCGCGTTCCGGCCCCGAGCAGCAGGCTGCGCCGAAGATCGTCGGGGGCGGCGCCGGGGCGCAGGGTGTCCTTGAGCTGCTGGTCGAACCCAGGGGTCGAGGTCATGTTCCGGGTCATACCGCACCTCCTTTCACGGGGCGCCCTTCCTCTGCCATGGCGGCCTTCAGGGCCGCCTTGGCCCGGTGGATCCGGCTCTGGACGGTGCCCAGGGGAAGGTCCAGGAGGCCACCGATCTGCTCGTAGGAGAGCTCCTGCTGGAAGCGCAGGAGCAGGATGGACCGGGCCGCCTCGGGAAGCCGGTCGAGGGCGCCGGGCAGCGCCGCCAGCAGCGACGGATCCACCGCCTCGTCCACCTCGGGGCCCGGCAGGTTCTCGAAGGCCTCGTCGTCCCAGACTTCGAACCGGGCGCTGGCCCTGAACTCCATGGCGATCTCGTGGCGGAGGATGGACAGCAGCCAGCCGCGGGCCGCCAGGGCGTCCCGCAGCTGGCCCAGCTTCTCGAAGGCCTTGAGAAAGGTCCGCTGGACGAGCTCCCGGGCGAGGTCCTCCTGGCGGAGCTTCGCCCGGGCGTAGGCATACACCGCATCCAGATGCGCCTCCACGAGGGATTCAGATGTCAGGTCCAAGGGATGTCCCGCATGCCGTCCTCGACGCGCCCGCCCGTGGCGACCACCCCGTGCGGCATCCGGACGAACCGGCCGGGACCGGGGCGCGGTGGGCCACTCCACCAGACCACAGGACGGATCAGGACGGCAAGTACCAGGACTCGGCGGGTTTCTCGGACGGAGCGGGCTGGGCGTGGCTGGCCTGGTTCATGGGGCAGGCTGTCTCGCAGCAGTCCATGGGATTCGCCGCCGTGGCGGCGGCATCCTCCCAGGTGGGCAGGTACCAGGCGGTGGGGGCCGTCACGGCCGGGGCCGCGGGGCTCTGCACCTCATCGCAGGCCATCATGCCGTTCGTCGCGGCCTTCGCCTCCTCCCAGGTCGGCAGGTACCAGGAGCCGGTCGCCTCCGGGGCGGGCGCGTCGTGGGCGGCCTTCGCCATTCGCATGTGCGCCATATCCATGTGCGACATGTCCATGTGCGCCATATCCATCTTCATGGTGCAGGAGGCCATCTGGCAGGCCGAGGGGGCATCGGCGTGCATCGAATGCATCGAATGCATCGAGTGCATGGAGCCTGCGCCCCCGGCGAAGGCGGGGGCGAACGCGGCAAGCGCCAGCAGGGCGAGTGGGGTTGGAGTGATCTTCATGACTTCTCCCAGGTGAGTCCGGCGGATTCGGCGGCTCACAGGAAGGGATGCACGAGGGGACGCTTTGTTCCCTCTCATTCCGCCGGTCTGCGCTTCCGGTGGCCCGGCTCAGCCCAGGCGCTGGTACAGCAGCGCGTCCTCGCCATCGGCGTAGTAGCGGGGGCGCCGGCCGCAGGGCGACCAGCCGCAGGCCTCGTAGAGCCGCACGGCGGCCTCGTTCGAGGGGCGCACCTCCAGGTACAGCCGGTCCATCCCGTCCGCCGCCAGCTCCCGCTGGCTGGCCAGCAGCAGGGCCCGGCCCAGGCCGCGGCCCCGGGCCGCCGGGGCCACCGCGATCCGCACCAGCTCGGCCTCCCCCGCCCGGGGCGCCCGCGACCACAGGGCGAAGCCCACCTCCGGCACCGTCCACAGGGCCTCGTGGCCGGCCAGGTCGCCCCAGGGCTCCCCGAAGGCCTCGCGGTCCAGGGCCACCACCCAGGGCGGCAGCGCGGCCCCCTCCAGCAGCCGATGGACCGCGTGGGGCCGGGTCATCGCGCCACGCCCTTCCGCAGGGCCTCCGGCAGGTGGGCGGCGGCGTGGGGGAAGTTCACCTCCGCGTCGGTCTCCCGCAGGTAGAAGGGCTTGAGGGGCGCTTCCGGCGCGCCCTGGGCCACCCGCCGCGCCAGCGCCACCAGGCCCGCCAGCGTGGCCGCGCCCTCGTCGGCCAGCGCGAGGCGGTGGTCCGGCAGCACGGCCGCCACCTTGGGCGCGAAGGCCTCCGGCGCCCACCAGGCCTCCTCGCCCACGCGCCCGGGCAGGTCCGCCAGGGGATGCTTGGCGGCGGGTTCCGTGGGGCCGTCTTCCTCCCAGCGCTGGTGGAAGGCTTCGCCCCGCTGGCCATCCAGGAGGATCCACACCGGGCCGGCCAAGTCCGACTGGCGCAGCGCTTCCGCCCGCAGCGCGAAGGCGGAGAAGCCCCAGGTGGGCAGGCCCGTGAGGCCGAAGCCCTCGGCCGTGGCCACGCCGATGCGCAGGCTGGTGAAGCCCCCGGGCCCCAGGCAGGCGGCCACGCCGGCGAGGTCGCCCGGGGCGGCGCCGGCCTCGGCCATGAGCTCGTCCAGGGTGGGGATCAGGCGCTCGCTGTGCCCCCGTCCCACGCCCGAGACCACCCGCCGCGTCCACGCGCGGTCCCCCCGGATCAGCGCCAGGTGCAGGATTTCCGTGGTGGTGTCGAGGGCGAGCAGCATGGAATCCAGTCTGACAGGCGCGCCGTGCCCAAGCGCTCGAACCGGCGCGCGGCGCCCATACGCGAAGCGGCGGCCGTCCGGCCGCCGCTTCGCGTATGGAGAAAAGCCCTAGACCGCCTTCAGGACCTTGCCGGCCTGGATGCAGGAGGTGCAGACGCGCAGGCGCTTGGGGGCGCCGCCCACCAGGGCGCGCACGCGCTGGATGTTCGGGTTCCAGCGGCGCTTGGTGACGTTGTTGGAATGGGAGACGTTGTTCCCGAACTGGGGCTTCTTGCCACAGACTTCGCACTGACGGGACATGGGAACCTCACGGGCCAGAAAGGGAAATAGCCAAGAGACTCAGTGTAATCGGATGTCTGGGAAATGCAAGGGGAAAGGGCTTGCGCCGCGCGCCCCGCCGCATCCAGGATAGCCTCCACGACCTGGAATCCCATGGACCTCGCCCTCTGGGCCCTCGCCTTCACGGTTCTGGACTGGCCCGAACGCCAGAAGGCCGAAGCCTGGGCGGCGGTCCAGGCGGGGGCGGAGCCCGCGATGGCGCCCGACCAGGCCGCGGCCCTGGCCCGCCTGGAGGCCAGCCTGCCCCGGCGGCGCCAGGAGGCCCTCAACCGCGGCGCCCGCCTGCTGCTGCCGGGCGACGAGGGCGCCGACGCCCTGCTGGCGCCCCTGCCCTACCCCGTGGCCCTGTGGGTGCGGGGGAACCTGCCCCCGCCCGTGCCGGGCGCACGCCATAGCCTCGCCATCGTGGGCAGCCGCCAGGCCAGCCGGCACGGTCGGGACCGCGCCCGGAGCTGGGCCAAGGCCCTGGCCCAGGCGGGCGTGGCGGTGATCTCCGGCCTGGCCCGGGGCATCGACCTGGCCGCGCACCAGGGCGCGCTGGACGCGGGCCCGGGCGGCGCAGGCACCTGGGGCGTCCTGGGCTCGGGCCTGGACCATCCCTACCCGCCGGAGCACGCCCCCCTCATGGACCGCATGGTGGCCGCCGGGGGCGGCGTCATCACCCCCTTCCCGCCCGAGGCCCCGCCCCGGAAGTGGCACTTCCCCCGCCGGAACTGGCTGCTGGCGGCCTGGTCCGAGGGCGTCCTGGTGGTGGAGGCCCGGTGGCAGTCCGGGTCCATGGTCACCGCCCGCCTCGCCCTGGACCTGGGCAAGGACCTCTGGGTGTGCCCCGGGTCTCCGGAGGACCCTTCCGCCGAAGGTCCGAACTTTTTACTAAGAGAAGGCGCTGCACGGGTTTGCCTATCCCCGGAGGGCCTGTTGCAGGACCTGGGCCTCCCCCCCCGCCCTTGACAAACCGGCAGGACCCGGATCCATGCTTAGGGGCCGTTCGGGGCGGACAGTATTTTCGGACGGCCCCGGGGCGGGCCCCTGCGCCCCCTGGTTTTGAGAGTGTCCAAGTGCTGTGAATGGGAGGCCTGGCCTCCAAGGAGAAGGGCCGTGACCAGAAAGCCGAACCACGACGATTCGAGTTCGCTGCCAAGTTCTGGTTCTGCGAAGCAGGGCCAGAAGCTCGTGATCGTCGAAAGCCCGTCGAAGGCGAAGACCATCACCAAGTACCTCGGCAAGGGGTACAAGGTCATGGCCTCCGTGGGCCACATCCGGGACCTCCCGCGCAAGCTGGGGGTCGACATCGAGAACGGCTTCCAGGAGGAATACGAGATCAGCCCGGCCAAGGAAAAGGTGGTCAAGGAGCTGAGGGCCGCCGCCAAGACCGCCGACGAGCTGGTGCTCGCCACCGACCCCGACCGCGAGGGGGAGGCCATCAGCTGGCACCTGCTGGAGGCCATCAAGCCGCCCAAGAGCCTGCCCGTCAGCCGCGTCCTCTTCAACGAGATCACCCCGGCGGGCATTCAGAAGGCCATGGCCGCGCCCACCACCATTAATAAGAAGCTGGTGGACGCCCAGCGGGCCCGCCGCGTGCTGGACCGGCTCGTGGGCTACAAGGTGAGCCAGGTGCTCTGGGACAAGGTGCGCCGCGGCCTCAGCGCCGGGCGCGTCCAGAGCGTGGCCGTGCGCATCATCGTGGACCGCGAGAAGGAGATCCAGGCCTTCAACCCCGTCGAGTACTGGGTGCTGAAGGGCAGGTTCGCCGCCAAGCTGCCGCCCAGCTTCTGGATGAAGCTGGTGAAGGTGGGCGGCGAGGCCCTGCAGCTGGGCAACAAGGAGACCAAGCGCCGGGTGGCGGACGCCGCCCAGGCCAAGGACCTGAAGGCCAAGCTGGAGAAGGCCGCCTACCAGGTCACCAGCCTCGAGACGAAGGAGAAGAAGCGGAACCCCGCCGCCCCCTTCACCACCGCCAAGCTCCAGCAGGAGTCGGCCCAGAAGCTGAAGATGAGCGTCAGCCGCACCATGCAGAACGCCCAGCGGCTCTATGAAGGCGTGGACTTCGGCGAAGGCCCCGTGGGCCTCATCACCTACATGCGCACCGACTCGCCACGCATGGCCCCCGAGGCCGTGGAGGCCACCCGCGAGCTCATCGCCAAGAAGTACGGCAAGGAGTACCTGCCCGCCAAGGCCCGCGTGTACACGGGCAAGTCCGGCGCGCAGGACGCGCACGAGGCCATCCGCCCCACGGACGTGGCCCGCACGCCCGAGAGCCTGCGCGGGCACCTGGAGCCCGACCAGTTCCGCCTCTACGCCCTCATCTGGCGGCGCACCATGGCCTCGCAGATGGAGGCCGCGCGCTTCGACGAGACGGTGGTCCAGACGGAGGCCGAAGTCGGCAAGGAGACGGCATTATTTGAAGCCAAGGGCGAGATCGAGCGCTTCCCCGGCTGGCTGGCGGTCTACCGCGCCGACAAGACGGAAAGCGACGCCGAGTCCATCGCCGACGCCACCAAGGATGGCACCCGGGAGGGCGAGGAGGACGAGGACGAGGAGCAGCTTCCAGCCCTGAAGCTGGGCGAAGCTCTGAAGCTGGAGCAGCTCGACGCCGACCAGTCCTTCACCAAGCCCCCGGCGCGCTACAACGAAGCCACGCTGGTGAAGGAGCTGGAGGAGGACGGCATCGGCCGGCCCTCCACCTACGCCAGCATCATCAGCACCATCCAGGACCGGGACTACGTGAAGAAGCACGAGGGCCGCTTCAAGCCCACGGAGCTGGGCATGGTGGTCACCGAGCTGCTCATCCAGGGCTTCCCGCGCCTGCTGGACAGCAAGTACACCTCGGGCATGGAGGGCAACCTCGACCGCATCGAGGAGGGCCAGCTCACCTTCAAGAAGGCCATGACCGACTTCTACGGCCCCTTCGAGAAGGCGCTCCAGGCCGCCGGCACGGACATGCAGAACCTCAAGGCCGGCGTGCCCACGGGCGAGAAGTGCCCCAAGTGCGGCGACCGGAAGAAGCACCCGGGCGTGCTGCTCAAGCGCATCGGCCGCAACGGGCTCTTCGTGGGCTGCACCAACTACAGCGCCGAGAACGAGAAGGACAAGTGCGACTACACGGCGGACCTCGAGAAGATGGAGGAGCCCGAGGACGCGCCCGAGTGCCCGCTCTGCGGCACCACGCCCATGAACCTGCGCAAGGGCCAGTGGGGCCCCTTCTGGGCCTGCCCCAACTACCCCAAGTGCAAGGGCATCGTGAAGGCCGACCCCAAGGGCATCCCCGTGCCGCCGGACGAGCCCATCGGCGAGAAGTGCCCCAACTGCGGCAAGGACTTCGTGAAGCGCCACGGCCGCTACGGCGAGTTCATCTGCTGCATCGACTACCCCACCTGCAAGACGGTGAAGAAGGAGATCCTCGCCGTCCCCTGCCCCAAGTGCGGCGGCGGCCTCAGCCCCCGCAAGACCCGCTTCGGCAAGGTCTTCTACGGCTGCGTGAACTACCCCAAGTGCGACTTCACCGCCTGGGACAAGCCCGTCCCCGTCACCTGCCCCGCCTGCAAGAACCCCACCATGGGCGAGAAGACCCGGAAACCCCGGGGCAAGGATCCCATCCAGGTGCTGCTCTGCCCCAAGTGCGGGCATGAAGAGCCGATGGGATGACGCGCCTTGACCGAGGCCTCGAGATATCAGCCAAGCCTCCTTGCCGCGTCATGCTCCCTAAAGCAAAAGAAGGGAGCCCTTACATCACAGATAAGGCAAAAGAACACATTAATTTCATCGCAGCCGATCAGTGACAACCTAGTATGTGGGAGTCAAAAACTTTATACTGCATAGCGTTATTCATACAATTATAAGTCGACTCAAAATAGACATGATATGTCGCTTGCAGCGGTGTACCATCTTCCTATCGCTACGTGGTTCATTTCGATCGATCAGCACCAAAGCACACATTACCAAATGAGGAGGGAGGGTGCCATGGCGAGCGGGAAGGTCCTTCGTCAGCTGATGCGTGCAGGCGCCAGTGGAGATATTGTTGCTTTTAAAGAGGCATCGCAATTTGTCATTCAAGAGGAACGCCAAAAGCAACACCATTTACTGGCAAATGATTTGGAGCGCATCCTTCATGGTGATATCAGACCAAGTCACCCGTTTCGTAATGGGTTGAATGATCGGGTTCCATTTGATCAGGAGCGGGGCCTACCGTTAATGATCGTAAAGGAGCCTATCCATCGTCTTGACGAAGTCGCACTCAGCCAGAAGGGACGTCAATGTATCGACGACTTAATTGAAGAGCATCATCGATTTGACATCCTCAGAAATTATGGTCTGCGTCCGGCAGATAGGATATTATTCTGTGGTCCGCCAGGATGCGGAAAGACATTGACGGCAGAGGCAATTGCTTCTGAACTTGATCGCCCCTTAGCTCTTATAAGACTCGACAGCGTTGTTTCGTCTTACCTTGGTGAAACAGCATCCAACCTTAGAAAAGTCTTTGATTTTATTGAATCCGTACCGACCATCGCGCTATTTGATGAATTTGATGCCCTCGGGAAAGAAAGGTCTGATGCCAGCGACCATGGCGAGCTAAAACGCGTGGTGAATGCAGTGCTTCAGATGTTGGATTCTTACCAGGGTAAAAGCATTATCATCGCCGCAACAAATCACGAACTAATTCTAGACTCTGCCATTTGGCGAAGATTCGAAGAAATATTATATTTCAATCCACCCGACAAAGAGGTTTTGCTTCAACTTCTCATCATAAAATTAAGAGGAGTTAGGAGAGATTTTGAAATCAACGACAATTATCTATTAGATCTATTTTTGCGGATGTCTCATGCCGATGTCGAACGAATTTTACGTCGAGCCATCAAAGAAATGATTCTTAAAGGCCAAGAGTTTCTACAACTGAGACATATTGAGAAAGCCCACGAAAGGGAGATGCTTAGAAAAGCTTCATCAAATGGAGGTCAATAAAATATGGCCGAAGTATTCCCCCATTTGCGAATCGACCGAGAACAACCCATCACAGAAAAGCGACCCGGGCGTGGCCCTCGGGTCACGCCGCCTGCTGATATCAAGGGACACGCATGCCAGCTTCAAATAAGTTATTCTAAAGCATTAGCTGCGTCGAAAAAAAATATTCAAGGATTTGATGAAAGACCATTATTTAAATTACAAGTTGGCACACTTCAGCCAGAAATAATTGAGCAAGGTTTCCCTGGTGTTGAAGTCGTAAGCCAAGAAGATGGGGGGCATGTCCTTGCATTTGCCAGTCAATCAGCATTGGCGGATTTCGAGGCTCGACTAGCCACTATGGCCGCTGGAGATACCCCTAAATATGCCCAAATATTATACGCCTTAAATGCGTTTGACTGCTGGACAGAAGAAGACCGTAAAGGCTGGGCCCTGAAAAATGAAGGCTTACCTTCTACCGCCGAATTCCGCTTGGACATTGAGCTTTGGCCCATCAATTCCGCATCAGATCGCCAATCAATGCTCAATTCCTTCCAAACATGGGCTTTACAAAATGGGATGAAGATTTTAGATAGCATAAATCACGAAAGTTTAATTTTATACCGCGTAGAATGTAATATCAATCAGGCGACTTTATTATTAAATCATAGAGATATTCGGACAGTAGACCTTCTCCCACTCTATGGTATGGCGATTGAGGCTATTAGCACAGATCTTCAAGACATTCCCGACCCTCTCCCCCCACCAGAAAATGCCCCCTTTATTGCTGTTTTGGACAGCGGAATTGCTGGTGGGCACCCCCTTCTTAAATCAGCCCTTGCAGACGCGCAAGGTTTTTTGGATCCGGACCGCGATGCGCATGACGAGGCCGGTCACGGAACACACGTGGCGGGGATTGCGCTGTACGGAGATATAGAAGAATGCTGGCGTTCAAAATCCTTTTCCCCAGAATTATGGTTATTATCAGGTCGAATTCTAGACGATAAGGCTGAAGCAAATACAAGGCTAATCGAAAATGTCATAGAAGAAGCCGTTAGATACTTTTATGATAATTACGGGTGTAAAATCTTCAACCTAGCATATGGCGATGCAAATAAACCATATCACGGAGGCCATGTACGGGGAGTCGCCTATACGCTTGATCGACTCTCACGTGAATTAGGTATATTATTCATAGTTCCAACTGGCAATTACGAGGATGTTCCAATATCACACCTTCGAGGGAATTATCCCGACTATCTTTTAGAGCCATCTGCGAGACTGATTGATCCAGCTCCCGCATTGAATGTGTTGACAATTGGAAGCCTAGCAAGATGGGATGAAACTTTCAATTCCTCCAGATGGCCAAATGACCCCCACGAACGCCCTATCGCAAGACATGACCAGATATCACCTTTTAGCCGTTGTGGGACATCAGTAAGAGATGCTATCAAACCCGAATTGGTTGCCTATGGTGGCAATTGGGCTTTACATCTCACAACAAATAGAATTAAGGAGAAGGGACTAGGTGAACTTTCTACTTCAGGGGATTTCGCCACTGGAAGAGTTCTTTCGGAAAAGCCCGGGACAAGCTTCGCTGTTCCACATGTAGCCCATGTAGCCACAAAACTATTAGGGAATATGCCTCCTGGGACTTCTACAAACCTCATTAAAGCCCTTCTAATTGCAAATGCCAGAATTCCGCACGCATGTAAACTATTATTTTCAAGTGATGAAGATATACTCTCGCGAACAGTGGGTTACGGTGTAATTGAATCTTCTGGTTTATTTAGGTCCACTGAAGACGAGGTAACTCTAATATCAGAAGCAGAGCTAGAAAATAAATCCAATCATTTCTATGAAGTCCCACTTCCGAAATCCTTCTATGGCGAAGGGCGGAGGTCCCGCACAAGAGAAATCACAATCGCGCTAGCCCATTGCCCTCCAACAAGAACGACTCGTGTTAATTACAAAGCGATTCGGATGGAATTCAAACTTGTCGAGGCCAACAACCTGGCTGAGGCAGTTAAAATGTTTAATAAATCAACCCCCATAGATGAATATAATAGAATTCCAGAGGTTTCATGCAACAAAATGTGTTATGGATCTCAAAAAAGATCTAAAGGGACAGCCCAATGCACAACTTGGATGATAAAACGCTCTAGGCCAAAATCCATGTTTATCGTTGTCACCCGTAATGATAATTCATGGGCTGACTGCGAAAATAAGGAGCCTTACGCATTAGCAATTAAGATATTCGACCGTGAAAACGAAGAAGCAAAACTCTACACCCAAATTCGCACCGTTTTACAGCTACGTGAGCGGGCCAAGGTTAGGATTTGATTTATTATCACACTTTGCGATATATTACGGACTTACACCCAAGGACACCGCCCTTCCCCAGGGTTTCGATTAACTAAGAATCCCCCGAAGCCTCACACCGCGAACCGCACCCCCGTGAGCCGCTCGCTAAGGCTCCACAGCCGCTCGGCGGCCTCGGGGTCGATGGCGTGGGGGCGGACGCCGACGGTGCCGGGGGCGCCGGGCGGCAGGATGGGCGCCACGTCGCAGTCCTGGCAGTAGACGCCGCCCCGGCCGGCGAGCTGGGGGCTGGTGGCGCACCAGACGCTGGTGGCGGCGCCCTGCTGGGCGTTCTTGAAGTCGCCGCCCTCGGCCACGGAGCGGCCCGCGGGCACGGTGCCGGGACCGTCCGCCGCCGTCAGCCCGAAGGCCTGCCGGTCCTCGTCCGTCATGTGCTGGCCCAGGTCCGTGAGGATCACGCCCGGATGCACGGCGAAGGCGCGGACGCCGCGGGCCTCCCCGCGCCGGTCGAGCCCCACGGCGAAGAGCACGTTGGCGCTCTTGGCCTGGCCGTAGGCCTGCCACCTGTCGTAGGGCCGGCGCTCGAAGTTCGGATCGTCGAGGTCCACCCCGGCCCGCTGGTGGCCCCGGGAGGAGAGCGCCACCACCCGCGCGCCCCCGGGCATGGATCCGGCCGCCAGCAGCGCCGGCCAGAGCCGCGCCGTGAGCTGGAAGTGGCCCAGGTGGTTCGCGGCGAACTGCGCCTCGTAGCCCCGGGCATCCCGCGTGAGGGGCGTGGCCATGATGCCGGCGTTGTTGATGAGCATGGGCAGGGGCCGCTCCGTGCTCAGGAATGCCACCGCGAAGGCGTCGATGGAGGCCGGGTCCAGCAGGTCCATGGGGGCCACCTCCACGCGCGCCAGCCCCGCCACCGCCGCGCGGGCCTTCGCCACGTTCCGGGCCGGCACCACTACCGTGGCCCCGGCTTCCGCCAGGGCCCGGGTGGTCTCCAGCCCCAGCCCCGCGGAGCCGCCGGTCACCACGGCCACGCGGCCCGTGAGATCCAGCCCCCGCAGCACCTCGCGGGCCGTGGTGGCGGGTCCGAAACCGGAAGGAAGGGGCGTCTGCGGGCTGGGCATGGTCGGCTCCTCGGACAGGCAGGATAGCGGCGTTCGCCTCCGTTCCTCCGCGAATCCGCAGGCCTCCATGTCATGCCGCTCATCCCCCCGGGCAAACCCGGCCTTCCACGGAGGGGGTGGCCAGCCTTGCGGCCGGGGCCGGCCAGCTGCGGCGCCTCGCGCCACCCTCCTTCATCGCGCCTGGGCCAGGGCCACCGCATCGGCGCCCGCGGGGAACCGCAGCTGCCCCGTGGTGTCAACCGCGGCGCGCCACACGGCCTCGGCCACATCGGTCTCGCGCGTCACCGCGGCTGGCTGCGCGAAGGCCGCGAAGACCCGCTCCGCGAAGGGCGCGTAGGCCTCCGGGATGAGCCCTTCCATGCGCTGGCTCCCGTTGCTCGCGAAGCGCGTGGTGGGGGCGTAGCCCGGCTCGACCAGCTTCACCCGCACGTGGAAGGCCTCGAGCTCGAAGGCCAGCGACCCGGTGAACCCTTCGATGGCCGCCTTGCTCGCCGTGTACACCGCCGCCAGCGGCATGCGCGCCAGGGTCACGCTGGAGGTCACGTTCACCACCACCCCGGACTTCCGGGCGCGGAACTGCGGCAGGACCGCCTGCGTCATGGCCATGACGCCGAAGGTGTTGGTCTCGAACACCTCGCGCGCGGTGGCCATCGGCGTGGCCTCGAAGGCGCCGACAACCCCAATGCCCGCGTTGTTCACGAGCACATCGAAGGGCCCGCAGGTCTCGAGCAGGGCCGTGATGCTTTCGGGCTTCGTCACATCGAGCGCCAGGATCCGGAGCCGCTCGGACCGGGGCAGAACGTCCTGGCGCGGCGTCCGCATGGTGGCGATCACGTTCCAGCCCTGGGCGAGGAAGTGGCGCGCGGTCTCGAGGCCGTAGCCGGAGGAGGCACCCGTAATGAGCACGGTCTTCATGGTGGTCACCTTTTTGGAGGTCCACCATCGGATGGACCTGCCTAGAATAGGAATCCCGATCCGGACTTTCTATGATGCAAAGTCCTCATTTCATTTGCGAGAGTCCACCATTGAGCGACCCCCTTTCGGAAGTCATCGCGCTGCTCCAGCCGCGCACCGTGTTCTCCAAGCAGATCAGCGGGGCGGGCCGCTGGGGTGTCCGCTACTCGGAGTTTGGCCACCCGAGCTTCAGCGCCGTCCTCGAGGGGAGCTGCCGGCTCGCGGTCGATGGACACCCTGCCCTCACCCTCGGGGCGGGTGACTTCGTGCTGCTTCCGGCGACGCCAGGCTTCACCATGTCCGGGTTCGAGGCGGTGGAACCCGAGCGCATCGACCCCAAGGTGGCGCCCGCGCCCACGGATGAAGTCCGCCACGGCAGGCCCGATGGCCCCGCCGATGCGCGGATGCTGGGCGGCTACTTCATCTTTGATTCTCCCGATGCGGCCATGCTGGTGTCGCTGCTGCCCGCCGTGGTGCACGTGCGGGGCGTCGAGCGCCTCTCCCTGCTGGTGCGGCTCGTCGGCGAGGAATCCACCGGGCAGAGGCCGGGCCGCGAGCTCGTGCTTGCCCGCCTCGTGGAGGTGCTGCTCATCGAGGCCCTGCGGTCGACCACACGTGGAGACGCGCCTCCCGGGCTACTTCGCGGGCTGGCCGATGCCCACCTCGCGCCGGCCCTGCGGCAGATGCACGGCCAGCTCGCGCGCGCCTGGACCGTCGCCCAGCTCGCGAAGACGGCCGCCCTGTCGCGATCGGCCTTCTTCGAGCGCTTCACCCGTACCATCGGCACCCCCCCCATGGAATACCTGCTCGCCTGGCGCATGGCCGTGGCGAAGGATCTGCTGCGCCGACGCGATCTCGGCATTACCGAGGTGGCCGAGCGCGTCGGCTACGCCTCCGCGAGCACCTTCAGCACCGCCTTCAGCAGGCACGTGGGCCAACCTCCGAGCCGGTTCGCGCGACCCCCCGTGGGCGCAGCTGCAGGCGAGGGATGACGGATCCCGGGCTGGACGGGCCTCGCGGGATGGCTGGAACCCGGACCCGGCCCTGGCGACCAGGCGAGGATCCGGACCCGCCCGGGCCGCCCCGCCGCAGGCCGTCACGGAGATCCGCGGGGGGATAAGCGGATGAGCCGCGGCCCGCCTACACGATGGCCATGAGCAGCCGCTTCAGCTGGTCCAGGTGCAGGAGGTCGTGGCCCGCGAGCATGGGCAGGAGCTGGCCCAGGGACTCGGGGCCGCGCTCGCTGTGCCGGCCGGCGCGCGCGAGCTCCTGCGGCGTGAGGCTCCCCCAGAGGCGCAGGTTGTGGGGGCGCAGGGCGCGGAACGTCTCGACGAGCTCCCGGGGGTCGCGCGCGTTGTGGTGCTGCCCCACCACCCACTGATCCTGGTCCATGACCTGCATGGGCGGGTTCTCCTCGCAGAGGATGAGCCGGGTGCGGTAGCCGTAGACCCACTCGCAGTCGCAGAGGTGGCCGATGACCTCGCAGGGCGTCCACTTCCCGGCGATGGGCCGGGTCTGCAGCCGCTTCCCGGCGTGGTCCCGCACCAGGCCCGCCAGCACGTCGCCCGTCGAGCCCAGCACCTCGAGCGGATCCCGGTCCCCCAGGAACCCCAGGATTCTCGCCCGGTAGGCGGCGGTGGCGTCCTGTGGATCCGGGGTGCTCGCCATGGGGTCCTCCGTGGGGGTGGGGAGAGAGCCTACCCAGATCCGGGGGCTCGCGAAAGGGCCACTGATGGCCACCGATTGAAAAGATCTTTTCGCCACCGATTCCGCTGATGACGCTGATGGCGCGCCGCAAGTTCTCCGCATGGGCCCGCCGGAGGCGGCTTCCGGCGTCGCCGGAAGGGAGCCGGGGGCGCCGTGGCCGCGCTCCCAGAAGGCACGGCGGCGGCGCCCCCGGCTCCGCCCATGCTGCCTGGTCGCGGTAATCACTGAAATCGGTGAAATCGGTGGCGAAAAGCAGTTCCGCTTTCATCGATGTTCATCGGTGGCTCCAGAAAACCTTTCCTCCACCCCGCCCGAAGGCTCCGATGGCACCGACCCCAGGCCGGCCCCATCCTTGGGGGTGCGCTGTGTCGAAGGAGGCTGCCATGGCCACGACGAAGCTGGAGGAATTCCTCAATCAGAACGGGGTGGTCCACCAGATCATCCATCACCCGCTGGCCTTCACGGCCACTTCGGTGGCCGGGGCCGCCCACATCAAAGGCAAGGAGATGGCCAAGACCGTCATGGTGAACCTGGACGGCCACCTGGCCATGGCGGTGCTGCCCGCCGACCGCAAGGTGGACCTGGAGCGCCTGCGCAAGGCCACCGGGGCCGTCAACGTCGAGCTGGCCGACGAGCGCGAGTTCATCGGCGACTTCCCCGAGTGCGAGCCCGGCGCCATGCCGCCCTTCGGGAACCTGTACGGCATGGACGTCTACGTGGAGCCGCACCTGGCGGCGGACCCGGAGATCGCCTTCAACGCCGGCTCCCACACCGAGCTGATCCGCATGGCCTACAAGGACTTCGAGCGCCTGACGCACCCGAAGCTCGTGGACATGTAGATCCGCTGAGATCGGCCTTTCCCGGGCGGCGCCCGGCGCGCCGGGCCCCGTGAGGAGGTTTCCATGCGCCTGAAGGGCAAGTCCATCCTCATCACCGGCGGGGCCAGCGGCATCGGGCTGGCCACGGCGGTGCGCTGCCTGGACGAGGGCGCCAGCGTCGTCCTCGCGGACTTGCCCACCTCCCAGGGCGTGGCCCATGCCAAGGACCTGGACGGCCGCCACGCGGGCCGCTGCCTGTTCCGGCCCTGCGATGTCACCGCCACGGACCAGGTGGACCGGCTCATCGCCGACACCGTCAAGGAGCTGGGCCGCCTGGACGGTGTGTTCAACAATGCCGGCATCGGCGGCATGAGCCTGGCCCACGCCACCAGCGACGAGGACTTCCTGCGGGTGATCGACATCAACCTCATCGGCGTGTTCCGCGTGGCCCGGGCGGCGCTGCGCCAGATGTACCCGCAGGGCAGCGGCAGCATCGTGAACTGCGCGTCCATCCTGGGCGTGTTCGGCCAGACCATGGTGGCGGCCTACTCGGCGGCCAAGGGTGGGGTGGTGAACCTCACCCGCACGCTGGCGCTGGAGGCCGCCGCCAAGGGCGTGCGCGTGAACGCCGTGGGGCCGGGCTACATCGACACGCCCCTGCTCTCGGGCCTGGACCCCGATGTGCGCCGGGCGCTCATCGAGCTGCACCCTCTGGGTCGCCTGGGCCGCCCGGAGGAGGTGGCCCACGCCGTGGCCTTCCTCCTGAGCGACGAGGCCAGCTTCACCACCGGGGCCCTCCTGATGGTGGATGGCGGCTTCACGGCCGGGAAGTCCTGACCTCGGCGGCCTGGTAGATCCCCCGCACCATCTCGACACCCCAGCCCTTCAGGGCCGCGGGCAGGTCGAACCCGAGCCGCTGGTAGTGGGCGCGGACCTCGCGGCCCGCCGCTTCATAGGCGTCGCGGCTGGCCCAGGCGGCGAGGGTCACGAGGTTGAAGGCGGACGCCCCGTCCCGCTGCTCGAGGACCAGGTGGCCCCGGAAGCCGGGCAGGGTGCGGATGAAGGCCAGGTTCTGCTGCATCCGGTCCGTGAACGCGGCCCGGGCGGCCTCGGGCACCGTGAAGGCGTCGTGCAGGAAGCAGAGTCCGGGCTCGCGGTCGAGGTCGAGGGAGAAGGGGGACATGGGGGCTCCTGGGGGTAGCGGAACGCATCGTGCCGCTCTCTGGATTCTTGTCGTGACGGCCATCCAGAACTTGTATGAATTCAGGAACTCCATGCATGAGCTTCGGGCAGGAGTAGGATCACCCCATGCAGGTCCACACCTTCGCCCCGACCGAAGCGCTCGCCCCCTTCGTCCGCGCCTTCCAGATCATCGAGGCGGACGGCGCCACGGAGAAGCTGCTCATCCCCGAGACGGGGCTGATCCTCGGCTTCCGCTACGCGGGTTCGTCGACCCTGATGGAGGGCACCGCGCGGCTCGAGGTCCCGGACCACGTCGTGACGGGCCTGCGGGCCACGGCCCGCCGCATGGTCACCGCCGCCGGCAGCGGGATCGTCCTGGCGAAGTTCCGGGACGGCGCGGCCGGGGCCTTCTTCGATCCGCCGCTGCACCAGCTCTTCGGGGCCACCCTGCCGCTCGAGGAGCTGGCGGATCCCCGGGTGGTGGAGGCGGCCTCCGCCGGCATCCGTGCGGCCCGCGACCACCGGGCGCGCGTGGACGTCCTCGAGCGGTTCCTGCTGGCGCAGAGGGCGCGCCGGGACTGGCGCGGGGATCCGGTGGTGGGCGCCGCGCTACGGGCCCTCCGGGCCGATCCGTCCCTGCGCGTCGCGCCCCTCGCGGGAGAGCTCGGCCTGAGCGTCGATGGGCTGGAGAAGCGGTTCCGCCGGAGCGTCGGGGCCTCCCCCAAGCAGGTGGCCTCCATCCTCCGCCTGCGCCGGGCCCTCGGCGCCCATCGCCCGGGGACGCCCCTGACCCGGCTCGCCCTGGACGCGGGGTACTACGACCAGGCCCACTTCATCCGCCAGGTCGTGGCCGCCGTGGGCGTGGCGCCGAGGGCCTTCCTCCACGCGGCGCAGTTCTGCCTCTGAGGCCTTCCCGCGCGAAGCTGGGATACTGCCCCCATGTCCCTCCCAGGTTCCGATCCTTCGCCGGCCCGCGCTGAGCGTCCGCTCCTGGTCCTGCTGCCGGGCCTGGACGGCACGGGGATCATGTTCGGGCCCTTCGTGGCGGCCCTGGAGGCCGCGGGCTTTGAGGCGCGGGTGGTGCGCTATCCGCCGGCCCTGGTGTCCTACCCGGCCTGCGCCCATTTCGCCCGCACGCTGCTGCCGAGGGACCGGCCCTTCCTGCTGCTGGGGGAGTCCTTTTCGGGCCCCGTGGCCCTGGCCCTGGCGGCGGAGGCGCCGGAGTACCTGGTGGGCGCGGTGCTCTGCGGCACCTTCGCGAAGAACCCCCGGCCCGGCCTGGGCCGGCTGTCGCCGCTGCTGCCCATCCTGCCCAACCGCCTGCCGACGGCGGTGATCCGGTTCCTGCTCCTGGGCCGCTGGGCCACGGAGCCGCTCATGGACCTCCTGCGCACCCTGGTCCCCCAGGTGCCGGCCGCCACGGTGAAGGCCCGCCTGCGCGCCGTGGTGGCCGTGGACCAGACGCCGCTGCTGGGCCGCATCCAGGTGCCCGTCCTGGCGCTCGTCGCCGCCCGGGACCGCCTGGTGCCCCCTTCCGCCACCGCCTGGCTCCGCGCCCACCTTCCCAACCTGGACATCACGCGCCTGCAGGGCCCGCACTGGCTCCTGCAGACCCGCCCCGACGCCTGCCTCCAGGCCATCGAGGCCTTCCTGAACCGCCTGCCGAATGCCAGGTGATGGGATACTCCCCCCATGCCCTTCCTCGCCCGCCCCGCGATCCGCTGGTCCGTCCTCATCACCCTCTGGGCGGTGGTGGGGGCGGTGCTGTGGATCCTGCTGGTGCAGGTCTTCCTGCTGGCGCTGAACCCCTTCTGCCACGCGCAGCGGCCTGGCGTGGCCCACGTGGAGGTGCGCAGCGTCGACCGGGACCCCGACAGCCAGATCACCGACTTCGTGACGGTGAAGCAGGGGGACTCGGAGCAGGTGCTCAAGATGGCCAAGGCCGAGGCGGCGGAGCTGCGCCCGGACGACGAGGTGTGGATCCTCGACGCCTGGTACGCCGACGGCCTGCGCCCCACCCAGTTCCGCCTGACGCCCCTGCGCGTGCTGCTGGAGTACCCGGTGCTGCTGCTGCTGCCCGCCGCCTGGGGCCTGTGGCGCGTGCGGAAGGCCAAGCGGGTGGCCGACGCCGCCCCGCCCCCGCCCGTGCGCCGGGTATTCACGGACGACTTCCACCTGCGCGCCCAGCGGTTCGCCAAGCCCACGGCGGAAGACAAGCATCCGCCGCAGGACGTTGACGAAGGCTGAGCGCCGGGCCCTACTTCGCGGGTTCCTTCGCGGGCTTGGGCGCCCAGAAGGCCGGATCGCTGGCGATGAGGCCGGGGCTGGGGTAGCTCAGCTTGGGGCTGAAGGCGAAGAGCTGGTTGCTCACCCCGTTGACCGTCTCCACGAACGCCTTCTGCATGGCTTTCCGGCCCTCCTCGCCCAGGGCGTCCATGAAGGCCTTGTTGGCGGTGTCCATCGCGTCCATGTCCGCCAGGGACTTCATGGGACGCAGCACCACGTAGGTGGGCGACCAGGTGCCGGCCTCGACCTCGTAGAAGGCGAAGGAGGCCGGGAAGTGGCTCTTCTCATAGGCGGCGATGGCCATCTTCACGGCATCCTCGAAGGCCTTGGTCATGCCCTGCTTGACCCGGAAGGTGCGCACCCGCATGTACCGCATCTTCCCGATCTCCACGTCGGGCCCGTAGCTCAGGTCCTTCCGGTAGGAGGACAGGAAGCTCTGCGCCTCGCTGAGGTGCTCACCATCCTTCTGCGAGATGGCGTCGACCTCCTTCTTCAGGGCCATGTTCTTCTCCTGCTCCTGCTGCTTGGCCTCCCAGTCCGCGTAGGACCGGAAGCCCATGCAGAACCAGGCCTCCGAGGGCCCCGTGAGGGAGCTCATGCCCAGGTAGTGCTCCGAGGACTTGCCCTTGGCCAGAGCCCGGCTCCAGGCGGACTCGGTGGCGGCGTGGGCGGCGCCGTGGCCTGGCTTGACCGCCTCGCGGTAGACCATCAGGAGCGGGGGCGGCGGCTGGGGACCGCCCTGGGCCCGCAGGGTCGCGAGGGATGGGGCGAGGAGAACCGGGGCCAGGAAGAAGGCCAGCCGGAAAGCCGGGAATGGGGAGAAGAGGGAATGCTTCATGGAAGCCCACCTCCAGAGGGCGGACCCGAGGGTAGTCCCGATTCATTGTCCATACTTGGTATTTTTTATGTTGTTACACCATTGAGTGATCGTTTTAATCCAATAGCAAACCTGGTGGTCACAAGCCAGAATTCGGGTAGCAGGCGGCTTCCCATGCCCGGCGGGGACGCGCCAGGAGGCGGTGAACGGCGGCGGCCTGCGAGGCCTTGTCGCCCCGGAGCCGGCTCACGATCGAGGGCTCGGGCGGGCTGGAGCCCTCCGCCATCCCATGGACCCCATGCGATCCAGGTTCAGGTGCGTTCGGACTTCCCCACGTCCGAGGCCTTGAAGCTCCGGTAGAGCAGCAGGTCGTAGAGGATCTTCAGGGTGCCGGCGATGAGGAAGGGCGCGCCGGCCAGGGCAGGCACCGCGAGCAGGGGTCCGGCCAGCGAGGGCGAAATCGCCGCCCCGGTGGTGCGGGCGATGCCGGTGACGCCGGCGGCGGCGGAGCGCTCGTCCGGCGCCACCACGGCCATGGTGTAGGCCTGGCGCGTGGGCACGTCCATCTGGGAGATGCTGAAGCGCAGCAGCAGCATGGCCACCGCGAGCGGCAGGGTGGGCATCAGCGGCACGAGGATCAGCAGGACGTTCGAGGGGATGTGGGTGAAGACCATGGTGCGGACGAGGCCGATCTTCTCCGCCAGCTTCACGGCGTACAGGCTGGAGAGGCCCGCGAGGATGTTGGCCGCGAAGAAGATCGATCCCAGCGCCCCCGGCGCCACGCCGAACCTGATGTGGAACCAGTAGGCCATGATGCTCTGGATGACGAAGCCGCCGGCGAAGGCATCCAGCGAGAACAGCGCCGACAGCCGCAGCACCACGCCCTTGGAGGCGTGCAGGCCCCAGCGGCTGGCGTGGGCCGCGGCGGGCGGCGCCTCCACGGCCGGCGACATCCGCGCGAAGAGCGCGGCGAGAAGCAGCCCCACGGCGGCGTAGGCGAAGACCAGGACGCGGTAGCTGGCCACGGGGGCGTGGCCCGCGGCCTGGAGGGCCTGGGCGGACCAGCCCCCGGCCAGGGCGCCCAGGGCGGTGGCGAAGGAGCCCGTGAGGTTGTACCAGGCGAAGACGCCGGTGCGGCGCTCCCCGGGCAGCACCTGGGAGAGGGCCGCCTGCTCGATGGCCAGGAAGGGCCCCACCTCGTTGCCCGAGGGGCTGATGACGCCGAAGGTGGCCGCCAGCACCAGCACCGTGAAATCGCCGCTGAGGGCGAAGGGGATGCCCGCCGCCACCATGAGGGCGGCGCCCACCATCAGCATCTTCTTCCGGCCCAGGCGGTCGGCGTGGAGGGTGATCCAGAGCGAGATGAGCGTGTCGCCCACCAGGGTCAGCGTGAGCAGCAACCCGATGCGCCCCTCGCTGAAGCCCAGGCCGGCCAGGTAGAGCACCAGCACCACGGACAGGAAGCCGTACGAGAACATCCGCGCGGCCCGCGTCACGAAGAGCAGGCGACCGTCGGAATCCAGGCGGGCATTCGAGGGCATGGTACCTCTCGGAGAGCCCCCACTGTACACTTGCCCGGCCGCCCGCCGGCAGAAGGTCGCCCATGGACATCAAGCTCACCCCCGACACCGAGAAGCGCCTGCGCGGCCCCATCCAGCGCTTCGTGAGTGAGGAATACGGCGTGAGCCTCGGCGACCTGGGAGCGGACACGTTCCTGCGCTTCTGCCTGGTGGAGCTCGGCCCGGCCATCTACAACCAGGCGGTGGCCGATGCCCAGGCCTGCGTGCAGGAGCGCGTGAGCGAGCTCTCGGACATCTGCTTCGCCGACGAATCCGACTACTGGGACAAGGGCGCGAAGAAGAAGGTGGCTCGCAAGCCCCTGGCCGGAAGGCCCCTCGGGGGAAGGTAGGCGCCGGCCATGCCCCACTGCATCCTCGAAGCCTCGGACAACCTGCTGGACGTGCCAGACTGGGCGGGCCTGCTGGAGCGGCTCCACGGGACCCTGACGGCCACGGGCCTCTTCCGCGAGGAGGACCTCAAGAGCCGCGTCATCCTGCACCGGACCTTCCGGGTGGGGGACGGCGCGCCGGACCGGGCCTTCGTCACCCTGGACCTGCAGATCATGGAAGGCCGCGAGGACGCGGTGAAGGCGCAGCTCAGCGAAGCCCTGATGGCCCTGCTCGCCAGGGCCTTCCCCCGCACCTCGGCGGCCATGCGCCTGAACCTCACCGTGCAGGTCAGCGAGCTGCACCGCGCCAGCTACCGTCGCCAGACCAGCGAACCCTAGGAGCCCCCGTGGCCGAATCCATCACGCCCCGCCAGAAGATGCTGCTGCAGCTGGTGGCCAAGCACCCGGACGTGGCCCGGGACCACCTGCTGAAGGCCGGGGCCGCGGAGGCCGACCTGGCCTACCTGGAGCGCCAGGACCTCATCCGCGAGCGCCCGGCCGGGCACTACCGCGTGAGCCACCTGGGGCAGCAGGTGCTGAAGCGGATGTAGGGCCGGAGCCGCGGAAGGTGGCTTCGATCCCCAACCCGCGCGCTCCCGATGGACGCCGGGTGCCCGGGGCGTGAGAATACCCCTCCACTCCCGGAGCCGCCATGACCCCGCCCACCACCCCGCTCACCCGGGCCGAAGCCACCCGCTACGAGGAGACCAGCCGCCACGCGGACGTGATGACCTTCATCGCGGGCCTACGGGCCAAGGGCGACAAGCGCCTGCACGTCACCAGCTTCGGCGCGAGCCCCCAGGGCCGCGAGCTGCCCCTGCTGGTGCTCTCCGCCCACGGGGCGAAGACCCCCGAGGAGGCGCGGGCCCTGGGCCTTCCCGTGGTGCTGGTCATCAGCGGCATCCACGCCGGCGAGGTGGAGGGCAAGGAGGGCTGCCTGATGCTGGTGCGCGACCTGCTCGACGGCAAGCCGGGCCTGGACGCGGGCCAGATCCTGGAGAGCCTCACGCTGGTGGTGGCGCCCCTCTTCAACCCGGACGGCAACGACGCCATCGACCCCGGCAACCGCAGGCTGCACCTGCCCAAGCTCACGGGCCAGCTCGGGCCTGACAGCGGCGTGGGCACCCGCGTGAACGCCGCCAAGATCAACCTGAACCGCGACTACCTGAAGTACGAGGGCGCCGAGATGCGCCTGCTCCAAACCCGCGTGTGCCAGCCCTGGGCCGCGGACCTCACCATCGACAACCACGCGACGAACGGCTCGGTGCACCGCTTCTCCATGACCTACGACATCCCCCACACGGTGGAGAGCGGCCGGGGCGAGCCCATCGAGTACATGCGCCAACGCCTGCTGCCGCCCGTCACCGCCGCCCTGAAGGCCAACCACGGCCTGGACGCGGGCTGGTACGGCAACTTCGTGGAGGACGAGCGGGCCCTGGACGCGGACCGCGACGCCGAGCCCGGCGCTCCCGTGCGCGAGGGCTGGATGACCTATCCGCATCATCCGCGCTTCGGCAGCAACTACCGGGGCCTCACCAGCCGCATGGACCTGCTGCTGGAGTGCTACAGCTACATTCCCTTCTCCGAGCGGGTCCGCACGGCCTACGCCTTCATGCTGGAGACGCTCCGGTACGTGGCGGCCCACCGGGACGAGGTGGTGCAGACCGTGGCGGAGAGCCGCACGCCCCGGAACCGCATCGCCGTGCGCTACGACCTGAAGGCCTTCCCCCAGCCCGTGGAGATCCTCACGCGCGCCCCCCGCACCCTGGAGGGCGCGCCCAGCGCCGTGACGATCCCCCACCTGGGCCGCTTCGTGGGCAGCCTGGTGGTGGACCGCCCCGCGGCCTACCTGGTGCCGCCGCCCGTGGCCGCCCACCTGCGCCTGCACGGCCTGGCGCTCCAGGAGGCCCTGGGCACCTTCGAGGTGGAAGTCCCGGTGGTGGAGGCCCTGGAGACCGAAGGGGGCCGGGCCATCCTGGAGGCCGCCGCCGTGGGCGAGCTGTCCGTATCCTGGCGGCGCGGCCCGCGGAAGGCGCCGACCGGCTGGTCCCTCGTGCCCACGGACCAGCCCCTGGGCGCCATCGCCGCCTACCTCTGCGAGGCCGAAAGCGACGACGGTGCCGTGGAGAACGGCCTGCTGCCCGCCCCCACCCCCGGTGACGAGCTGGCCCTCTGGCGCGTGCCTGATCTGGGTTGAGCCCGCCCTTCCCTTCCCGGAAGAAACCTGAGGCCGCCCGAGAAACGGGCCGCGCGAGGCGCGGCCCGGGGCCGGAGGCCCGGATGTCCTGGCCTGGACGCCTCTGCGTTCTCCGCGCTCCCTGCGGTTCCAGCTTTTTCAGGCAGAAGCCCGCCGAACATCAGGCGATTGATATTTTATTTACACCAAATAAACAGTTTAATAATTAATCGCAAAAAAAGTTTCAAAGTCTGTCGATCCCGCCGCCCTCCGTTCGACGCATGAGTAGAATCCGGGGTCTGCCGCCATACCGTGCGGAAGCACCCCGTGGTTCCCCCCCGAAGCGCATCCACGGAGGCCCCCATGCCCACGAACACCTCGCCCGCCCCCTCCGCGGGCCCCACCCGGCCCCGATGGCTCTGGGCGGGCCGCATCCTCAGCGCCCTGCCGGTCCTGCTGCTGGCCTTCGACGGCCTCGCGAAGGTGATGCGGCTGCCGCCGGTCCTCGAGGGCTGCATCAAGCTCGGCTACCCGGAGAACGTCGCGCGCCCCCTCGGCCTCACCCTGTCCGCCTGCGTCGTGCTCTACGCGGTTCCCAGGACCTCCGTGCTCGGAGCCATCCTGCTCACGGGCTACCTGGGCGGCGCGGTCGCCACCCATGTGCGGGTCGGCGATCCCCTGTTCTCCCACATCCTCGTCCCCACCTATGTGGCCGCACTGGTGTGGGGAGGGCTGTACCTGCGCGAGGCGCGGCTCACGGCGCTTCTGCCGCTCCGGACGATCAACCTTTCCAACCCCAACCCTTCCAAGGAGAAATGAACATGCGCGTCATGGTCATGATCAAGGCAACCCAGGATACGGAGGCAGGCGCCCTCCCCGACGAGAAGCTGCTGGCCGACATGGGCCGCTACAACGACGAGCTGGTGAAGGCCGGCGTGATGCTCGCGGGGGAAGGGCTCCACCCCAGCTCGAAGGGCGTGCGGGTGCGGTTCTCCGGCGCGACGCGGACCGTGACCGACGGGCCGTTCACGGAGACGAAGGAGCTGATCGCCGGCTTCTGGCTCTGGCAGGTCCGGTCGATGGCGGAGGCCGTGGAATGGATCAAGCGCTGCCCCAATCCCACGGGGGAGACGGCCGAGATCGAGCTCCGCCAGGTCTTCGAAGCCGAGGACTTCGGCCCCGAGTTCACCCCCGAGCTGCGGGAGCAGGAGGAGCGCCTGCGCGCCCAGATCGCCGGCAAGGCCTAGTCGCACCAGCCCACCTTCGCCACGCCACCAAGGAGAGCCTTCGATGCCGAACATGATCTTCGTGAACCTGCCCGTCACCGACCTCAAGAGGTCGATGGCCTTCTACGCCGCCCTCGGCTTCACCAACAATCCCGCCTTCTCGGACGAGACGGCGGCCTGCATGGTCTGGAGCGAGGCCATCTACGTGATGCTCCTGACCCATGCCAAGTGGCGGACCTTCACGGCACGGCCCATTCCTCCGCCCACCTCCAGCGAGGTGATGCTCTCCCTCTCCTGCGAGAGCCGGGAGGCGGTGGATGCGATGAACGCCGCCGCGGCCGCGCATGGTGGAAAGGCCGACATCAACCCCATCCAGGACCTCGGTTTCATGTACGGCCGCGATTTCGCCGATCCGGACGGGCACGCCTGGGGGCCGGTGTGGATGGATCCGTCGGCGATCCCCCATGAGCAGCAGGCCGGTTGAAGGGGCTCCCATGAGAAGGCTCAAGATCATCGAACACATCTCGCTGGACGGCGTGATCCAGCATTCCGCCGATGACGACGGTTTCCGCTACGGCGACTGGACCGTGCCGTACCGGTCACCCGCGGGCCGGGATGCCATGCTGGCGGCGTATGGCGGGAGCTTCGACCTGCTGCTGGGCCGCCGCACCTATGACATCTGGTCGGGCTACTGGCCCAAGGCGCCGAGCAGCCCGATGGCCGACGGCCTCAATGCGGCCACCAAATTCGTCGCGACCCACCGTCCGGAGAGCCTGGAATGGGGCCCGTTCGAGGGCCTTGGGCCGGACGTCGTCGGGGACATCCGCCGCGTCAAGGCGCAGGACGGCCGGGATCTCATCCTCTCGGGCAGCTCCACGCTGACCTCGACGCTGCTCGAGCATGGGCTCGCGGACGAAGTCCTGCTGGTGGTCTATCCGGTCCTGCTGGGCACGGGGAAGCGCTTCTTCGCGGAGGGAACCCCGCCCCGTTCGTTCGAGCTTGCCAGCACGAATGCATTCCCGTCCGGCCTCATCTTCACGACGTACCGGGCCGCCGGGCCCTTGAGGACCGACCCCGTCCGTCACGACTCAAAGGAGGCTTCCCGATGAGCAAGAGCACGATCTGCCTGTGGTTCGAGCGCGACGCGGAAGAGGCGGCGCGCTTCTACGCCGAGACCTTCCCGCAAAGCCGCCTCGGCGCCATCCACAAGGCCCCTTCCGACTATCCAGACGGAAAAGCCGGCGACACCCTGGTCGTGGAGTTCGTCGTCGCCGGGATCCCGTGCATCGGGTTGAACGGGGGGCCCCAGTTCAAGCACAGCGAGGCCTTCTCGTTCCAGATCACGACGGAAGACCAGGAGGAGACGGACCGGTACTGGAACGCGATCGTCGGAAACGGCGGCCAGGAGAGCCAATGCGGCTGGTGCAAGGACAAGTGGGGCATCAGCTGGCAGATCACGCCCCGCATCCTGACCGAGGCGATGGCCAGGGGCGGCCAGGTCGCCAAGCGCGCCTTCGAGGCCATGATGCCCATGAGGAAGATCGACATCGCTGCCATTGAGGCGGCGATCCGAGGTTGATCGCCACCTTCCGGCGGGCGGAGCCGGACCCGGAGGTTGCGGCCCGCCGGTGAAGCTGGTCTGATTCCCATGTGACGACATCCGACGCCCATCGAGCCATCGACGCCGTCTGGCGGATGGAATCCGCGCGGCTCATCGGAGGGCTCCTGCGGATGGTGCGCGACCTGGACCTGGCGGAGGAGCTCGCCCAGGATGCCCTCGTCGCCGCCCTGGAGCAGTGGCCCGGGACCGGGGTCCCGGAGAATCCCGGGGCCTGGCTCATGGCCACGGCCAAGCGCCGGGCCATCGACCGGCTGCGGCGGATCAAGCTGATGGAGCGGAAGCATGAGGCCCTGGGCCGGGAGCTCGAGGCCGAGCAGGAGACCGCCATGGAGGCCTTCGACGCCGAGCTGGATGATCCTATCGGGGACGACCTGCTGCGGCTCATGTTCATCGCCTGCCATCCGCGCCTCTCGCCCGAGGCCAGGACCGCGCTCACCCTGCGGCTGCTGGGGGGCCTGACGACCGGGGAGATCGCCCGCGCCTTCCTCGTGCCGGAACCCACCATCGCGCAGCGCATCGTCCGGGCCAAGCGGACCCTGACCGAGGCGCGGGTCCCCTTCGGGGGGCCCCGCGGGGCCGAGCTCCGCGACCGCCTGGCCTCGGTGCTGGACGTGATCTACCTCATCTTCAACGAGGGCTACTCCGCCACCGCCGGCGAGGACTGGATCCGCCCCGGGCTCTGCGAGGAGGCCCTGCGGCTCGGCCGCATCCTGGCGGGGCTGGTCCCGCAGGAGCCGGAGGTCCACGGCCTGGTCGCCCTCCTGGAGATCCAGGCCTCCCGGCTGCGGGCGCGCGTGGGGCCCGGCGGCGAGCCCATCCTCCTGCTCGATCAGGACCGCGGGCGGTGGGACCAGCTCCTCATCCGGCGCGGCCTGGCCGCCCTGGAGCTGGCGCTGGCCCAGTCCGTGGAGGCGGGCGGGCCCCCAGGGCCCTTCACGCTGCAGGCGGCTATCGCCGGCTGCCACGCGCGCGCCCGCGCGGCCGCTGACACGGACTGGGCGCGCATCGCCGCCCTCTATGGCGAGCTCGCCCATGTCGCCCCCTCTCCCGTGGTGGAACTCAACCGCGCCGTGGCCCTCGGCATGGCCTTCGGCCCCGCCGCCGGGCTCGAGGCCGTGGAGGCGCTGGCCGCCGAGCCTTCGCTCAAGGGCTACCACCTGCTCCCGAGCGTGCGCGGAGATCTGCTCGCCAAGCTCGGCCGCGCGGAGGAGGCGAAGGCAGCCTTCGAGCAGGCCGCCGCGCTCACCCGCAACGCCCGGGAACGCGGCTTCCTGCTCGAGCGGGCGGCGGCCTGCGGCGGCGCGTGACCCCCCGGCCCGGATCCCGGACCCAACCCACCAGGAGCCTTCGATGCCCTACATGCTGCTGATCATGGAACCCCGGGGACAACGCGCCGCCCGCGGCGAGGAGGCGGGCCGCGCCGTCTACGACCGGATGCTGCGGTTTGCCGAGGACCTCCAGGGCCGGGGCCTGCTCAAGCTCACCAGTTCGCTCCACTCCGATCACGAAGGGGTTCGCGTGGAGGTGCGGAACGGGAGGCCATCCCTGCTCGACGGGCCCTTTGCCGAGTCCAAGGAGATGGTCGGCGGCTTCTTCTACCTCACCTGCCAGACCCGGGAGGAGGCCGTGGCCATCGCCCTGGCCTGCCCCGCCGCCGAGTGGGCCACCGTCGAAGTGCGCGAGACCGGGCCCTGCTACGAAGGCGCCTGACGGCCGCGATCACCGGCCCTTCGCCGGCCCGGACCCGCGGTTCGCCGGTTCGCTCCCCGGCAAGGGGGAACGCTCCCTAGATTGGAAGCACCCCGGGAGATCCCATGCCCTTGCAGTCCCCTCCCCACCCTGGTTTCTTCGAGGTCCTGGCCACGCGCCAGGCCTACACCACCGTGCTCTACCTGCTGCTCTCCCTGGTCACGGGCATCCTGGCCTTCACCTACGCGGTGACGGGGCTGTCCCTGAGCCTGGGGCTGGCCATCCTCATCATCGGCGTCCCGGTGGCGGTGGCTTTCCTGGCCGGCGCCCGCCTGCTCTCCGTGGCGGAGCTGGGCCTTCTCGGGGCGCTCGTGGGCGGCGGAGCCCCCGAGGCGCCGGCCCTGCTGCCGGCGGGTGAAGGCTGGCTGGCCCGCACGAAGGCCCTGGTGGGCGACCCCCGCACCTGGACCAGCCTGCTCTACTTCGTGCTGCTCATGCCCCTGGGCATCGCCTACGTCACGCTGCTCGTCACCCTGCTGACCACGAGCCTGGCCCTCCTGGCCGTGCCGGTGCTGCGCCTGCTGCAGGTGGGCGGCAGCTTCACCGGCGATGTGGGCGGGGTGGTCTGGATCTCCGCCCACCCCGGCCTGGCGGTGGCCCTCTGCGGCCTGGCGGGCCTGGCCCTGCTGCCCCTCACCCTCCACCTGGCCCTGCTGCTGGGCCGCTTCCAGATCTGGCTGGCCCGGCACCTGCTGGTCCGGCCCTGAAGGAGATCCCATGGCCACGCGAACCGAGGAATTCAAGCTCGAGGGCGGCAAGATCCTCGACAAGATCAAGGAGCTCATCCACCAGGGCAACATCCGGCGGATCACCCTGAAGAACGAGGAGGGGAAGACCCTCATCGAGATCCCCCTCACGGTGGGCGTGGTGGGCGCGGCCCTGCTGCCGGTGTTCGCCGCCGTGGGCGCCCTGGCCGCCGTGGTCACCCGCATGGTGATCGTGATCGAGAAGACCGAGGCGGACTGAAAGATCAGGCCACCCGCCGCACCGCCACCAGGGTGAGGTCGTCGCCCCGGGGGGCATCTCCCAGGTAGCGCTCCAGGTCCGCCCGGCAGGCCGTCAGCAGGTCGGGGAGGGGAAGGCCGGCGCCCCGGCGCAGGGAGGCCGCCGCCCGCCCGATGCCGAACTCGCGGTCCCCCCGGGCGGCCTCGGTCCACCCGTCCGTGTAGAGCAGCAGGGTCTGGCCCGGAGCCAGCGCCAGCTCCCGCTCGGTGTAGACCGAATCGCCGAACAGCCCCAGCGGCAGGCCGCCCCCTTCGAGGGGCCGCACGCCGCGGCCGTCCGCCAGCAGCGGCCGGGGATGCCCCGCGTTGGCGATGGAGAAGCGCCCGTCCGCTTCCAGCCTCAGGGCGGCCAGGGTCGCGTAGCTGACCGAGGAGGTGGCCTCGGCGAAGAGCTCGTTGGCCCGCTTGAACAGGTCCGGAAGCGGTTGTCCCGTGGGCACCAGGGCCCGGAAAAGGGCGTGCAGGTGGGACTGGAGCAGGGCCGCCGCCACGCCCTTCCCCGACACGTCCCCCAGCACCAGGTGGAGGGGGGAGCCGGGCGCGGCGGGCGGGATGAGGTCCACATGGTCGCCGGAGACCACGCCGCGGGGCTCCCAGTGGTAGGCCACCTCCCACCCGGCCTGGACCAGGCGCGGGGGCGGCAGGAGCGTGCGCTGCACCTTCCCCGCGGCCTGGAGATCCCGCTCCAGGCCCCGGCGCTCGGCTTCCGACAGGCATTCCAGGCAGACCCGGACCAGGGGATCCTCGGCCAGGCGCTCGGCGCTCATGGGGTCGTGGCAGACCGCGCAAAAGCCCCAGGTCCCCACTTCCAGGGCGCCGATGGCCGCGTCCACCCGCCGCATCAGGTCCACCCACCGATGCTCGTTCCGGGAGGCGGTCAGGCGGGCCAGGTGGTCCCGCCGGGCGCTGAGCCGCTCGAGGGTCCGCGCTTCCAGGGGCGTCACGGCAGCTTCCCCAGGGCCGCCTCCGACAGCTTGCGGAGGAGACCGATCTGGCCCGCATGGTAGGCGTTGTGCTGCAGGGTGCCCAGGAGGAGCCCCCGGAGCGTGGTGTCTGAGCCCGGCCTGGCCTCGTCCAGGCGGGTCTCCTCCAGGGGGCGCACCGCGTCCCGCAGGCCGCAGTGCGCCGCCTCCAGGGTCTGGCAGAGGGCCTGCCAGGCGGCGTCGGAGCCGGGGGCCGCGGCTTCCCAGTCCCCGCCGGCCTCCGGGGAGGAGCGAGTCTCGCCGAGAATCTGGCGCCGGGCGTCCTCCATCCAGTAGGCCAGGTGTCCCGCGAGCTCGGCGATGGAATGGGCGGAGGGCCCCGGCCGCCAACGGGCGCGGGCCGCATCGACGCCGGCCAGCAGCTCCATCACCGCGGGGCCATGCCAGGCGCCCCCCCGGAAGGCACGCTCCAGCTGGTCCGCCAAGCGGGTGGGGGCCGTGTCGCAGGTCTCGGACATGACTAACCTCCTTGGTGCTTGATGCAGGTTAATATGGACCGATCTTTTAACCTGTCAAGCATCCAAGGCAGGTTAGCCTTCTCCCATGGAACCTTCCCTCAACCTGGCCCCTAATCTGGCCCCCGAGCTGGCCCCGTCCGCCCCCTTCGAGCTCTCCGGAGGTGACCTCAGCCTGGATTTCGCGAACACCTGGGGGGACCGGGGCCGCCCCGAGACCGACGACCTGGGGTCCTACCCGCGGCTCCTGGCCTTCGCCCGGCAGGCGGAGCTGCTGACCGCCGATGTGGCGGAAGCCCTGGCCACCCAGGCCCTGGCGGACCCAGCCGCCGCCGAGGCCGCCCTCCAGGCCGCCCGGGCTCTCCGGGAGGCCCTGTACGGCCTCTTCTCGGCCCGGGCCCATGGGCGGGGGGTGCCCCCCGGGGACCTGGCCGCCCTGAACCGGGCCCTCCGGGAAGCCCTGCCCCACCTCTGCCTCGCCGACGACGCGGCCACTCCGGCCTGGCGCTGGCGGGAGATGGAACGGCACCTCACGGCCCCCCTCTGGCCCATCGCCCGGGCCGCGGCGGACCTGCTGACCGCGGAGAAGCCGGCCCCGGTCCGGGAGTGCGGAGGCTCCCAGTGCACCTGGCTGTTCCTGGACCTCAGCCGCGGCCGCTCCCGGCGCTGGTGCTCGATGACCAGCTGCGGCAACCGGGAGAAGGCCCGCCGCCACTACCATCGGACCCGGAAGCCAAAACCGGGGCCCGAGGGCGGCCTCGATTGATGACACTTCAATCTTCTTGATTTCCGGGCAGCGCGATGGAAGGATGGGCCGCCTTCCCCTTTTCCATCAGGAGATCCCATGAAGAAGACCCTCGCGCTCGCCCTGCTCCTCGGCGCCCCCCTCGCGGCCCAGTCCTTCGAGGTGGGGCTCTTCGTCGGGCAGCAGCAGTATCCCTCCCCCCACATGGACGTGGCGCCCGGCACCACGCTGAAGGTGGAGGCGGACAACAAGACCGTCGTCGGCGCCCGCTTCGGCTACTCGGTGGTGGACTTCGGTCCCGTCCTGCTCCAGCTCACCGCCGGCTACCAGCCGGAATCCAAGTCGACCCTCAAGGCCACCCTGGCCGGCACGCCCATGGGAGAGGGGGAGTTGAAGCAGAGCCACTGGTCCGCCGGGGCCATGTTCAACTTCAAGGCCGTCATCGCCGTGGGCGCGGGCCTGGAGTTCCGCTCCGAGTCCCTGAAGGAGTCCGGCGGGGACAGCACCACCTACAACCGCGTGTGGGCGCGCGTGAACGCCGGGTACGCCTTCCCCACGCCGCTGGTGAAGCCCTTCATCGGCATCGAGGCGGCCTTCCCCCTCAGCTCCAAGAGCAACGACTTCTCGGGCACCGCCGAACTGCTGAAGAGCCTCGCCCCCAAGAGCCAGATCGGCATCTACGCCGGCATCCGGTTCTGATCGCACCCGAGTCGGACAGGCCCGGCGGCGCACCCGCCGGGCCTGCGCCGTTATGCTGGGGCCGGAGGCGCCCCGGCTATGATTGGGCCGGAGACATTTTGGCCATGCGCATCCTCGCCCTCGACCACCTGGTCCTCCGCGTCACCGACCTGGAAGCCATGACCGACTTCTACACGCGGGTGATCGGCCTGGAGCTCGACCGGCGAGTGCCCGACCTGGGGCTCGTCCACCTCCGGGCCGGACGCTCCATGCTCGACCTGATCTCCGTGGGCGGGAAGCTGGGCGCGTCCGGAGGGGCGGCGCCGGGCGCGGAGGGGCGCAACCAGGACCACTTCTGCCTGCGCATCGAGCCCTTCGACGAAGCCGCCCTGCGGGCGCACTTCGCCGACCAGGGTCTAGAACTGAGCGAGGTCCACGACAACTACGGGGCCGAGGGCACCGGCCCCTCCGTCTACCTCCGGGACCCGGAGGGCAACGTGATCGAGCTGAAGGGACCCTCGGCGGATTGAGCGCGGGCGGGGTCAGGCGCCCTTGTAGAGCGACTCGATGAGGGTGGCGTACATCTCGTTCACCACCCGGCGCTTGACCTTGAGGCTGGGGGTGAGTTGACCGCTCTCCAGGCTCAGCTCGTGGTCGAGGATGGCCACCTTCTTGACCCGCTCGAAGTTGGAGAGGTGCTGGTTGACCGACTCCACCCGCTCCATCATCAGCTCGTGCACCTCCGGGCGGGCCACCAGGTCGCGGTTGTTGGAGAAGCGGATCTTCTTCTGGTGGGCCCAGCGGTGCAGGCTGTCGAAGTTGGGGATGAGCAGGGCGGAGATGTAGTTCCGCTTGTCGCCCAGCAGGACCGCCTGGGTGATGAACTTGTCCGTCTTGAGCAGCTCCTCGATGGGCTGGGGCGCCACCTTCTTGCCGCCGCTGGTGACGATGATCTCCTTCTTGCGGTCCGTGATCTTGAGGAGGCCGCGAGGGCTCAGCTCGCCGATGTCGCCGGTGCGGAAGTAGCCGTCCGCGTCGAAGGCCTCCGCGGTGCCCTCCGGGTTCTTCCAGTAGCCCTTCATCACGTTCGGGCCCTTGACGAGGATCTCGCCGTCCTCCGCGATCTTCACGTAGGGCTTGCCGTCCCAGGCGTCGTAGATGGGGCGCCCCACCTTGCCGGGAACCACCTCGCCGAAGCGGTTGAAGGAGACCACGGGGCTCGTCTCCGTGAGGCCATAGCCTTCGGTGATGGGCAGGCCCACGGCCCAGAAGAAGGCCATGACCTTGGGCGCCAGCGGCGCGCCGCCGCTGATGGCGAAGCGGATGTTCCCGCCGGTTCGGGCCAGGATCTTGTGGAAGACCAGGTGGCGGCTCCACCAGAGCTGGAACTGGATCCAGATGGGGATGTTCTGCTTCTCGTACAGGTAGGGCACGGACATGTCGCCCGCCCACATGGCCCAGTGGAAGATGAAGCGCTTCACGAGGCTGCTGGAGGCCACGTTCTCGCGCACCCGGGCGTAGATCTTCTCGTAGATGCGGGGCACGCTGATGATGATGGTGGGCTTGGTGGCCTGGAGGTCATCGGCCACGGTGGCGATGCTCTCCGCGTAGTAGATGCTGGCGCCGATGCGGAAGGTGGAGTAGTGCCCCGCCATGCGCTCGAGAATGTGCGAGAGGGGCAGGAAGGAGAGGCAGCGATCCCCCTTCTTGAGCTGCAGCAGCTGGAGCGTGCGCTCCACGTTGGACACCAGGTTCCCGTGGGTGAGCATGGCGCCCTTGGGATCGCCCGTGGTGCCGGACGTGTAGATGATGGTCAGCAGATCGTCCGCCTTCCGCTCCTTGGCCCAGGCCCGCACTTCGGCGCGGCGGGCCTCCAGGCCCTCGCCCTCGGCCATGAGGGTGGAGAAGGGGATCACGCTGGAATCGGCGGGAATGCCGTCCATCTGCACCACCCACTGCAGGGCGGAACCAGGCCCCTGCGCGGTCAGGGCCTTCCGCGCCTGGTCCGCCGTGGAGCAGAAGACGATGCGCGCCTCGGAGTGCTTGAGGATGAAGGCGCTCTGTGGGGCGTTCAGGGTGGGATAGACCGGCACGGTGGGCAGGCCGGAGATGGCGCAGGCGTAGTCCACGACGGCCCACTCCGGGCGGTTCTCGCAGATCAGGGCCACGGGCTCGCCCGCCTTGAGGCCGCGGGACTCCAGGGCCAGGGCCAGGCGCTCCACCCGGGCCTGCAGGTCCTGGTGGGAGATCGGCACGTAGCCGCCGCCCTTCCGGTAGGCCAGGGCATCCGGCGACTGGAAGGAACAGGCCTGGTAGAACAGATCGGCGATGGTTTGGACCATGGTCTTGCTCCGGAAGAAGATCGTCAGGGCGCGGGCCGCACCACCACCGATTCGGTGGGGCCGAGACCCCAGCTCTTGAGCAGGGGCTCAGGCACCGAGATCACGCCGTCGGCCAGGCCGGGCACGAAGCGCGCCGCCTCGTGGGCCACGCCGCCCCGCCACTGGATCCGCACCTGGGTGATGAAGCCATGGCTGTAGGGCTGGAGGCCCCGCCAGCGGGATTCGTGGATGACGCCCAGCGCCACATGGTCGCCCTTCTTGAACAGCCCCGTCTTCATCGCCTCTACCGCCAGGGGGACGGCAGGCTCGAAGACCTGCAGGCGCTCGGCCTCCAGCAGCGCGAAGGCCGCCTCCAGCACCGCCGTCTCGTTCAGCTGGGTGGAGGCCATCACCTGGTGGAAGTCCTGGTAGCCGTCGAAGTGCGCGATGGCCTTGAGGGCCTCCGGGGTGAGCTTCAGGCCCGCGGTGAGGGCCGGCTCCGGAAGGAAGGTCCAGGGCACCGCGTCCAGGGAAGGGAAGTAGGCCCCCAGGCGGCGGCGGGTGTCCAGGGTGCGGGCCGATTCCATGAGCAGGTCCGGCACGCTCCGCCGGATGCTGCCCACGGGCTTGACCGGCACCGCCTGGAACTCGAACTCGCCCCGCTCCCAGGCCAGCAGCTCGAAGGCGGCGGATTCGCCGGTGGAGCGCGAGGTTTCCGCGTGGACCACCGCGCCGCCGCTCACGTACATCACGCCCTGGAAGCGGCCGTTCTGCATGAGCAGCTGGCCGGTCTTCTTGTTCAGATGGAGCAGCTGCACCACGTCCGTGATGCTGATGCTCTCGAGGAGGCCCCGGAGGTTGCTCATGGGCGCTCCGGGGCCGTGAAAGCGCGGATTCCCGCCGCCCCGGCGGAAGGGGTGCTGCGGGGGAAGGCATGGAGCGATGAGTAGGGCATGGCCGGGGACTTACCAATCAAGGAGGATCGACGGGTTGAGTGGTCCATCATTGGAAGGCCCCGCGTGGACAAGGTCAAGATGCGGAAAATCGGCCCATGCAAGAGCCAGCGCCGGTGGCACGCGCCCAGGGAAAACCCGGCCTGGGCCGATGGCCCGTAGCGACGCGAGGCATTCATCCCGGCATCGCGGATCTCCCGGGCACCGTACACTGGCATCACCCACCGGAGCCTCCATGCCGTACCCCCACCTGCTGGCCCCCCTCGACCTGGGCTTCACGACGCTGCGCAACCGCGTGCTGATGGGCTCCATGCACACCAACCTGGAGGAGGCCAAGGGCGGCTTCGCCAAGCTGGCGGCCTTCTACGCGGAGCGCGCCCGCGGCGGCGTTGGCCTCATCGTCACGGGCGGCATCGCGCCCAACCTGCGCGGTCGGCTCTCACCCTTCGGCTCGCAGCTCTCCTGGCCCTGGCAGGTGGGAAAGCATCGCCAGGTGACCACCGCCGTCCACGAGGCCGGCGGCAAGATCGCCCTCCAGATCCTCCACGGCGGGCGCTACAGCTACCATCCCCTCAGCGTGGCGCCTTCGGCCCTCAAGAGCCCCATCACCCCCTTCAAGCCCCGGGCGCTCTCCCCGCGCGGCATCCGAGCCACCATCCGCGACTATGCCCGCTGCGCGGCCCTCGCCAGGAAGGCCGGCTACGACGGCGTGGAGATCATGGGCAGCGAGGGCTACCTCATCAACGAGTTCATCGCCGCCCGCACCAACCGCCGCACGGACGCCTGGGGCGGCAGCTACGAGAACCGCATGCGCTTCCCCGTGGAGGTGGTGAAGGCGGTGCGCGCCGCCGTGGGCCCCGACTTCATCGTGATCTTCCGCCTGTCCATGCTCGACCTGGTGCCTGACGGCAGCACCTGGGAGGAAGTGGTCCAGCTCGCCAAGGCCATCGAGGCCGCGGGCGCCACGATCCTCAACACGGGCATCGGCTGGCACGAGGCCCGGGTGCCCACCATCGGCCCCATGGTGCCCCGCGGCGCCTACGCCTGGGTGACGAAGAAGCTCAAGGGCGAAGTGTCGATCCCGCTGGTCACCACCAACCGCATCAACACGCCGGAGGTGGCCGAGGAGGTCCTGGCGGAGGGCTGCGCGGACATGGTGAGCATGGCCCGTCCCCTGCTGGCGGACGCCGAATTCGTGAAGAAGGCCGCCGAGGACCGCGCCCTGGACATCGCCACCTGCATCGCCTGCAACCAGGCCTGCCTGGATCATGTCTTCGAGCAGAAGCGCGCCACCTGCCTGGTGAACCCCCGGGCCTGCTACGAGACCGAGCTGGTCTTCGAGCCCGCCTACGCTCCCCGCCGAATCGCGGTGGTCGGCGGCGGCGCGGCGGGCATGAGCTTCGCCTGCCACGCGGCCGAGCGAGGGCACGTGGTCACCCTCTTCGAGGCCCAGACCGAGCTGGGCGGCCAGGTCAACTACGCCAAGCGTGTGCCGGGGAAGGAGGAGTTCTACGAGATGCTCCGCTACTTCGGCCGCCGCCTAGCCACCGCGGGCGTCACCCTGCGCCTGGGCGAGCGGGCCACCGTGGATCAGCTGGCGGACTTCGAGGAGGTCGTCCTGGCCACCGGCGTCCTGCCCCGCACGCCGGATTTCCCCGGCGTGGACCATCTCAAGGTCATCAGCTACCCGGACCTGCTCTCGGGCCGGAAGGTGGCTGGACAGACCGTCGCCATCATCGGTGCCGGCGGCATCGGCTTCGACGTGGCGGAGTTCCTGGTGCACGCCGACCACGGCCCGGACCGCGCCCGCTACCTCGCGGAATGGGGCGTGGACGGCGCCCACGCCCACCGGGGCGGCCTGCTTCCGGCCCCCCAGCCGCCCCTGCCGGCCCGCACCGTGTACCTGCTCCAGCGCAAGACGGACCGCATGGGGGCCGGCTTGGGCAAGACCACGGGTTGGGCCCACCGGGCCGGCCTCAAGGCCATGAAGGTGAAGATGATGGGCGGCATCCACTACGAGCGCGTCGACGACGAGGGCCTCTGGATCCGCGACGGGAAGGACGCCGGCTCCAGGTGCCTGGCCGTGGACAGCGTGATCCTCTGCGCGGGCCAGGTCTCCGAGCGCAGCCTCGCCACGCCCCTCACCGAGCGCGGCGTCTCCGTGCACCTCATCGGCGGCGCCGACCTCGCAGCCGAGCTGGACGCCCAGCGCGCCATCCGGCAGGGCGCGGAACTGGCGGCGAAGATTTGATTTTTTTGCCACGGATGAACACGGATGAACGCGGATACTGATTCATCCGTGTTCATCTGAGTTCATCCGTGGCAAACCTTCTTCCCTTTGTTTCCGCTTCCGCCGCGCGGCGCCTCTTCCTGGGCGCCCAGGGACTGCTGGATGATCCGACGCGCCGGGCGACGGTGCCATCGCTCCAGGCCCTCATCGAGAAGCTGGGCTTCGTGCAGGTGGACACCATCAACGTGGTGGCCCGGGCCCACGACCTCACCCTCTCCAGCCGCCTGGACGGCTACCGTCCGGAGCACCTGCGGAAGCTGCTGGAGGACCGCCGTAGCCTCTTCGAAGCCTTCACCCACGACGCCTCCGCCATCCCCACGGCCTGGTTCGGGCACTGGAGGCCGCGCTTCGCGCGGGACCGGGAGCGCATCCACGCCCACGCCTGGTGGCAGCACCACTTCCGGGGCACGGACGGGGCCCGGGTGGTGGGAGACGTGAAGGCGCGCATCGAGCGCGAGGGGCCGCTGAAATCCTCGGATTTCGAGCACCCGGAGAAACGTGGCCCATGGTGGGGCTGGAAGCCGCAGAAGGCCGCCCTGGACTTCCTCTGGCGCAGCGGCGAGCTGATGATCCCGCGCCGCGAAGGCTTCCAGAAGCTGTACGACCTGACCGAACGGGTGCTGCCGGACCATCACGCCCTGCCCTGCCCGAATCCCGAGGCGCACGTGGAGTGGGCCTGCGCCAGCGCCGCCGAGCGGCTCGTGGTCTTCACGCCGAAGGAACTGGCGGAGTTCTGGGCCTCCATCGAGGCTGCGGAGGCCAAGGCCTGGTGCGACCGCGCGGCCAAGGCCGGGCGCATTGTCCCCGTGGCCGTGGAAGGCGCCGACGGCGAAGCACGGCCTGCCTTCGCCCTGGCGGACTGGGAGAAGCGCCTGGCGAAGCTGCCCGATCCCCCGGAGCGCACGCGGCTGCTCTGCCCCTTCGACCCGGTGCTGCGGGACCGGGCCCGGGCGCTGCGCCGCTTCGGGTTCGACTACCGCTTCGAGGCCTTCGTGCCCGAACCCAAGCGCAAGTACGGCTACTTCGTGCTGCCCATCCTCGAGGGCGAGCGCTTCGTGGGCCGCCTCGATCCCAAGCTGCACCGCGACCGCGGCCTGCTGGAGGTCCGGGGCCTCTGGTGGGAACCCGGCATCAAGGCCACCAAAGCCCGGAAGCGCGGGCTGGACGAGGCCCTGGAACGCCTGGCCACCTTCGTGGGCGCCGAGGAGATCCTCCTCCCATGACCGCCCACCCCGACTACTGGAACGCCTTCTACGACGACGAGGCCCGGCCCGGCTGGGACATGGCGCGACCTACCCCGGTGCTGGCGGAGGCCCTGGCCTGCGCCGCGGCCGCGGGTCTGGCGCCGGGCGCCTCCGTCGTCGTGCCCGGCTGCGGCTACGGTCACGACGCCGCCGGGCTCGAAGCCGAGGGCTTCGCGGTCACGGGCCTGGACTTCGCGCCCCTGGCCGTCCAGGGCGCCCGGGCGCGCTACGGCGACCGGATCACCTGGTCGTCGGCGGACTGGTTCTCCCCCGCGCTCGGTCCCTGGGACGCCATCTTCGACCACACCTGCTTCGTGGCCATGGACCCGGAGCGGCGCCGGGACTACGTGGAAGCCTGCGCGCGCCACCTGAGGCCGGGAGGCCTGTGGATGGCCGTGGTCTTCGACGACGTCCAGGGACGTCCCGGCCCGCCGCATGCCATCCCGCTGGAGACTTGCCGGGAGCTGGCCCTCCCCCGCTTCGAGATCCTCCACCTCGCGCGAGCGGCCGCCAGTCATCCCCGCCGGGCGGGGCGCGAGCTGCTGATGGTGGCGAGGCGCCGGCAGGATTGACCGGTGCCCCTCCGGGAATCCTTGGCCTAGAATGGTCCAAACCCCCGGAGCGCCCCATGCGAATGAAGCCCTTGGCTTTCCTTCTCTCGCTTTCTACGCTGAGCCTGCTGGCCCAGGACGTGGTGCGTCTGGGCAACCTGAAGTTCGCCCACTACGGCGCCGTGTCCTACATGAAGGAGATCGCGCCGAAGTACAACCTGAAGATCGACGAGCGGATGTTCGCCAAGGGCATCGACATCAACCCCGCCATCGTGGCCGGCGAGATCGACGCCAGCGCCGCGGCTCTGGACGCCGCCATCGCGGGCCGGGCCCAGGGCGTGCCCATCTACGTGGTGGCCGGCTTCGCCAAGGGCGGCGCCCGCATCGTGGTGAACGCCGCCACGGGCATCAAGTCGCTGAAGGACCTCAAGGGCAGGAAGGTGGGCGTGGCCCGGGGCGGCGCCCAGGAGCTGCTGCTGCTGGCGGAGCTGGCGAAGGCCGGCCTGACGTGGTCGGACAAGCCCGGCAAGGATGTGCTGGTGCTCTACATGCCCTTCGCGGACCTGAACCAGGCCCTCATGGCCAAGAACATCGACGCCATGTGCCAGAGCGAGCCCTACAGCTCCCAGGCCATCAACCGGAAGTTCGGCGTGGAGCTCCTGAAGCCCTATGACACACCCCTCGGCGAGCCCATCCGCGCCCTGGTCATCACCGAGAAGCTCTACAAGGAACGCTGCGACGTAGCCCAGCGCTTCCTGCTCTGCTTCGTGGAGGCCACCAAGAAGTTCATCGACGACCCCAAGCTGGCCGAGAAGTACGTCCGCGAGAACATGTTCAAGAACCAGATCAGCTCCGAGGACTACCAGGACGCCATCGGCAACTCCCCCTTCAGCTATGACATCACCACGGAGCATGTGCAGGTCACCACGGACCTGATGGCCAAGTACGGTGTGGGCAAGATGGCCACACCGCCCAAGGCGTCCGATTGGGTGAAGCTGGACCTCCTGGCCGAGGCCAAGAAGCAGCTGAAGATCGACCAGCCGGCGGCGGCTCCCAAGAAGGCGGCCCCCGCCAAGAAGGTGAAGAAGGGATGAAGCGCTACAGGCACGCCGCCTCCGGCATCCTCGTCCCGTTGGCGGCCCTGGCCCTCTGGCAGCTGCTGTCCGCCAAGGGCTGGGTGAACGCCACCATCCTGCCGTCGCCCATGCAGGTGCTCACCAAGTGGTGGGCCTACCTGCGGCCCCTGGAGGCCTTCGATCCGGCCCAAGGCTCGTACCTCAAGTGGTGCTTCTCCGGCGAGCTGCCGCAGGACGCCATGGGGAGCCTCTACCGCGTGCTCGTGGGCTTCCTCATCGGCACGGGCCTGGCCCTGCCCCTGGGCCTGGGCATGGGGTACAGCAAGGTGGTCTACGCCCTCTTCAACCCCCTCATCCAGGTGCTGCGGCCGATCCCGCCCATCGCCTACATCCCGCTGTCCATCCTCTGGTTCGGCCTGGGCAACCCGCCGGCCATCTTCCTCATCAGCATCGGGGCCTTCTTCCCCGTCCTGATGAACACCGTCACCGGCGTGCAGAACGTCGACAGCATCTACCTTCGCGTGGGCCGCAACCTGGGGGCCTCGGGGTTCACGCAGTTCACGCGCATCATCCTGCCGGCCGCCACGCCCTACATCTTCACGGGCGCGCGCATCGGCATGGGCACCGCGTTCATCGTGGTGATCGTCTCCGAGATGATCGCCGTGAACAACGGCCTGGGCTACCGCATCCTGGAGGCCCGCGAATACCTCTGGTCCGACAAGATCATCGCCGGCATGTTCACCATCGGCCTGCTGGGCCTGGGCATCGACACGGTCATGAGCCGCCTCAGCTCGCGCATGCTGCGCTGGCACCGCGGCCTGGAGCAGGGATGAGCGCCATGGACAGCCACATTTCCGTCCAGGGCGTGCACAAGGTCTTCCAGAGCGGGGGACAGGACGTGTACGCCCTCAAGGCCATCGATCTCGAGGTCGCCCGCGGCGAGTTCGTCTGCCTGCTGGGCCCCTCGGGCTGCGGGAAATCCACGCTCCTCAACGCGGTCGCGGGCTTCAGCCTGCCCAGCTCCGGGCACATCCTGGTCGAGGGCCAGCGCATCGAGACCCCCGGCCCCGACCGCGGCATGGTGTTCCAGGAGTACGCCTTGTTCCCCTGGATGACCGTGGAGCAGAACATCGCCTTCGGCCTCCAGATCAAAGGACAGCCGAAGGCCGCCATCCAGGCCAAGGTGGACAGCCTGCTGGAGCTGCTGCACCTCCAGGATTTCCGGAAGCGCTATCCCAAGGACCTGAGCGGCGGCATGCGCCAGCGCGTAGCCATCGCCCGGGTGCTGGCCCTGGACTCCCCCATCATGCTCATGGACGAGCCCTTCGGCGCCCTGGACGCCCTCACGCGGCGCAACCTGCAGGACGAGCTGCTGCGCCTCTGGACCGAGCTGAAGAAGACCATCCTCTTCGTCACCCACAGCATCGAGGAGGCCCTCTACCTGGCGGACCGCACCGTGGTGATGACCTACCGCCCCGGCACCATCAAGCGCGACTTGCGCGTGGACCTGCCGCGCCCCCGGGACGTGGCCAGCCCCGCCTTCAACACCCTGAAGAAGGAGCTGAGCCTGCTCCTCATGGAAGAGCAGAACCGGCACGAACAGGACGAGTTCCGCGGCGCGGCGGTGGACTGAGGCGGCGGCTGGCCTATTTTTTCGGGTTGGTGTCCACGCCCACCAGGGTGTAGAGCGGGCAGAAGCCCAGGAAGGCCGTGGCCAGGGGCACCAGTCCGAGAAGGCCGAACCAGCGGGCGTTGCCCTTTAGCAGGAACAGCAGGCTCAGCAGCACGAGCCCAGCCAGGATGCGCACGACCTTGTCGGTGCCACCGATGTTCATCTTCATGGGAACCTCCTTCAGGGTTGAGGGGGAAGGGTTGGTGGAATGGGAAGCGCGTCCGTCCCCCGCCCCCGGGTGGCCAGGGCCACGGCCAGGGTCCAGAGGGGCGCCAGGTTCAGCCAGGGCACGGCTTCGGTGACGAAAGAGGGCAGGAAGGCCCAGTGGAAGCCCACCAGGAGCCACATCACGATCATGGTGACCAGGTCCAGGCCGGCCCCCAGGAACCAGCCCGCGGGGCCCGTGAGGTCCGCGGGCACCTGGATGGCGTCCACCGCCAGGGCGATGGCCCAGGCTAGGCGGATGCGCGTTCTGCTGAGGGGAGGCTTGGGGGACATGCCCGCAGTCTAGCCGAGCCCGGAGGTCCGGAAATCAGAACCGCGCCTTCCCCGTGGCCCGTTCGATGCGGATGCGCACCACCGCCGTGCGGAAGAGGTCTTTCCCCACCTCCTGCTCCACCACCTCCGGATGCTCCGGGGCGAAGCGCAGCCCCAAGGCCCGCAGGGCCGCCCGCTTCTCGGCCTCGTCCGCGACCAGCTCCGCGCGGCCGAAGACGATGACGCTGGCGTAGCGGGTGGCCAGCTCCGCAGGGATGGGCTCCGCCAGGGTCACGGCGCAGTACGACACCTTGGGGTTGCCGGTCAGGTTGTCCAGCTTGTGGCCCTTCGTGGCGCAGTGGAGGATCAGCGCGCCATCCACCACGGCGTGGTTCACGGGCACCGCGTAGGGCCAGCCCTCCGCATCCACCGTGGCCAGCACGCCCCACTCCGCCTCCTGGAGCAGGCGCAGGGCCTCCGCCTCGTCCAGGGCCCGGTCGCGGCGGCGGATGGGGTGGTTCGGGGCGCTCATGAGCGCTCCTTCTGCTTCATCGCCAGCCAGTTCAGCGCCTCCAGGGGCGTCATGCGGCTGAGGTCCAGGGCCTCCAGCTCGGCGCGGAGGGGATCAGCCTCGGCTTCAAACAGCGGCAGGGCCGGCTGCAGGACCGTGGGCGCCTTCAGGGGCATCTCCGGCGCCTGGGCCATGAGCCGCTGGGCCTTCTGGATGACGGCCTTGGGGAGGCCCGCCAGCCGCGCCACCTGGATGCCATAGCTGCGGTCCGCCGGCCCCGGTGCCACGCGGTGGAGGAAGTGCAGCTGCTCCTCCCACTCCTGCACCTCCACGTGGAGGTTCTGGATGCGGGCGTCGTCCGCCAGCTTGGTCATCTCGAAATAGTGCGTGGCGAAGAGCGTGCGGGGGGCCCCTCCGGGGGAACTGGCGTTCGGCCCGCCCTTCAGGTCGCGGAGGAACACGGCGATGGCCTCGGCCAGCGCCAGTCCGTCGCGGGTGGAGGTGCCCCGGCCGATCTCGTCGAGGATCACCAGGCTCGCGGAGGTGGCCTGGTTGAGGATCCGCGCGGTTTCGGTCATCTCCACCATGAAGGTGGACTGCCCCTTGGCCAGCTGGTCCGAGGCGCCGATGCGCGTGAAGATGCGGTCCACCAGTCCGAAGCGCATGAGCTCGGCGGGCACGAAGGAGCCCGCCTGGGCCAGCACCACGAGCAGCGCGGCCATGCGCAGGAAGGTGGACTTGCCGCCCATGTTGGGGCCCGTCACCACGGCCATGGGCTGCCCCGCCGTGAACTGCAGGTCGTTGGGGATGCACTCGCGTCCGAGGCGTGCCTCGAGCATGGGATGGCGGGCGGAGGCCAGCACCAGCTCCCGGTCCTCGCCCAGTTCGGGCCGCGTCCAGCCCGACAGCCGCGCCCGCTCCGCCAGGGCCGCCAGGACATCGAGGGACGCCACGGCCCGGGCCAGCTTCGTGAGGTCGGCCCGGTGCTCCAGCACGAGGGCCAGCAGGCGCTGGAATTGCAGGGCCTCCAGGCGCACCTGGTCGCTTTCGGCACTCAGCAGCCGCTGCTCGAAGGCCACCAGCTTCTCGGTGGTGAAGCGCTCGGCGTTGGCCAGGGTCTGCTTGCGCAGGAAGTGACCGGGCACGGCGCCCAGGTTGGCCTTGGTGATCTCGAAGTAGTAGCCGAACACCCGGTTGTACTTGATCTTCAGGCTCTGGATGCCCGAGGCGGCGCGCTCCTCCTCCTCCAGCTCCAGCATCACCTGCTTGGCGTCCCGGGCCAGGCGGCGCACGGCGTCCAGCTCGGCGTCCACGCCCTCGCGGATGGCGCCCCCCTTCTCCAGATCGAGAGCTGGGGCTTCCGCGAGGACGCGCTGAAGTTCCGAAAGCAAAGGCCTGCAGAGCGGAGTCTCCGCCGGCCAGAGGCCCAGCTCCGCCACTTCGTCCGCCCAGCCTTCGTCATGGATGCGGGCGGGCAGCTTCTGGAGCACCGCCAGGCCCTCGCGCAGCTGGGCCAGCTCCAGGGCCGTGGCGAGCCCCAGGGCCACGCGGCCCAGGAGGCGGTCCAGGTCCGGCACCTGGTCCAACTGCCCCTGGATGGGCGTGCGGCGGCGGTCCTCCGTGAGCCAGGCCACCTGGGACCAGCGGCGCTCCAGGGCGCCGCGGTCGCGCAGGGGCTGCTCCAGCCAGGCCCTCAGCTGGCGCGATCCCATCCGCGTGCGGCACTGGTCCAGCAGGGCCAGCAAGGAGCCCGCACGGCCGCCGTCCAGGCCGCTGGCCAAGACTTCCAGGTGCCGGGCACTGGTGGCGTCCAGCAGGGGACCCGCCGCCCCCAGCTCCAGCGACACGCCCTGGAGGTGGGCGGGACGGCCCTTCTGCGTGGCCTCCACATGATCGAGCAAGGCCGCCAGGGCGCCGAGGGCCGCCGGGTAGGGATCGAGCCCCACGCCCTCCAGGTGCTGCCAGCCAAAAAAAGCCAGCACCTGCTGCTTCGCGCGGGAGGCCTCGAAGCGCCAGGCGGGCAGGCGCGTGCGGGCGGCCTCCAGGTCGGGAAGGTCCTCGGCCCCCTCGGCCAGGATCAGCTCCTGGGGCCCCAGGCGCTCCAGCGTGGCGCGCAGGGCCTCCTCGCCGTCGCCGGGCAGCACCCGCAGGGCACCGGAGGCCAGCTGCAGCAGAGCCAGGCCCCACGCACTGCCCGAGCGATGAAGGGCGCAGAGCCAGCGGGCGTCGTCATCCAGCCAGGTGCCGGGCGTGATGATGCGCTTGATGGCGCGGGGCAGCAGGCCCTTCACCTCCTCGGCCTTGGCCGTGGGCTCGGCGATGGCCGCGGAGAAGCCCGCCGCCAGAAGCTTCGGGAGGTACGAATCGAGGGCGAAGTGGGGCACGCCGCACATGGGGGTTTCCGATTCGGTGCCCTTGCCGCGCAGCGTCAACGCGATCTCCAGCACCGGCGCCGCCCGCACCGCGTCCTCGCCGAGGATCTCGTAGAAGTCCCCCATCCGCGTGAGCAGCACGGCGTCCCCCGCCTCGCGCTTGAGGGCGGCGATCTGCTGCATCATCGGCGTGGACATGGGCTTCCTGACCTGTAGATAAAAAGGAATGAATTAAGCGGAGGGAAGCGGAGGGGCGGAGGAAAGCGGAGGAACCCTGGGGTTCAGGATGCGCTTGATGCCGCCGTCCTTCATGGGCCAGCGCCAGAAGTTGAGGAGGAATCCAAGCCGTTTGAAGGCGCAACGCAGATAAGTCAGCAACTGAGCCTCGTGGAAATCCGTGAGGTGCTCCACGGTCTTCAATTCCAGCACGATCTCGCCCTCGACCAGCAGGTCCATCCGGTAGGCCACGGGAATCTCCAGGTTTTCGTAGTGAATGCCGAGGGGAACCTGGCGTTCGACCTTGAGCCCAGCCTTCTCGAGTTCGTAGGCCAAGCAAGCCTCATAAGCGCTTTCGAGCAAGCCTGGACCCAAAGTTCGCTGAACTTTGATAGCACAGCCTAGGATCGCCTCCGTCAAACGCTCCTGCTCCAATCCTCCGCTCTCCTCCACCACTCCGCTCCCCTCAGCTTCTTCCCCGATTCCTTTCACCTGGAATTCCATACGCTCGTGCTGTGACGAAACCCCGATCTTCCCACAGCCGCTGGGTTGCCGCGATGATGGGGCCATGGAACGGGTGGACTGCATCGTCATCGGCGCGGGGGTCGTGGGGCTGGCCCTGGCGCGCGAGCTGGCCCTCCGGGGCCGCGAGGTGGTGCTGCTGGAGTCTGAGGACCGCGTCGGCACCGGCATCAGCTCGCGCAACAGCGAGGTCATCCACGCGGGGATCTACTACCCGACGGATTCCCTCAAGGCCCGCCTCTGCGTGGCCGGGAACCGGGCCCTCTACGCCTACTGCGCCGCCCGCGGCGTCGAGCACCGCCGCTGCGGCAAGCTCATCGTCGCCACGGAGCCTGGCCAGGTGGACGCCCTGCGGGGACTCCGCACCAAGGCCGAGGCCAATGGGGTCCGGGACCTCCAATGGCTGGAGGCCGATGAGGCCCGCAGCCTGGAGCCGCGTCTCCGCTGCGCCGCGGCCCTGCTCTCACCCAGCACGGGCATCGTGGACAGTCACGGCCTCATGCGGGCCCTGCGGGTGGACGCAGAGGCCGCGGGCGCGACCGTCGTGCTGAAGAGCCCCGTCCTCGGCGGCCTGGACACGCCGGAAGGCCTGCGGGTGGAGGTGGGCGGAGCCGAGCCCATGAGCCTCATCGCGGCGCGCGTCTTCAATTGCGCCGGCCTGGGCGCCCAAGCCGTGGCGAGCGGCTTCGCGGGCATCCGCCCGGGCAGTGTGCCGCCCCTGCACCTCTCGAAGGGCAGCTACTTCTCCCTCTCCGGCGCCGCACCCTTCTCGCGGCTGGTCTATCCCGTGCCCGATGGCAGCCACCTGGGCGTGCACCTCACGCTGGACCTGGCCGGGCAGGCCCGCTTCGGGCCCGACATGGAGTGGGTGGAACGCGAGAACTACGACGTCGACATCCGCCGGGCGGACGGCTTCTATGCCGAGGTCCGCAAGTACTGGCCGGGCCTCTCGGATGGCGCCCTCCAGCCTGCCTACGCGGGCATGCGGCCCAAGCTCCACGGCCCCGGCGAACCCGCTCCCGACTTCGTCATCCAGCGGGAGGACATCCACGGGATTCCCGGCCTGGTGAACCTGTTCGGCATCGAATCTCCGGGCCTCACCGCCAGCCTGGCCCTGGCCGTGGAAGCGGCGGGCTAGGTCATCGCCTCACGTCGAGGCTGGTGGGAAGCATCCGGGCCCAGGGCGCTGCCTCCGCCCGGTCGGCCGGGGGTCGGCCGGGGGTCAGACCGGCTTCCACTCCGGAGCCAGCATCAGCGCGGCTTTGATCAGCGCCACCGGCGCGGATGCCGGGTTTTCTGAGACACCATGGGCCCGAGGGTCGATAATCCTGGGACCTGCCCATGACCGACCTCTTCCCGGATCCGCCCTCGCCCTCTTCCGTCCCCGGCGGAAACGGGGACGACTGGACCGCCACCGCCCCGGAACCGGCCCAGGATGCGACCCGGCTCGAGCGGGCCGACGGGTCCTCCGGGAACTCTGGCGACCGCGGCCCCGGCCTGAGCCACGAGGAACTCCTGGCCCGTTTTCCGCTGCCCCGGGAGGGGCGCTATGAGGCCCTGGAGGTGGTCGCCGAGGGCGGCATGGGGGTGGTCTACCGGGCCTTCGACCGCCAGCTGCAGCGCACCGTGGCCATCAAGCTCCTCAAGCGGCTGGACCGGGAGGACACCGAGCGGTTCCTCCAGGAGGCGCGGGTCCAGGCCCAGCTGGAACATCCGAACATCTGCCACATCTTCGAGGTCGGCGAGGCGAAGGGCCACCCCTACCTCGTCATGCAGTTCGTGGATGGTCCGACCCTCCGGGAAGCCAACGAGGGCCTCGGCCTGCGGGCCAAGGTGGAGGTCATCCTCCAGACCGCCGAGGCCCTGCACGCCTGCCACCGCGCCGGCATCGTCCACCGCGACGTCAAACCCGGCAACGTGATGCTGCAAAAGACCGACAAGGGTCTGCACGCCTACCTCATGGACTTCGGCGTGGCGCGGGATCTGGACGCCATCTCGCACACTCGCACCCACGCCATCATGGGCACTCCGACGTACCTGAGCCCGGAGCAGGCGCTGGGCCGGGCCGACAAGGTGGACCGCCGCTCGGACGTCTACGCCCTCGGCACCCTCCTCTACGAGTGCGTCGCGGGAGTGCCCCCCTTCCGGGGCGCGACCCCGCTGGCCCTGCTGAGGAGCATCGCCGAAGACGAGCCCGTTCCGCCCGCCCGTCACGTTCCCGGGCTTCCGCGGGACCTCCAGACCATCATCCTCAAGGCCCTGGAAAAGGAACCCGAGCGCCGCTACGACTCGGCCCGCGCCTTCGGCGAGGACCTCCGCCGCTTCCTCGACGGCGATCCGATCCAGGCCCGGCGCCCTTCCCTCCTCTACCGCGCGGATCGGCTCTTCCGGCGGAACCGGCCGGCGGCGATCCTCCTGACCTGTTTCCTCCTGGCGGCGGTCTATGGCCTCTTCTTCGCCCTGAGGGCCCGCTCTCAGGCGCGCTTCGCCCAGCAGCTGACTCAGGAGGTGGAGCGTCTCAACAGCCGCATCTTCCAGGTGCGCAGCCTGCCCCGCCACCCCACGGGTCCGGAGCTTCTGGAGGTCCGGGCCGCCCTGGCGCGGCTTCAGGCGGCAACCGAGGCGCAGGGCCGCTGGGCCCAGGGACCTGCCCGCCTCGCCATCGGCCGCGGCCACCTCGCCCTGGGGGACCTGGAGCAGGCCCGCATCCAGCTCGAGGCGGCCCGGAAGGCCGTGCCTTGGGATCCGAACGCGGCCCAGGCCCTCGGCACCACCCTGGCGCGCCTCTACGTGGCGGAGCTCGAAGGCCTCCATGGCCAGGCCCTGGAGGAACGACGCCGGGACCTGGAGTCCACCCTGCGTGGTCCAGCTCTGACCCTTCTGCATGAGGCTCGGGGGCGCAGCCTGGAGGGATCCGCCTACGCCGAGGGCCTGCTCGCCCTCGTGGAGGGCCGCCACGACGAGGCCTTGCAGAAGGCGAAGGAGGCCCAGGCCCGCCAGCCCTGGTTCCCGGAGCCCTGGCTGCTGGAGGCCGAAGTTCGCCAGGAGCTGGCCTTCGGCCTTCTCGCCAAGGGCCGGCGGGAGGACGCCCTGGCCCAGATCGGGGAAGAGGGCGTCGCGCTCTCGGCGGCCCAGGACCGGGCCCGCAGCGCCCCCGAGCCCCTGGTGGAGGAAGCCCAGCGCCGCTTCGTCCTGCTGGGCCTGAAGGTGGACCAGGGCCAGGCCACCCCGGTGGATCGCGACTGGGCGCTCACTCCCGTCCGCGAAGCCCTGACGGTGGACCGCGACAACTGGCGGGCCCACAGCTACGGGACCGCCATCCACCGCCGCTGGGCCGCCTACCTGCTGAACCGCGGCGAGGACCCCAGCTCCGAACTCGATGCGGCCGCGGCGGACGCCGAGATGGCGCTCGCGCTCCGGCCAGCCGAGGCCGCCCTGTGGGTGAACTGGGCCACGGTCCTGCGCAACCGCGCCGAACGCGAGATGGCCCAGGGACGCGATCCGGAGCCGTTCCTGTCCAAGGCCGAGGCCGGCCTTCAGAAGGCGCTCGAACAGCCGCGCCTGCACGACTTCCTTCTGGACGCGCTTGGCAACATCCACGCCCTGCGGGGCGAGCGCCAGCTCCAGACCGGAAAGGATCCGACGGCGGAGATCCGGGCCGCCGCCGACCGCCTGGAAGCCGCCTCCGCCATGCGCCCCTGGGTCGGCCACGACTACAGTGAGGGCGCGGCCTACCAGACCCTGGCCCAGTATCAGGCCTGGGCCGGCGCCGATCCCCGCGCCGCCCTCGAGGAGGCCCTGCGCTGCCACCGGAAGGGCCTGGCCCTCCAGCCTTCGTCGCGCCTCTCGCGCCTGGGCCTGGCGACCGCCCTCCTGGACCGGGCGGCCACAGACCTGGCCCAGGGCCGGAACGCCACCGCAGACCTGGCCGAAGCCCGCCGGGAGATCGAGGCCGTCCTGGCCCGGGGGCCTGGCCAGCCGGACGCCCTGGCGGCCAGCGCCCGCGAGCGGCTGCTTTCGGCCCTCGCTGGCCGCGCCTCCGCGCTGGCCCGGGAGGCCCTGGCCCTCCAGAAACGCGCCGTGATGGCCACCCCCGGCAACCCGGTTCTCCAGATCGCCTGGGGGGCCCTGGCCCTCGACGCCGCCCGGGAGCTGCGGCTGCCCCTGGATCCCGCTGCGGCCGCCGCCCTCCGCGCCGCCGCCCGGATGCGTCCCTGGGACGGCTGGGCCCAGCTGCTGGACGCGGAGCGGCTGAAGCGGGAGGGGCGCCCGGACGAGGCCAGGACCCAGGCGGCCAAGGCCCTCCAGCTGAATCCGACACTGAAGCGCGAGGCGGCGAGGCGGGGTCTGGCCTGATCCGGCGGTTCCGTTCAGGGGCCACCTCCGCCGCGAACCAGTCCAGGCCATCCTCCAGGCGTCGGCGCACCCCCCGGAAGTACCGATACTGGGCGAGCCAACCGGAGATCGCCCTGAGGGGCCCGGGGAGGTGTTCGGAGACGACCGGCAGGTTCGTGGGGGAGGGTTCGGCCAGGGCCTGGACAGGCGGGTGGGGTCCACCCGGGCAGCTCAGGTCGTGCCCTGGGGGTTCAGAGGTTCATATCATTCTTGGAAGAAAATTTTAGTGCAATCAGATCATATTTGTATCACCATGGAACCCGAGGTGGTCCATGTCCCTCCTTCCCTTCACCCAGAAAGCCAACGACGCCCTGGTGGCCGCCCGAGAGCGGGCCGTGGCGGACCAGCACCCGGAGTTGGTGCCCCAGCACCTGCTCCTGGCCCTGCTGGCCCCCGAGGCCGGGCTGCGCCCGCTGCTCGAGCGGGCCGGGCTGGCGCCCGAGTCCACCCAGGGGCTGACCGCCGCCGCCGAAGAGCTCGTCGCGAAGCTGCCTCGGGCTGTGGGCGGCGCCGAACCCCAGGTGGGCCCAGCCTTCCGCCATTTCCTCGAAGTCGCCAGCGACACGGGCCGCGGGCTCGGCGACCGCTTCCTGGCCACGGACGCCCTGCTGCTGGCCCTCAGCAACGCCCACACGGACGCCAAGAAGGTGCTGGAGCGCTTCGGCCTGGACCGGAAGACGCTGGAGGCCGCCATCCGCGAGACCCGCAAGGGATCCAAGGTGGAGGACGAGAAGGCCGAGGAGAAGTTCGCCAGCCTGGAGAAGTACGCCAAGGACTACACGGCCCTGGCCGAGGCCGGGAAGCTGGACCCCGTCATCGGCCGCGACGAGGAGATCCGCCGCGTCCTGCAGGTGCTCTCCCGGCGCACCAAGAACAACCCCGTGCTCATCGGCGAGCCCGGCGTGGGCAAGACCGCCATCGTGGAGGGCCTGGCCCAGCGCATCCACAAGCGAGACGTGCCCGAGAGCCTGAAGGGCCTGCGGGTCATGGGCCTGGACATGGGCTCGCTGGTGGCCGGCACCCAGTACCGGGGCCAGTTCGAGGAGCGCCTCAAGGGCGTCATCGAGGAAGTGGAGAAGGCCGAGGGCCAGATCGTCCTCTTCATCGACGAGCTGCACCTGCTGGTGGGCGCGGGGGCGGTATCGGGCGGCATGGACGCCGCCAACCTGCTGAAGCCCGCCCTGGCCCGGGGCGAGCTGCGCTGCATCGGCGCCACCACCCTGGACGAGTACCGCAAGCACATCGAGAAGGACGCCGCCCTGGAGCGCCGCTTCCAGCCCGTCCTGGTGGACGAGCCCTCGGTGGAGGACGCCATCTCCATCCTGCGCGGCCTGAAGGAGCGCTACGAGCTGCACCACGGCGTGCGCATCCAGGACGCGGCCCTGGTGGCCGCCGCCCACCTCAGCCAGCGCTACATCTCCGACCGCTTCCTGCCGGACAAGGCCGTGGACCTCATGGACGAGGCCGCCAGTGCCGTGCGCATGCAGATCGACAGCCGCCCCACGGAGATCGATGTCCGCGAGCGCCGCGAGATGCAGCTGCAGCTCGAGCGGCATTCTCTGACGAAGGAGAAGGATGCGGCCAGCCGCGCGCGCCTGGCCGAGCTGGACAAGGAGCTGGCCGAGCTGAACGAGGAGCTGAGCAAGCTCCGGGCCCAGTGGGAGAACGAGAAGAAGGTCATCGAGGGCACCCGAGGCCTCCAGAAGAAGCTGGACGACCTGCGCATCGAGCTGGACCAGGCCAAGACGAAGGGCGAGTACGAGCGGGCCTCGCGGCTCGAGTACGGCGAGATCCCGGCCCTGGAGAAGCAGATCGCCGCCGCCTCGCCCAAGGAGAGCGCCATGCTGCGCCTGGAGGTGGGCGAGCCCGATGTGGCCGCCATCGTCAGCCGCTGGACCGGCATCCCCGTGAGCCGCATCCTCGAGGGCGAAGTGGAGAAGCTCTTGAAGATGGAGGCCCGCCTCCAGGAGCGCGTCGTGGGCCAGGATCCGGCCCTCACGGCCATCTCTGACGCCCTGCGCCGCAACCGCGCCGGGCTGGGCGACCCCAAGCGACCCATCGGCAGCTTCCTCTTCCTGGGCCCCACGGGCGTGGGCAAGACGGAGGTCGCCCGGGCCCTGGCCGAATTCCTCTTCGACGACGAGAACGCCCTGGTCCGCATCGACATGAGCGAGTTCACCCACGAGGCCGACGCCACCCGCCTCATCGGCGCCGCGCCAGGCTATGTGGGCTACGAGGAGGGCGGCCGCCTCACCGAGGCCATCCGCCGCCGGCCCTACGCCGTCATCCTCCTCGACGAGATGGAGAAGGCCCACCCCCGCACCTTCGACCTCTTCCTCCAGGTGCTGGAGGACGGCCGCCTCACGGACGGCCAGGGCCGCACCGTCAACTTCCGCAACACCGTGGTGCTCATGACCACCAACCTCGGCAGCCAGGCCATCTACGATGCCGGCGGCGACGCCACCAAGGCCGAAGCCGCGGTCATGGCGGCCTTGCACGGCCACTTCCGGCCCGAGTTCCTCAACCGCCTGGACGAAGTCGTCATATTCCGGTCCCTCAGCCAGGCCGACATGAAGGCCGTGGCCCGCATTCAGCTGAAGCGCGTGGAGGCCCTGCTGAAGGAGCAGCGGCTGGACCTGGAGGTGCCGGAGGAGGCGCTGGACTGGCTGGCTTCCGAGGGCTTTGATCCCCACTATGGTGCCCGTCCGCTGAAGCGGCTCATTCAGCAGTCCGTCGTCAACCCGCTGTCCCGCCTCATCCTCCAGGGCCAGCTCCAGCCCGGCGGACGGGCCTTGCTCTCGGTTCGGGACGGCCAGCTCCTCGTGGAGGGCGAGGCCGTCCAGTAGGCGCCCTCGCCCGGCAGCCGCTCACCCGGCGCTCCGCTTGGGTTCACGGGCCGGGCCTGCTCCCCCGCGAACGGACGCGCCACTGGCGCGTCCTCCCACTCGGCCTGCGCTGCGCTTGGCCTCGCGGAGCGGGTCCCGCGGCTTTGATCCCCACCATGGTGCCCGTCCGCTGAAGCGGCTCATCCAGCAGTCCGTCGTCAACCCGCTGTCCCGCCTCATCCTCCAGGGCCAGCTCCAACCCGGCGGCCGGGCCCTGCTCTCAGTCCGCGACGACCAGCTCCTCGTCGAAGGCGAGGCCGTTCAGTAGGCGCCCTCGCCCGGCGGCCGCTCACCCGGCGCTGCGCTTGGGTTCAGGGGAGATGCAGGCAGAAAACGCCGCATCCGTGCGAAACTTGCCCCAGGCTTGGCCCCACCCGATGAGGCCCAGGTACACGGAGCCCGCGTGCCTCTCAACCCTCCCATCCCCATCTTGATCGTGGACGACGAGGCCGATCTCCGGAACCTCCTGGTGGAGGCCCTGGTGGATCATGGCTATGACGCGACCGGCGCCGAGGATGGCGCCCGGGCCCTGGAGCAGGTCCGCCAGAAGCATTTCCCGGTCATCTTCACCGACCTCAACATGCCGGGCGGACTGTCGGGCCTGGAGCTGCTGCGGGCCATCCACGACGAGGATCCGAGCAGCCTCGGCATCCTGATGACGGGCTACGCGACCACGGAATCGGCCATCCAGGCCCTCAAGCGCGGGGCCTACGACTTCATCCAGAAGCCCTTCAAGCTGGTGGAGATCGAAGCCAGCCTGGGGCGCGCCCTGGAGCACTACCGGCTGCTGCGGGAGAACGAGGAGTACCAGCAGAACCTCGAGCGCATGGTGGAGGCCCGCACCCAGGAGATCCTGGGCCTGAAGAACGACATCGAGCGGCTCTTCGAAGGCTTCGTGAATGCCTCCGTGACCGCCATCGAGGCCCGCGATCCCAGCACCTCCGGCCACTCCAGCCGCGTGGCCGAACTCACCGTGGGCCTGGCGGAGGCCGTGAACGGTACGCCCAACGGCCCCTACGGCCAGGTCCACTTCACGCCGGTCCAGATCCGCGAGATCCGCTACGCCAGCCTGCTTCACGACTTCGGGAAGGTCGGCGTCCGCGAGCAGGTGCTGGTGAAGGCCAAGAAGCTGCCCCACGAGCGCCTGGAGAGCCTCTACCAGCGCCTCCACCAGCGTTCCGTCGAGTCATTGCGGGATCGGGTCCTCGAGGCCTGGGGCCAGGGGCAAACCTTCGACGAAATCCAGCTCGAGGACCTGCTGCGCCGTCAGGAGGAGGAGACCCGGCGCATCATGGACCTGGTGCGGCGGAGCAACGAGCCCACGGTGCTGCCTCAGGAGGTGGCCCAGGAGCTGGACCGGCTGGAGGACCTCACCTATCAGCACTGGAGCGGGGATCGCCGGGTCCTCTTCGAACCCGACGACCTGGACCTGCTGCGGATTCCCAAGGGAAGCCTCTCCACCGAGGAGCGGGAGGAGATCGAGAGCCATGTCACCCACACCTACCGCTTCCTCACCCAGATCCCATGGACAAACGAGCTGGCCGGTGTGCCCGACATCGCCTACGCCCACCACGAGCGCCTGAACGGGCGCGGGTACCCAAGGCGCCTGACGGCACCGGATATCCCGGTGCAGAGCCGGCTCATGGCCGTGACCGACGTATACGACGCCCTCACCGCGGCCGACCGCCCCTACAAGGCCGCCGTAAGCCTGGAGCGCAGCCTGGAGATCCTGGACCAGGAGGCAAGGGTGAACCTGCTGGATGCCGAGGCCCTGCGCATCTTCATCGAGGCCCGGATCTACCAGCGCACCATGGTGCACGGGAGAACGAACGTCTCATGACCGGCGCCGGCCCTCAAGGTAAGGTGAGGGGATGACCAGCCCGCAGCAGCTTCTCTGGACCGGCTTCCGAGGTCTCGACACCGCAGAGGTGGACCTCCCGTTCGCCCCTGGAGGAATCATCCTCTTCGGGCGGAACCTGGACCCGGACCCCGGGGCGGGCCCCGCCCGCTGCCGGGCCCTCATCGATGGCCTCCAGGCCCGCTACGGACGGGACCTGCCGCTGGCCGTGGCCCTGGATCAGGAGGGCGGGCCCGTGAGCCGCCTGCGCCCCTGGGTGGGAGCCACCCCGCCCCTGCGGCTCATCTGGACCAGCGGCGGCGCCGCGGCCTGCGAGGCCTGGGGCCGCCTCTGGGGCGAGGGCCTCCGCCTGCTGGGCTTCAACGTGGACTTCGCGCCCGTGGTGGACCTCTGGGACGGCCACCCGGACGCGGGCATCGGCGACCGGGCCGCCAGCGGGGAGCCTTCCGAGGTCGCCGCCGCCGCCGGGGCCTTCCTCCACGGCCTGGAATCCACCGGTGTCCGGGGCTGCCTGAAGCACTTCCCCGGCCTGGGTGGCACGACCCTGGACAGCCACAAGGGCCTGCCCGGCCTGGAGGAGCCCGCCCAGGTGCATCGCAACGCCGCGGCCTTCCTCCCCCTCGCCCACGCGGACCGGCTGGTGATGGTCGCCCACCTCCGCACCCCCGCCTCGGCCCCCCTGCCCGCCAGCCTGCACCGCGGCTCCGTGGCCGCCAACCCCTGGGGCATCCAGGGGCGGTTCCTCCCGGACGACCTGGAGATGGGCGGCTGCGCGGACTGGAGCTGGGACGACCGGGTTCGCCTGTCGCTGGAGGCCGGCCACCAGTGGCTGCTGGTCTGCCAGAGCCCCGAAGGCTGGATCGCCTGCGCCGAGGCCGCGGACCGCCTGCCCGAGTCCCTGTGGGCCGCCCCTGTCCAAGCCGCCCGGGCCATGCGGCGCCACCTGCCCCCCGCCCCGCCCTTCGGGGCCGCGGCCTGGGACGGCTGGCTCAAGCGGCTCCGGAGCGCGGCCGATAGGATCTGATGAGCGCCCGCGTCCTCATCGTCGACGACAACGCCATGATCCGGAACGAGATCAAGGCGGTGCTCATGCGCGATGGAGGCTTCACGCACTTCCTGGAAGCCACGGACGGCCTCACGGCCTTCAAGACCATCATGGAGACGCCCCCGGACCTGGTGCTCTGCGACCTGGTGATGCCGGGCTTCGACGGCCTGAAGTTCCTCGGCCTCAAGGCCAGCCGCAAGGAACTGGAGCAGATCCCCGTGATCATGCTCACCGCCGAGGACGACCTGGACCGCAAGGCCGAGATCCTGGCCCGGGGAGCCTCCGACTACGTCACCAAACCCTTCCACGAGAAAGAGCTCCTGGCCAGGGTCCGCATCCACACCAAGCTCAAGCGCCTCCAGGACGAGCTCCGGGAGATGAATGCCCGCCTCGAAGGGCTGTCCGTCACCGACGCCCTCACGGGCCTGGCGAACCGGCGCCTCCTGTACTCCCGGCTGGAGGAGGAAGTGCGGCGAGCCCGGCGCACCAGGGTGCCGATCTCCGTCGTGATGATCGACATCGACCACTTCAAGAACGTGAACGACACCTACGGCCACGCCATGGGCGACCTGGTGCTGCGCAACATCGGGACCCTGCTGAATGCGTCCATCCGGGCCACGGACCTGGCCGCGCGCTACGGGGGGGAGGAACTCACGCTGGTGCTTCCCTACACCGACGGCACCGCGGCCTTCCAGGTGGCCGAGGGCCTGCGGCTGAAGATCGCCGACCAGGTTCACACCCTGGGCGGCACCGCCCTCCAGAAGACCGTCAGCCTCGGCGTCTCCTCCCGCGACGGCCAGGCCGAGATGCCTGGGGCGGAGGAGCTGCTGAGGCTGGCCGACGAGGCCCTCTACCGCGCCAAGCAGGGCGGGAGAAACCGGGTGGAGCGGGCGGAGTAGCGATCAGCTGTCAGCTATCAGCTATCAGCTATCGGCTGTCAGCCAATGCAAAAAGGACGCGGCCCGCAGGGCCGCATCCTTTTCCACTGGTAGCTGATGGCTGAGAACTGACAGCTGACAGCCTATTTCGCCGCCTTCCGCAGCGCCTCGATCTTGTCCGTGTTCTCCCAGCTGAACTCCGGGCGGCCGAAGTGGCCGTAGGCGGACGTCGCCCGGTAGATGGGCTTGCGGAGATCCAGGGCTTCGATCATGGCCTTGGGGGTGCAGCTGAAAACCTCGCGCACGGCGCGGACGATGGCCTCGTCCGACACCTGGCCGGTGCCGAAGGTGTCCACGGCGATGGAGACGGGCTCGGCCACGCCGATGGCGTAGGCCAGCTGGATCTCGCAGCGGTCCGCCAGGCCGGCGGCCACGATGTTCTTGGCGATGTAGCGGCCCATGTAGGCCGCGCTGCGGTCCACCTTGCTGGGGTCCTTGCCCGAGAAGGCGCCGCCGCCGTGGTGGCCGCTGCCGCCGTAGGTGTCCACGATGATCTTGCGCCCGGTGAGGCCCGTGTCGCCCATGGGCCCGCCCACCACGAAACGGCCGGTGGGGTTCACGTGGAAGATGGTCTGTGCGTCCAGCAGGTCCTGGGGCAGGGCGGCCTTGATGACATCCTGGACCACTGCGTCGCGGATGCTGTTCTGGGTGATGTGCTCGTCGTGCTGGGTGGAGATGACGACGGTGTGGATGCGCTTGACCTGGTCCCCGTCGTACTCCACGGTCACCTGGGACTTGCCGTCGGGGCGCAACCAGGGCAGCTCGCCGTTCTTGCGCACCTCTGCCAGCTTCCGGGTGAGCGAATGGGCGAAGTGCACGGGCGCAGGCATCAGCTCCGGCGTCTCCCGGCAGGCGTAGCCGAACATCAGGCCCTGGTCGCCGGCGCCGCCGGTGTCCACGCCCATGGCGATGTCGGGGCTCTGCTGGTCGATGGTGACCATCACGGCGCAGGTGGCGTAGTCGAAGCCCTTGATGTGGTGGTCGTAGCCGATGTCCTTCACCACGTCGCGCACCAGCGCGGCGACGGGGATGTAGGTCTCGGTGGTGATCTCGCCGGCCACCAGGACGAGCCCGGTGGTCAGGAGTGTCTCGCAGGCCACGCGGCTGCGAGGATCGTCCTTGAGGGCCGCGTCCAGCACGGCGTCGGAGATCTGGTCCGCCATCTTGTCGGGATGGCCTTCGGTGACGCTTTCGGATGTGAAGAGATGACGCCCCTGGGCGGCCATGCCTGACTCCTGGGAACTCCTCCGGACGATCTCGGAGGAAACGGAAAGTATATCGTGGGACCTCAGGTTCATACACCTTTCGGATGACGCGGGAAACCTTGCCATGCCCTAACCTGTGGGATTAAGGTGGGATGTTTCCATCCCCGCAGCGATTGCCCCCAAGCCCCCTCAGTGGAGGAACCCATGATTCTCTTCCGTCGTCCGGCGTTGGCCCTCACGCTGATGGCCGCGTCCATCCTGATGGTGTCCACCGCGTGCAAGCGTGAGGATCCGCAGATCCGGGAACTGACCCAGAAGGCCGCTGAGGCCGACAAGGCCAGCCAGCAGGCCAACCAGGCCAGCGCGGAGCAGCAGAAGAAGCTGGCCCAGGCCGGCGTGAACGACATCCGGCCCAATGCCGAGACCCTCCAGCTCACGGACGAACAGAAGAAGGCCCTGGAAGAGCGCATCAAGAACGAGAAGAACAGCTCCTACCAGGCCCTCCTCCAGGAAGTGCTCGACAAGGACAAGGAAATCAAGGACCTCAACTCGAAGATCGCCAAGCTGAAGGCCGACCTGCCCAAGCCTGACATCGCCCGTCCCAACGACAGCCACTACGGCATGGCCATGCGCTTCCTCAAGAAGAAGGGCGTGTCCGAGGCCGAGGCCAAGAGGCTGGTGAGCCGCGTGGCCATCATGGAGAAGCTGGCCCCCGGCTTCGAGGTCTACCACTTCTACGCCAACGGCACCTACGGCACCTGGGTCTCCCAGGGCAAGGCGAAGATCACCCCCAACGACCTGATGCGCCAGGAGCGGGAGAAGATCGAGGGCGAGCGCGACGAGGCCGTGGCCCAGAACGAGAAGCTACAGGAAGAGGTCACGGACCTCGAGACCCAGAAGCAGAAGATCACCGAGGAGATCGCCACGCTCCAGACCGAGCGCGCCAACCTGATCGACGAGCGCACCAAGCTGCAGGCCGACAACGCCTCCCAGCTCGCCAGCCTGAACTCCATCCACTACGTCGTCGGCAACCGCGACACCCTGAAGTCCGAGGGCGTCATCGAGATCCCCGTCTTCGCCAAGGACCGGGCCGGCAAGAACTGGCGCGACGAGGTCTTCACCCAGAGCCTCGACCTCCGCTCCGGCAAGACCATCTCCATCAAGGCTTCCGAGGTGGGCCTGAAGAAGATCGGCAAGGTGAACGTGGTGCCGGGCTCCTACCTGAAGGACGAGCACTACAAGCTCACCATCAGCCCCGACAAGCAGACCGCCACCGTGGAGCTCATCACGGTGAGCCGCTTCAAGAACGACAAGGTCGTCTTCGCCGTCACGGACTGACCTACCCGGAGTCAACATGGGGCCCCATCTGGGGCCCCATGGTTTTTATGTGGCAATTCCACGCCGGGCCGCCTATCGTCATCAAACCAATCCAGGACCGATTCCACTTCAACCCCACCCAATGAGGTGACGCGATGCTTCCACGCTTGAATCAGGCGCTCCTCGGAGCTTCCCTGCTGACGCTTCTGGCCTGCAGCAGCGGCGGGGACTCCAAGGCCCCCACGATCGTCACGGGCCCGGGCTACATGCCCAGCACCACCACGCCGGTGTTCGACCCCGCGAACGCGAACGTGCCCCTTCCGAACGTCCTGGCCACGGCCACAGCGGGCGATCCTCTGACGAATCGCGCCCCGAACACGCCCATGACGCCCCCCGAGGCCCTAGCCTACGTGAACATCCATGAGATGGGTGCCACCAACGCCGTCTCCGGCCTGAACGCCCCGATCTACATCCAGTTCAACGCCGCCGTGGACGCCACCACCGTCACCGCCGCCAACGTCAAGGTCTTCCAGATCACGCCCGATGCCGCCGGCACCGAGAACAACCCCCTGGGCTTCGCGGACGTCTCCGGCCTGTTCACCTACCAGTACGCGGCTGGTGGAACCGACCTCTTCCTGTTCCCCAACTTCCCCCTGCTGCCCGGCACCCGCTACCTCTATGTGGTGACCAACCGCGTGAAGGACACCGCGGGCAAGCCGATTTCCGCCTCCCCCTACTTCGAAGCCCTCAAGTCCACCACCCCGCTCACCGGCTCCTTTGCCGCGCTCGAGCCCGTCCGGGCCAACGTCCAGAGCGGTGCCACCATCCTCTTCTCCGGCTACGCCAAGGTGATGAACGACCTCATCACCGCCTCGGCGACCACCACCGTCGCCCAGCGATCCGACATCACGGTGATGGGCCGGTTCATCACCACGGGCGCCGGCTACGTCGTGCCCAACCCCCTCGCCCCCAACACCCGCATCCCCGTGGAGACCGCCCTGCGCTCCTTCGCGGCCGGCGCCACCCTGGGCGGCCTGCCGGCCAAGACCTGGTCGAACGCCGTCAGCGTGACGGCGGTCTTCGACCGTGGCGGCACGAACCCCAGCCCTGACGCCTACTGGAGCGCCGTGATGGGCACCGCCACCGCGGCCCCCGCCAGCGTGGGCACGGTCATTCTCGGCACCATCAACAGCGGCGAGCTGTCCGTGGATCCCGTCGTCGTGGCCGCCAACGCCTCCGTGGCCGGCGGCGACCTCACGGGCGTCACCGGCGCCTACAATCCTGCGGCCGGCGTGGTCCAGCCTTACCGAACGAGCGGTGCCCTCACCAGCTACTACCACGTGCCCCGCGCCATCCCCTTCGTCTACATCGCCCCGGCCGCGGGCTCCAACTGGCCCCTAGTGATCTACCAGCACGGCATCACCAGCCAGAAGGAGACGGTCATCGCCCTGGCTCCGACGCTCAGCGCCGTCGGCCGCGCCGTGGTGGCCATCGACCTGCCCCTGCACGGCGCCCTGGCCGTCCCGGCCCACCAGGTCGCCCCCGGGGACTCCGCCACGGTGAAGGCCCAGAAGTCCGCGGCCTGGGGCCAGGACTTCATGGCCATCGGCGCCCCGCTGGCCACCCGCTCCAACATCCAGCAGGCCGCGTTCAACCTGAACCGCCTGGAACTCACCGTGGTCGCCGGCGGCTTCGCCGCCCTGCCCGCGCCGCCCGCCGCCGCCGGCATCACCTTCGTCGGCCACAGCCTCGGTTCCATCGTCGGGACCTACTACCTGGCCGGGAACACCACCCTCGCCAGCACCGGCGCCCCCTACACGCAGGCCACGCTGGATGCGGACATGAAGGGCTACCTTAGCGTGCCCGGCGGCCGCACGGCCTACCTCATCCAGAACAGCCCCGCCTTCGGCCCCTCCGTGGACGCCGGCCTGGCGGCCGTGGGCATCGCCAAGAACTCGCCCACCTACCACCAGTTCTTCCTGGTGACCCAGACCATCGTGGATCCGGCGGATCCCGCCACCATGACCACCCCGCTGGCCGCGGGCCTGCCCAGCCGCCTCTCCAACCGCGTCTGCATCCAGGAATCCGTGGGTGACCAGGTCATCAGCAACCCCTACACCCGCTACCTGGGCAACGCCCTCGGCGGACGCGAGGTCCTCGGCTCCGCCGGCGCCGCGGTGGCCCCGGGCTTCAAGCAGCTGGCCTACACCGCTGGCGGAACCCCCAACCACGCCGCGGGCGTCCCGGCCCAGTTCATGTTCACGATCTCCGGCGGCGCCCTCGCCCCGAAGGTGGCCAACGCCGCCATCACCGCCGCGGATACCGCCCCGACCCAGGGCTACTTCCAGTTCGACCAGACCGGCATCGGCCACAGCTCCCTGCTGGATCCCTCGAACCTGACCAACCTCATGCTCATCCAGAAGCAGATGCGCTACTTCCTGGGCATGACCGGCGTCAACCTTGTGGTGGATCCCACCCAGGGCGGCGCCGCCCTGCCTGTGGCCGTGCCCGCCTTCCCCGGCGTGCAGGTGCCCGCCCAGTACACCATCCTCGGCCACTGATCCCAGGGCCGCATCCAGGAGAGGCGGGGCTTCGGCCCCGCCTCTTCGTGCCTACCCTTCCAGCTCCGGGAAGGCCGAGAGCAGCTGCTTTCGAGCCTCCAGCAGCTCCGGCGCGGCGGGATCCCGGCGACGGCGGAAGCCCTGGATGGCCTGAAGGTCCTCGCCGGCGCGCTCGAGGGCCGGGAGGCCCAGGAGCACCACCAACAGGGCCAGGGGCGGGACCAGGGCGACGGGCCAACCCCATAGGCTGCCGGCCAGGCCGCCGAGAGCCACGGCCCAGAGAGGGTGCAGGAAGAGTCCCGCCAGCAGCTTTAGGGTGGCCGCCTGGTCGCCCTCGTCGGTGAACCGGCCCGCCACCCAGCCCACCAGGCGGTAGGAAGGCCAGAACAGCAGCGCCGGTGGAAGCAGCAGGGCCGCCAGCCCCAGCCGCAGGACGGCACCCGGCAGCCAGCGCCGGACCTCCGCGCCCGGATAGGGATGCCCCACCTGATCGGGCCGCACCCCCTTGGCCCGGAGCCAGGCCTGGACCCCGTGGACCCGGGCCTCCAGGGCGGCCAGGTCTTGCTCCGGCAGCGCGGCCAGCCGCGGGACCAGGGCCCGAACCCGGCAACGCAGGATCTCCAGGTCCACGCGGCTGCCGGGCACGTCCGCCAGGAGCCAGGCCACCTCCTGGGCCAGGGCCAGCACCCGCACGGCCTCGTCGTGGAGGGTGAGGGGCTTGAGGGCGGCCCGGATGCGGGCGGTCAGCTCCGCCACGGCCTCCGGGTCGGCCCCCCGCGGCGCAAGATCCCGCCAGGCCACGGGCTCGCCCACCCGCAGGAGGACGCTGTGGCGGAAGGTGGCGCGGTCCCCGTAGACCAGGCCCGCGGACACCAGGGCCACCGGCACGGGACTGGACAGGGCCATCCGGGCGGCGCCGGTCTTGAGGGGGGCCAGGTCCGCTTCCGAGTGGCTCACGCCCTCGGGGAACATGGCCACGGAGCCGCCTTCCGCCAGCACCTCGTGGACCTTCCGGAAGCACTGCTGGATGGTCTCCGGCGTGGCGCCGCCATCCTTGGGCCGGGTTACGGGGATGGCCCGGAAGGTCGCCAGGAAGGGCCGCAGGGGCGCGAGCTTCCACAGCGTGGCCTTGGCCAGCCAGCCCGCCCGGCGCTCCAGGAGGGCCCCCGCTGCCAGGGGATCCAACAGGCCGTTGGGATGGTTCAGGAGGATCAGGCAGGGGCCCGGCGGCAGGTCCGGGCCCTCCCGGCGAAGGGCGCGGAACCAGATCCGCCCCAGCAGCCGCGCGACCCGGCTGGCCGCCATGTCAGGCCTTCGCCGGGCGGTGCCGGGCCCACCAGAGGAACGCACCGCTGAGAACGATGGCCGGCAGGACAAGGGTGAGCGCCTGGGCCAGGGCATCGCCGCCGGACCGCCCGGCGGCGTGAAGCGCATCCGCCCGGCGACCCACCAGCTCGGGACTGATGGCGTCCCCCAGCAGGTGGATGAGGAGCACGTTCACCGCCACCCCCGTGGCCCGGATGCTGGCGGGCAGGCTGCTGACCGTGAGGGCGTTGACCGGGCTGGTGTTCACGAAGAGCAGGAACATGCCCACGAAGAACAGAGCATAGGCCGTCCCCAGGTGGCCGGTGGCCAGAGCCCAGGCCACCACCGGCGCCGAGGCCACCAGGGTGAGGCCCGAGATCCCGGCCCCGGCATCGGGCCAGCGCTTCTGCCAGCGGTCCGTGAGCCAGCCGCCCAGGAAAGTCCCCAGGATGCCCGTCACCACCGCCAGCGCCCCGAAGACGAGGCCCGCCCGGGCGGTGGACACGCCAAACCGGCGCTGGACCAGCGTCGGCCCCCAGGTGCTGAGGCCTCCCATGGCAAAGGTGTAGGCCACGTAGCTGGCGGTGCAGGCCAGCCAGATCCGATTCCGGAAGACGTGGCCCAGGCGCCGCAGGTAAGGCTCCCCGGCCTCCTGGTCCCCGCCTTCATCCATGGCCCCCCGCACGGGATCCATCTGGAAGGCCATCCAGAGGGCGAGGAGCAGGCCCGGCAGGCCCGCCACCAGGAAGGCGGCCCGCCAGCCCCAGGCCCCTGCCACCAGGCCGCCCAGCCCATAGCCGAAGGCACTGCCCACGGGAATGGCCAGGTAGAACCAGGTGAAGGTCCGGGCCCGGTCCGATTCGTGGAAGCCGTCCGCCAGCATGGCCGGGCCCAGGCTGGCATAGGCGGCCTCGCCCACCCCCACGAGGGAGCGCGTCACCAGCAGGGCCGGGTAGCTGTGGACGAAGGCCGCGCCCACGGTGGCCAGGCTCCAGAGCGCGACACCCCCGGCCACGAGGCGGGGGCGGTGGAACCGGTCGGCCAGATAGCCGAAGAGTGGCGCGGCGCACATGTACACCGCGATGAAAACGAAGGTCAGCCGTCCGAGCTGGGCGTCGGACAGGTGCAGTTCCCGGCCGAGGGGCTCGAGGATCGCCGCCACGACGTACCGGTCCAGGTAGTTCACCAGATTGATGCCGGTGAGCAGCAGGAGCAGCCGTCGGGCGGCGGTCATCTCGTGGCGCGGCGGGTCAGGCTACTTCTTGGGGGCCGCGGGCTTGGCGGCGGGCTTGGGCGCGGGCGCCGCAGGCTTGGCCGCGGGGGCGGCGGCAGTCTCGCTGGCGTCCAGGCGCTTGGCCACTTCGGACGTGAAGCTCTCCATCCAGGCCTTGTCGCCCCAGGAGAGGACCTGCACGGCCTGGTCCGAGAAGACCATCTGGAGCTTCTGCTCCTTGGCCAGCTGCTCGACGATGGGGCCCGCCAGCTTGGTGATGGCCTCGCCCACCTTCTTCTCCACGCGCTGGTACTCCTGCTGGCTGTCCTCCTGCATCTTCTTGGCCTCGAACTCCAGATCCCGGTACTTCTTGGCCAGGGCCTCCTTCTTGTCGGGGTCGATGCTGGGCGAGTTCAGCTGCTGCTGCAGGGTCTGCAGCTCCTGGCCCTTGGCCTGGAGCTTCTCCTGGAGGTTCTTCCCGGTGATCTCCAGCTCAGAGAAGATGGCGCCGGCCTTCTTGGAGATGCGGACCAGCTGGTTGATGCTGAAGAAGGCGAAGCGGGGAGCCTCCTGGGCCGCGGCGGGCGCGGCGAGGGCGGCGGACAGGCACAGGGCGGCCACGGACGGGGCGAGCAGGCGCATGGGGGATCTCCAGGGCGAAAGAGCCATTGTAGCGTGGGACGGGGCCCGTCGTCGGAATCAGAAGGTGGTGCCGATGGAGAACTGGAAGTCGTTCCGGCCTTCCGTATCGAAGGGATAGGGATTCAGCTTCCGGGACCAGATCAGGCGCAGCGGGGCCGGGCTGATGGGCAGGAAGAACCGGAACTCCAGGCCCGCCGAGCGCAGCAGGGTCGGGTTCGTGTAGGAGTACTCGTTGTTGCGGAGGTCCTTGTAGGTCACCGTGTCCTTGCTGAAGACCTTCGTGCCGCTGCCCCAGGCGTTGCCCGCGTCGTAGAAGAAGACGAGTCGGAACTGGTCGGCGATCTTGAACTGGTACTCGAAGTTCGCGATGAACTGCTTGTTGCCGCCCACCACCACGGGCTGGCCGTAGTTGTCCAGGAGGACGCTGCCCACCTGGCCGTAACGGTAGCCGCGGATGCTGTTCTCGCCGCCGGGCCGGTAGAGGTCGTAGAGCGGGAGATCGTCGCTGCCCATGTTCTGGAGGTAGCCGTAGCTGAGGTTGGCGGCGAAGATGTGGCGGTCGCCGATATTGGCGAATTTGGCGAAATCCCAGGTGGCGCGCAGGAAGGGCTTGTCGCCCCCGAACTGCCAGCCGCCGTATTCCAGGCCAAAGGACACCCGGGTGCCCTGGGTGGGCTTGAACTGGTGGTTCACCGTGCTGTAGGACAGGCTCTGGCTGAAGGTGGACGTCAGCTGGTTGCCCATGTCCCGGAAGTAGTAGTTCCGCCCGCCCTCGATGCGGATGAGCCGGAAGCTGTAGCCCATGGAGTAGGTGGTGAAGAAGGCCCAGGGCTGGTTGGGGAACCAGTTGCTCAGGCGGGCGCCCACGGACACGCCGAGGCTGCGGGTGAACTGCTTGTAGGCGTTGGCGATGCCCACGCGGGAAGCGTCGTAGTCTGCGGACCCGTTCGACACCGACGTCGAGAACGAGTACGGCAGGTCGAAGACGAAGGGCTCCGTGAAGCCCACCGAGATGTTCTTCGAGAACTTGCCGCCGTTGTAGCTGACGGACAGGGTCTCGCCTCCGCCGCCGAGGTTGCGGGTGGAGAAGCTCACGCCCAGGGAGAAGCCGAACAGCGACCCGTAGCCGCCCTGGAAGAGCAGTTCGTTGACGCCGGCCTCCTCGCCGCGGATCACCACGTCCACCTGGGGCTTGTCCGGCACCAGGTCCACCTTGGGCTCGGAGTTCTTCACGTCGAAGAAGCTCAGCTGGCTGATGCCCAGCAGCGAATCCTTGAAGAAGTCCGTGCGGAAGAGGTCGCCCTCCTTCAGCAGCATGCTGCGTCGGAGCACCTTGTCCTTGGTGGTGAGGTTGCCTTCGAACTCGATGCGCCGGACCGTGTACTGCTCGCCCTCGTCCAGCTTCAGGAGGGTGTCCACCTTCTTGACGCCGTTCTCCTCGCGGATGTCGAACTTCTTCTCCGCGCGGAAGAGGATGTAGGCCTGGTTGCTGTAGGCCTCCTTGAGCTTGTCCACGGTCTGGTTCACCGCGTCCAGGTCGAAGGGCACCGGCTTGGCGCCGGGCTTCGGAGCCTCCAGCGACGGCCGGATGTTGAAGAACTTCTTGAGGAAGGAGTGGTTGTCCCGCTTCACCTCCGCGTACTTCATCGGGTAGTAGGTGTCGCGGAAGAGCTTGCCGCCCTCGGCCTTGAAGGTCCCCTCGAAGAACTGCTCGCCCTCGAGGATGGGAATGGTGAGGGTGGCGCGGAGGTCGTACTTGGGGGACTTCGCCTCCTTGATGCGCTTCTCGTTCTTCTTCTTCTGCTTCTCGGTGGTCTTGTCCTCCACCTCGATGACCGGCTTGCCGACGAAGACATCCTTGTAGCCCAGCCGCCAGTAGGCCTTCTTGAGGTTCTCCAGGTCCTCTTCCATGTTCTTGTCCACCAGCAGGTCGTGCGTGGTGAGCCAGCTGAACATCCAGTGCCGGCGCGTCTTCTTCATGACGCTCCGCAGCTGGGCGCTGGAGAACACTTTGTTCCCGCGGAATTCCACGCGGTAGATCTTGGCCTTGCCGCCTTCCTTGATGTCGAAGACCAGGCGGGCCACGCCCGGGCCCATGGGTTCGAGGGTGATGTCCACCACCGGGTTCCGGAACCCCTTCTCGCCGGCCTGCTCCACGATCTGGTTCTTGATCTTTCGGGCGGCTTCCGGGTCGTAGACCGTGTCCGGGTTGATGGTGAGCTTCTTCTCCTTGATCTTGTCCTTGATGTTGGTGATGCCCACCTCGGTGCCGCCGCGGTAGTCGATCTCCTTGATCAAGGGGCGCTCCTTGATACGGATGACCAGCTTCTTGCCGCCCGGGGCGTCTTCCACCTCGAGCTTGACGTCATCGAAGGAACCGCTGGCCCAGAGCTTCCCCATCACACCGCTGAAATCGATGTTCCGGAGGTCGTCGCCCACCTTCACGCCCGACTTGAAGATTACCGTCTCGGCGGTCTGCTTCTGGGCGCCGATCACCTCGATCTTGACGATGGGTTCGATGTCCTGGGCCGCCAGGGAGAACGAGAACCCCGCAGCCAGCAGCAGGGGAAGCACGCCGCTCCACCACCGGGGCTGAGTCCGGTTCCACTCCATGTTCCGCTGCGTCATTCAGGCGCTCCGACCAGATGGGTTTCCTGGCCAGCGGCCACGTCTCCGGAATCAGACAGGGTGGGGACGAGCTTCTCGCCCACCAGATCGAACTTCACGAGTCCCGAGGGCACCGTGTCCTGGCCCACCATCAGCTCGGCGAGGGGGTCCTCCACCTGCTTCTGGATGGCCCGCCGCAGCGGCCTCGCCCCGTAAGCGCGATCCCGCAGGGTGGTCTTCACCAGCCAGTCGCAGGCGGCATCCGTGAGGGACACGGAGAGCTTGTGCTTCTGGAGGGTGACGTTGAGGTCCTCCACCAGCAGGCGGACGATCTTGCGCAGCTCGTCGTCGCCCAGGCGGTTGAACACCACGATCTCGTCGATGCGGTTGAGGAACTCGGGCGGGAAGGTCCGCTTGAGCACCTTCATGGCGTCGCCGGACTTCGCGTCGGGACGGGCGTCCTGCTCGACAAAGCCGAGGTTCTTCTCCGCCAGCAGCTCCCGGCTGCCCACATTGGACGTCATGATGATGATGGTGTTCTTGAAGTCCACCAGGTTCCCGAAGGCGTCCGAAGCCTGACCGTCGTCAAAGATCTGCAGCAGGATGTTGATCAGGTCGGGATGGGCCTTCTCGATCTCGTCGAAGAGCAGGACGCAGTACGGATTCCGCCGGATGCGGTCCGTGAGCATGCCGCCCTCCTCGTAGCCCACGTACCCCGGAGGGGCCCCGAGCAGCTTGGAGACCTCGTGCTTCTCCATGTACTCGGACATGTCGAAGCGGATCATCTTCTTGGCGTCGCCGAACAGGAAGGCCGCCAGGGTCTTGGCCAGCTCGGTCTTGCCCACGCCCGTGGGGCCCAGGAACAGGAACGAACCCATGGGCCGGTTGGGATTCTTGAGGCCCGTGCGGGCCCGGCGCACGGCGCGGGCCACGGCGCTCACCGCCTCGGGCTGGCCGATGACGCGCTCGTTGAGCTTGGGCTCCATGTTCACCAGGTTGGCCTTCTCGTCGCCCTTGAGGGCCTTCACGGGAATGCCCGTCCAGCTGGCCACCACGTCCTCGATGTCCTGCTCGGTCACTTCAGGGAAGCGTGCGTAGTCCTCGTCCGTCAGCTCGCCCCGGTCCTTCTGGAGCTCCTCGCGCAGCTGCAGCTCCTTCTGGCGGAGCAGCACGGCCTTCTCAAAATCGCGGCTGAGGACCGCCTCGTTCATCTCGTTGATGACCCGGTGCAGCTCCTCTTCGTGGGACTGGCCCTCGGCGTCCTGGCCGCCGGGCCCCACGCGCAGCTTCACCCGGGCTCCGGCCTCGTCCAGCAGGTCGATGGCCTTGTCGGGCAGGAACCGGTCGGTGATGTAGCGGTTGGACAGGTAGACCGAGGCTTCCATGGTCTTCTGGGCGTAGCGCACCCGGTGGAACAGCTCGTAGCGGCTGCGGATGCCCTCGATGATGCGCAGGCTCTCGGCCTCGTCCGGGGGGTTCACCGTCACGGGCTGGAAGCGCCGCACCAGGCTGCGGTCCTTGTCGATGTACTTGGCGTATTCCTTGTGCGTGGTGGCGCCGATGCACTGGATCTCGCCCCGGCTGAGGGCCGGCTTCAGGATGTTGGCGGCGTCCAGGCTGCCCTCGGCGGCGCCGGTGCCGATGAGGCTGTGGATCTCATCGATGAAGAGCACCACGCTGGGATCCTTGCTGGCCTCGGCGATGATGGACTTCAGCCGCTCCTCGAACTGGCCGCGGTACTTGGTGCCGGCCACCACGAGGCTGAGGTCCAGCGCGTAGATGCGCTTGTCCACCAGGCTGGGCGGGACCAGACCCTCATAGATCTTCTGGGCCAGGCCCTCCACGATGGCCGTCTTGCCCACGCCCGCCTCGCCCAGCAGGATGGGATTGTTCTTCCGGCGCCGGCTGAGGATCTGGATGATGCGCTCGACCTCCTGCTCGCGGCCGATGAGGTTGTCGAAGATGCCCCGCTCGGCCATCTCCGAGAGGTTGCGCGCGAACTCGGAGAGGAGCGGGTGCTCCTTCTTCTTCTTCGCGATCTTCTCCTCCTTGGTGCTCTCCAGCAGGATCTCCTTGGCGGCGATGAGGTCCGCCCCCGCCTCGATCAGGAGCCGGCCGGCCAGGCAGCCCTCCTCCTTGAGCATGCCCAGCAGCAGGTGCTCGGCCCCCACATGCTTGTGGTTGAGCTTGGCGCTCTCCGCCGTGGCGTGCTGGAGGATGCGCTTGACCTCCTCCTCCATGGGGATGTCGATGCTGGTGCTGCTGGGGGTGATCTTCTTGTCCCGCGGGGTCAGGGCCGCCACCAGGCGCTCCCGCAGGGCGCTCACGTGCACGCCCATGCGCTCGAGCAGCTGGGTGCTGGTCTTTTCCGACTCCCGGAGAAGCCCCAGCAGGAGGTGGCCGCTCTGGATGCTTTCCGCACCGAACTGGCTCGCCTCGTAGCGGGCGAAGAACATCACGCGTCGTGCTTTTTCGGTGAATTTTTCGAACACGGGACACCCTTTCGGGTTAGGTGCGGATCGCCCTTACGGGGGATTGGATGGCTCCGAAGCCGGGATGGTTCCGGGGCGGCCTACCAGGGTAGCGCCTTCCAACACCGTTGTCCCGGCCCGGCTGGGACAGAACCGACCCCTGACCCGGGGCAGAACCCGCCTCCACCCGGGACAGAACCCCGCGGCGACGGTAGACTGGAGGGCTGGGAGGGCGACATGAGCCTGGTTAGGACCAATCTGGCGATCCTGGGGCTCCAGTGGGGGGATGAGGGCAAGGGCAAGGTCGTGGACCTCCTCAGCCCCAAGTTCCAGCAGGTCGTGCGTTTCCAGGGCGGCAACAACGCTGGCCACACGGTGGTGGTCGACGGCCAGAGCATCGCACTGCATCAGGTGCCCAGCGGCGCCCTCCACCCCGGCTGCTTCCTGGTGGTGGGCAACGGGGTCGTCCTCAACCTCGACGTCTTCCAGCAGGAACTGGACCGTCTCAAGGCCCGGGGCTTCGACCTGGGCGGCCGGCTGATGCTGTCCGACCGGGCCCACCTCATCCTGCCCCACCACATCGCCCTGGATCTCTGGCGCGAGGGCGGCGCCAACAAGATCGGCACCACGGGCCGCGGCATCGGTCCCGCCTACGAGATGAAGGCCGGCCGCATGGGCGTGCGCCTGGGCGACCTGCTGCACCCGGAGACCCTGGCCGACCGCATCCGCCCCGGCTACGAGGAGGTCCGCCTGCGCCTGGGCGCCGAGGCGGCCAGCCTGCCCGCCCTGGAGGCCGTCGTCGACGGCCTGCTCCGTACCGCCGAGCCGCTCCTGCCCTACATCGGCGACACCCAGAGCCACCTGGTGGCCGCCTGGGAGCGCGGCGACCGCATCCTCTTCGAAGGCGCCCAGGCCACCCTCCTCGACATCGACCACGGCACCTACCCCTTCGTCACCTCCAGCAACTGCAGCCTGGGCGGCCTCTTCACCGGCACCGGCCTGCCCCCCAAGGCCCTGGACAAGATCCTGGGCATCGCCAAGGCCTACACCACCCGGGTGGGATCGGGCCCCTTCCCCGCCGAGATGCACGACGCCACCGGCGAGCGCCTGCGCCAGGTGGGCAAGGAGTTCGGCACCACCACCGGCCGGCCCCGCCGCTGCGGCTGGTTCGACGCCCCCATCACCGCCCACGCCTGCCGCACCAATGGCGTGGATGGCCTGGCCATCATGAAGCTGGACGTGCTGGACGGCCTGGATGAGGTGGGCCTCATCGTGGGCTACCGCACCGGCGAAGGCACCGTCACCACCAAGCTCCCCAGCTGCGCCGCCGACTGGAAGGACCTGAAGCCCGAGGTGAAGCTGTTCAAGGGCTGGGCCAGCACCCGCGGCATCACCCAGCACGGCCAGCTCCCGGACGCCGCCCACGCCTACCTCGAAGCCCTGGTCGAGAGCGTCGAGGTGCCCATCGCCTACCTCAGCACCGGTCCCGATCGCCAGGAGGGCTGCATCTATCCCGGGACCTTCCTGGAACCGCTCCTGGCTTGACCATGAGCCGTATCGCAGGCACACTGGTCGTCCTGCCCATTCAGGCACCGCACGCTCGCGTGCACCGCGCGCTCGAGGGCTCGCGGGCCTGAAGCCACCGGCAAGGGCCCTTAGCTCAGCGGTAGAGCAGCGGCCTTTTAAGCCGTTGGCCGCGGGTTCAAATCCCGCAGGGCCCACCAAGTTCCACCCCATGGGGCTATCGTCTAGGGGTCAGGACACCGCCCTTTCACGGCGGTAACACGGGTTCGAATCCCGTTAGCCCTACCAGCAAAAAGCGCCTGAAAAATCAGGCGCTTTCTTGTATCTGTCCGACATAGCGAAGCGGTCTGCTTAGGACTTACTGCAAGAATTACTGCAAAGGCCTTCAGGAACCATCCAGAACCTTCGGGGCCATCAAGGACAGTCCGCCTCTGAATGGAGGGGGGGTGTGGTTCTCATTCATGAGGGCGAAGGCAGAACCCCCAATCCCCTCGAAACCCGTTCCAGCTTTCGGTTCGCCTGCCCGTCGAAGGATCCAGACACAAGACCCAGCCCGCTTCGTGTCCTGGATATCCAGGCGCCATCCCCCGTGAACCGCACCAATGGCGCGCAGCAGAAGGCGTCCCAGACTTCGACTGGTGAGCCCCTTGGGGTTCACGTTCAGCTCCTCGATGGCCTCGTTCAGAGTGCTATGGCGTGGTTCCTGAGCTAGGAACAGGTTCCATACCTGTTCCGTGGTGAAGGGAGCAGTTCCGAACACACCCCCCAACCCAAGCACCAGGGCGCCCTGGGCCGCCCGGGTGGAATCGGCCCGGATCGCCAGCGCCTCCCGCGTATCGCAGTCCACGCCCAGCACCCAGTACACCGCGTTCCTTACCAGATCGCTCCACTCCTCGAAGGAGCCCCAGTTCTTGAGGCCGAAGGAAGGCCGCCCAGCCAGGCAGTAGGCCCGGAGGATCGTCAACGCATCCCGTACGAACTCGGAATGGTGCCTTCGGACGTGGGCCACTAGGTTGGGGATCTTGAACCCCGTGCGCTCCTCGGGCCGCTCCACCTGGGGTTCCAGGCGGATATGGAGACATCGGCGGACCCCTTCGGCAGAGAGCACCACGTTATTGCCCGTTGTGACCCACACAGCAAGCTGCGGCACCTGGACCGTGGTGCTCTGCCCCAGGAGGCGGCCCTCGAAGGTCGGATAAGCCGTCACCAAAGCGTTCCACTGCCTGGAGCCGAAGGGAGAGGGGGCCTCATCCAGTAACACCATGCGAACGCCATCCCGCAACGTCGCCAGTGCCATCTTCTGAAGCTCATCCCCTTCCCTCGGCGCCACGCCCACAGGCAGCGCCCGGCCCAGGGCAAGCTGCCCCGTGACCTGGGTCAGCAGTCCCTTGCCCGAGCCCTGGCCGTTGGCTTCGACGAAGACGAAGGGGATCGGGCCGGGGATGGCGTAGCGCGCAAAGGGCGTGAGGGCGAAGGCCAGCCAGGCGGCAGTGTGGGCGGCGGGACTCGGACGCTCTGCGAACGGAAATTCCGCGACGAGCGACAGCAGTCGTCCTGCGGCCAGGATGGCCTCTTCGCGTCCTGGCTCTTCAGGCATAGGCGGAAACGAATGCAGGGGCGCGTAGAAGACCCCGCTGGCCGGGTCCAGCCCTGGCTCCTCCAGAATGGTCCCATCCGGCAGGAGCACCGGAACCTCCGCAAGCGCCTTGAGCACCGGCAACACCTGGAGCTTGCTGCTGCTGAGAACCATGGGCGCCAGCCATTCCGGCACCAGGCAGTCGCGGGTGAGCCCTTCGGCATTCTCCTTCACGAACCTGGCGTGGCGGCTGAGTTGCTCGCGAAGCCAGTGAGGCGAAGCCTCGCAGATAAGGGGGCTTCCTTGGGGGAGCTTGAGGCCAGAACGATCCTTGGTGCCTCTATGCCTCCACACGTAAACAAAGCGCTTGCCGCTGAGGTAGTACCCGCCCTTCTGCTCCAGCACCTCGACCGCCGCCCGGACCACCTCGTGTTCCGGTGGGCAGACGAGGATCTCCCGCCGCCCCAGGGGATCGGCCCCCAGCTTTCGCCGGTCCCATTCCTGGAGCCCCTCTTCCACTGCCGTGAGCAGGGCGCCCCAGCGCAACTCAGGATCCGATGCCCGGTAGTCCTTGGGGCCCTTGCCATCCGCGCCGTTGAGCCCCGGCAGCACCACCGCCGGGAAGACCTTCTGCAGGCGTGCCATGGCCTGCACGCCTGGACGGTCGCGATCCAGCACGAGCACTACGGGGATCGTTGGATAGTAGCGCTGGAGTGCCTTACGAATGGTGTCCGTGCTGGTGTTCGCCGTGATTCCAGCGAATACAAACTCTCCGCTCTGCCGGTCGAAGGCGTCCCACCGTGCGGTCACAGCATCCCACACCCCCTCGAAGATCACGATGGCCCTGGGGCTGGCGAAGGGGTCCGTGAGGTAGAGCCCCCGAGACCCCATGGTCCGGAGCATCCGCCCCGGCCCACGAGGGGCGGATTCACCAGGACGCACGGAGGGAATCGGTGCAAAGTGGCGCACCTCAACCCCCACCAGGCCAGAATCTCCGTACAAGGGCGCCAACAGCACTGGCCAGCCCTCACGCTCCGCCGCATCCAGCACACTGGGTTTCGGTAGCAGGGGCACTAGGTCCGGATCGGCGACCAATCGATTCACGATGCCTCGGGTGATTCCGCGGACCCCACAGTATTCGTCCAGGAAGGTCCCCGCGAAGCGGCGCCCTTCTTCCTGGATGTCCATGGGCACACCCGCGCTGTAGATCACCTCCCAGGGCCGCTGCTGTAACCGGCGCACCAACTCCCCGGTGTCGGCGAAATAGGTCACGGGTTGCGGCCCGAGTCCCGCCCGGGCATGCGCCTCGGCATGAGGGCACAGAGCCGTGGACCTGCCCTCCACCTGGTACCTTGGGTGACTGGAACAAATGACTTCCTTGGACTGGCAGACGGGACAGGGGTGCAAGGCTACTTCCCCTCGGTCCGGTCTACATCATCGGCAAGGTCATCCAGCGTAAGCTGTGACCCCACCTGCGGGAGACTGGCCAAGTAGGCCATAGCAGCCTCATGGGAGATCACGACCCGCCGCCCTCGCTTCTGGGCCTTCAGCCGCTTTTCCTCAATTTCCCGCTTGATGGTGCTGACGCTTACGTCCGACATGAACGCGAGAGTCTTCATAGAATAAAATCGCAACGGGGCCTCGTAAGTCTCCGGCAGCACCTCAGCCAGGGGGATCACCTGGATTCCGAAGGCGGTGGCCCTCAAAGGAAGGGGCTTGCCCAGCGCGATGGCCCCGTGGACGGCCACAAGGAACATACGGGGTGCAGTGTGGTTCATGAATCACCTCGAACACTGGCCCTAAGGGCCAGGAAGGCGGAGCTTGCCCAGGCCTCCGGCGAGGCCGAAAATGGCTATGCCTTGGGCTTTATAAGCTCCGGGTCGTGCCTATGGGTTGGTCGGATTCCAATCGCACTAGCCCATGGGCGCGGTTGAGGAACCAGGTTGATTGGCAGCCGCCGATCTCTCTGGAGCGAAGAGGGGCGTCATCACGTTTGGGATAATTACCGAATGATCTATCGTAATTTCGTTCTTATCCTAACAAATTCGTGATGTATTTCCTTCCGGTCTGTGCACCTCCCTTCTCTCTGACCACATGCCCGCTTGGGACGTTTTTCTCACTCCGATTGCCAAACAAGCCATCAAGCGACCAAAAATGGAGAACGTGGAAAATAGCTACAAAATCTCATACCCAGATCATTCCTGAGGCTGAGCTTCAGCTATAAGCGAACATGAAACATATAATTTTTTACTTGTACTATAAAGACAAATTAATTCAAAATACTAATCAGATTCTTCGGTTGTTTTTGCCACCATATCTGGCATAATCTTATTGGTTTTACACCAAAAGCCAAAACCAGTAACCAGTGGTTTGCCCGAAAAATATTTTGAATATTCCTTGGCCCTTGCTCATCCCTTTCTACAAGTATTAAACCTATTGTGAGATGGATATTGTGATCATATAATTCATCCAATATTTTTGGCAAATAGCGTGGCGGATCACAGAGTGGCAATGGCCCAAAACATGACTGTGCCCAAGCTCTAATTGTGTTTACCGTCTGCCATACGATCGAAATATCGGATCGATCAACATCAATTTTTGTCGCAGGTCTCAAACCGCAGTCGATCAATTCTGTCGATGAAAATGAATAGTATTTTGACGAAGTTGTCACTGCCATTCGTACCTCCATGAAGACAGTGTCAAAATCTTTGGGACGTAAGGGCTGTGTGTCCCACCAATACAATAGATCTTCTGCGGTTTGAATGGGTGTCATGGAAATGAGGGATGGTAGTTCCACCTCTGGTCGAAAGTGGTCTGCATATGGGTGCTCAATCCGATCAACGCGACGCAAGCAAGCAAGTAATGGAAGTGCTTGGTCGATGACCTCTGGCATGCGTTCCCTGATTAATTTTTCGTAAAATCGGGCAAGTTCGAGCCTTGTCTTGTGCTTTACCCACCCTGCTCCTCCACCTTCTGCCCGAAATAGGGTCGCTCGGGAAACACTCGCTCCTTTGGGAGGGCGTGCGAGTTCGACCACTTCAGATTGCGTGAGCCCCAGCAGATTGCGTAACCGCCGACTGGCCGCAGCTTGCTCTTCGGCGAGTGGATATTGGTGAGCTCGTGCCGGCATCGTTCAACCTCTTACAAAATCATAGTAAGCCGTTTAGATCGTGCAATATACATTCAATTTTGCTACATTTCTGACGCATTCTTGCATCACAAATGGCGCAAAGGTGTTGACCGTCAAAACGCTCGACTGGCTGACGATGTCCGAGAACCTACTCTCGCCACGCCTCTGCCCCAAGCGGCAGATCATTCAGTTCCGCCCTAGCCTCTCGCCACCCCGGAAAATGCTCCGCAAGCAGGGCCAGGAATCGCTCGCTGTGAGAGGGTTCGATCAGGTGGATCATCTCGTGAACGATGACATATTCCAGGAGGTCCTTCGGCTTCTTCACCAGCTCCGTATTCAGCCGAATGTGGTGGGCCTTGGGATTGCAGCTCCCCCACTTGGTCTTCATGCGCTGGAGGAAGTAGGCGTCCACGCATACGCGCAGCCGCTTCTCCCATTTGCGGATGAAGACGGGCACCACGTCATGCAGGAGCGCTTTGTGCCACTCGTGCATAATCTCGGCCCGCTTTGTCTGTGAGCTGCCTGGGCGGACACTCAGGGTGACCCGACGGTGATCCAGGGAGACTCTGGGCTTGGCGTCCACCTCCAGCACACTCAACAGGTACCGGCGGCCCCACAGGTAGTGAGTTTCCCGTGTGACGAACCGGCGTGGGGTCTCCCGTTCCTGGTTGCGGAGCTTCTCCTGCTGGGCCCGGATCCAGGCCAGCTTGGAAGCAGCGTACGCCCGCGCCACTTCCAAACGCGTGGCCAGGGGCGCCACTAGAGTGACCCGACCGTGGGGAGGGTGTACCGAAAGGTGGACATGCTTCACATCCTTCCGAGTCACGGTGATGGCGATCTCGCCGATCCGGATGGTTTCGGTCATCAGTACCCCGGCTGATGCTTGATGATCTCGAACATCGCTTTCGTGGCAGCCCGGTCGCGGCCGAGGATCGGGTACAGAGCGTTCAGCACCTGGGCTTCCCGCGCCTCGTCGCCTTTCCACCCGGCGGGTGCGTGCTCACGCATGGCCAGGTCGAGCTGGAGCGCCAGTGCGGCTCTGACTTCATCCTCCTCGGGGCATTGGAAAGTATCACCAGGAAGGTCGGGCAGGTTGCTGTAGAGCACGATGGCTTCGCGGGCTCCGTGCAGGGAGGCGGGGAGACCGTCGTAGGGACGATTGTTGGCCAGCAGCCGAGCCAGCTCTTCCGCCTTCTTGAGGAACTCCTCGTATTTCTCCGAATCGTCTCGGTTTTGCTGGATCAGATCGTCCAGGAGCTTGGACATCTCCTTGTAGAACTTCGGGTCGGTGAGCTGCTCGCGGATGATGGTCTTTCGGACGTTGTTGATGATCCCTTCGGCGATGGCGTTTTTAGTCAGCTTGCCCTTCTGGTTTAGCTTGCGTGCGATGGCGTTGTGAATGCCAGTCTCGATGATTAGTTCTGTGAGGGACAAGGCTCCCAGATCGCCCAGGTTGTCCGAAGGGTCCGCCTGAATGTAGGTATTGATGAGGTGGCGCATGTCAGCCTCGAAGGGCTTGATGTCCAGCTCTTCGCCCGAATGCTTCTTGATGGCATTGCGGAATTCGCAGTGGGCCTCAACGTCCAGGCGGATGGCTTCGGCCTCCGTGGTGGAATACCCAGCGTCGTCCAGATACTGAACTAGCTCTGAGAAAGCACGGGCGAGGCTGGCGACGGCCTTGTAATAGGTCACGCGCAGAGGTTCCGTCTCGCTCAGCGCGTTCGGATCCTCCGCCGAGCCGCAGAAATAGTGCAGATACTGCTCTACCTCCCTGGGCTGAGCCACGGGTTCGCACAGGTAGCGCAAGGCCTCCCGCGCCGCATCGAGCTGCTGCTTGCCCTCCTTCAGCCAATCCTTCAGCTCAATGTTGTTGCTGCCACCACTGCCTTCGTCGATGTCCAGTTCGTCGGAGTTGTAGACCGCGATGGCCTGCTGCACGTCCCCAAACAGCTCCTTGTAGTCCACGATGTGGCCGTAGTCCTTGTCGTCTCCATCCAGGCGGTTGGTGCGGCAGATGGCCTGGAAGAGATCGTGGTCGTGGAGCGCATTGTCGAGGTAAATGAAGGTGCAGCTTGGGGCATCGAAACCTGTAAGCAGCTTACTGACCACGATCAGGAGCTTCAGGTTGGCGGGCTCCTCGATGAAGCGCCGCTTGGTCTCGTCTTCGTAGTTTTTGGTGCTCTGGCCCTTTTTCAGCACGAGCTTGGTGTAGGTGTCGAACTTGTAGCGCTCGTCGCTGTTGGGAGGCTCCTTGGAGATGCCGTTCGGGTTCGGCTCGAAAGAGGTGATGAGGCCACAGTAGGGTCCGAAGTTCGTGTTGTGGAGGATCCGGAAGTAGTGGCAGGCATCGTAGATGGAGGCCGCCACCAGGATCGCCGTGCCCCGGTCGTTGCTGAGACGGGGCTTCAGGCTGAAGTCCTCGATGATGTCCGCCACGATGCGCTGCTTGCGCTCGCCCGCGCTCATCAATTCCTCTAGCGTGGCCCACCGTTTGCGAAGCACGGCCTTCTGGAAGTTATTCAATCTGGAAGTTTTATTCTCGAACCATTCGTCGATTTTCTTCGGCGCAGTCAGGTTCTGCGGAACATGGCGGGCCTCGTACTTCAGGTCCAGCACCACCTTGTCCGCCACCGCTTCGTGGAACTTGTAGGTGTGGATGTAAGTCCCAAACACGTCGCGGGTCAGCGTCCGATCCTTGCGGAGCAGTGGCGTACCTGTGAAGCCGACGAAGAGGGCACCCTCCAGCCAGCGCTTCATCTGCTTGTTCATGTGACCACCTTGGGTGCGGTGGCACTCGTCCACGAACACGTAGAAGCTCCCATGGATGGGGGGGGGATCTCCCTTGAGATCCGAAGGGTCGAACTTGTGGATCAAGGCGCAGAGCAACCGGGGCGTGGTGGCCCCCAGCTTCTGCACCAGTTCAGACCGTTTCGTGATCCGGGGAGAGGGCGAATCTTCGCTCACCAGCCCGGCGTTCTTCATCACCCCTTCGATCTGCTTGTCCAGTTCGTCGCGATCCGTGATGATCAGCACCCGGCCCTCGGGATCCCACTCCAGTACCCATTTGGCCAAGAGCACCATCAGGATGCTCTTGCCGCTGCCCTGAGTGTGCCAGATAACGCCCCCCTCGCGGCGTTGGATGCGCTCCTGAGCCTTCTTCAGTCCGATGAACTGGTGCTGCCGGGGAACCTTCTTTTGGCCTGCGTCGAAGATGATGAAGTTGCGGATCAGGTCAAGCAGGCGCGCCTTCTCGCAAAGGTGCGCCAGGGGCCCGTCCAGCAAGGCTCCTGGCGCTGGAGCGCCTCCAGGGTTCGACGCCCCATGCTTCCACTCCACGAAGAACTTCTCTGGCGTCCCGGTGGTGCCGTAACGTAGGCCCTGGGAATCACTGCCCGCGAGCACGAGCTGCACCGTGCCGAAGAAGCCCTTGTTGAAGATCTCTTCCTGGTTGGTGATGAGCTGGCGGATGCCATCCACCACATCCACCGAACTGCGTTTAAGCTCGATCACGGCCACGGCCAAACCATTCAGGTACAGCACCAGGTCTGGGCGCCGCTCGAAGCCGCCCTTGAGGGTCACCTCTTCGGCCAGGGCGAAATCATTCGCTTCCGGGTGCTCCCAGTCGATCAGATGCACCTTGTCGTGAGGCTGACCGGCGGCCACTTGGACATCCACCCCGTAGCGGAGCAGTTGGTAGGTGCGCAGATTCGCCTGGTAGAGGGTAATGCCGGTGGCATCGGCAGCAGCCTCCAGCTTTTGCAGGGCCGCCGAGATTTGGACCTCCGAATACCCTCGTGCTTTCAGGTTTTCCCGCAGGAGTCCCGCTTCGATGGGCCGATTGTTCTCTCGCTTGTGCCAATCCCCCAGGTAGCGGTAGCCCAAAGAGTCCAGCCGGTTGGGATCCGTGAACAGGGCGATGACGCGATCCTGGGTCTTGCGCTCGGAGCGAGGAGGGTTAGGCATGAGCGGCCTCGTTCAGCCGACTTGGCGACCAAACTAATTCCACCAATCCCGCAACAAGCTCGCGTCGTTCTAGTTGCTCAGTTTTGGTAAAGGCATCGAAATGTTTGAAAGGTAGCTGGTGCGCTGCCATGAAGTGCTGGAACTGCGGTTGGTGCTGGTACGCGCTACTGTCCAAGCTCGCGGCGTAGAAGTTTTGCTTGGCATAGTGGGTTCGCTTATGGGTAAAAGGCTTGTCCTGAAGGCTTCGGTTCACATCAGCAGGTAGAAGGAGAAGCGAGGCAACGTGGTTGCGCCAGTCCTGGAACTCCTGCTCACTGGCGAAATGTGCCTTCACTGCTTCATCGTTGTCGGCCCAAATGTGTTCGATGTCGAATGGGTTTTTGACTTCACGATCCACCAGCTTGTCGAAACAATCCGAACGTCCTGAGCCCGCTTCTGTGGTCGCAGTAAGGCGGGCCAGCAAGTGGTAGATGTATCGTCGGCTGAACTGGTTCAATCCCAAACCTTCGATTCCAGTTCTGCCCTTCGCTGCGCTTCCAGCAAAGGTCACATCATCGCTCGCAAGCTTCTGTTCGAGGATGCCAACCAGATCCGCCAAGGACTTACGACGGATATCGCGGCACAAAAGCCACATTGCGTATGACACGCTGGAATATCCGACGCGGATGTAATTCACGGCCCGACGCATGACCCAAATGTCGAGATAGGTGGCAACCACCGCAAGCTTGCGGCGCACCATGTCGTCATCGTCGGTCTCCATCAATGGAGCCAACAGGACTGTGCTCTGCCAGGTGAAGTCGTTGTGGGCGTTGTAGTAGATGGCTTCCAGGCCAGGAGTGTAGTGTTTGGTGGCCTGCAGGATGCGTCGATAGGCCTTGGCGAAGAAAGGAAAGCTCTCGGCCATGAGCTTCGAGTTGGCCTGGGGCTTTCCTAGCCCCAATCGGTCGCTCTGATCGCGCACCCAGCGATGGAAGGCTGTGCCAATCACCTCCCAATCCTTGTCGACGGCGCCCGCCTTACGCTCGCGGGTGCTCTCGGCATACTGCGCACGTAGCCAGGCCTTGATGCAGTTGGCATCGCGCTCGGGTTCGTGCACGCCACCCCAGGAAATCAGTTCCAGAACTTGCTGCTTCCAAGTCTGGTTGGCCGCTTGCCGTGCGACCTGATCTTCGATGGGGGCCAGTAGGTATGCTTTGAGCATATCTACCGGGCTTAGGGGTTTGCCCCGATCGTTCATGGTTTCGAAAATCGCGTAAGCGTAGCTGTCGTTGTCCGTGGCGATCTCGATCAATCCAACCCGTGTCAGCAGCCAGTATATGAAATGAGGCAATGCGTCACCGAGCTCGTCGAGCAGGTCGTTGTTCTCGATGTCTCCGTAGCGTGCATACATCGTCTGGATCGACTCGTCCTTCCCATCGGGATTGAATGCCTGGCCCTCGAATAGGGCCTTTATCACCGGCAACCGCTCGGGAATGTCGAGGTTGAATTTCGGCTGTCCAAGATTGTCGCTGAAGATCAGCGGTGCCACGGTCTGCACCACAGGCAACCCCTTGCCCTGGGCGGCTCGATACAGGCAGATCAGCAGTAACGTCAAAGAGGTTACGCGCTGCTGGCCGTCTATCAGGTAGTTTTTGCCGCTGCGCTTACTGACGATGATCGATCCAAGAAAATACTCGCCGTAGCTGCTGACTGCCGTGGTTTCATCGCCGGTCCTATAGTGGCTGAAGAACTTGGCCTGTAGGTCTGACAGCAGTTCGTCTATGTTCTCCTTTTCCCACTTGTATTCACGTTGGTATTCATCGATTGAAAAAGACTGGCTTTGCAGAAGCACCTGCACGCTTCGGTAGTGAGGGACGATGGTGCTCATATCGATGAATCCTCCCAATCCGCAATTGCCTTATCTTAGTCGAGACGAGGGGGGATTTTTATCGCAGCGGGCCAAATCACGACCGCCCCTCGGTGTAGGTTGCTCATTCATAGCGAATGGCTTTCAAACAATTGGACTTCTTCAGATTGAATAATGGGTTTTAATTCGTTAAATATCTTCTTGTTGAAAATTTTTGTTGGCGATAGTGCTGATTTTATTTTTTTTGAACTAATCCAATCACTATTCCACAATTGAACGGTCCTTCCTTCAACCAGCTTGCATAGTGCCTCAGGGTATTCGATCCCCTTTTCGTGATGACACGAAATACGCTGAAGCCAAACTTGAAGGTGTCCTGTGTTTGGGACCCGATCGAATCGTTTTTTGATTTTGAATAGTATTTCGCTGCGTTCACTCACATCCTTAATACTGCAAACAAGTTTGCTTATAATGGCGGCTATGGTCGCGTAAACCTTTGGACTATTCAGGGCGATGTCAACTACCAGCGATATTTGTGGACGAACGTTTGGAATGTTGTCCTTATGCCTCAAGAGGCGTCGATGGAATTCATGCAGGGCGCGCATCGTGCTGCCTGAATTGGGGTGTTTGCGAGAAAGATCATGGATAAGGACGAGGTGTTTTTGCAAATCCTTCTCAAATTGCTTACGACCAATCCAATCGATTTTATCGGCCTTTATAGAATGGCGTATGACTTCGCTCGTGATACCCGTTTTCGAGGGTTGAAGTTTCATGCCAAGAAAATACATTGTTTCGGAAATGGCCTTGATTATTTCTTCACAATGAGTCGGATGATTGGCAAAGATACGATAATCGTCTCGATATCTAAGAATCTTATAATCATCAATTTGGCATTTTTTTAATTTAGTCGAAAGAATAAAATCCGCGTAACCCAGGACAATTTCAGCTAGGAAATCCATCAAGACAGAGCCTTGTGGAATGCCATTGGTTTGACCTTGATTCAGATCCTGAAGGTGATGGTCTATCACATTCCCAAGAAATGCCGGATTACCCCGATTTTCGGTGCGCTTCATCACCGACCGCTTGTGCAGCGCCCATGGAACCGAATGGGTGTAGATCGACCCGTAGCAATCGGTGATGTCCGTATGGGCTAAGTATTCGTATTCAAGTGAGAGTTCAATGGATCGCTGTTCGACCTCCTGCCACCACTGCAGAACCTGTTCGGCTTTGTCCTGCTGGGTCGATTGCGATTCAACAGGGAGGCTAAGGCACTGGATCTGAGGGTTCTTCGCGAAAAAGACGAGGCGCTTTTGGAGCAGATCCCAGTTAGCGGGTTCTGTCAGGTGGTGAACCAGCGAGACGTAAAGCGCTGGATGGGTGAGCTGCAATGGTCTCCAGGCAAACCGTCCGTCTTTATTATTGAGAATCGTGTGATTGAGCTGGTCATAATCGCGGGGATTCCCCGATAGCATCGTGCCAAGGTTTTTCCCGGCGAGGATTCCACTCAACTTCGCCAACAGGGCATCAAATTCGAAGTAGGGCGGCAGATCGAAATTGCAGTAGCTCTCCCCCTTGAGGAAGAATGCACGCGCTTCTACGTCTGACATAGACCGCACGGAGCGCCTTTTCCCAGAGGCCAAGGGAGTCGTCTGCGGTCCACTCATAGCAACCGCGTCCTACCTGTCAGTAATTCCTGCATCATGGCCTGCTTGATGTCGCGGGTCTTGGCCAACCGCTGCTCTATTGCATCTATCTGTGCATCCATGTCCAAAAGCACTGCGGCGATAGCCGTCTGTTCGGGAAGTGTGGGAAGCGGCCTCACAATTCCTTCGATGTCGCCGTTCGATAGGTGCTTAACCGTAGTGCTAGCAGTCGCGATCTCGATATCTTTCAGTGGTCCAATCAGGTAGTAGAAAGCGAATTCTCGATCCAATCCAGACAGGGGAACAATTCTTCCGACCCGCTGATTCAATAGAGCAGGCCCTTTGATCCAGCGGCAGGGCATGAAGTCTCCATCCATGCCAACAAGCACGTCCCCATTCCCAACTTGGAATATAGGATCGTATTTGCCCGAGTAGTAAAAGATTTGATCATCGCTTTTGAGGTCCCGATTCTTGACGAGCCTGACACCCTGATTCTTCTGGTTGAAGAACGCGGACCTGAACGGGCATCCGACTTGGAACCTGAGCACGTCCCCTAGCCGCGTCAGTACCCACTCGCCCTGGAAACCTGGCAAGCGGATTTGGCCAGTGAGGAGCTGTTGCATGGCGGCCTGCTTAATGTCACGCTTCTTGGCAACCAGCCGATCCAGCCCCTCCAGCAGGGCGTCCACATCACTTAATGCCGTAGCAATGGCGCGTTGTTCTGGTTTCGGTGGGATAGGAGCGACCACCTTCTGCAGATTCTGTTGACCAATATTGGCCCGAATCGCTCCTTGTCCCAGAGGAATGACCTGAGAGCGAATAGCTGTGGCCCGAAGGGCATATCCGGAATATATCGGATCAAGGATCTCGTCGACGGGTCGACCCCTGATCACAAAGCCACCGAATACAACATGCTCGGTTCCAAGATACGCAGCCGCCAGCCCAATCTCGCTGGCAGTTTCAGATGTTCGATTGAACAGAACATCTCCATTTCGAACTGAGTAAGCCGTCGCAATCGATTCGGGTAACTCAACTCGCCCCGGGATTTCAGGGCCATGAAGATGTGAATAGGTGATTGGCTCCAAGACGTTGATAAAGCGGAACCCCTTTCCGTATGAGGCTTTGTCTGCATTGACTCCATTCGCAAACATGAACAGCTGCCCAAAGGTCTTGACATCCCACGTTTCTGGAATGACGCCAACCTCCGTTTGCTTGTAGCCGGGCTTTACTTCCATACCGCCCCCATCCGCTTGAGGTGATCCTCCACGCGGGTTGAGAGTGTTACAAGCTCAGTCTCCAACTCAGGAAGAGGTGTGGCATAGCGTTGAGCTAGTTCTCGGAGGCGACCCGTAAGGGTTTGCGAAACGCGATCCAGCTCCCCCTGCACGGCGGTGGCGAGGTGGGCCAGCCACTTGTTCTCCACTACCAGGATCTTGATCTCGGCCTCGGTGAGCTTGGGATACTTCGCGTCGATTTTGCGGTCCAGCTCCACCTGAGCGGCTTTGCGCTGGTCCTTGGTGTCCTTCTGCTTTTCCAAAAGGTCGGCGTAGGCTTTCAGGACCTCGCGCTCCTCGCGGTAGAGCGGATCCTTGCCGATCTCCTTCAGGCGATCCTTGACGGCCTTGGCAGTAATCTTCTGCTTATCGCCTTCCCCTTCGATCACTTCCGCCAGCAAGCCCTCTTCCCCGCTGTGCTTCTCCTTCAGCTCATCGAGCTGCTGCTCCAAGGCCGCCAGCTCGTTATCCAGGGTTTCAATGGCGTCACGCTCGGCTACGAAGTAGCGCGCCACCAGGATCGAAGCAGGAAGGAGGTCCGACTTGAAGCGCCGTCGTCCCTTCAGGTAGTCATGGGGCTCGGGCCAGACCAGCTTGTTGTCCTTGTTCTTGATCTGGACGATTTCCCGGGGCTGGGCGCCCTTCACCCAGCCATCGGCGGCGATGAGGTAGGCGTCGTCCTGCATCGTCTCAGCCCAGTAATCCATCAGGTGCTGGTAGATGTCGTAGGCATCCAGAAGTGAGGTTTTCTGGAAGGTGGTGAGCAGTTCCTCTGAAAGTTGCTCGATCAGGGTCTTGGGATGACCACCCTCTGCAAAACCTGTGAGGCGTGGCGTGTTGACCTTCCGCCACTGATCAAATAGGCCCAGCGCCTGGGTATTGAAAGCTGTGAATTCGGGATGGCTCAGGATGGCGGCCTTCACTTCGCCCTGGGGCACATTGAGGCGGGCATAGCCTGGGCGCCCAGCAGTTTCGAACAGGGCTGTCCGCAGACTAGGGAGCACCTGCCAGTAGGGGGCGAGGGCGCTCTCGCCTGCATCCAGGTCGCGCTCGGGGATACCGCCCCGCAGGTGGCCGTCGATGTCCTGAATATCCTCGGGATCGCTGCTGTCGATGTAGCGAGGTAGGTTCAGGTTGAAGTCGTTCTTGGGATCGGCGATCTCGTCGAAGGGCACCATGCGGGCATAGCGGGGCATTTCCGCCTGCCTGATGAAGGTATCCACGATCTTGTGGATGTCCTGTTCCCGCAGGCGATTCTTGGGGCCGTCCTTCTTGAACCCCTTGCTTGCGTCGATCATGAACACGCCCTTTCGGGCGGTGGCATTTTCCTTGTCCAGCACCAGGATGCAGGCCGGAATGCCTGTGCCGAAAAAGAGGTTGGCGGGCAGGCCGATGATGCCCTTGAGGTAGCCGGAACGCACGAGCTGTTCCCGGATGACGGCTTCGGCGTTGCCTCGGAAGAGCACGCCGTGGGGCAAGATGCAGGCGCCCTTGCCGGTGCCCTTCAGGCTGCGAAGGATGTGCAGCAGGTAGGCGTAATCCCCCTGCTTGGCGGGTGGCTCACCCCAGGCGAAGCGCTGGTAGGGATCGGCAGAAGGGGTGAAGCCATTGCTCCAGGTCTTGTCGGAGAAGGGAGGATTGGCGACCACATAGTCGTAGGTTCGGAGCTGCTCGCCATCCTTGTACTTGGGGGAAGCCAAGGTGTTCCCTGACAGGATGGTGGCCGTGGGGAAGTCGTGGAGGATCATGTTCATCCGGGCGAGGCCGGCGGTGGTCACGTCCTTTTCCTGCCCTTCCAGGGTGATGTGCTTGCCCGCCTCGGCGGCCACCTTGAGCAGCAGGGAGCCCGATCCGCAGGTGGGGTCGTAGGCCGTGGTGGAGGCCTTTGTGTTGTCGGGGGAGATGCCGATGACTTTGGCGATCACCCGGCTAACTTCCGACGGCGTTAGGAACTGCCCCTTGCTCTTGCCGCTCTGAACAGCAAAGTTGCGCATCAGGTATTCGTAGGCATCGCCCAGGATGTCGTCGTGTTCGGCTCGGTTCTTTGAAAAGTCCAGGGCCGGGTTCTCGAAGATGGCAATCAGGTTGGAGAGTTTCTCCACCCGCTCCTTGCCCTCCCCGAGCTTGTTGGGGTCGTTGAAATCGGGGAAATCGCTTCGAGCCAAGCGGCTATTGGCATCGATGAGCGGCTGGATGACCTGGGTGTTGATCTTGTCGCCGATATCGCTCTTGCCCTTGAGGGCCACCATGTCTTTGAAGCCCGCGCCCTTGGGAATGGCGATGGGAGGGGCGAAGGCGTCGCTGTCACCGTATTTGTCGGAGACGTATTTGATGAACATCATGAACAGGACGTAGTCCTTGTACTGGCTGGCATCCATGCCTCCCCGCAGCTCGTCGCACGAGGCCCAAATGGAGGAATAGAGGTCGGATTTCTTGACGGCCATGGGGTTCCTTGTTTTTCAATATCGATTGTAGAGGTGCGGGCCCATCTGGGGCCCGCACTTTCTGCAATGTGACTAGTGTCGAGGGGACCAGGACCTCCTCTCAGTGGGAATCCCACCCCTCCGACGCCCGGAAGCTGTGCCAGCGATCGCTGCCCAGGACCACATGGTCCGCCAGAGGCACGCCTAGGCTCTCGCCAGCGGAACGAAGACGGGTCGTGAGGGCCATATCCTCACGGGAGGGTGTGGGATCGCCAGAGGGGTGGTTGTGCCAGGCCAGGGCGGTGGTTGCGCCGAAGCGGAGTGCTTCACGGAAGAACTCCCGAGGGCTGATGAGGGTAGCGGTGGCGGTGCCCTGGCTCAGGATGCGGTCGGCCAACAATTCGCCCTTGGCGTTGAGGGCCAGCATCCCGAAGCGCTCTTCGGTCCAGCCCTGGACCTTGGGAAGCAGGTAGCTCCCGGCCGCCCTAGGGGAGGTGATGCGCGGGCGCTCACAGCTGCGGGTGGAGCGGCGCTGCACCTCCTGGAGGACCGCGAAGCGGGCCATCTCGGCCTTCGTGAGCCCCAGGGCCTGGAGTTCGGCGGGCCCCATGGCCACCATGCGGCCCAGGCTTTCGACCTGGTGGAGGATCTCCTCGGCCCGGCCGGGGCGGACGCGGTTCAGCATGGCCTCGATGATCTGGGCATCCGAGAGGGACTCGGGACCGTAGAGGGCGACCGTCTCGGACACGGGGAAACTCCTGGGATGGCTGATAGCAGAGGTTGTCGGCTGATCGAAGAGGGGAAGGCTGGAAGGGGTCATGGCGTTTCTCCGTGCCCACCGGGTCGGGGCACGAAACCGCCGGGGTCCCCCGCTCCCCAGGGCCGGACCGGGAACGAACCGGGAACCGGGCAGAGAGCGGGTAGGCCCGCCGTGGCGCGGGATCAGGACAACCGGCAGTGCCTGACGCGGGAAAGGGCACGGATGCCGTTGCCCAATTTCCCGACTCGAAAATCGGCACCATGCAACTGGAGCTGTCTAGCTGGAGTTACACCGTAACCGGTATGGGAGGATCGTTGTCGGCTGACCCAGACTTCTGTAGTGCCAAAACGAAGGCTTCCATCTTCGAGCTCAGCTGGTCGAACCGACGACTCATTTCCCGGTAGGAGCACCAGAACAGCTTTGGCTGTCCATGTCTTCCCACCAGCCGGATTCCGAAGCCGAAGATCTTCCACCGGTATGGATTTTTGCAGCTGATCAGCGAAAAGCATTGGCCCATGGGAAGGTCGTACAGGTCTTCCAAGAACTCCAGCTTTCCCATTCGAGCGACGACTTTTTCTTTATCAAAATGAAGGCGCCCACTTCGAACAGTGGTGACCTCTGGCAATCCCGACTCAGAAGGGAAGAAGGCTGGTTCCGCGCCAATCTGCTGCCGAGCCATCCATCCGATGCGTAGAGGCCGAAGCGAAGACCAACAGGCATCCAGAATCTCCTGTCCCATCCCCTCGAAGAAGGCTGGCAGACACTCGTAGGGGATCTTTAAAAGGGGTTCATGGACCTCAGGTTCGCCTTTCACCCGTCGTGTGCGGTGGACATCCATGACCTTAGTCACCGGGCCAAAATGGAAGGTGTAGTGATTGTGCGATCCTTTGGGGATGAAGGTGATCTTGTCGCCCAGAAAGGCCAGGACTGCATCGCCCAGATCGAGCTTCCTCATGCCATAAGGTAGTGGTGAATCATGGTTTGTAGCCATCCGACCCCCAGCCTTTCCAGCCCGCAAGGAGAAAGGAGCTTCTTCGCCATTCTGGACCTCGCACCTATTCCACGCAATTCGGAGGGTCGTGTGTGCGTGCCTGAAAGGGAGGGAGGGGCTTGACCGTGACCATCACCGTGCACTCATGGAAAAGCGCACGAAAGCGTGGCCTCCGTGCGCTGTACAACCACGAATACACGTTTTATGTAGCCCTTCGTTATCCGCCGGAGTCGCCCGGATGGCAAGTGGTGGCGCACTCGTTTACGCCTGGGAAGAAGTAATCGAGCACCTCCCGGGCCTCATCTCCATCCGCATCCTCAGGACTCCCGAGCAGAGCAGCGCGAACGACAGGAGGGACTTCCTCCTCCTCCAGGTCTGGGAGCACCACCCTGAGCATGTCCGCCGGAGCCATCCCGACCTCCATGAATGCATGTGCCACATCTCCCCACTCGGCCGCAACCTCATCCCGGAGGTGCCTGACGATTTCCTCGTACGGGAAGCCGTGCTGCTTCCACTTCCGGGCCTCATCGGCCCAGGCCTGGTGCTCCCGGAGAACCGCGGATATCACCTCCTCGTCGAGGCCCTCGCCCCGAAGATCCACGACGATATCGGCCCAGCCCTCCTGCTCTGCGAGGGCATCTTCCACGAGGCCCCGCGCATAGGACAGCCATCCTTGATCGCTCACAGCCAGTCCTCCCCCGCCGGGAGCACGAGCACCTCCGGAGCGGCCGTGGGGGCCATGAGGCCAGCCGGGATCTGGATGGATTCCGGCTTCCAGTCTGGCGGCGTGACGGCCTGAACGGCAGCCTTCGCCAGGGCTTCGGCCTCTTCCCAGGGATCCACGGCCACCACCGGCGCCCCCAGCGGCGGGCGGGTCACGGTCAGGCTCAGGGGTAGCCAGTAGGTGAACCCGTGGGACCGGGCCAGCGCCGCCCGCTCCTCGGACCAGCGCCCCCAGGCATCCACCGGCATCAGGTCCGCCTCCTTCTCCGTCGGCTGGGCGTTCTTGTTGACCGGGGGGATGCGCCGGGTCCACTTGCCCAGGACCCGGCTCAGCTTCTCCCGGAGATCGTCCTCCATGTTCCTGGCCAGCCAGATCTTGGTGCCGAACCCCTGCAGCACCGCCTGCCAGTTCCGGGGGTAGACATCCTGGAGCAGGCCCATGTTCTGGATGCCCGCCACGATGGACACGCCCTTCGAGCGCAGGAGCACCAGGGCCCGCTCGATGCTCGGGAGACGGCCGCAATCGCCGAACTCATCGAGCAGGAGGATGATTGGCGAGGCCCCCTCGGCACGGTTCCGCAGGCGGCCGAAGAGCATGCCCCAGAAGCAGTGGACCGGCACCCGCAGGGCATCCGACATCTCGCAGTTCATGACGTAGCCGCCGTGGCGGATGAAGTCGTCGATGGTGACGGTGCTGGACCCCTCGGTGATGGCGCTGATGCGCTCGGTCTCCCAGCGACTCAGGGAGACCACCAGGTCCTGGAGCACCGGCACCTGGCTCTTGGGCTCGGACATGGCGTCGCGGTAGATGGGATCCAGGTTCGCCAGGAAAGGCTCCAGGCGGCTCTCCCGAAGGGTCCGAGCGATCTCCTGAATGCTGGACCAGCGACGGGAAGCCAGGATCGCCCCGAACACCGCACGCGCCATGTCCCGCACCCACGGGTTCGCGTCGTGGGGGTTGCTGGGGAAGAGGTAGTCCACCAGCAGATCCCGGTCCTCCTTGGAGCGGATCTCCTCCATGGGATTCCAGACGCCCGAACGAGTCTCATGGCCCCGGACATCCAGCCCCCAGAGGCAGGTGTTGGGGAAGGTGTCCCGGAAGGGCAATTCGGCCTTCGAGTCCTGGTAGATCCAGGGGCACAGGGCGGAATGCTGAATATGCCCAAAGAGGGTCGTGGTCTTCCCCGAGCCCTGGACTCCGAAAATGAAGATGTGACGGCAGAGCATTTCCCAGGTGAGGGAGACCAGGGTCAGGAAGCCCTTGAACCGCTGGCGCAACACGAGCGTCCAGCGCGACGTCAGCGTGGGGGCACGGAATCCAAGCAGTTCAGCCATGGGCCTGCCGTCGCCGATCCGACGCCCGTCCTGGATCTCATAGGGACCGAAGTCCTCGGGGACATCCTTGAACTGGGCCTCGGCCCTGCCTTCGCCTGAGCGAATGTACTTGGGCTTCCGGTCCCAGGTGAGCCAGACCAGGAAGGCCAGGAGCACGAAGCCCGCATGAAGGCCAAGAAACAGCGCCGCGTTCCGGAAGGCCCACAGGAGGAATTCCTTCTGCTCCAGGGCCAGGAGCATCCCACCTCCAAGGCCGAGGGCCGCCAAGCTCACGGGCAGGGTCTTCTTCGACCGTCGGTGCTGGAGCAGCCAGCGGTTCAGCCAGTCGAAGCGGTTGTGGAGGAGGGCCAAGGGGTCCTCATGCTCCACGAGGTACCACCGGGTGAAGATCCAGAAGGTCCCAAGGAGCCCGAGGGCCAGGAGCAGGTACGCCCCCCAGGCCTTCCAGGCGGAAAGGAAATGGAAAACAAGGTCCGTCATCGGTCAACCTCCAGGCCGCGGGATGCGGCGTTAGCGACGGTTTGGGTGGTTTCGGCCGCCACCTCGGCGACCTTCGAGACGCTTCCCACCACGGGAAGCCATCCGATCACTTGCAGGGCCCGGCGCACGGGCTCGGGAAGCCTGGCCGTTAGGTCAGCACTCCGAGCCGCAGTGGCACTCAGGTCCGTGGCCCCTCCCGCCAGGGTTCTGCCCAGAGAGAGGGGAGAGAGCGTGAGGAAATCCTTCGTGGCACCGACGGCCATCCGGGCTGTCGTTGCGGCCATCTGGGCGCCCGCCTGGACCTCCTGGGGCAGCAGCTCCCGGCCGCCTGAAGCTACGGCGCGGCCAGCCCCCTTACCCAGTTCGGCTTCGGCGCGGGTGGCCCCCTGACCCAGTTCCTTGCCAGCCTGGGCCAGATCCTGGCCTGCCTCTTTTCCAGCCACCTTCAGAGAGGCTCCAGCGGTCGGCAGAGCCGCCGCCAGGCCCGTGGCCAGCTTCACAGAGGCCTGGCCCACGTGGACTCCGCTCCTGGCAGCGGCCTTGGCCGCTTCCAGGGAAGCCCGCAGTGTGGCCTGGGCCACCTCCTGAGCCAGCACCAGGCCCGCACGGCTCACTTTCCGGAAAGGGGCAGGGACCCCGAGTTCCTTCATGGCCTTGTCCAGGGCCACGCGTCCCACACGCCCGGCCACTCGGGTACCGCGCTGCATCATGCGCCCGCCCTGGTCCATGGCCCTACCCAGACGGGCCTTGGCCACGCCAAGCTCCCGGGAGGTCTCCCGCTTCTCCAGCCGACGCAGGGCCCCCGTACGGCGATGCTCCACCTGCTCCAGCTCCGCTTGGTGCCGCGGGCTACCGAGCATTCCCCGGGATTCGTAGCGGGCCCGCAAGGCTGCTAGTTCTGTCAGGCAGCGCCGCTCGATGAGGAGCCGCGCCTTCCGTTCGTAAGGACGGGCAGCCTCTGCCTTGCGCCCGGGTTCCGCACGTTTCACGGCCTCCCAACGTTGACGCTCGTTTTCCTTCTGCTCGCGGATGATCTCCTGGAGGTGGGCCTTCTCCTCCAGAAACCGCTGGTGGGCTTCCCAATCCTGGATTCGCGGCTCATCCCCGAAGATCTCCCGGTCCCAGTGCTTCTGCACGGAGCCATGCCGTCCCAGCGCCTGCTCTGACATGCTCCCGCGCACCACGATGTGGAAGTGGAATCGCCCGTCCTGCTCGTGAATGGCCAGGAGGTAGGGGCGTCCCTTGGCGTACGCCCGAGCCAGGCGATGACCCGATTCCTCCGCGGCCCGGGAGGACTCTGAGGGGTTCCGGCCCAGGATCGTCCGGCACTCCGCCTCGGAGGGCGCCACGATGATCTCGTGGTACGGTGCCGATTTCCCTCCCATGGCCTCGATGCCCTGGACCGGCGTGAGCTCCTGCCCTTCCATGCCCAGGAGGCGGGCCGAATCCCGACCCTCCTGGGCGGCCAGGTAGTACGCCCGTCGGCCCAGGCTGGGAGGAGAGGTACGCCCCCGGAATCCCAGGCGGAAGCCGGGCTTGATGATCGGCATCTCAGCCCTCCCCACGGAGGGTCTGGAGCTTGGCCTTTCCCGAGGCGGTGATGTCCGCCGCCCGTGGACTCGACTCCACCACGCCCATCAGGTAGGCGTAGGTGTGCTGGCAGAGATTCACCACGACCGCCAGCGTCTGGAGGATCTGAGCCTCCCGCTCGGCCTGGCCCTCCTCCACCTTCCGGATGATGGCCACGAGCGCTTCGATGCGGGTGGCATGGCGGGCCTGCTGCTCGATGACCCCGGTGAGGGTCCGGGCGAGAGCGTCGAGCCGAGGCCCGAAGGCCTCTTCCGCCATGCGCTCTCGCGCATCCCCCAGGAGGTTCTTCAGGGCCTGCGTTCGGCTCACCCCCTGGCGCTTGGCAAGCTCATCCAGCACGCCGCTGTTTTCTGTTCCAACTCGGGCATGCACCACGGTGCTGGCATCGCCTACATCCAGTGCTGGCCGGATTCTTCGTTCGCTCATGTTGCATCTCCTGTTGTGTTCACCGAATCGCGCCACGCGAATGCACCATCGCCAACCTGTCGAAAGACAGGCCTTTGCCCATCGGGCCCCACAGTCACGCGCCACGCCGAACTTGCCACCCAGAGGGTTCGATCTGTCGATCGCCCTGCATCACCCTTCGTGTAACCCCAGAGTAGGGCGACCCGAAGTGCCCACAAGATCTCAAGACGAATTGATACAATCAGATACAACAAGAACCTTCAGGAGCTACCCTGAAACGACATTCCCTTTCCTGAACCGATCCTCTTAATCCTTGCGCTGCCTTTCGACGAAGGATCGAAGGTCACCCTCTGTGAAGAGAATTCGCCGGCCGATTCTCACAGGTGAAAGCAGGCCCTCCTTCAGCAGGATGTAGACGGAGGACCGAGAAATTCCCAGCAGCTTGGCGACGTCCTTCAACCCGTAGACCATGGGTTGGATTGGTCCCCGGGGAGGCGGGGCAACCGTTTCGGACTTGGGCGTCTCGGCAGGCTTTTCCATAGGCCTCGGGGCCCTCCCCCTCCTTTCCGGGACCTCCTCGATATCGATCGTCATCGTGACCAGGTAGCGCATGGTTTCCCCCCTTGCTGCCCAGTCGCCCCCACCCGAAGGGGCCCTGCCAGCAGATCCAAATTGGGAATCCCGCTGCGGGTTTCGAGGGAAACAGGGGAATTCTGGCCGTCCTTCCTACCGAAATTCCCCTCCCCATTCAGCCCCGCCTCATTCCCGTCATGGCAGAGCAAGAGCGGCGCCGAGGGTGGTTCGCAAAGCAAAGCGGCCTCCAAGGCGGAGGGCTCCCAATGGGAGACCGCCTTGGAGGCTTGCGGGCCAGACCCGGTGACGCAGCATCGTGGCCAGACGGGATGAGGACCCACTCTGCCTTGAGTGGCTCCTAGCAATCGAGGACCACGACGAGCTCACCGAAGGGCACGCCTCTTATTTCCACCTGGCGTTCAGAAAAGCGCCATGTTCACAGAACGTGAACGACAAAAAATATTGAACAACACCTTGACTTGTCACCCACAATCGCCGATGTTCAATATCGAATCTTGTTCACGGAACGCATACAAGAACCGAGATTGAACATGCTCCCTTTCCCAGAAACCGAGCTTATAGACACAGCCCTGGCACTGCTCGTGGCCCAGACGGGGCTTCAGGCCGTCAGTGAGCCGTTGGAAGATCACCATGGCCCGGACGGGCGGATCCGGATCATGGATGGCCCTCGTCGTTGGATCTTCGACGTGGAGTGCAAGAACCGAGTGGATCGACTCGCCATACTCCAAAGCGCCCAGGCCCAGGCCCGGAAATTCACGAACGAGGGCCTGCTCATCACTCCCTACCTGGCCCCGGAGCTGGCCCGGCAGTGCCAAGCCATGGGTTTCCCCTTCCTCGATGCCGCCGGGAACGCCTTCCTGAGAGCGGAGGGACTGTACGTGTTGGTGGCAGGCCAGAAGCCAGACAAAGCTATGCGGCGGATCGAAAAGCCCATGCGGGCCTTTGATCGTGCAGGCCTCCGGGTGGTCTTCGCCCTGCTTGCAGCGCCGGATCTATTGCAAGCCCCCTATCGTGACCTTGCCAAGGCGGCAGGCGTGGCGCTGGGAACGGTGGGCTGGATCCTGACAGATCTCCGGGAACATGGCTTCCTGGTGGACATCGTGGGCGAGCGCCGCTGGATCGACTTCCAGCGCGTCATCCAAGCCTGGACGACCAACTACCCCTTGCGCCTGCGTGAGCGCCTGCACGTCCGGCGCTTCGCGGCCAAGGAGGACACCTGGTGGGTGACGGCGAACCCCGAGGCCTTCGGCGGCTACTGGGGCGGCGAGGTAGCTGCCGCCAAGCTGCGCGGCGATCTGATTCCGAAGACCGTCACGATCTACCTTCCCGAGGACCGGAAGGATTTCCTGGCGAAACATCGGCTCCGAGCGGATCCCCAGGGTCCCATCGAAGTGCTGGATATCTTCTGGAACTTCCCCACTGCACCGGAAATCCCCGAAGGCATCGCGCCCCCGCTGTTGGTCTATACGGACCTCCTGACCATCGGAGATCCTCGCACCCTGGAGGAAGCCCGGAGGATCCATGACCACTACCTGGCTTGACCTCAAGCGCCCCTTGGACCTGCGTCTGGACCGATTGCTGCGGGACCTGGACGATCTCTTCCGGAGCCGAGGAATCGACTACCTGCTCACGGGCGGAATGGCCCGCGAGATCCTGTTGTATTACGGCCACGGTTGCGCGACGGGCCGCGCCACCAAAGACGTGGACTTCGGCGTCACCCTGTCCTCTTGGGAAGACTACGAGGCCTTGCGCTCAGCCCTGGTGGGCACAGGAACCTTCCGGCCCGACCCCAAAGAAACCCAGCGAATGATCCATCGAGATCCCGGTACGGGACTCGAAACCAAAGTGGATCTAGTGCCCTTCGGCGCCATCGCCGGACCCGATGGAGCCCTGGCTTGGCCTCCTGATGGCAGCCATTTGATGCGCGTCCTGGGCTACCCCCAGGCACTCGCCTCCGCCATTCATCTTCGTTTGGACGAAACGAGATGGGTGCCCCTGGCCTCAGGTCCAGGGCTGGCATGCATGAAACTGGTCGCCTGGATGGACCGAGGCGACGCCAGGCTGGGCCGCGATGCCGTGGACTTCATGGAACTCCTCCACCAGTATTCCCACGTGCTCACCGACCAGGAACTGTACGACAACCATCCGGAAGCCATGGATCGCTACGACTTCAGGGCAGAGCCCGCAGCCGCCTTCATCCTGGGCAAGCAGGTGGCGTCTCTCGCTGATGATCAGCTGCGTAAAGTAATCAGCGAGGCGCTGGAACCACCATCCAAGCAAAAGATGCTGAACTACTTCCTGCGGGAACAAAGCTTCAAGGATTCCGGCAATCTCTTTGCGGAAGCAGCGCAGCAACTGGATTCGTTTAGTGAGGGGTGGCAGTTCTAAAAATTCAACGCCTCTGTAACGACCGATGACATTAAATAAAGTTACGACTATTCCGTTATATTCAATAATTTCAAAATAAAATTCACAGCCGTCGAATTTTATTCTTTCCGCGGCCTTGACCAATTGCAATATCGATGCGTTAATCTTGCATTATCTGGGATAGTTTGACCACCCATCCAATACTGGCGGACATGATCAAGGGCCGAATCATCTATATCATTGATTTTATTATTACATATTGCACACGTTGAATCGTTTGAATAAAACTCTTCTTTAAGCGTACGGGAGAAGCATCTTGGCTCTTTCCGGTTTGATGATATAACAGAATAAATAACATTCCTAAATTTATCAAAACGCGTCATTACAGCCTGATTTGATGATGTCGACAATTCAATTGAAGCGATAAAACCCTTATCATCGGACATGAGAGCAATAACCGCTTCCCTTAGCGCATCAAGATTGGCATACACCTTTTCTTTCTCTATTTGGGAAAAAACTCCCATACACACGTCGTACAAGGACGCATTAAATTGAGATTTTTCCCAATATCCATTTGGGTTAGAGTCCCCTCCGGGGTAAAACCGCTTAAACGCTTTATTACCAAATATCGATCTAACATTTGAACATGCAAGTTTAAATGCTCGTTCTAATTCGTCCATTTGACGAGTTCCAATATTACGGAATTCCTCTGCATCACGATTTAGGAAATTTTTCATGGGAGCACGATATTTTAGATATGTATAATGATAAAATGCAAAAAATCGAAGGACTAATTCGACATCTTTCATCCTTTTGTGTGGTCTTTTTTCACCTATTAAAAATCTGAAATCAGGGTCAAGAGATAGTCTTTTAATCAAATCATTGTACGATCCACGAAATATACAATTTCGCAGTTCTTGATCATTCAAAGAAACCGAACCAGAATTCAGTCTTTCAAATATTTCATACTTCAGATTTTTATCAGAATCTTTTAAAAAAACCACTGTTCTCATTTTATATTGAAGAATTTTTTCTTGAAATTCTTCCGACAGATCCTTAAATTTTTTACCATTTAAATCCGACAAAACCTTTAAAGAGCTCAACGAGAATACCTTGTCATCAGGATAATATCCATCGATAAAGGAAAAAATTGATGTTAAACGCTGCTGACCATCAATAACATATGTTCTACCATCCGCTTCTTCCGAAAGGTAGACAACTGGTAATGGGATATCAAGAAGAAGTGATTCAATAAGGCGGCTCGATTTTGCAGTATCCCAAACAAATTGACGCTGAAAATCCGGCTGAATATCTAATTTACCTCTAATAAATCTATTTTTTAACGACTCAACCTCTGGATCGCCTTTTTCAGTGAATATTTTTCGATCAGATGATATTAAGTTTTCTTCAGCACCGTTATCATCTTGATCATCGACCTCAATGTCTAAGGGCAACTCATTTTCTTCCGTACCTCCAGTTATATCTTCTGAAGGGTGAAAATTGATGGGGCAGTCGCTTCTGGCGAATAATTCATCTCCCGCAACTTCTCTTAATGAAATTAATTGTCTATCCCTTGGCCGATCTTCGCCACTGGCCCATCGACGAATTGTTTTTTGGTTCACTCCGAGAAGAGTTGCGAGCGTGTCCACTCGCCCCTCTGCCCTTTCCACAAGAAGATCAAACCACCAGCCATTCAGAGTTGTAGGCCGACCCATCTGTTCTCCCGGAGGGTGTTTGGTACCACATTACATTGGACTTGAATCAGCATTATGAAGAAGGTTCAACCTTGGCGAAAGCTGACGGATTGTGTCAGTCACGTATTTCTTTGCTAGGTGACCATAGTGCTTATCCACCATCCGCGTGCCCTTGTGACCAAGCTGTTCGGCCACAACGGCCAACGGCACGCCAGCCATGATCAGCGTGGAAGCATAGGTATGCCTCAGTTCGTGGAAGGAGAGTCCATCTTCGATCCCAGCGTCCTTCACCGCCTGGTTCATCGGTCGAACCTGGTGGCCGCGCTTCCATTCCTCACCCTCTTCCGCCAGGAACATGCGCTCGGACTTCTTCCGGCCTTCAACGATGCCCTTGAAAAAGGCAATGCCCTCATCGCTGAGCACAATGTAGCGGCTCTCTTCTGACTTGGTTTCGGAAGTCACGAAGACCTGCCCGGTGCGCTCGTGGAAATCGCGGACATGCATGAGCCGGGTCAGCTCGCCGTAGCGCGCCCCGGTGAACAGCGCCGCCTGGACGAGCTTCCTGAAACCCGGCGGGCAGGCATCCACCAGCGTCTTCTGGTCCTCAACAGACAGGAAGCGAAGCCGGGCGCTATCGGCCTTCCTGAACGGCTTGACCATCCGCCAAGCCGTGTTCGGACAACTCACCTTCTCCAACTCCAGAGCCTTGTTCAGAGCCGCTTTTAAAACGGTAAGGATGCGGTTCGCGGTACTTCTCCGGCGGCGCTTGACCTCGAAATCGTCCGGCAATTCTCTGAACCGCTGCTCCGCACCTTTTGCGGTGCGCAGTCTCGCTGGCGTATCTGCGAGATCCTCGAACCACTCCTGGATTTGTGACCTCGTGAGCTTCTCAACCAAGTGGGCGCCGAAAGCGGGAAGGATGTGGGCATTGATCACGCGGAGCGTGTCCTTGCTGGCACGACCACCAGCCTTCTCGTAGCTGCTCATGTAGTCCGCCATGCATTTGCGCACGGTGTACGGCTCTTTTGGAGTCTCTGAGGGCGGAGCAGCAAGGGCCGCTGCTTCGGCCTTGCGCCATGCCAAGGCAGCTTCCTTCGCCTCGGCGTAGGCCAGAGTCTTGATATGTGCCGGAGTCCCGCTGTCATCGGCAAAGCCGATGTCCTTCTGTTTCCGGGATGGCTTGGCCTCGGGAAGGTAGTACTTCGCGTACCAAACCCCACCGCGCTTTCCCCGGCGATACCCAAGGGCACATCCCTCCTCGATCACCTCCCAGTAAGGCTCGTGGCGCGGCTTGCAGTTCTTTGCCCGAGCCGTGGGGGTATCCATCTTGGGGGTGGCTTGCCTCTTGGCCATGGTCGTCCTCTGGGGGACCATCCTGGCAGAGAATTTACTGCAAACTTACTGCAAACCGATATCGAGCCTTCAGGAGCCGCCCAGGATCCTTCTGATTATTTGTTTCTTGTTTTTCATATACTTACAAAGTTGCTCACAAGTCCAGGAAGGGTCAGAAAGGGTCATACACCGCCCTTTCACGGCGGTAACACGGGTTCGAATCCCGTTAGCCCTACCAGCGAAGAGGGCCGACTTTAAGTCGGCCCTTTTGTTTAACTTAGAAGAGCTCGCTAGCCCCTAAGCTGAGACCCGACCAAGCAGGATTTGATCGTCGCTCATTTCGGGTTATTTGGGCCACTTGTGGCCGCTGAAAACCCAGCACCTACGGGCTTCTCAGAGGATTTTGGGCGCCAGAAGGAGCCTTGGTTAAGGATCCAAGAGTTCGTGCCCGAATCGCTCTCCCCGCGCATTGTTCACATCATTGCCCCTGGTCCGCGCGTGTTGTGAACCGAGCGAGCGTTTCCGAGGACGATGTGAACTCGACTTTCGGCGAGTTGCCGACCTCCGCAGAAGATCACCCAGTTCGATTGACAGTCATTGCGGGCGCGGCCATCTGTCTGAATACCGAAATGGTGGTGGGTCAACACCGATGCGCCATGAAATGCAAAGCGGAGCATCTGACGTCGGTGAACCTGTCGTGGCCCTGGTTGACCCCCACCGATATTCCCTTTAATACGGAAATGCGCCAAGTCGATCAATAGCCGACAGTCATTCAGCTGGACGGCAAGATCACTCAGGTAATGGTCATTGAAATACGGACCGTTCGCCGTGGTATGGCTCCCTGTGAACTCGCCGCAGACGAAGAACGCGGCGCAGAGCGACCCGACACGGACCTTCCGCCCAGGCAAATCGCAAAGGTGTCGGGTAATCGTCTCTATTTGGAGCAATCCGTCCGCACCTAGCCAACATACCCAGACGTGCTGTTGATCACCGCCCTTATTGTCGGCACCGAAGGCTAATCGGGCACGCGTGGGATATTTTTTAAGCACGGGTAAAAGCCTTATTCGGACGACGTCGACATTAAATCCTGGCCAAGCTTTGTGATCGAAGGGCCGGGGAGCCGAAGCATCAAAGCCGAAGTACCCGCCGGGGTATACCCAGAGTGAGTCGTGGTCCGGAGCTACATGGCTACCCAATCGTTCGGCGACCTCTTCCAAAAGCCGGAGACGCTGGTGCTCGTCTGCAGGGTATTGCTCGTGGACTGAGACGGCGAAGACGCCCACCGCGCCGTGCGCTTCGCAGGTAGTTTCGCATCCATCAGAATCTACCCAGGCCTCGGCAACCCAGCACGAAGGCACTTGTGATTGATTTGAACCAGGAACAGGTGGTGACGAAATGTTAGCGGGTCGATGGTGTGGACGGGTCTGCATGCCTTGGGGCTTCCGCATGGATTTCTTCACGTTGAATCCTATTAAGTCGGCATGGATGAGAATGGAACAAGGCCGGACTTCAGGTCACCAGACTTTTCAACCAGGCGATGACCTTCCGTCCCAGAACGGCCTTATCCGCCGCCGAAACCCCCAGGTGCCCTGCTCCACCCCACATGGCCCGCACCATGGCTTCCAGGTTGGTGCATGCCCGGCTCCGGGTTGCTGCGGTAGGCGCCGTGGCACTGAACAACACCTTGCTAAGGATGGATTCAACGAAATGTCTTTCTGCTTTCCTGCCGTAGGGGTTCCCAGATACTCCTTTCCTGAACTTCGTTGACCTGGGCGGCTGCTTGAATCCGATGTCATAAGTTGTGGTCAGTTCGTCTGCTTCGCTCGAGTTGGAAGGAGCCCCTTGGGGCCTCCTTCCCAGCGGATTTCCAGAATCCCCTTTCTGGAACTGAGTGTTCTTGGGAGGCCTCCCGAAGCCGACCTCGTAGGACTCGGATGGATCATCTGCGTCGGTCATTTCATCCTCCGATCCATGTCGTCGCTCCAACCGAGCCAAAATGGAAGTGGATAAGTGCTGATCAATTCGATCACCCGGGGGCCCCTTCTACCTTGCGGACGCCGGGTAGGGCTCGAAGGCGACAGCCAGGCTCTATGCCCGGGAAGGATCTGTGATTCGATCCGCCCCGTGGTTCGGAATCAAATTCAAACTGCAGGCTGGGCGGCAGCGCCTGGAGGTAGCTACTTGATGCCGGCGCTGGATTCCTTGATCAGTGCAGGGACATTCCCTGATTGAGTTGATAGGGAATCCCGTTCCGAACAGTCCCAAAGGCCCGCCCTACCTGAATCCGAGAAGTGGGTAATCCTCGAAGTAGGTCGGGAAAGCGCGCGATCCCTGTAAATTTCCCTGAAACAGGCAATCCGGGCCCATCCTCAGTGCAGGGATCAGTTAGTAGGATTCGTCACACTACCAGCTAACCCACTTAGAAATCAGTGGGTTCCCTTTTCTGGATTTCGGCCATCCTCCTCACATTTCTCCTCACGGGAAAATGTCGGGGAAAAAGATGCCCTCGGAAGTCCGTGAACCGACCTTCAGGCACTCCCCGGAGGATGGGCTTGCGTTCAGGGTGCTGGCCTTTTACGTTGGAGGCGGAGTTTGGATGCGCCACCGGCACACGACAACCTGGATGAGCCTGGAGACGGTTGAAGTCTCCAGGGCCGAAGCCTAGGCTCCGGCCCTCACCCCACTCAGATGCGCCCCCATGAGGGGTTTGAGCGGTCATTCATCCAGGGAATCCACCATGACGCATGCTTCAGTAGGCCTAGGCCTGCCATCGTTCAACATCCTCGCTCCCTATGGCTGGTCCCCGGCCCGCAGCGAGGCATTTCAGAGCTCTGCTCCTCTCGGTTGCGAACCAGGACGCATCGTGGCTGCATCACGCGGCCTCGTCCTCGCGCGAACCGCCAAGGGCGAATGCTGGGGCGTGCCTACAGGCCGCTTCCGCGAACGCCTGCAAGGGGATGGAATAAGCCTGTGCGCAGGAGACTGGATCATGCTTCAGCCGAATCCAGGTCCCTCGAAAGCCTCGGTCATCGACCTGCTCCCACGCAGCACTTCGCTCCTGCGACAGGGGACAGGCCCCGGCATCCGCCAGCAGTGCCTTGCGGCCAACCTCGAAGTGGTCTGGCTGGTCATGGGGCTGGACCGCAACTTCAATCCGGCGCGCATGGAACGGTTGCTCGCCCTGGCCTGGGGCAGCGGTGCCCAACCTGTGGTTGTGCTCACCAAGCGCGACCTGAACGCACAATGGGAGGCCTTCGCTACCCGTATTGAAGGGATTGCTCCCGGCGTGCCAGTGCTGGCGATCTCAGCGCACAGCGGCGAAGGCCTGGAGGAGCTCCAGGACTTTCTTCCCGAAGGGCACACTGCTGTCATGGTCGGGTCCTCGGGTGCCGGAAAGTCCACCCTCCTCAACGCCCTGATGGGCAACGATGTGCGGCGCACGAAAGAGATTCGCGTCTCGGATGGCCGGGGGCGCCACACCACGTCCCTGCGCGAGCTCTTCCTGCTGCCCCGTGGCGGATGCCTCATCGACACGCCGGGCATTCGGGAAGTGGGTCTTGGCGCCGAGGGTGCCGACCTGGATGCCGCCTTCTCCGATATCGCTGATATTGCCGGTGATTGTCGATTCCGCGATTGCACCCACCGCACGGAACCAGGGTGCGCGGTGCAGGTGGCCCTCGCGGAGGGCTCCCTCGACCCGGACCGCTACGGCCACTACCTGCGCCTGCTCAGGGAGGTGGCCTTCGAGACGGCTCGCAGCGACGAACATCTCTGGCGTGAGCGCGAGGAGAAGTGGCGCCGCATCAGCAAACTCCAGAAGCAGTTCAAGAACAGGTGAGCAGATGCCTCCCTGTCCTGTGACCGCAGGCGGATCCACCGAGGTTCGTTTCCCCAGCCGGGCCTTTGGATTCCCGAACCAGATCCCGGAAGCCCGTGACGAGGTCCCGGTGGTGGGCTTCTCCGCTCGCAGAAACGGAACCGTTCACCAGTCCAGAGGGGGATGACGCACGGGGTGTCGCCCCTGTCGACCCCCCCGACGCCTCACGTCAGGCCTTCGGGGGCCTGACGTGGCTGAGGGCGTATTTCGCCGCTCTGAGCAGTTGGCCCGTCAGGCTCTTCTCCCGCCCCTTGAATCTGGCTTCGATCTGGTCCACCTCACGCCCGATCTCGACGTCGATGGACGCCGATTTGCGCATGGAGAGGATCTGGGAGGGGTAGACGCTCCGGTGGCCGGTCATGAGGAAGCTGATGACGCAGGCGACCGCGGCATAGGGAGCCACCGCGGGCCCGAACAGCTCCACCGTGAGGATGCTGGCCGCGATGGGCGTATTGGCTGCCCCGGCCAGGAGGCTGGTGGTGCCGATGGCCGCGAACGTCGGCACGTTCTGGTGCAGCAGGGTCGCGAACAGGGTTCCGGAGGTGGCCCCAACGAAGAAGATCGGCGTCACGATCCCCCCGCTGCCTCCGAAGTTGAGCGTCAGGCTGGTGAACACGGGCTTGAGCAGGAACGCGTACCAGGGACTCGCATTTCCCCTGAGGCAGGATTCGATCGTCTCGAGGCCGAGCCCCAGGTAGTCCCTCGAGAACAGCAGCGCCAGGGCCAGCATCGCGGCACCCCCCAACAGCCCCTTGAGCGGCATCCAGATCCGCAGCCTGCGAGACAACCATTCCCCGGCTTTCAGAATCTCGATCAGCAGCATGGAGCAGAGCCCGAAGAAGATGCCCGCCAGCATGACTTTGAGGAAGAACGCCTCGCTGAACACGGGCGTAAAACTGAGGTTGTGGTGGAAGTACTCCACCCGGAGGGCCTTGGCCACCTGGAAACTCGTGACCCCAGCGATGAAGGAGGGGAGCAGCACGTCGTACAGGATCGTGCCGACGAACAGCACCTCCACGCCGAAGATCGACCCGGCGATGGGCGCTCCGAACACCGAGGCGAACCCCGCGCTGATGCCGCAGATCACCAGCTTCTTCCGGTCCTGGTCGCTGAACCTCAGCAGGTCGGCGAACAGGGAGGACAGGCCGCCCCCGATCTGGGCGCAGGGCCCTTCCTTCCCAGCCGAGCCTCCGAGCGCCAGGGTGAGCACCGTGACCACGACCTTCACCGGGACCACGGCGGCTTTGATCCTTCCGGCCCGCCGGTGGATGGCCTCGATCACCTTCTCCGTCCCGTGGCCTTCGGCCTCGGGCGCGAACCACTTGACCAGCAGCGAGCTGACGGAAAGGGCCAGGGGCAGCAGGTAGATCGTTCCCGACCACCGGTGGGCGAGGGACGTGCTCCAGGCCAGGCTCCGCAGGAAACCCGCGGTGGCGAGCCCCACGATCAGCCCCACGCAGGTGGCCAGCACCACCCACTTGATGATGCTGATGAAGAGCACGCTCTCCTCGGCCAGCCGGTGCTTCATCTCCTGATCCGAGAGAAGGGGAGATCGAACGTGGAGGGTGTGTTGCGCATCGGCGTTTCAGCCCGGGGTGACGGCAGGTCAAGCATGGGTTGACAACTTTGATTTGCAATGCAAATTATTTGCATGGCAAATAAAAATGCGGTTTCCCCGCCGGAAGGTTCGGTTGGGTCGAACCACCTGGAGGAGGCTTGGCCAGGTTGCGGGACCTGTGGCTGGCTTGAACAGGGCCAGTCCTCCATGGCTGCGCGGGTGGCCACCCATGCTTCCCGGAACCGAAGAGGGCGCGAGACATGGTCAAGGCATCCCAGCCAAGGGTGAATCGCACCCATTCGCCCGGGAAAACCCGGTTGATCGGCCAGGCGATGCAGAGCTTGCGCAGGATCGTGAGGGCCCTGGAGGAGTACTCCCGCGCCGTGGAGCGGGCATTCGGCCTGACGGGTCCGCAGGTGTGGGCCCTGTGGGAGCTCGGGGAATACGGACCGATGTCCCTCAAGGATCTGGCCGCGCGCATGCAGCTGGAACCCAGCACGGTGGTGGGGGTCATCGATCGACTGGGGCTCAAGGGACTGGTCCAGCGCGGCCCAGACCCTGGAGATGGCCGCAGGATCTCCTTGACCCTCACTGAAAAAGGGCAGGTAATCCTGGCCAAAGCGCCCCATCCTGCCCAGGGGCACCTTCTCAAAGGCCTGGAATCCATGCGAACCGGTCAGATCGTGAGCTTGATCGAATCCTTGCACATTCTGGAGCAGGTCCTGGACGCCCACGAGCTTCGGGCGCCCTTCTTTTTCGCGGAGGATTGACCCGCCTGCCGCAGCCCGACGGGGGCCCGGCCGGATTCGAGGAACCATCCAGAATGGGTGCGACGCATGGCGTGTCGCAGGACCCTGGGGGGGTCGGGCCGCCTCCCTGAAGCGATGAATGTCCAAGGAGGGGGTGAGGATGAGGCCCACGGAGCGAACACCACCGGGAATCCGCGTGGATGGCCTCTCCAACTCGGCGGGCCAGGAACGTCAAGTCGGGATGAGAGCCGGGTCCAAGCTCGGCAAGTTTGCCCTGCAGAGGGGACGCGCCTTCAGGCAGGCTTGAGAGGAAACCATGAGCCCATCCGAAGTGCTCCCCACCCTCGACCACGGACTCATCGGCAACGGCAACCTGCTGGCCCTGGTCTCTCCCACCAGCGCGATCGAGTGGCTCTGCCTGCCGCGGTTCGACTCTCCATCGGTCTTCGCCCGGCTGCTGGACAGACACAAGGGCGGCGTCTTCCGCTTCCTGGTGAACGGTGAGGAAGTGCGAGGAGAGCTTCAGTACCTCACGAACACCAACGTGCTGATCAACCGGTTCCAGCACGATGGCGTGTCCTGGGAACTCATCGATTTCGCCCCGCGCCTTCCCTACGGATGGACTGTGGATGCCCCGCTGCGCCTGGTGCGGATCCTCCGGCCCCTGCATGGACTGGTGCGCCTCCGGGTCGATTTCGATCCCAGACTCGACTACGCGCGTGGCGAGACCGACCTCCTGGCCATGCCCGACGGCATCGAGATTCGCGGACCAGGTGGCCCCCTCTTCCTCCAGAGCAACCTGCCCATCAGCTACGTGGCCAACCGCCGTGATTTCGTCCTGGACGGGCCCGTGTTTTTCGACCTGTCCTACGGCTGTCGGACCCGCGTGTCGATGTCCCAGGTGGGCCATGAGCTCGAACTGACGGAGCAGGGGTGGCAGGTGTGGGCCAAGTCGTGCGCCCTTCCCTTGTTCAACCCAGAGCTCGTGCTCCGGTCCGCGCTCTGCCTGAAGCTTCATGCCTGCGAGGACACCGGGGCCATCATCGCCGCGACCACCACCAGCATCCCCGAAGCCTTGAACACCTCTCGAACCTGGGACTACCGCTACTGCTGGCTGCGGGACGCCGCCTTCGTGGTGGAGGCCCTCCGCCGCTTGAGCCACCTCCGCGAGGGGGAGCGCTTCCTGCGCTTCCTTCGCGACGTCGCGGAAGCCGGGCCCCTCCAGCCCCTCTACGCGCTGGACGGGAATCCATCTGCTCCCGAGGAGATCCTGGACCACCTGGAAGGCTTCGGGGGCTGCGGGCCGGTGCGCATCGGAAATGGCGCCACGGACCAGCGCCAGCACGACCTCATGGGTGAGCTGGTGCTTTGCCTCGAGACCCTGCTGCGGGATCCGAGGCTCGTTCATGATGAGGAGGACTTGAGGTTCTTCCCGCTGGTCCAGCGGCTGGTCGAGGAAGCCATCCTCCGCGCCCCCGAGCCGGACACGTCCATCTGGGAATTCCGGTCCCTGATGCGGAACCACACGTTCTCGCGCTCGATGTGCTGGGTTGCCGTCCACCGCGGGGCCGCCATCGCCAGGCGGTTCGGGGAATTGGATCTCGCCAGGCGCTGGGAGCGCGTGGCGGATCGGGAACACATCACCATCCTGGAGCGGGGATTCAACGCGAAGCGCGGGTTCTTCACCCAGTCCCTGGATGGGCACTTCCCCGACGCGTCGATCCTGCTGCTCCCGACTCTCGGGCTCGTGGACCCCAAGGACCCCCGCTTTCTTTCCACCCTGGAGGCCTACAGCGAGGAACTGACCGAGGGAGGATTGATGCTCCGCTACCGGAATGACGACGACTTCGGTCGGACGACCTCCGCCTTCACCATCTGCTCCTTCTGGTGGGCCGAGGCTCTGGCGCTGGCTGGACGGCTGGAGGAGGCGATCCAGGTCTTCGACCGCGTGTGCCGCCACGCGAACCCGCTGGGCCTGTTTTCGGAGGACATCGATCCCGCCACGGGCCGCCTGCTGGGGAATTTCCCCCAGGCTTACACGCATGTCGGGCTCATCCATTCCGCCATCACCATCGGTGAGCACCTGGAGGCGTTGGAAGGGAAGGTGCGCGCCTGGTCCTGAGCTGGAGACCCTGGGGGCCTTCCGGGAATGGCGGCCATCCTGCGTCCAGCTCGAAGGAACCGCCCCGAGCCACGCAGATTCCACCCCCTTCCGGATGAATTATGAGGGACCCATCCCATGACCATGAGCGATCGATGGAAGCGGCTCCCCGGCAGCAGGCCTATAATCGGGCCATCCCCCGGCATGACCGCATCAGTGGAGGTACCCGATGGAGCCCACGGTCTCGTTCGTCCTCAACGGCAAGCCCGTGAGCGTCGCGAGCCCTCGCGACCGGATGCTGGTGTGGGTCCTGCGCGATGAGCTGGGCCTCACGGGAACCAAGGTGGGCTGCGAGGCAGGGCTCTGCGGGGCCTGCACCGTGATCGTCGACGCAGAAGCGGTGCCCTCCTGCTCCACGACGTTGGGGGACGTGGCCGGAAAGTCGGTGCTCACCATCGAGGGCCTGGCCCTGGACGGAAAGCTGAACCCAATCCAGGAAGCCTTCCGGGAACACCACGCCTTCCAGTGCGGCTACTGCACCTCCGGGATGATCATGGCGGCCTGGGCCTTCCTGAAGAAGAAGCCGAAAGCCACCCGGAGCGAGATCGTGGAGGCCATGGAAGGGAACCTATGCCGCTGCGGAGCCCACGTGAGGATCCTGGACGCGGTCGAATCGGCAGGCCAGGCCATGGGAGGTGCGCGATGAGGCGCCGGGACTTCCTTCAGGGCGTCGCCGCGGGGGCCGTGACCTTCCTCTTCACCATCCCTGCGGGCTCGGCGCCCATCGTGCCAACCCGACCGGGCGCCTACCCCGAGGACTTCAATGCCTTCCTGAAGATCTCGGCCGACGGCCGCGTGGGCTGCTTCGTGGGCAAGGTGGAGCTGGGCCAGGGCGCCATGACCGTGCTGGCGATGCTCGTGGCCGAGGAACTGGAGCTGGATCCCGCCAAGGTGGACATGGTCCTGGGCGATACGGACCTCTGCCCCTGGGACCTGCCCACCGGCGGTTCCCTCACCATGTGGCATACGGCCCCGGTCCTGCGCGGCGCGGCCGCGGAGGCGCGCGCCGTGCTCCTGGGCATGGCCTCGAAATCCCTCAACGCTCCGGTCGCAGACCTGGCCCTGAAGGATGGGGCCATCTGGGTGAAGGCGGCCCCCGCCCGCCGCACCACCTTCGGAGAGCTGGTGAAGGGACGCAAGCTGGAGCGGCACCTGGGCAAGGTCAACCCCAAGCCCCTCTCCGACTGCACCCTGATCGGGCGCCGCGTACCCCGCAAGGATGCCCTCGCCAAGGTCACCGGCGCCGCCAAGTACGCCGGCGACCTGCGCCTACCCGGGACGCTCCACGCCTGCATCCTCCGGCCCCCGGCCCAGGGCCAGACCCTGGTCGCTGCGGACACCTCGGCCGCGGAGCGGGTGCCTGGGGTTCGCATCGTGCGGGACGGCAGCCTCCTGGCCGTGCTCCACCCCCAGCCCGACACCGCCCGCAAGGCCCTGGCCCTCGTGAAGGGCACCTTCGAAGGGCCGGAGCCCGATGTGGACGATGCCCGCATCTACCATTACCTCGTGGACAAGGCCGCACCAGGTCAGCGTGTGATGATCTCCCGCGGCGACATGGCCGCAGGCGAGAAGCGGGCCGCCACCGTGGTGGAGGGGGAGTACCGCAACGCCTACGAGAGCCACGCCACGCTGGAACCCCACACGTCCGTCGCCAAATGGGAGGGGGGCCGGATGACCGTCTGGTCCTCCACCCAGTCGCCCTTCGTCTTCCGCGATTCCGTGGCCGAAGCCCTCAAGCTGCCCCCGGACAAGGTCCACATCATCGCCCAGTTCGTGGGGGGCGGCTTCGGCGGCAAGCTCGTGGGCCTGGACGCGGTCGAGGCCGCCCGCATCGCCCGGCAGGTGCCCGGCGTGCCCATCCAGGTGGCCTGGAACCGGGAGGAGGACTTCTTCCTGGACGGTTACCGGCCGGCCGCCGTGGTGAAGCTCCGCTCCGGCCTGGATGCCGGGCGCGGCGCCATCACCTTCTGGGAGAGCACCGTGGCCGGCGTCTCCCAGGGCGAGGCCGAGCTCGCCTACGAGATGCAGTCAACCCGGTATCAGGCCCCGGCCGTCCCCAACCTCCACCCCCTCAAGGTCGGCGCCTGGCGCGCCCCCAACGCCCACACCAACGCCTTCGCGCGGGAGAGCCAGCTGGATGCGCTGGCGGCCAAGGCCGGCCTGGATCCCGTGACCCTTCGCCGCCGTCTCATCACCGATGCCCGGCTGCTGAACCTCCTGGATCTGGCCGTGGAGACCTTCGGCTGGGAGCCCGCGCCCGGCCCCACAGGCCGGGGCATCGGACTGGCCTGCGGCGCCTGGCGCCAGGGGCTCGTGGTCGCCATCGCCCAGGTCTCCGTGGACAAGGCCACCGGCAAGGTCAAGACGGAGCGCTTCCTCGAGGCCGTGGATGTGGGCCTCGTGGTGAACCCCGACGGGGCGCGCCAGCAGGTGGAGGGCGCCATCACCCAGTGCATCGGACAGGCCCTCAGCGAGGAGATCCGCTTCAAGGGCGGCCGCATCCTCGACAAGAACTTCGACACCTACCTGCTGCCCCGGTTTTCCGCCATCCCCCGCATCCAGGTCGTGTTCCCGGAAACCTCCACCGCAGTCACGCAGGGCATCGGCGAGCCCCCCGTCGTGCCCGTGGCCGCCGCCTTGGCCAACGCCGTGTTTGACGCCACGGGTGCCCGGGTCACCCACGTGCCCTTCACCCCAGAGCGGGTCCTCGAGGCCCTGAAGCACGCGCCAGCCAGGTGACGGGGTGTAAGTGCCAACCAGGTTGATCGTCCAGGCTGGTTCAGGAAGCTGAATGTCGGCGGCTTGAACGGACAGTGGCTGTCCATCGTGTCGTGCCATGCATGGATGTCCCTGTCCCAGGCCGGCGCGGGACCTGCCGCTCCGAGGGCACGCAGCCTCATCTCTTCCCGCTTCCGCTACGCTGGACCCTTCCTGACCATGCTGAGCCTGACCTATGCCAACCGCACGGAGCGCCTCCTCGAGACGCTGACGGAGGCGTTGCGCCAGGAACGGCAGGCCTTCGGGATATGGGAGCCCATCCAGCTGGTGGTGCCCAATCCGAATGTGAAGCGCTACCTGCTGGACGGCCTGGGGAAGTCCCTGGGCATCCTGGCCCATTTCAAGGTGGACTACCTGGATGGCCTGTGGCGCGGACCGCTGGGCCAGATGGATCCGCCGGTGCGGCTGTGGAACCGCCACGCGCTCCAGGGCGCGATCCTGTCCGTGCTGTCGCAGCCGGGCGCCCTGGAGGCCGTGGACCTGCAGCCGCTGAAGCGCTACCTGGAGGGCGACGGGGCCGACCTGAAGCTCATGCAGCTGGCGGAGAAGGCCGCCGGCCTCCTGGAGGACTACAGCCTCACCCGCCCGGAGTGGGCCATCGCGTGGGCAGCTGGCCGCTCCGTCTCAGGGGCGCCCGCGGAGCTGGAGGCCTGGCAGCGGGGCCTGTGGAACCGGATTCTCACCCGCGCCGAGGCAGGCCCCGAGCGCTGGACCACCCTCGCCGGCCTCCTGCGGGAGGGACGCTTCGACCGGATCCCCCTCCCGCCCCGGATCCATGTCTTCGGGTTGAGCTATGCGGCCGAGGTCTACCACCGGGCCTTCGAGGCGGCCGCCCGGCGGGTGGACGTCCACCTGTACGCCCTGAACCCCTGCCAGGAATTCTGGGACGACCTCCCCACCGAGGCCGAGCAGCGCCGCCGGAGCCAGCGGCGGGCGGCCCTGCCTGAATCGGAGGGCGAGGCCGATCCCTATGCCCTCGAATCCGAAGCCGATCCCCTGCTCCTGCGCCGCTGGGGGCGCCCGGGGCGGGAAAACGTCCGCCTGCTCAACGAGATCTCGGACTGCGACTTCCAGAGCGCCTTCCCGGAGCCGGACCGCTCCACCCTGCTGCGCCGGGTGCAGGACGCGCTCCAGCATCGCGCGGCCTGCGAGCCCGGGGAGCCGGATGGCTCCGTGCGCATCCTGGCCTGCCCCAGCCCGGCGCGGGAGGCCGAGGTGGTGGCCTCCGAGATCTGGCGGCTGATGGAGGCAGCCCCCGCCGATCGGCCGCTGCGGTTCTCGGACATCGCCGTCGTGGTGCCACCGGATGGGAGCCTGCGCACCGCCTACATCGATCACCTGCGCACGGCTTTCGACACCACGGGCCGCATCCCCCTGGTGGTGGTGGACGCTCCCTCGCCGGGGCTGGCGTCCCTGCTGGACGGGGCCGAGCTGCTCCTGGATCTCCCCCTGGGCCGAGGCAGCCGCCGGGACCTGCTGCGGGCCCTGACCCATCCGGCCGTGACGGCGCATTTCCCCGACCTGGACACGGAGGTCTGGGCCCGATGGACCGAAGCCGCGGGCATCGTCCGGGGCCTGGGACCCGAGGACCTGGCGGACGAGGCCCTGGTCGAGCCGGGCTTCTTCCACTGGGAGCAGGGGCTCGAGCGGCTGGCCCTCTCCGCCTATCTGCCCCCCGAGCTCACCTGGTCAGACGCCGGTTTCGAGCGCCCCTCCGCCCACGCCGGGGACGCCGCCGCCACGGCGGCCTTCGTGGATCAGGCTTCCGCCCTCATCCAGCGGGTGCGCGGCCTTCGGACCTTCCACGGCACGCCCGCCGCCTGGGGGGAGCGGCTCTCGGACCACTTGCTGGCCCACCTCGGCGGCGAGGATGCCGCCGATACCGGAGGCCGCGCCAAGCTGGCCCAGGCCCTCCTCCGCCTCTCGACCCTCGTGCCGCCGGGATTGGAGCCGCCCATCCTGAACTACCGGCAGGCCCGCGAGCTGGCCAGCCAGGCCCTCGCCGGCATCCGGGGCGAAGCCGGCGGGCGCCCCCACCAGGGCGTGGTGGTCGGCAGCTATGCGCCCATGCGGGCCCTGCCTTTCCGGGCCGTCATCCTCATGGGGCTCGGGGAGGGCCAGTTCCCGTCGCCCGAGGAGCGGCAGCCCCTCGACCTGCGCCATGCCAGGCGCAAGGCCGGGGATGTCGGCGCGGCCGAGCGGGACCGGTACCTCTTTCTGGAAATGGTGCTGGGGGCCCGGGAGAGCCTGCGCCTGACCTACCCCACCGAGGATCCCGTCAGCAAGGAGGCGCGGCTCCCCTCGAGCCTCGTCCAGGACCTCGTCCAGTCCCTCGCGCCCCTCACCCTGCCGGATCTCCAGGAGCAGCACCCCCGCGACCGGTTCGACGAGGCCTACTTCCCCGCGGCAGGATCCACCGGCCTCCGCTCGCTGGCCCCCGCGGCGCACCGCGAAGCTCAGGCCCAAACCGCCGGCCGGCTGGTGGCCGCCTCCATCCCGGGGACGGAGGACCGGCCCTGGTCCTCGCTGCCCCTGCCCGAGCCCATCCGGAAGGACCTCGACCTCCTGGTGGATCCCTGCCCCACGCCCTCCGGCCGAAACCTTCCCAAGACCCTGACCCTGCGCCTAGCCCACCTGAGGGCCTGGCTGGAGTGCCCCGTCCAGGGCACCGCCAAGGTCCGGCTCCAGCTGCGGGACGAGGAGGAGGACGTGGCGGAGCTGGAGGAGGAGGCCCTCGGCACCTCGGCCTTGCACCGGGCCCTGCTCCGCAAGGAGGCCCTCCTCCGCGTCGCCCGCCAGGGCCAGGATCCGGACGCGGCCTACCACGAGGTCCGGCGGGCCCTCCAGCGCGCCGGACAGGCCGCGCCGGGGATCTTCGGGCAGGCCGAGATCCAGGAGGATCTGGAGCTTCTCGGTCACCAGGTGAAGGCCCTGCGAGGGGAAAAGATCCGGCTGGTGCGGTTCGGTCCTTCCATGAGCGTGGAGGAGGAGGCCGATGAGGTCCGGCCGGCCCTGGAGCTCGCCGTTCCCGTGCATGGGGAGACCCTGAAGGTCCAGTTGGTGGGTTCCCTGCAGCCCCAGGCGGGCGATGCCAGCCTCTTCCTCCTGAAGCAGGCCGGGGCCAAGCGGAATCACAACCTGACGGACGCCTTCAAGGGCAAGCTGCTTCGGGCCTACCTGGACCAGCACCTGCTGGCCGCAGCTTCGGAGTCGGAGCTCACCCACAGGGCCCTCAGCATCGCCGGGCGATCCGCCGACGGAAAGGCGTCCGGGGCGTTCCGGAGTGAGGTGCCCTTCTCGCCCCTGGATCCAGCGGCGGCCCGGACGCGGCTCACATCCTGGATCACCGAACTCCTGGAAACCCGGGAGCCCGGCCTGCTGCCCATCGAGGCCCTGCTGGAAGACCCGCAGCGGAATGCGGCGGAGCTTCAGCAGTGGGTTCTCGACCAGGTGGCGAACGACCGGAGCTTCGCCGCCTTCAAGACCGGCCCCCTCCGCCGCGCCGAGCGCTTCGACCTCGATCCCGATCCCGCAGTGACTGCCGAGCGGCGGCTGGGCGACTTCCTCCGCCAGGCGGCAACCGGCACCACGGAGGAGGTCGAATGAGCCCCCTCCGCTACCCCAAGCCCGCCGCCTTCCCGGACCTGGAGCCCAAGCACTGGGTGCTGGAGGCCAGCGCCGGCACCGGGAAGACCTTCACCCTGGAGCACCTGGTCGTGGACCTGGTGCTGACCGCCGGGCTGCCCCTCGAGCAGATCGTCATCGTCACCTTCACCGAGGCCGCGGCCCTGGAGCTGCGCCGGCGCATCCGCCAGAAGCTCCAGGAACTGCGCGACCTCCAGGAGGACCGCTTCGAGCCCGGCCGCGCCCACTGGGAGCTGGACGACGCGGCCCGCGCACGGCTGGACGCGGCCCTCCAGGCCTTTGACCGCACGGTGATCTCCACCATCCACGCCTTCTGCCAGAAGGTGCTCCAGGATGCCGCCTTCGAGACCGGCCGCCTGTTCCGCCAGACGCGGATGGCCGAAGGCGAGCTCTTCGCGGAGGTCTTCAAGAACCACCTGCGCACCGACTTCTGCGCCACGGAGGCCGATCAGGTGTTCCTGATGGAGGCCCTGGAGCAGACCGGATCCCCGGAGGACCTGGAAAAGCTCCTCAGGGACGCCTGGACCACGCGGGCAGCCCTGTGTCCCGACGAAAACCAACTGGCCCAGGCCAGGGCGGCGGTCGGGGTCTTCCCCATGGCGGATCTCAGAGACACCGAGGCGCTCCGAGCGGCCTACGGGAAATCCGCCAAGACGGCTCTTGAACGGCTGGCCCTCCTGGACCGCCTGCTGGGCTCGCTCCAGGCGGGGGAGACGCTGGCAGCCTGGGAGGCTCTCGCCGGCAGCGACCTCTTCGAGGCGCCCTCGGACAAGAAGAAGTGGCTGCAGGCCGTGTGGGATGACGCCCTCCCTGCCGGTCCCGCCACGCGCATCCGGGACGCCCTCCAGGCGCTGAAGGCGGTTCTCCCCACGCTGGAGGCCGTGATCGTCCACCGGCTCCTGCCGCCGCTCAAAGAGGCCATGAAGACCCGGAAGGCCTCCGAGGGACTCTTCGACTTCAACGACATGATCGACCAGGTGGCCGAGGGCGTGACGCATCCCGACCTGGCGGCCCGCCTCCAGGCGCGCTACAGGGCCGCCCTCATCGACGAGTTCCAGGATACGGACGGCCGCCAGTGGGAGATCTTCCGGCGCCTGTTCCACGGCCCGGACCACCGCCTCGTCCTGGTGGGCGATCCCAAGCAGGCCATCTACGACTTCCGCGGCGGGGACCTGCCCACCTACTTCGAGGCGCGGAAGACCCTCCTCGAAGCTGGCGGAGCGCGGCTCGCCCTCCGGCAGAACTTCCGGTCCTCGGAACCGCTGATCGAGGCCGTGAACACCGTCCTGGCTCCGGAGGGCGGGTTCTTCTCGGCGCCGAACGCATACCCGGAACCGGTCACGGCCGGTCGGAAGCCCCGCCTGGCGGGGTCCGAGGGCGACCTGCCGCCCCTGCGGCTGCTGGAGGTCCCGGTGGCAGGCCCTGTGGGCCGGCTCCGGGCCCAGATCGCCGCGGGCATCGCGTCTGTGTTCCGGGAGCTGATCGACCGCGGGACCACCCTCCATTCCGGAACGTCCGAACCGCCCCGCCCCCTCCACCCGGGGGACCTGATGGTGCTGACCCACACGGGCACCGAGTCCCAGCTCATGGCCCAGGCCCTGCGGGAAGCCGGCCTGCCGTCGGCGTGCTTCAAGGCCGACGGGCTCTTCCAGACGCGGGAGGCCTTGGAGCTGCAGGATCTGCTCGGCGCGATCCTGCGCCCGGATGATCCGGACGCCCGGGGCCGGGCGCTGCTCACCCGGTTCTTCGGCTTCGGGATCGCGGAGGCCGAAGCTTGCCTCGACCTGCCCGCGGGCCATCCCGTCCTGGCGCGGCTGGAACGCTGGCGGGAGCTGGCGCACCAGCGGCGCTACCCCCGCCTGTTCAACGCCATCCTCGAGGAAAGCGGCATCGTCCCGCGCCTCCTGATCACGGAGCGGGGCGATCGCTCCCTCACCAACCTGCACCACCTCGTCGAGCAGCTGCTGACGGAGGCCACCGCGTCCCACCTCGATCCCGAGGATCTGCTCCTGCGGCTGGGGCGCTGGATCCGCGAGGAGGACCTACCCACCCTCGACGCCGAGCCCGGCATCCAGCGGGCGGAAGGACAGGCAATGGCTGTGCGCCTCCTGACCATCCACAAGGCGAAGGGCCTGGAAGCGCCGGTGGTGGCCCTGTTCGGAGGCTACAGCGAAAACCAGCTCGCGAAGGCGGGGAGCGTGCATCGCTTCCACGACGCCGCGAACACCCGCTGCGCCTTCCTCGGGCCGCGGAGGGCCATGCCAGAGGTGATCCAGGAACTGGCCAAGGCCGATGCTGAACGGGAGGACGAGCGGCTGCTGTACGTGGCCATCACCCGGCCCAAGGTGCACTTGGTGATGCCTGTGTTCACCCCGGGGCCCGAGCCACCCAGCTCGCAGGGCTCCTTCGACGCTGATGCCCATCCCAAGGGCCGCCACGGCCGCCTCAACCGGCGCGTCCGGGCCCTGAAGGAGGCCGAGCCGGACACCTGGGGCGCCTGGACGACACCCCTTCCGGTCCCGGTGCGCGCCCTCCCCGAGGGGTCACTGCCCACCCTGCCGGCACAGCTCCAGCTCCCACCCGCCCCGCCCGCCCCCGACTTTCCGGCCCTCTCCCGGCGCGGCCGCCCCCTGCAGCTCCACTCCTTCACGTCCCTGGCCCGGGCCTTCGGGGAAACCCGGCGGTCCGCCAGCCAGGAGGAGGAGGCGCGGGCCGACGAAGTGCAGGTGCCGCGACCGCAGCGGCCGACCGGTGGCCTTCCTGGCGGCACCGCCACGGGCACGGCCCTGCACGAGCTGCTCGAGCGGATCCCCGCTGGAAGGACCCGCAACCTCAGCCCTGAGGCCTGGCGGGAGGACCTCCTGCCGCTGGCCGCGGAGTGCCTGCGGGACCAGGGCCTGAGCCCTGCCCTGGCCGGCGAGGCCCTCCGCCTGGCCTGGGCCGCCTTGACCACTGAGCTCCACCTGCCCGAAGGTCCTGCGATGCGGCTGGACGACTTGGAGAAGCGACTCCCCGAGGTCGCCTTCCAGATGCCCTTCCCGGACCATCCCGACGGCCTCGAGGGCTCGCTGGACCTCCTGTTCGAGTGGGAAGGCCGGATCTACGTCCTCGACTGGAAGACCAACACCCTCGAGGACGGCGACTACGGCGCGGAATCGCTCCACCGCACCATGGCCGCCCACTATGACCTGCAGGTGCGCATCTACACCCTCGCCGCCCTGGCCTTTGCGGGGATCCACGATGAGACCGCCTTCCAGGCTCGCTTCGGTGGGGCGGTGTACGTGTTCCTCCGCGGCCTGCCGGCGGGCGGGATCTGGACGCGCCGGCCCAGCTGGGAGGAGGTCCAGATCTGGCGGCGGGAGCTTGGGGCCATGCACCTCGAGGAGCTGGCCCTGAGCCGCATGGAGCGGGGGACGCATGGCTGAGCGCGCCGCACGCACCGCCCGCCCCCTGGGCGATCCGAAGGCCTGGCGGGAGACCCTCGTCCGCATGGGCCATGGCCCGGAACTCCTGACCCTGGCCGAGACCTTCGCGGGCATCCCCCCGGGGTTGGAGCGGCAGGACCGGGACGCCCTCACCCTGGTGGCCCTGCTGGTGCTGCTCTCCACCCAGGACGGCCACACCCGCCTGCCGCTCGCCGGCCCCGGCGGCGAGGAGGCCCAGGCGCGGCTGGCCCTCTTCACCGGCTCCGAGGTGCCCCTGACCGACCTTCTCGATCGCCCGGCCCTCTCGGTGGCCTTCGGAGCCCCCGGAGAACCCGCCCGGCCCTTCGTGCGCACCGGGGAATGGCTCGCCTCCGCCCGGCTGCATGCGGCGGAGAGGCAACTGGCCGAGACCATCGGATCGCGGACGGCCGCAGCTCCCGCCGGGGAAGTGGAACATCCGGGCGTGGGGGATCTGCTCGAGGCGCCGGTCCTCCTCTCCCAGGAACAGCGCCAGGCCGTGAGTCGGGCCATCCGCGCGCCGTTCGCGCTGCTCACCGGCGGGCCGGGCACGGGAAAGACCTCCATCGTGGTGGCCATCCTCCGGGCGGCGATGCGCCTCGGCTTCGATCCATCCGAGATTGCGCTGGCAGCGCCCACGGGCAAGGCGGCCCAGCGCATGGGCGAAAGCATCCGCGGGACCCTGGGCAGGATCGCGTCCCCCAGCGACGAGGACCGGCGGTTTCTGGAGAACCTGCCCGAGCCCCAGACCTTGCATCGCCTCCTGGCCTTCCTGCCTTTCCGCCAGACCTTCCGGCATCACCGGAACAATCCCTTGCCCCAGCGCCTGGTGATCGTGGACGAGGGCTCCATGGTGGGACTGGACCTGATGGATGGCCTGGCGGGCGCCCTCGACCCCCAGGCCCGGCTGGTCCTGCTCGGGGACGCGGAGCAGCTTCCCTCCGTCGAGGCCGGTGCGGTCTTCCGCGACCTGGTGGAGGCCCTGCCCGAGGCCACCCTCCGGCTGACCCACAGCTACCGGATGGATGCCGCCAACCCGGACGGCCGCTCCGTGCTGCTGACGGCCCAGGCCCTCCGCGCCGGAGATACAGCCGCCCTGGATGCGGAGGGCGCGCTCGCCACGCGGCCTTCCGCCGCCGACCTCCAGGGCCACGGCGCCGAGCACGCCGACGTGGACGATGCCGCCTTGAGGGCCTTCCTGCGGGAGTACCTCGAACGGGAGATCCTCGACCACCCGGGCTTTCGGGAGGCCTCCGACCGGATCTACCACCACGACGGAGGCGCCTGGGCCGCGGGGGATGAAGCGGCCCTGGAGGCCCTCTTCCGGGCCCATGAGCACGCCAAGATCCTCTGCCCCCTGCGCGAGACGCCCGGCCTGCGGAGCGTGGCCGGCCTGAACCAGCGGCTCCATCATCTGGCGGGACGGGAAGCGGCGGGCGCCCTCGATCGCGACCTGGCCGTCTACGCCGGGGAGCCCGTGATGGTCACCCTCAACGACTACCGGCGCGGCCTCTTCAACGGCGACCAGGGCGTCGTGGTCAAGGCCCGCCAGGAGGAGGGCATCCACCAGGCCGTGGCCTTCCGGACCACCACCGGCTTCAGGCTCCTGCCCTACCGCCCCCTCCAGCCCCAGCTCGAGCTGGCCTGGGCACTGACGGTCCACAAAGCCCAGGGCTCCGAGTTCGACCGCGTGGTCCTGGTCCTCCCACCGGCCGACAGCCCCCTGCTGACCCGCGAGATCCTCTATACGGCCCTCACGCGTGCGCGCACCGCAGCCACCATCCTTGGGACCCGAGCCGCCCTCGACGCGGGAATGGAACAGACCAGCCGCCGGTTCACGGGACTTGGCGCCGCCCTCTGGGCCGAGCCTTCACTATAAGTCTCGATCGCGGGTGTGAGGCCGCTTGAGGCTCAGGGCCAGCGGTAGACCATGGCGTTGATGCTCATGCCCGCACCCACGGAGGCGAACACGACGATGTGGCCGCTCGCCAGGGAATGGCCCTCCAGTTCGCCTCTCACGATCAGATCGAGGAGGGTGGGCACGGTGGCCACGGAGCTGTTGCCCAGCCAGGAGACGGTCATGGGCATGATGCCCGCGGGCATTTCGGCCCTGCCGTAGAGGCGGAAGAGCCGCTTGAGGATGGCCTCGTCCATCTTCCCGTTGGCCTGGTGGATCAGCACCTTGTCCACGTGCTCCAGGGAGAGCCCCGCCCGCTCGAGGCTCAGGCGCACCAGGCCCGGCACGGTGGCGATGGCGTACTCGTAGAGCTTCCGCCCCTGCATCTTGATGTAGAGCTGGCGATCGCCGCCTTCGAGGTTGAAGGAGGGGCCCATCTTCAGCAGCCCGGCATGGTCGAGAGCGTCGGACCGCGTGGCGTGCGAGAGGATGCCCACGGGCCCGTCATGGGCCTGGGCCTCCAGCACCACGGCCCCGGCGCCGTCGGCATAGATCAGGCTGTCCCGGTCGACGGGATCGGACACGCGGGAGAGGGTCTCGGCCCCGATCACCAGGGCCCGCTTCGCGTCCCCCGAGCGCAGGAAGTAGTCCGCCTGGATCACGGCCTGGACCCAGCCGGGGCAGCCGAAGGGCAGGTCGTAGGCCACGCAGAAGGGGTTGGCGATGCCCAGCCTCGCCTTGACCCGCGCGGCCAGGGTCGGCACCAGATCGGGCTGCCGGCTGCCCGCGGTCACGTCGCCGAAGTTGTGGGCCACGATGATGTAGTCCAGGGTCTCCGGGTCGATGGCGGCCGAGGCCAGGGCCCTCTGCGCGGCCTCCAGGGCCAGGTCCGAGGCGACCTGATCCTCTGAGACGTAGCGCCGTTCGGCGATCTCGGTGATCTCCCGGAACTTCCCCACCATCCGCGCCGTCTCGCCGGCGGGATAGGGCCGCCCTTCGCCTTCGTAAAAGGCCTGGCCGAGGAACGCCTCGTTCGGAACCTTCCGGGAAGGGATGCAGCTGCCCGTGCCGGTGATGACGCTTCGTACCTGAACCACCCGTTCTCCTTGCGGCAGACGAGCCGGAAATGCCGAATACAACCAGTCTACTTCCCATGACTTCCACATTTCCCCGAAATTCCCGGTCCTGCCCGGAGAGGAAGTCGGTCAGTGGGGCGACCCGGTTTCGGCCGGGGTGGGCTTCCCCGCTTCCACGTGCCGGCAGGCCATGCAGCGGTGGACGAACTCGCCACGACGGGTGCTGGGGAGGATGCGCAGGGGCTGGCCGCACTTGGGGCAGGGCCCGCCGTGGACCTGCGGCGCGGGAGCATCCTGGAGCTCGGCGACGATGCCTGAGACAAAGGCCCGGATGTCGGCCATGAAGGCCTCGCGGGGCTCCTCGCCGCGGCGCATGCGCTCCAGGCGGGCCTCCCAGCTCCCGGTCAGCTCGGCGCTGCGCAGGGCTTCGCTCGGCAGCCCCTCGATGAGGCGGATGCCTTTTTCGGTGGGGAGCAGGACGTTGCGCTTGCGCTCGATGTAGGCGCGCTTGATGAGGGTCTCGATCATGTTGGCGCGGGTGGCGGGTGTTCCCAGGCCGCAGTCGCGCATGGCGCCCCGCAGGGCCTCGTCGTCCAGCTCCCGGCCCGCGCCCTGCATGGCCGCCAGCAGGTCGCCTTCGCTCATGCGCTTGGGGGGCGTGGTCTTCCCTTCCTTGGGGTGGAGGGAGGCCACGTCCACGTCCTCGCCCTTCTTCACCGCGGGCAGGCCACCTTCGGCCTCTTCGTCGGCATCGTCCTCGCCTTCGGCCGGATCGGCCTTTTCCGCCTTCTTCCTGCGGTGGGGTGGATCCACGGCGGACCAGCCCTCCTCCTTCACCACGGTGCCGCTGGTCTTGAAGGTCTCGCCCTCCACCTCGGTGATGATCGTGGTCTTGGCCTCCACGCGGTCCGGGAAGTAGGCCGCGAGGAAGCGCCGGGCGATGAGGTCGTAGATCCGCAGCTCGTCGCCCTCCAGACCCCGCGCGGGCTTCTCCGTGGGCACGAGGGCCGCGTGGTCCTCCACCTCCTTGTCGTTGACGAAGCGCTTGTCCAGCTTCACGGGCCAGCGCTTCCGCAGCTCGTCCAGGAAGGGCTGGAGCTCCGCGAGCTGACCCTGGGCCAGGGCCTTGATCCAGTGGGGCGCCTTCTGGGCATCCGCCTCCGTGAGGTGGCGGCTGCTGGTGCGGGGGTACGAGATGAGCTGCCTCTCGTAGAGGGCCTGCGCCAGGGCCAGGGTACCCTCGGCCGTGAACCCGAAGCGCTTGTTGGCCTCCTTCTGGAGGGCCGTGAGGTCGTAGAGCAGCTCGGGCTTCTTCTTCTCGGTGCGGCCCGTGGCGCTCTTGACCTTCCCGGGCTTGCCCTCCAGCCGCGCGGCGAGGGCGCGGGCCTCTTCCTCGTGGGCAAAACGCTCCTGGGTCTGGCCCTCCTGCTCCTTGAACCAGCGGCCCTCGTAGGCTCCGTTGACATGGGCGAAGCGGGCCCGGAGCGTCCAGAAGGGCTGGGGCTTGAAGGTGCGGATGTCCAGCTCCCGGCGCACGAGCAGCGCCAGCGTGGGCGTCTGCACGCGGCCCACGCTCCACACACCTTCCTCCGGCCCGGCCCGACGCATCCGCAGGGTCTGCGCCCGGGTGGCGTTGATGCCCACCAGCCAGTCCGCCTCCTGGCGGCTGCGGGCGGCGTCCCGCAGGCCGGCGTAGGCCTCGCCGGGCTTCATGGCACCGTAGGCCTCGCGAATGGCCTCGGGCGTGAGGCTGGAGGTCCAGAAGCGCAGCACGGGCTTGGCGCAGCCCGCCAGCCGGTACACGAGGTCGAAGATCAGCTCGCCCTCCCGCCCCGCGTCCGTGGCGTTCACGACGTCCGTGATGTCCTCGCGGTTCAGCAGCCGGGCCACCACCTCGAACTGGTCCCGGGTCTGGGCGATGGGGGCGTAGCGGAAGGCCTCCGGAAAGATGGGCAGCCGGTCCCAGCGCCAGGGCTTCCAGGCCGGGTCGTAGCCCTCGGGGTTCAGGGCCTCCACGAGATGCCCCACGCACCAGGTCACCACCAGGCCGTTCCCCTCGAGGAGGTTTCGGCCCCGCCCGGTCACGCCCAGGGCCTCCGCCAGGGCTCGGCCCATGCTCGGTTTCTCGGCGATGATCAGGCGCAGGGGAGGCTCCCGGGAGCGAGTCCCATTGTAGGGGGGCGCAGGGAATGCTCTACAGCCCCAGCGCCTTCGGCAGCCGCGGGCTGGAGATGAGGTCCACGAAGGCAGCCCAGCGGCGGGCGGGGTCGGTCACGGTGCCGCCCTGCTTCTCCACCCAGCTCCGCACCAGGTGCTCGCCCAGGTTGTAGTTGATGACATAGCTGCGGTAGGTGTCGATGAAGCGCAGGCGCTGGGCGGCCTGGGCCGGAGTCCGCAGCGAGCAGCGGACCAGGAAGGCCTCGGCCTCGTCGCGCCGGAGGTGGCCGTCCAGGTAGCCGCGGGCGGCCTCGTTGTCGGCGAAGGCCAGGAGCTTCAGCTCCGCCTGCACCCGGGCCCAGCGCTCCGCCTCAGCGGGATCCAGGCCGGCCAGGGGGAAGAGGACATCACGCTCGAAGGCGAGCCGTTCCTCGCCGGGGAAGGCCACCTCCACGCCGAAGTTGGCGGTGCCTTCGGCGATGAGGGACTGGGGAGAGAAGAGCGGATAGGCCGTGAACTCCACCCAGCCCCGGCCCGCCGGGGGCGCCTGGGCGAAGCGCTGCTCCAGGAGCGCGTTGTAGACATGGTGTCCCGGGTAGCCCTCGTGGGCGGCCAGGTCCAGGGCGCGGTCGATGGCGATGGGCAGGTCCAGGTTCACCTGGATCACCGAGCTGCCGCCGCCCTGGTACCAGTTGTAGGCGGACCAGGCCTTGCCCCGCACATACTCCACGCGGAAATGGTCCGAGGCCGGCAGCGTCGCGTGAAGCCGCGTGCGCTCACGGGCCTCGGCGATGGCGGCCTGGAAGACCGCGTCCACCCGGTCCTCCGGAATGAGCACCCGCGCCCGGGCCGCCTGGTAGCGGTCCTGCACGGAGCCTGCGCCCTCGAGCGCCTGGTCCAGCCGTGCCAGGGCCGCCTCGAAGGTGGCTTCCGGCGTGCGGGGCGGTCGGACCTGGTAGAGGGCCTCGGCTTCGTCGTCGAAGCTGAAGCCCTGTCCGTCCAGGCGCGCCAGGTGGGCCGCCACGGCCCCCAGCTGCCCCAGTAGGTAGTCGCGCCGCGGCGCCTCGCCGGGCGGGACCTCGGCCGCGGCCACGCCGTCCAGGATGCGCCCGGCCTCCGCCCGCAGCGTCGCCAGCGGCCGCGGGTCCCCGGCCTCCGCCTCGGCCTTCCAGGCCGGGGGCCCGTAGTAGGCATCCACGAAATCGGCGTCATGGCGACCCACCGCCAGCACCAGCCTCACATAGTCCGTCGCCCACCCTGAAAGCGCCATGCCAGCCGAGGCCTCCCGGCCTTCGACTCTACCTGCACCAGAGTCATTTCCCGAGGAAGTGCTTCACATCCTCCACAGCGGGGCCCACGGCCAGGACCGCCTCCCGGAGCCGCTCGCGGGAGATGCTGAAGTAGATGGCCCAGTCCCGCAGGTCGTAGGGGTCCTCGATATGGATCAGCTCCTGGCTTTCGGGCGATGGGATCTGCAGGTTGTCGGGCACAGAACCTCCTGTGGATCGATATCGCACCCGGGCAGGGGCCCAGATGCGTGTCCCTACGTGGGATCCTAGGCCCCGCCCACCCGTGGGGCGAGATTTTCCCCCGAACGGTCGATTTTCAGGGCCGAACGGATTCGACCCCTGGCGATTCCGGCCCCGGCGCCGGCCTCCCCTCCCCGGGCCTGGCCAGCCGGGACTCGTAAAGGCGGGCCAGGAATTCCATGAGGATCCACTCCTGCTCCCGGGGGTGGGTGCGGAACAGCCGGTTCAGGTGCATGTGCGCCAGGCTCCCGGCCAGGGCGGCCCGGTCCTCCTGCAGCTGCCCCTGGTCGCAGGCCTCGCGGATGGCCGCCAGGCTCCGCAGGCCGAACACCTCACCCGTCCCGGAAGGCCGGGAGAGCTCCGCCTCCAGATCCTTCCTCAGCGGCCTGAACCTCGCGCCGATCGCCACGACCCCGGGCCCCGTGCCCTCGAACTCCTTCCGGAGGGCGTCCCGCGTGCCCCGGGACAGATCCCGGCGCGCCAGGTCGTCCAGCCCCAGGGCGGCCCAGATCGCGTCCACCTGCCGGAGGCCCGCCTTCCATCGGTCCTTCCGATCCAGGCCCACCAGCAGGTGGCTCAGGATCCACTCGCTGTCCTCGAAGAACCATGCCTCCGCGAGGTCGAACCCCCGGGGCCCGCCGTAGCGCTCCAGCTCGGGCTCGAAGGTGTCCACCTGCCATTTCCACAGGAGGCCCTGGGCACGGCACTTCTCCAGGTGCCGGTGGACCTCGGGCAGCAGGCCCGTGAGGAGGCGGAGGGGCAGGCCATGGAACCGGACGCGGAGGTGGGGCTCCGGATCGCGGTACCGGACGAAGTGCCAGCGGTCCCAGAATCCCTGCGCCCGGGTCCACCGGAGCAGGGGCTCCAGGGCCACGAGGAGGCGGTCCCCGCTGGCGGCGCCGCCGTAGAGCTTCAGGTAGAGCCATTCCGAGCCCGGCGGGTAGGCGCGGATCTCAGAGGCCGTGGAATCCGGCGGGAGCCGAACCGGTCTCGGCGGCGCGGCGGGAGCGGCCTCGAAGGGGATGACCAGCTCGTGGGCGAAGGTCCCTTCGGGCGAGGTGACCGGCGCCTGACGGGCATCCGGGAAGCACTCCGTGAGGATGAAGGCGGACCGGCCCGCCACGAGGTGGTGCAGGGTCTCCACCCAGAGCACCCGATCCAGGTCCACCCGCAGGCTGTTGTCGGCATCGGTGAGCGTGACGAACCGCGGCAGCCCCAGGCGCTCCCGCAGGATCTGGAAAGCCCCCCAGGCCCCCTCGCCGCCGGCGGCCAGGGCCGCCTTCAGCTCCTCGGCGCGGATCCGCCATCGCGCGCGGCTGAGGACATGGCGTCCCCGGACCACCCTGGGCAGGAACGGCTGCTCGGCCAGGGCCCCCCAGGACCAGCCGCCGGCCCGGCCGTCCTGGTCCTGCAGGTGGGACAGGAACCGGTAGACCACGGGACCGCGGGCGAAGTTGTGGGCGGAGGACAGGCGGGGGATCACCTCCCGCCCCAGGCGCACGGAGGCCAGCACCACCCGGTCTCCCCGCACGGTCACCTGGAGGTCGGACGGGGGAATCACATGATCCTGGGGGACGCCCGCCGCCGCCAGGAAGGGGATCTCGTACTCCCGCAGGGCGGGCCGGGCCAGGACGTTGCCCATGCGGCCCTCGGGCACGTGGACCACCTCGGCGAACACCGCCTCCGGCCGCAGGGCCTCCTCCTTCCGGAGGTGCCGCTGGAGGGAGGCCTGGAGGCCCGGGTCGCCGGAGGCGAAGCGCCCCAGCCACCGGGCCGCCGTGGGACCCGAATACTGTTCCATCCAGAACTGGAAGTCGCCGCGATCCAGGTCCGCGGGGCTGGAGGCCACCAGGGTGGCCAGCGCCGCGAAAGCCGCGGGGAAGGGCTGGGGATCCGGCTGGGCCAGCGCCTCCAGATCCGCATCCTCCAGGGTCCAGACCCGCGTCCCCGCCCACCTCGGGAGCTGGGCCAGGAGGAACTGGTCCCGGGGCGACAGGCTCCGCGGGGGCGCCGGCGCCTGGAAGGGCAGCCCCTCGAGCAGGGGATCGTCGTAGGCGGGAGCGCCGTCGAACCCGATGCCGCTCTCCTCGTCGAGCACCTCCAGCAGGGGCATCCACCGCTGGCCGTACCGCTCGCTGAAGGCCCAACAGAACCTCTCCAGGGGCTGGTCGACCGGCGCCTGCGTCAGACGCCGGAGGGTGTCGGCGCCCTCCTCCAGGGTCCGGCGGATCCCGGTGGACAGCGCCAGGCCCGGCGCCGGGCGGAAGAGGTCCACCTGGAGGAGGTCCCGGATTCCCGGGGGCAGGTCCAGCCCCTGGAGGGACGGCAGGTGGGCCGGGTAGCCTTCAGGACAGGCGCCGAGGGGTGCCTGGCGGAGGCGGTCCAGGTCCCGGCCGAGGGCCACCAGCGGTTCCGCCTGGGGTGCGGTCAGGGCATGGGCCCGGAGCCCGGCGATCACGTGGCCCAGGGGATCGGGGCTGGTCAAGGGCGGGTGCAGGTCCCCGCGCAGCACCTGGGCTTCCACGATCTGTTCGAGGAAGGCGCGGGCGTCCGACAGATCGACCTTCAGGCGAACCGCCAGCCGCACGGCCAGGTCCCCGAAGGATTGCCCCGCCCGCGCCTGCTGGAGCGCGAAATCGAGGTGGGGCGTGGTCTCCACCGCCTCCAGGTGGTACGACCGCCCCTTCCCTTCCGCCTCGCGGGTCTCGAGGTAGCGGTGCCATCCGCCCCAGGCGTAGAGGCTGGAATTGGGCCGGTAGGTCACGCGGGACCGCACCTCCGGATCCCCCTCCAGGCGGTTCACCAGGGCCTCCAGGATGCCCCAGTCCAGACGCACGGCCTTGCGGCACGAGCGCCAGGAGGCCAGGGCCAGGCGGCTTTCCGGCCCCCAGGCGCCCCTGGACACCCCCGCGAAGAGCCCGAAGGGCGTCGCGCGGCTGCTCATCCGGCTGAGGTACTTCACCAGGGCCCGCTCCACCCCGCGGGTCGCCGCGTCGTCCAGCGCGCCCTCCAGCCAGGCATCCAGGCGCCCGGCCAGGTCGGGCGAAGCCAGCGCCACGGCCTCCCGCACGGCGGGCTGGCGAATCTGCGCGCGAAGGGCGGCGCGCAGTGCCTCCCGATCCCGCTCCAGCCGGGCTTCCGGGGTTTCCTCCGCCAAACCTTCCCGCGACAGGCCTTCCTGCGGCGGCGGAACCGTCACGGCAAGCGCTTCCAGGGGGAGACCCGGGCTCCGGAGCACGAAGAAATCGGTGGTGTGACAGGAAGGCTGCGGCATGGACCGATGGTCTTTCCGAAGAGAATCCCTCCCAGGAGAACATGTCCCGCGGATGCCGGCCCGGGAAGGGCCGAACGGTAGCAGGTGGGGGGCCGAACGGTTCGAGCCGTGGTTACATACCGTTCATGGAAATCGGTTGGAAGGGCTCCCGCAAGGGCTCACAAACGAGGTCGCGCCGCGCGGCGCCACCTGGGAGCTCCCATGCCCACCACCCTTTCCTTCCGCAAAGAATCCATCCAGCAGGCGAGCAGCGTGAGCGAGGCGCTGAACCGGCGGAAGGCCGCCGCCGAGGGCCAGGGCCAGAGGACCGCTCATGAGCCCTGGGCGCCCACCCTCACCACCACGGTCTTCACGATCTAGGGGCGACCTGCATGGAGCCCTTGCCGTGGAGGTGGATGCGTCGAAGCGGTGGATCCGCCTCTTCCCGTTGGCCCGGAACTGGCGGGTCCTCCTGGTCTGCTACCTCCTCTGGGTGGCGGTCCTCATGTACAGCTACCAGACCTCCCACCGGCTCGGGAACATCTGGTTCTGGGCCAGCCTCCTCTCCGGGCCCTTCACGCACATCACCGCCTTCGCAGGGCTGGCCCCCCTCCCCTGGACCCTGTCCCGCCGGCTTCCCTCCCCGTGGAGGTTCGCCGTGGGGTTCGTCGTCTCGGTGGTCGCCTGTGAATCCATCTCCTACCTCCTGCCCATCTTCGACGGGTTGCTGCTCACGCGAGCGGGCCACCAGTTCAACCTGGCCCGCGCCACGGCCGTCTACAGCTCTTTCGTGGGTCCAGCCATGATGATCGTCGGAGGTCTCACCGCGTCACGGGCCCGCTCGGAGGAGCTCAGGGAAGCCTCCGAGGCCGAGGCGCAGATCGCCAAGAACCGCCTGCTTCAGGGGCAGGTCCACCCCCATGTGCTGTTCAATGCGCTCAACGGCCTGGCGGAGCTGGTCCACAAGGATCCCCGGGCCGCGGAAACCGCCATCCGGCACCTGTCGGACCTGCTCCGCCGGATCCTGCGGGCCTCCGAGCACATGCGGCTGCCCCTCGGGGAAGAGCGAAAGATCGTCTCCGATTTCCTGGCCCTGGAGGCCATCCGGCTGGGACCCCGGCTCCGGGTCCTGTGGGACTGGGACGAAGGGCTCGATTCCATCGAGATCCCGCCTCTGCTTCTCCAGCCCCTGGTGGAGAACGCCATCAAGCATGGGATCGCGCCGAGCATCCCGGGCGGCGACATCATCATCCGGGCCCGCTCCCGGGACGGCTCGGTCCGGCTAGAGGTCTGGAACTCCGGCAGGCCCTTCCCGACCCAGGTGAACGGAAGCGGCATCGGCCTGAAGAATTTGCGCTCGCGCCTCGCCCTGCACTTCGGCTCCGGCGCCGAGCTCGTCATCGGGCCTTCGGGCCAGGGGACGCTCGCCTGCATCCAGTTCGAGGCGACCCAAGTAGAATGGCCCCATGAAGCCTCTGAAGGCCCTGGTAGTTGATGACGAGCCTCTGGCCAGGGAGCGCCTCTCGCGGCTCCTTCAGGAGGCCGATTGCACGATCGTGGATGAGCTCGGGGACGGCGTCGCACTGCTCCAGTGGCTGAGGCAGCCGGCCGAGGTGGACGTCATCTTCCTGGACATCCAGATGCCCGGCCTCAACGGGCTGGAGGTGCTGGCCGAAGTTCCGGACTGCCCGCCGGTGGTGTTCGTGACGGCCTTCTCCGATTACGCCGTGCGGGCCTTCGAGCTCGCCGCGGTGGACTACCTGCTCAAGCCGGTGTTCGAGGACCGCCTCGCCAAGTGCCTGCAGCGGCTTCGCGACCGCCTGGTCCGGCGGCTCAGCCCTTCGGAGCTGAAGACGCTCATGCCGCCTCCCGTCCGCTTCCCCATCCGGGCCGGAGACGGTGAGATCTACATGGACCTGGAGCTGGTGACGCATTTCGAGCTCGAGAGCGACCGCGTATGGGCCTGCCGGGGCCAGAACCGCTACCTGACCCGATGGTCCACCCTGGCGGAAGTGGAGCAGGCCTTCCCGGAAGCGGGCATGCTCCGCATCCAGCGGAACCTGCTGCTGCGGCCCCAGATGGTCAAGGGGATCCGCCCATCCACGGTGGGCCGCATCAAGGTGCTGGTGGCGCCCCAGGTGGAGCTGACCGTCAGCCGGGCCATGACCTCGCGGACGAAGGAGTGCATCCGGGGCGAGGGAACCTGACGGGGAGCCCGTACCCGCCCGTGTCTGGTCGAGACGCGCCTCGTCGCCCGCACCCTCCCGGCACGGATACCCCCGCGACCCCGCCCGTGATCCAATCGAACCCAGGATCCCGGGCCCCTCAGGCCCCGGACCGGGAGGTTTCCGCATGCGGCTCATGGCGATCGTCGGCACAGTGCTCTGCGCGATGGGGGCCGCCCTCTGGAGCGGGGAGGCCACGCCCCCCACGCTGCGCCTTCCGGCCTCCGTGCGCCCGCTCCGGGGGCGGCTGGAGTTGACCATCGTCCCCTCGCGGGAGTCCTTCACGGGAACCGCCACGTACGACCTGGCGATCTCGGAGCCCACGGCGACCCTCTGGATCCACGCCACGGGCCTCAAACTCCAGCGCGTGGAGCTCGCGGCGGGCGGTGCGAGCCAGACCGCCACGGTGATCCCCGGAAACGAGGACGTGGTGGGCCTGCGCTTCGCGGCGCCCGTACTGTCTGGCCCTGCGCGCCTGACGCTGGCCTGGGAGGGCGCGCTGGACTCCGCCCGCAGCCAGGGCCTCTACCGGGTGAAGGAGGGCGACGACTGGTACGCCTACACCTTCTTCGAGCCCATCGACGCGCGGCGGGCCTTCCCCTGCTTCGATGAGCCCGGGTTCAAGATCCCCTGGACCCTGGTGCTCCACGTGCCCCAGGACCAGGTGGGGCTGGCCAACGCCCCGGCCATGGAGGAAACCGCCGAGCCCGGCGGCATGAAGCGGATCACGTTCGCGGAGTCCCGCCCCCTGCCTTCGTACCTGGTGGCCCTGGTAGTCGGTCCCTTCGACGTGATCCCCGCGGGCACGGCCGGACACCACGGCACGCCTCTGCGGTTCGTGGTTCCCAAGGGCCGCGGCGCGGAGATCCGCTACGCAGCCGAATCCACCCCCCGGCTGGTGGGCCTCCTGGAGGACTTCTTCGGCATGCCCTATCCCTTCGGTAAACTCGATGTGGCGGTGGTCCCGCGCTACTGGGGCACCATGGAGCACCCCGGGCTGGTGGCCCTGGGCCAACCCCTGACGCTCATCAAGCCCGGCGAGGAGACGCCGGCGCGGAAGGAGTTCTACAGCACCATCGCCGTCCACGAGCTGGGCCACTACTGGTTCGGCGACGTGGTGACCATGGCCTGGTGGGATGACACCTGGCTGAACGAGGGCATGACCACCTGGATCGACGCCAAGATGATGGAGGCCTTCGAGCCTTCCTGGCGGGTTCCCGCGAACCGGCTCCAGCTCATGGCCAACGCCATGGCGGCGGACGCCCTGCCCTCAGCCAAGCGGGTGCGCCAGCCCGTGGCATCCAAGGACGGCATCGAGAATTCCTTCGACAACAACCTCACCTACTTCAAGGGCAACGCCCTCATGACCATGGTGGAGCGATGGGTGGGCCCCGACCGCTTCCGGGGGATCGTGAGGTCCTACGTCCAGCGGCACCAGTGGGGGAACGCCACCTCGGAGGACTGGCTCCAGGCCGTGCAGGACGGGGCCGGTGCCCAGGCCCGGTCCGTGTTCGAGGCCTTCATCGGCCAGCCCGGCGTCCCGGTCCTCACGGGCCGCTGCGTCCAGACACCCGGGGGCTGGAGCCTCGAGATCACCCAGAGGCGATTCCTGTCTGCAGGCACGGAGCCAGGGACCCCGGCGGTCTGGACCATCCCCGTGGGGATCCGGACAGACCGGACCTCCGAGCCCTTCTACGCGGTGCTCACGGAGAAGTCGGCCACCTTTCCCATTCCCGGGGGCCAGCAGCCCGAGTGGATCCTGCTCAACGCCGGCGGCTCGGGCTACTACCGGGTGGCCTACGAAGCGGACCAACTGGCCGCGCTCCTGCGGGCACCGGCCTCGGCGCTGACGGTCCAGGAACGGTTCCGCCTGCTGGACGACGCGAGGGCCATGGGCGAGACGGGAGCCCTGGACCTGGAGTCGACCCTGCGGCTGGCGGGCACGGCGGCCCAGGATCCCGACCGGCTCATTGTGGCCCAGTCCCTGGCCCTTGCCGCCCGCATCCCCGCCGGGCTCCTGGGCCCGGCCGACCGGCTGCGGCTGGCACGGTACCTCCGCGCCACCTGGGGGGCTCGGGCCCGGACGCTGGGCTGGACGCCGCGATCGGGCGAGGACGTGGAGACCCGGCGCCTCCGGGCCCTCCTGGTGCCCCTCGTGGCCTTCCGAGGCCAGGACCCCGCCCTTACCCGGGACGCGAAGACCCTCGCGGCCCGCTGGCTGAAGTCGAGGAAGGGGGTGGACCCGGATCTGGTGGTCCCGATCCTCGCCACTGCTGCCCGGGCCTCCGGCCGGTCCTACTTCGAACGGATGGTGGCGCAGGCCCGCGCGACCCAGGATCGCCAGGAGCGCGCCCGGCTCATGGCAGGACTCGGCGCCTTCCGCGCCCCCGCCCTCGTGAACGCCGCGCTGGACCTGATGCTCCGGAAGGACTTCGACATCCGGGAATCCGTGCTGATCCTGGACGGCGCCCTGTCCGACCCCGAGACCCGCCCCATGGCCTGGGCCTGGCTCCAGCGGCACTTCGACGAGATGGCCCCGCTGTTCCGCAGCGACGATTTCTGCGGTCTCGTCGGGCGCCTGGGCGAGGCCCTGTGGGACACCGTGAGCCGTGAGTCCTTCGAGGGCTTCCTCCGGCCCCGGGTCCAGCCCTTCGACGGCGGCCCCCTGGCCCTGACCCGCGCCCTGGAATCCATGGAGGTTCATCAAACCCGGGGCCGGCGGGACCTGGAGGCCAGCACCCGGTTCCTCCGCGGGAAGGGACGGTCCTAGCCTCGGGAAGGAGTCCCCCCGCTGTATCCTGGCCCCAGGCGCCGGTTCCCCGCGATGGGAGGGCGGACATCGGAGCGGTGTGGACGGGAACGGGGAGCGTGCGCAGGTCGTCGTCCTGGGGGGCGGAATCACCGGCCTGCTGGCGGGGTGGCATCTGCGCCAACAGGGCTACAACCCGACCGTCTGGGAGGCCTCCGCGGCGCCGGGCGGATGGGCGCAGACCCTGCCCTGGCCGGGGCCGGCGGGCGAGCCGGGCTCGCTGGAACGTGGGCCTCAGGGCCTGCTCGTGAGCCGGGGTGGCGCGATGGACCGCCTGCTGCGGGCGCTGGCCATCGAGCTGCGCCCCTCCCGGCCCAAGGGCCCCCGCTGGCTGGGCAAGGCCGGTCGGCGGCATCCCGGGCTGGCCTCGCTGCCGGGAGTGCTGCGCGCGCCGGGCCTGGGCCTCGGCGAGAAGCTGCGGATGCTGGCGGAACCCTTCATCCCGGCAGGATCCAGGCCTGAGGAGACCCTCCACGCGTTCTTCGCCCGGCGGCTGGGGGAGGGCTTCGCCCGGGAGCTGCTGCCAGCCCTGGTGGCCGGGGTGCTGGCGGCTCTGCCGGAGCGCCTGGGCCTGGAGGCCGCGCCGCGCCTGAAGCGCCTGGAGGCGCATGGCGGCCTGGTCCTGGGCGCCCTTCGAACGGGCCTCGAGCGCACGCGCCAGCCCGTGGGCGGTACCGGCGCGCTGGCGCAGGCACTGGCGGAGCGGCTCGGCGGCGTGTCCACGGGCCGGGCCGCCATGGCCTTGGAGCCTCTGCCCGGCGGCCAGTGGCGGGTCCACGGCAACGGCCCCCATGTGGAGGCCGGAGCGGTGGTCCTGGCCCTGCCGGCGCCCGCAGCCGCAGGACTCCTGCGGCCCTTCGCACCCGGCGTGGCCGCGGAGCTGGCGGCCATCCCCCACCTGGATCTCCGCGTCTGGCACAGCCGCCATCCCATGGTGCAGGGCTGGGAGCGGGGTCTCGGCCTGCTGGTGCATCCGCCGGAGGGCCGGGGGCTGCTGGGGGCGGTGTCTTTCGCGGCGGACGACCCCCGGGGCGTTTCGGACCTGCTCCAGCTGCGCGCCTACGTGGGCGGCGCCTATCCCGTGGACCCGGCGCTGGCGGCCTGGCCGGGCGTCTTCCGGGAGCTGCACCGCTGGCTGCCGGAGCTGGGCGAAGCGCTGCAGGTGCGGGAGGAGGCCTGCCCCGGCGCCTTCCCCATGCTGGAGCCGGGCCACGGCGCCCGGGTGGCGCGGGTGCTCCAGGGGCTTCCGCCGGGCCTCCACTGGCTTGGCGCGGCCCGCTTCGGACCCGGGATCCCTCATCTGGCGGAGGGCGTGGAGGTCTGGGCCGGCGCGCTGCCCAGGGTTGGACTCACTTGAACTCGGTCAGGGGCTCGAGAGCCGGGCCGGCCTCCTTCGCGGGGTCGGTGCAGCCGGCGAGGGTGATGGCGATGGTCAGGAGCTGGAAGAGGATGACCAGCGCCACGCAGGCGGACCAGCCGCCGAAGCGCCAGAGGTAAGCCGGCAGCTCGCCGCCGAGGGAGCCGCCGATGTAGTAGCAGGTGACGTAGATCCCCACCGCCAGGGCCTTGTCCTGGCGCGCCGCCACTCCGATGTAGCTGGTGGTGGCCGCCTGGGCCACGAACACGCCCGTGCAGCTGAGGGCCAGGCCCGCCACCACGGCCCAGAGGTTCGGGATCAGGGTGAGCAGCATGCCGGCGATGCCCGTGCCCATGGCCAGCACCATGGCCGTCCGGTGGCCGTAGTGGTCGATGATGCGACCCGCGGAAGGCGTGATGACCGCGCCGACGAGGTAGGTGACGAACAGGAGCCCGATGGCCACGGGGCTGAGGTGGAAGGGCGCCCCCGCCAGGTGGAAGGTCACGTAGGAGAAGCAGGCAATGAGCGAGAACAGGACGCCGAAGCCCACGGCGAAGGTCGCCTGGAGGCGGGGATTGCGGAGGTGCGCGAGCGCGCCGGACCACGGCGATTCGCCCTGGACCCGGCCCGTGAACCTCCGCTCCTCGGGGAGCCAGGCCTGGAGGAGGAAGGCCGAGACCACGCCCATGATCCCGATGGCGACGAAGGCCCAGGACCAGTGCCAGCGGGACACGATGAGCCCGGTGGTCATGCGCCCTGTGAAGCCGCCGATGACGGTGCCGGTGACGTAGGTGGCCATGGCCCGTCCCACCCCTCCTCCAGCCCACTCCTCCTGCACGTAGGCCACCGTCACCGCGAAGACGCCCGGCGTGAAGAGCCCTTGCAGGAAGCGCCAGAAGACCAGGGCTGGGAGGCCGGTCGCCGTGGCGTTCAGCAGGGTGACCAGCGCCAGCAGGCTGGCGGAGAAGACGATCACCCGCTTCCGGCCCAGCCGGTCCGCCACGGACCCCACCAGGGGCGCGGCGATCGCCACGCCCAGGGTGGAACTCGTGAGCGTCAGGCCCACGGCCGCCTTGCTGGCGTGGAAGAGCCGCTCCAGCATCGGCAGCAGGGGCTGGGTGGCGTAGAGCCCCAGGAAGGCGCAGAAACCTGCGAAGGCCACGGCCAGGGTGCGGCGGCCCTCCGCCCCCCGGGAGTCTGAGCCGGAAACAGGGGTCGGGGAGAGATCACCTTCGCGCATGGCTCCATGGTCGGAGCCTCAAAACTCAATGAAAAATATCTATTCGAGTGCTATTTGATATTCGGGAGATATCAATGGAACTCCGGCTGCTCCGCTACTTCACCGTCGTCGCCGAGGAGCTGCACTTCAGCCGGGCTGCCGCCCGCCTCCACATGGCCCAGCCCCCCCTGAGCCAGCAGATCAAGCAGCTGGAGCAGGAGATCGGCGTCCCGCTCTTCGCCCGCACAAGGCGCCACGTCGAGCTGACCGAGCCAGGCCGGCAGTTCCTGGGCTCGGCACGGGAGATCCTCGCCCAGGTGGACCACGCCGTGCTCCAAGTCCAGCGCGCAGCGCGGGGCGAGGTGGGCGAGATCGCCATCGGGCTCGTGAGCTCCGCCTCCTACGAGGACACCCTCCCGCGCATCCTCCGGGCCTACCGCGAGCGCCATCCCGACGTGGCCATTACCCTCCACGAGCTGAGCAGCGGCGAGCAGGTGGCGGCGCTTCGGGAGGACCGAATCCGGGTGGGCCTGCTGCGCCCGCCCATCCACGAGCCGGGCCTCGCCACCACCACGGTCCTGCGGGAACCCCTGGTGGCGGTGCTCCCGGCCGACCACCGCCTGGCGGGCCGGCCGCGCATCCCCCTGGCCGCCCTGGCCGGCGATCCGTTCATCATGATCCCCCGCAGCCACGGCCTGGGGATCCTGGACCTGGTGATGGGCGCCTGCCTCGCCGCCGGCTTCACGCCCCACATCGCCCAGGAGGCCAAGGAGATCCAGACCGTGGTGGGCTTCGTGGCCGCCGGCTACGGCGTGTCCCTGATGCCCCGCGCCGTGCGCCGCCTCTCGCACGCGGGCGTGGCCTACGTGCCCCTGGCGCCGCCCCAGGTGCAGATCGAAGTCGCCGCGGCCTACCGGCAGGGCGACGCCTCCCCCCTCCTGGCCGCCTTCCTGGCGGTGCTGAAGGAAGCCACGTCAGGACGGGCCTTGCCGAGATCCGGCCCCTGATGATGGCCGGCGGGCGATAGGCCGATCAGATGCCCAGCTTCTGCACCTTCCGGTAGAGGGTGTTCCGGGCCATCCCCAGCTCCCGGGCCGCCTGGCTCATGTTCCCCTTCCAGGCGCGCAGGCAGGCCTGGATCTGCTCCCGCTCCTCCTCCTGCAGCTGGTCCCGGAGGCTGGCGGAGCCCGAGGTGCGGAACGGGCCCGACGCCGCGGGACCTGAGATGGAGGCCGGGGGTTCCGGGGGGCGGAGAATCTCGTCGGGGACGTCCTCCGGGAGGAGTACCGCGCCCCGGACGGCGTGGACCATGCGCTCGACCACATTCTGGAACTCGCGGATGTTGCCGGGCCAGGCATAGCCCTGGAGGGCGCCGCTCACGCCGGGATCGATGCGGAGGTTGGCGGCCCCTTTGCGGGCGGCGAACTTGTGGAGGAAGGCCTCCAGCAGCTCCGGGATGTCCTCGGGATGCTCCCGCAGAGGCGGGAGCTTGATCATGGAGACGTTGAGCCGGTAGTAGAGGTCCTGGCGGAAGGTCCCCTTGCGGATCTCCTCCCGCAGGTCCTTGTGCGTGGCGCAGATGATCCGCACGTCCACCACGAAGGGCCGGTCGCCGCCCAGGCGGGTGATGGTCCGGTCCTGGAGCACGCGGAGCAGGGCGATCTGCTGCTCCAGGGGCATGTCCCCGATCTCGTCCAGGAAGAGGGTGCCTCCGCTGGCCAGCTCGAACTTCCCCGGGCGCCCGCCCCGGGCCGCGCCCGTGAAGGCCCCGTCCTGGTAGCCGAACAGCTCGCTGGCGATGAGCTCCCTGGGGATGGCCCCGCAGTTGATGGCCACGAAGGGCCCCGTCCGGCGGTCCGACTGGTTGTGGATGGCGTGGGCGAACATCTCCTTGCCCGTGCCGCTCTCCCCGGTCAGCAGCACGTTGCTCTCGTTGGCGGCAGCCAGCTGGCCCAGCTGGACGGCGCGCTGCAGGACCTCCCCCTGCCCCAGGATGTCCTCGAAGCGGAAGGTGGCCTGGGCCCCGCTGAAGCGGTTGATGAGCCCCTTGATCTTGTTGATGGGGTTCACGAACAGCACGGCCCCCTTGACCACACCGCCCTCGTCCAGGATGGGCTTGCCGCTGGCGACGCACTGGAGGGCGCCCCGGCCGGAGGCGAGCTCCAGCTCCCGGTCCAGGAACTCGCGGCCCCAGGCCAGCAGCTCGCGGATGGGTCCCAGGTCCCGGACCAGATCTGTGATGCGCTTGCCGGCGGCCTGCTGGCTGGAGACTCCCAGCAGCCGCTCCGCCACGGGGTTGATCTGATCGAGGACGCCGTCGACGTCCAGCACCAGCACCCCGTCGGTGACCGTGAGGATGATGCTGGAAAGCCGGTTGTTCAGCAGCCTCAGCTCCCGGTTCTTCTGGCCCACCTCCAGCTCGTGCTGGATGGCCTCCACCGCGGCCATCACCAGCCCGAGCGTATGGATGTGCGTCTCGTCCACGGGCCCGGTCATGTCCAGCAGGCCGATGGTCTTCCCCCGGGGATCGAAGATGGGCGCCCCAGAGCAAGTCCACCGGTGGTGCTTCTGGCAGTAGTGCTCGGCGCCCGAGACCTGGAAGGGGCGGCCCAGCACCAGGGGCGTGCCGGCCCCGTTGGTGCCCACCTCGGCCTCGGCCCAGAGCGCCCCCTTGTTCAGGTTCAGGTCCTGGGAGGCGAGGATGCGGTCCGGGTTGCCCACGGCCTCCAGGAGGTAGCCCTGCTCGTCGAAGAGCAGCACCACGAAGCTGGAGCCCGCCACCAGGCTGTACAGGTTCTCCATGAAGGGCTTGGCGACCCGGATCAGATCCTGCTTCCGCTCCGCCAGCGCCGCGAACTCGGCGGACCCCAGCACCCTCGTGGAGCGCTCCGCCAGCGGGTCCACGCCCGCGGCCTTGCAGCGGCGCCAGGAGGCCTCCAGCTCGGGCCCCAGCGTGCCGGGCTCGAGGACCCCCTCCCGGATGAAGCGATCCCAGACCGCCCAGCGCTCCGTGGCCTCTCCCTCCTTCTGTGCCATGGCCCCTCCAGAGGCCGGTCCCAGAACCGCGCCGAACTGTTCCAGTATCGTAGCAATTCGATACATAAATGATCAATAAGTAACGTTTCAACACAAAGGCAGGCGAGGGCCCCAGGGGAACCCGGCTCGCCTTTTTTCCCATCTTCGCCCAGGAGGGCCGAGCTTCGTGGATGTCCATGTCGTGAATGACTTCCGGCCTCGGGCTCCCGGCACACCTCCTGCCTTGGTCGGGAATCAACCCGAACCCTCAAGGGGAATCCACCATGGACAAGATCCTGCGCGTGAACATGACCGACCTGACCACCCGGGTCGAGGAGACGCCCGCCGAGTGGGCCGGCCTGGGCGGCCGGGCCCTCACCTCGACCATCGTGGCGAAGGAGGTCCCGCCCGCCTGCCACGCCCTCGGACCCAACAACAAGCTGGTCTTCGCGCCCGGCCTGCTGTCGGGCACGGCGGCCTCCAACTCGGGCCGGCTCTCCGCCGGCGCCAAGAGCCCGCTGACGGGGGGCATCAAGGAGAGCAACGTGGGCGGCACGGCGGCCCAGATGTTCGCCCGGCTCGGCATCAAGGCCCTCATCGTCGAAGGCGTGCCCCCGGGCGAGGGCTGGTACGCGCTCAAGGTCGGCAAGGACGGCCTCACCATCGAGGAGGAGCGCGGGCTCCTGGGCCTGGGCAACTTCGCCGTCATCGACGCCCTCCAGGCGCTGCTGGGCAAGAAGACCGGCGTGATCGCCATCGGCCCCGCGGGCGAGATGAAGCTCACCTCGGCGAACATCTCGGTGAAGGATCCCTCGGGCAAGATCCGCAGCCATGGCCGCGGCGGCCTCGGCGCCGTCATGGGCTCCAAGCGCATCAAGTTCATCGCCATCGACGACGAGGGCGCTCCCGGCATCCAGATCGCGGATCCCGAGGCCTTCAAGGCCGCCTCCCGCGTCTTCACGAAGGCCCTCATGGACCATCCCGTGAGCGGCCAGGGCCTCCCCACCTACGGCACGAACGTGCTGGTCAACATCCTCCACGAGGCCGGCGGCCTGCCCACCCGCAACTTCACCCACGGCCAGTTCGACGGGCACGAGCAGATCTGCGGCGAGACCATGCACGACACCATCGTGGCCCGCGGGGGCAAGCCCCGGCACGGCTGCCACGCGGGCTGCGTCATCCAGTGCTCGCAGGTCTACCACGACAAGGAAGGCCAGTACCTGACCTCCGGCTTCGAGTACGAGACCATCTGGGGCCTGGGCGCCAACTGCCTCATCAAGGAGCTGGACGACATCGCCCTGGCGGACAGCGTCATGGACGACCTCGGCCTCGACTCCATCGAGACCGCCGTGGCCTTCGGCGTGGCCATGGAGGCGGGCATCCTCCCCTGGGGCGACGGCAAGGAAGTGGTCCGCATCCTGCGCGAGGAGGTCGGCAAGGGCACGGCCCTGGGCCGCGTGATCGGCTCGGGCGCGGGGGCCGTGGGCCGCACCTACGGCGTCACCCGGGTGCCCGTGGTGAAGAACCAGGCCATCCCGGCCTACGACCCCCGCTCAGTCAAGGGCATCGGCATCACCTACTGCACCAGCCCCATGGGCGCAGACCACACCGCGGGCTACACCATCGCCACCAACATCCTCAACGTGGGCGGCCAGGTGGACCCGCTGAAGAAGGAAGGCCAGGTCGAGCTGTCCCGGAACCTCCAGATCGCCACCGCCGCCGTGGATTCCACGGGCATGTGCATCTTCATCGCCTTCCCGGCCCTGGACATCCCCGAGTGCCTGCCGGCGCTGATCGGCATGATCAACGCCCGCTTCGGCGCGAAGCTCAGCGGAGACGACGTGACGGGCCTGGGCAAGTCCGTCCTCAAACTCGAGCGGGCCTTCAACCTGGCAGCCGGCCTGACCAGCGCGGACGACCGCCTGCCGGAGTTCTTCAACTCGGAGCCGGTGGCTCCGCACCAGGCCGTGTGGGACTTCACGAACGAGGAGATCGACGCCTTCTGGGACTTCTGAGATGGCCCCGATCACCGTCACCATCAAGCTCTTCGCCCACTTCCGGCACGGCCGGTTCAAGGAGGCCGACCACCAGTTCCCGCCGGGCACAGCCTGCCGCGACGTCATCCTCGGGCTGGGCTTCCGGCTGGGCGAGATGGGCATCGTCATGGTGAACGGCCAGCACGCGCCCCTGGACCATCCCTTGAGCGAGCGCGACACCCTGGCCCTCTTCCCCCTGGTGGGAGGAGGGTGAGGGCGCCGGGCTAGTCTTCGAGAAACCGCGCGAACTCGGAGACCGGGGCACGCTCGGTCTCCAGGCGGTTCTCCACGGCCTCCGGGTCGGCGTAGCCGAGCGCCATGCCGCAGACCAGCATCTGGTCGGACCGGAAGGCCAGCTCCTCGGCGATGACGCGGTGAAATTGGGTGAAGGCCGCCTGGGGGCAGGTGTGCAGGCCCCGGGCCCGGGCGGCGACCATCACGCTCTGGAGGAACATACCGTAGTCCAGCCAGCTGCCCACCTGCATGATCCGGTCGATGCTGAAGATCAGGCCCACCGGCGCATCGAAGAAGCGGTAGTTGCGGCCGTGCTGCTCGTGCATGCGGGCCTTGTCGGTCTTCTCGATGCCGAGGAGACCATAGAGGTCCCAGCCCACCTTGCGCCGCCGGTCGAGGTAGGGCGAGGTCCACTCCTTCGGGTAGTACTCGTATTCGTGCTCGTGCTTCGCCCGCTCGGCGGGGTCCCCGTAGATGGCGAGAATGCGTTCGGAAAGGCGCTGCTTGGCCGCGCCCGTCAGCACGTGGACCTGCCAGGGCTGGATGTTGGTGCCGGAAGGTGCCCGGGACGCCACGCGCAGGATGTCCTCCACCACGGCCCGGGGGACGGGCGTGGGCAGGAAGGCGCGCATGGAGCGGCGGCTGGTGAGGGCGGCGTCGACCGCGGCGGTCTGGACCTCACTGGGTTCGTCGAACAGGTTCACGGGTTTGATCCTTCTGGGAAGCGTCCGGCGGCGCGGGTGGGGCTCGTGCGGCTCGAACGCCGATCCCTCCACTACATCATCCTCGATCCGATTCCTGGCCAGGCATTCGCCTGTATATACAATCAACATCAATCGGTTCTGTCCGTCCCATCCTCCAGGAGCGTCGATTGGTCCCTCCCAAAGAGCTCGTCCTGTTCGCCGGTGCCGCGCTGCTCATGGTGCTCAGCCCAGGGCCCAACATGATCTACCTGATCTCACGCTCGATCTGCCAGGGCCGCAAGGCGGGGGTCATCTCCCTTCTCGGGGTCATCGCGGGCTTCCTGGTCCACATGTTCTCCGCCGCCGTGGGGCTGACGACGCTCTTCCTGGCCGTCCCGCTGGCCTACGAGGTGCTCAAGTGGGCCGGCGCGGCCTACCTCCTGTGGCTGGCCTGGCAGGCGGTCCGCCCCGGAGCCCGCTCCCCCTTCGAGGCCAAGTCCCTGCCGGCGGATCCACCTTCCCGGCTGTTCGCCATGGGATTCCTCACGAACCTGCTGAACCCCAAAATCGCCATGTTCTATCTCTCGGTGTTCCCCCAGTTCGTCTCTGCGGCGCATGGCTCCATCTTCACGCAGAGCATCACCCTGGGCCTGACGCAGATCGCCGTCAGCTTCTCGGTCAACCTCGCCATCGCGCTCTCCGCCGCCCGGCTGGCAGCCTGGTTCGGCCGCAACCCGCTCTGGCTGTCGGCGCAGCGCTACTTCATGGGGTTCGTCCTCACCGGATTGGCCATCCGCCTGGCGGTGGAACGGCGACACGCCGCCTAGCCGCGCCTGCCCCGGCCAGCCCGGCCCCTGAATTGGCCGCTCAGCGCAGCCCGTGCTTCACCTTGAAGGCAGGCCACTCCGCCTTGAGGCGGATGAAGGCCACCACGTCGGGGCAGCAGAGGAAGGGGTTGGCCTCGCGCTCCCAGGCCAGGGTGGAGCTGGGGCGGGCGCCGTAGTCGTGGCCGGGCCAGATCGTCGTGTGGGCGGGCCACTCGCGCAGCAGGCGCTGGAGGCTGTCCCACTCGGTGCGGGCGTCCCGGTCGTCCGGTGTGCCGCCCACCTTCCCCACGAAGAGGAGGTCGCCGGTGAGCCCTGCCGCCAGGTCCCCCGGCAGGCCCTCCGTCAGGAAGGCCAGGTGGTCCGGGCAGTGGCCGGGCACATGCCACACGCCCAGCCGCCAGGCGCCGAAGGGGACGCGCTCGCCATCCTTCAGCACGCGGTCCAGGGGGCCGGGATGGCCGGGGCCGCCCAGGACGGGTGCGCCGGTGAGGGCCTGGGCCCCGCCGTTCCCGTTGCTGTGATCCGCGTGGCCGTGGGTGTTCAGGATGGCGGTGATCCGCAGCCCCTGGGCCGTGGCCCGGGCCACCAGGGCCCCGGGGTCGTAGGACGGATCCACCAGGACGCCCTCGCCGGCTTCCCGATCGCCCAGGAGATAGCCGAAGTTGCGGTCCCCGCCCACCTTGACCTGCTCGAGGATGAACCGCATGGGCGCCTCCGGCCCCATTGTCCCTCAACCGGTGCCTCCCCAGGGCAGCCATGCGGACCGGCCGGGGGAACGCCCGGCCCCCCGCCGGCATCCAACCCTGCATCTGGAGGAGCCATCCATGTCGAGCAGGAAGATCTGGCTGGCCCTGGCTGGGACCGTGGTGCTTGCCGCTGGGGCGGCGCTGGGTCTTCCCCGCCACGAGCCGGCATCCGGGCAGATGACTCACATTGATCGCGAGGTGAAGGTGAACGCACCGGAGAAACCCAACCAGGACGTGCTCAGGAAGAAGCTCACGCCCATGCAGTACCACGTCACCCAGGAGGCCGGCACGGAGCCGCCCTTCCAGAATGCCTTCTGGAACGACCACCGGGAGGGGATCTACGTGGATGTGGTGAGCGGCAAGCCGCTCTTCTCGTCCAAGGACAAGTTCGACTCGGAGTGCGGCTGGCCCAGCTTCTCGAAGCCCCTGGCCGCCGATGAGGTGGTGGAGAACCGCGACACCTCCCACGGCATGATCCGCACAGAGGTGCGATCCAAGGGCGCCGACTCCCACCTGGGCCATGTGTTCGACGACGGTCCCCGCGAGAAGGGCGGCCTGCGCTACTGCATCAATTCCGCCTCCCTGCGCTTCGTGCCCGTGGACGACCTTGAGCAGGAGGGCCTGGGCCGCTTCCTGCCCCTGTTCGGGCGGACGGCCAAGGCCGCACCCACCCCGAAGACGGGCTCGGCCGAGGAGATCGCCACCCTGGCCGGCGGCTGCTTCTGGGGCATGGAGGACCTGCTGCGGAAGCAGCCCGGCGTCCTCGCCACCGAGGTGGGCTACACCGGCGGAAAGGTGCCCCACGCCACCTACGAACACCACGAGGGCCACGCCGAAGCCGTCCAGATCCGCTTCGACCCCACGAAGACCACCTTCGAGACGCTGCTGCGCTTCTTCTTCCGCATGCACGACCCCACCACGCTCAACCGCCAGGGCAACGACGTGGGCACCTCGTACCGCAGCGCGATCTTCTATCACAGCGAGGCCCAGCGGCAGACCGCCGAGCGGGTGAAGGCCGAGGTGGACGCCAGCGGCAAGTGGAAGCGCCCCGTCGTCACGGAGATCACGCCCGCCGGCCCCTGGTGGAAGGCCGAGGAATACCACCAGGACTACCTGATCAAGCATCCGGGCGGCTACACCTGCCACTACGTGCGTGACTAGGCGCATGGCATCCTTATCCAACCGGACCTTCCCGGTCCGGACGGATCCTGGAGAACCCATGCCCGGCACGCGACCCCCGGAGAACCGGCCCGACCTCCACGCGGTGGTCGAAGCCCTGGCGGAGGCTTCCTCCGCCCTCACGGAGATGTCCCTGGGCTGTCGGGAGTTCCCGTCGCGCACCGCGCTGGCCGCGCTGGTGGAGGAGATGCGGGCCCTGCTCTTCCCCGGCTACTTCGGCGCCTCGGAACTGAACGCGGAAACCCTGCGCTACCACCTGGGCGCCCGCATGGACCGTGTGCTCCATGGCCTCGCCGACCAGATCCAGCGGGGGATGACCGCCTCGGATCCCGCCTGTGGCGACTGCGCCGAACGGGCCCTGACCCTGGCCCGGGCCTTCCTGGCCCGGCTGCCGGAAGTGCGGCGCTTGCTGGCCACGGACATCCAGGCAGGCTTCGAGGGCGACCCCGCCGCCACCAGCCCGGACGAAGTGCTCTTCAGCTATCCGGGCCTCCTGGCCATCACCAACCAGCGCCTGGCCCACGAGCTGCTGAAGCTGGGCGTACCCCTGCTGCCCCGCATGATCACCGAGCACGCCCACAGCCTCACCGGCATCGACATCCACCCTGGCGCGCAGATCGGCGAGCGGTTCTTCATCGACCACGGCACGGGTGTCGTCATCGGCGAGACCTGCGTCATCGGCCGCAATGTCCGCCTCTACCAGGGCGTCACCCTGGGCGCGAAGAGCTTCCCCCTGGATGCCGACGGACACCCCGTGAAGGGCATCCCCCGCCACCCGGTGGTGGAGGATGACGTCATCATCTACTCCAACGCCACGGTGCTGGGGCGCATCACCATCGGGAAGGGCAGCGCCATCGGCGGCAACGTCTGGCTCACCCGCAGCGTACCCGCCGGCAGCGTCATCACCCAGGCCAACGAGAAGGACGGGATGCCCTGATGACCACCCTGCTGCGCTTCCTCTTCTCCGCCATCGGACTCCTCGTGGCCAGCGCCGTCGTGCCCGGCCTGGGCCACGGCGCCTTCCTGGACCTGCTCATCGTGGCCGTGATCCTGGCCGCCTTGAACGCCACCGTGGGCAGCCTCCTGAAGGTCATCGCCTTCGTCCCCATGGCCTGCTCCCTCGGCTGCTTCAGCCTGGTCATCAACGGCCTGGTGTTCTGGCTGGCCGGCACGCTCTCCACGCGGCTGGGCCTCCAGTTCACCGTCAGCGGCTTCTGGGCGGGCTTCTTCGGCGCCCTGGTGACCAGCGTCGTGGCCTCGATCCTCGGCGCCCTCTTCATCCCGAAGGACCGGCAGAGGCCCCAGGGGCCGGCGCCGCGCATCAAGATCGTGAACTGAAAAAAGCCTTCACCGCAGAGATCGCGGAAAGCGCAGAGAAAAGCGGGTGATGGCAGGGTAGGTGCCGCGTTTCAGGCGATGTGATCTCCTAGGCAGTCCCAGGAACTCGTCGGACCCGGCCCACCTCTGCGCTCTCCGCGTTCTCTGCGGTTAAATGTTTTTCGTCTTTTCCAATAGCCCTTGTACCGCCGATTTCGCGGCTTCCCGCAGGGCGTCGGGATCTGCGTAGGCGCTGGATTCCATGGGAACCCCCACGGTGATGCGGTAGTGGCCGCCCTTCACGCGCCAGGCGCCCTTGGGCAGGATCGCGGGACCACCGTGGATGGCGAAGGGCACCACGGGCACGCCGGCCTCGAAGGCCAGAGCGAAGGCGCCCTTCTTGAAGGGCAGGAGCTTCCCGTCGCGGCTGCGGGTGCCCTCGGGGAACGCCACGATGGCCTGGCCCGCTCGGATGCGCACGGCGGCTTCGGCCAGGCTCGCCATGGCGGCGGGGCGGTCGCGGCGGTCGATGAAGATGAAGTCCGCCAGCCAGATCACCCAGCCCAGGAAGGGGATCCCCGCCAGCTCCCGCTTGGCCACGAAGACGGGGCGACAGGGCAGCGTGGAGATCATCAGGGGCGGATCGAAGAGCGAGGTGTGATTCCCGATGAACACGGCGGGCCGCCGGCCCGTGCGCAGATCCTCCGGCAGGCTGTCCCAGCCCTCCAGCTCGCGCCGGATGCCGAAGGCTTCCGCGGTCCCGCGGATGTACCACGGCGCCACGATCCAGAAGGCGCGCGGGCCGCCGAGGAAGGGCGCCAGGAGGAAGCAGAGGCAGACGGCCAGCGCCAGCATCATGGCGCCGAAGGTCCAGACCAGGAACGGACGGACGAAGGGCCTTCCCACCGGCGCCTACTGCGGCGGCAGGAGCACGGCGTCCTTGATGCGCACCGCGTACTGGGGCACGCCGCTCTGGCCCTTGCGCCATTCCGTCCGCACCTTCTCGATCTTGTCCACCACGTCCATGCCCGACACCACCCGGCCGAAGGCACAGTACCCGTAGCCGTCCTCGCTCATGTCCCTGTGGTCGAGGGCCTTGTTGTCCACGGTGTTGATGAAGAACTGGGCGGTGGCGCTGTGGGGGGAGCCCGTGCGGGCCATGGCGATGGTGCCGCGGGTGTTCTTCAGTCCCCCGCGGAAGGACTCGGGCGCTTCATTGACGATGGGGGGCCGGGTGGGTTTCTCGTCCATGGTCTCCAGCAGGCCGCCGCCCTGGATCATGAAACCCTCGATGACGCGGTGGAAGATGGTGCCCTTGTAGAACCCCTCCTTCACGTACTGGAGGAAGTTCTCCACCGTCTTGGGCGCCAGCCCCGGTTCCAGCTCCACCACGATGGGCCCATAGCTGGTCATGAGCTGCACGCGGGGTTTCGCCACCGGCGCGGGCGTGGCCACCGGGGCGGGCGCGGGGGCCTGGGCGGGCGGGGCCGGGGGGGGGGGCGGCGGGGGCCGGGGGGGGGGGGGGGGCGGGGAGGGCCCCGGGCCGGGCCCCG
>NZ_JAKZLE010000001.1:4127-216899 GCF_022808885.1 Geothrix alkalitolerans | reverse complement strand
TGGCCCCCTTGGCTGGCTTTCTGTGCCCGGGGGCCCCCCCCCCCGGGGGGGGGGGGCCCCCGGGGGGGGGGGGGGGGGGCGGGGGGGGGGGGGGCCGGCGCAGGCGCCTGCGCGGACAGGGAGGTGGCAAGGAGAAGGCACGGAAGCAGGCGGGACACGGGAACTCCTGGGGCGTTCCCTTCCATTCTGCCGCGAACCGCCGAGAAGTCCCCGGTATCGTGTCTTATGCCCTTCCTGGACCTGCCGCCCTGGATCCTCAGCCTCTTCCTGGCCCCCTTCGGCCTGATGATCGGCTCCTTCTGCAACGTGCTGATCCACCGGCTGCCCCAGGAGGCGCCCGAGGACCGCAACGTGGTGACGAAGGCCAGCCACTGCCCCTCCTGCCAGGCGAAGATCAAGCCCTGGCACAACGTGCCGCTCTTCGGCTGGCTGTGGCTGCGGGGGAAGTGCGCGGCCTGCGGCTGGCGCATCCCCATCCGCTACCCGCTGGTGGAGCTGCTGGGGGGCCTGATCCTCGGCGGGGCCCACTGGCTCTTCCCCTTCGGGACGCTCATCTGGGTCAAGGCGGTGATCTGCGCCTACGCTCTGCTGGTGCTGTTCTTCACGGATTTTACGGAGATGATCCTGCCGGACGTCCTGCAGTTTCCCCTCATGGCCCTGGGCGTGCTCTTCGCCCTGCCGCAGCTGGCCTGGTCGGAGGCGCTCCTGAAGGCCTGGGGCCGCGGCGACACGCTCATCCAGGCTCTGGCATTCCACAACGGCCTCCAGCCCGCCCCGGCCTATCGGGGCTTCGAGCCCACCGTCACCTGGCAGGCCAGCCTCCTGGGCCTGGCGATCGGCTACGGCGCCCCGGCCCTGCTGAACCTGCTCTACAAGGCCATCCGCAAGACCGACGGCCTGGGCATGGGCGACTTCAAGATGCTGGCCTGGCTGGGCGCCTTCTGGGGCTGGGGCCCCATGCTGGGCATCCTCTTCCTGGGTGCAGGCCTGGGGGCGGCCGTGGGCGTGCCGCTCATGCTCACGCGCCGCTCTGGCGGCCAGACCATGCTCCCCTTCGGCTGCTTCCTCGCCCTGGCCACGCCCGTCGTCGTGTTCTTCGGTCGGGCGCTGTGGCTGGGGTACCTGGGCGTGGTGGGCTAGGCTCTCGGCTCGCATCCACTTTGAACCCGACCCTAGGGCGTCTCCGCGGGCTCGAGGACGATCGCCGCCAGCGTTTCCTGCAGGTCCCGGATACGGCGGGCGCCCACCCGTCGGGCCCAGTCCGCCTCGACGCCGCGGACGAAGGCGCGGACCTCCTTCGTGAGGGTGCGCCCCCGCGCCGTGAGACGCACGCGCGAGGCCCGGCGGTCGTCGGGATCGCCCACGCGCTCCGCATAACCGGCCCGGCACAGGTGATCCACGAGGGCCCCCATCGACTGCTTCGTGACGCGCGCCGTCTGGGCGAGATCCGTCAAGCGGGCCCCCTCGGGCCGGGTCCACAGCGCCTGGATGGCGGCGCAGTGGGCAGGCTGGAGGTCCGCGTGCCCTGAAGCGGCGAGCCATCGGACCAGTTCCTGCCCCATGACCTGGTTGGCCAGCCGGAGCAGCGCTCCGAGGAGCGGGCGCTCAGCTGGGTCCGCGCGGCGGACGGAGGATCGGGGTCTTGACATGAAGTCAGTTTAGCTGACCATATCTAGTCAGGTCAACTGACCATCGGAGCCATGAATGATCCATCACATCTCGATCCCCGCCCGCGACCCGGAACACGTGGCCAAGGTGCTCGCGGAGCTGATCGGCGGCCACACGGGCGGCTACGCAGGCCCCTTCGTCGGCCCCATCCCCGGCGCCTGGGTGGCGTACGCGGAGGACGCCCACGGCACCGGGATCGAGGTCTACCCCGAGCGGACCACCCTGGTGCCCGGCGAGGCCGGGAGCATGGGCGCCGTCGCGCTGCGCCAGGCGCCCGCTGCCGTCGCCTTCCATGCCCTGATCTCGGTCAAGGCAGGGCGGACGGACATCGAGCGGATCGGCGCGCGCGAGGGCTGGCGGACCCTGCACTTCTGGCGGGGGCCCAACCCCCAGACCCAGCTCTTCGAGCTCTACGAGTTCTGGGTGGAGAACCGCGTCATGCTCGAACTCGCCACGGAGGACATGGTCGAGGCCTACCGGAAGCTCGCCCAGGGTCCGGCCCAGCGAGACCTGCTCGCCCGCCTGGGCGGCGGCCGGCCCTGAAGCCGCCTCAGCGCCTGGCTTTGAGGGCGCCTCAGCGCCCTTGGCTCAGCTCCATGAGCACGCCGCCGGTCTCCGCGGGGTGGATGAAGGCCACGCGGCAACCATGGGCGCCGTCTCTCGGAGCCTGGTCGATCATGCGGACGCCCTTGGCGAGCAGCTGGGCCACGGCGGCGTCGATGTCGTCCACCTCGAAGCAGACGTGGTGGATGCCGGGGCCGCGCTTGGCCAGGAACTTCCCGATGGGACCTTCGGGATCCGTGCTCTCCAGGAACTCCAGGGTGCTCTCGCCCACGGGGAAGAAGGCGGTCGTCACCTTCTGCTCGGGCACCGCCTCGGTATGATCGGCGGCCATGTCGAAGAGCCGCGCCATGCGCGCCATGGCCTCGTCCAGTCCCGGCGTCGCAATGCCCAGGTGGTTGATGCGCAGCAGCTTCATGAGGGACTCCCGGAACCAGTGTAGGACGGGTCAGGAGTCTGGACCGTCCCCGGCCCGGCTCTCAGTGCTGGCAGGCCGGGGCCATGCCCAGGGTCACCGTGCCGTCCGCCACCTGCACCTTGCCCTTGCTGCCCAGGAAGGCGATGACGCCGTCGAAGTCGAACTGGTCGCCGTGGCAATTGCAGTAGACCGCGGAGACGCCGTGGGTGGCCGCGGAGGCCGCACGCAGGTCTTCCAGGCGGCAGCTCCCGCCCCGTTCCACCAGCAGGGACAGCAGGTCGTGGCCGTAGAGGGGTTCGGACATGGCTGGCTCCAGTTCAGGAGTCGTGGCTCCTGAATCCAGTCTACCGGTCCCGGCGGTGACGGGGGTCACGCCCCCTCAAGTCCCCTGGAGCGCCAGCCCCACCTCCCGCAGCAGGGGCTCGGGGCTGAGGTTCCGCGGCAGGTGCCGGAGCCCTTCCAAGACCGCCTGCTGGGGCGGTCCCAGGTCCCGGTCCCGGGCAGCCAGGAGATCCAGGACCTCGCGCCAGGGCTCCAGGGCCGGAGCCTGGCCGGCACGGAGCCGCGCCAGGTCCGCCAGCAGGCGCAGGAGCAGTTCCAGAGGCTGGCGCAGCTGCTCGCCCTGGGCCAAGGTGGACTCCTTGTCGGGCAAGAGGGCCCCGCCGACCTCGCTGAAGGGCTGGCCTTCCAGGAGAGCCAGCCAGGCGTCGACCTGGGCCTCGGCCCGGCGGAAGGCGGCCTCGTCGAGGAAGCGCAGCCCACCTTCCCCCAGGGCAGTCCAGCGGGGGCGGTCCGTCTCGGTCCACCCCTGCTGGAGGGCCACGGCCCAGGCCTCCTCGGGCCCGAGCGGCGCGAAGGGGATGCGCTCGCAGCGGCTGCGGATGGTCTGGAGCAGGGCCTCGGGACGGTGGGTCACCAGGATGAAGTGGGTGTCTGCGGGGGGCTCTTCGAGGGTCTTCAGCAGGAGGTTGGCGCTGTTCTCGTGGAGCCGGTGGGCCTCCTCCACCAGGACCCAGCGGTGGCAGCCCACGGGCGGAGCCAGGGAGGCCCACTCGATGACGCCCCGGCTGAAGCGCGGCTGGTTGTTCGAATCGAGGCCCTCGCGGATCTGGTCGATGCGAATGACGCCCGCCTTGCCCTCGGGCGAGATGCGCAGAAGGTTCGGAAGCTCGAAGGGCAGGTCCTCGCCCATCACCATGCGACAGCCTTCGCACTGCCCGCAGGCGTTCCGGCGGAGGCAGATCTCGCGGCGGGCCAGCTCCAGGGCCACGCGGCGCTTGCCGATGCCCTCGGGCCCCGTGAACAGGAGCGAGCCCCGGATCCGCCCGGCCCGGAGACGGTCCAGCAGGCGCTGGCGGATGGTGTGGTGGCCGACGATCTCGGGGGCGAACATGCGGTTCCTCAGTCGACCTTGAACCCGGCGCTGCGCAGGAGTGGCGCCACCCGGGACCAGATGGCCCCCTCCACCTGGTCCACGGGATCCCTCGCGGGCACCACCGCCACGCGGGTGGGGTGGGCCTGCGCGATGACCAGGAAGCGGTTCCGCACCTTGCGGTGGAACTCCAGGGCCGCCTCGTCAAAGCGCGTCTCCGCGAACTCGGTACCCAGGGACAGGTTGCGCACCTCCACGCGCTGGAGGGACACCTCGGGATCCATGTCGAGGAGCACCGTGAGGTTCGGCCGCAGCCCCCGCAGAACCACCTCGCTGAGGCGGTCCAGGTTGGCCTCGGACACGCCGCTGGCGCCCTGGTAGGCTCGGCTGGAGTCCTCGAAGCGGTCCACCAGCACCACCTTGCCTTCGGCCAGGGCCGGCCGGACCACGGCCTCCAGGTGCTGGGCCCGGTCCGCGTAGAAGAGCAGAAGCTCGGCATCCGCGCACCAGGCTTCGCCACTGGCATGGCGCTCCAGCAGCAGGCGCCGCAGCTCCCGGCCCAGGGCCGTGCCGCCGGGTTCCTTGGACACCACCAGGGGGAGGCCAAGGTGCCGCAGCCGCTCGGAGAGCCTCAGCAGCTGGGTGGATTTCCCCGAACCCTCCACCCCTTCGATGGTGATGAACACGCCCCGCACCGGACCTCCGCCCGATGAGGATACCCGGGGGCCGGCCCTTCGCGGTTTGGCCGCCTTCCGCCGCAGTGCTATCCTGCTCGAAACTCGAGGAGTTCCAGGTGGCCGAAGCGATCCATTGCCCCAGCTGCTCCACCCGATACCGCCTGCGTCCCGAGCGGTGGAGGCCGGCCTACCGCCGGGCCCGCTGCTTCAGCTGCGGCGAGGTGTTCCCCCTGGGCCTCGCGATGCCGGACCTGGTTGCGCCTCCGCCCGCCGAGTCGCCCGCGGCCACCGCCTCCTTCGACCTGGCCGACGTGGCCGCCGCCCTGGAGCCGGTTCCTGTCGTTCCGTCCTCCCTCACACTGGGGGACCTGGAAAGCACCGACGAGGACATCCTCGAGAAGACCCTCTCGGGCCTTTCCGCCGAGCCCGTTCCCGCCGCCGTCCTGGCGGTTCCCGACGCGCCTTCCGCTCCTGAGGTGGAACCGCCGGCCCCCGCTGCCATCCCCACTCCAGCCCCCACTGCCCCCGCCGCCCAGGTGGCGGAAGTCGGGGAGGACACCCTCACGGGCACCTACAGCTCCGCCAAGGACGCCATCAGCAAGCTGTTCGCCGGCATGCCGGATCTCCCCTCAGTGTCCAAGGCGCCGAAGGACCCCGGCACCATGGACATGGAGGCCACCCTCTCGGCCCTGGAGGCCACCTTGGGCAAGACCACCGGCCCTCTGGCGCCTTCCCTTCCGGATGGGGACGAACCCACTTCCGCGGGCAGCCTCTCTGACGTGCTCCAGGCCACCTCCACCACCACCCTGCGCCTGTCCCAGGAAGATCTCCAGACCGCTCTGGCCGCGGCCAAACCCGCCCCCCCAGCGGAGCCTGCCACCGAGGCCCTGCGGCCTTCAGACCTGGCGGTTCCCCTGCCGGAGCCGCCCGCCCCCGCCGCGCCGGCGGCCGAGGAGGCCGGTGCCGAGCGGCTGCGGCTGAAGATCGGGGAGGAGATCTATCCGGGGCTCACCATGGCCCAGCTCACCGCCTGGATCGAAGAGGGGCGCGTGCTCGAACATCACCTGGTGGCCCGCCAGCACAGCGAGAACTGGCTGGAGGCCCACAAAGTGCCCGGCCTCCGCCTGGTCTTCGATCGCCTGCGCCGAGGGCGCGAGGGCGCCCCCGGCTTCGACGCCTCATCCATCCCGGAGATCGCTCCCAAGAAGAGCCTCTTCGGCGGCCTCTTCGGGAAGAACTGAACATGCAGACCCTCGCCCTCGCCGCCCTCCTCTGCCTGGCGCAGGCCCCGCCTGCCCCCGCTCCCACGCCGGCTTCCACGCCGGCCGCCGCGCCCATCCCCGATGCCTCACTCTCCTACTTCTCGGAGTCCCTACCCTTCGCCTGGGACCGCGTGATCCCCCTGTCCGTGGACGTGGACGGCCTCAAGGTCAGCAGCATCTTCTTCAACCGGCGCGTCATGCAGCCCGGGTTCTTCAACATCCTCAAGGGGGCCGAGTTCGGCACGCGGGCTCAGGTGGAGGTGACCAACACCGCCAAGTATCCCCGCATCCCCGGCTTCGCCGTGGCCGTGCTGGACAAGGACGGCAAGCTGCTCGGCGTCGCCTCCGGCGGCACCAAGCTGGGGACCGTGAAGCCCGGCGAGACCGAGACCTTCGACCTGAACTTCACCCAGGTGAAGGAGCGCCTCCCCAAGGGCGACCGCTTCCTGCTGGCCATCGAGCTGAGGAACTGAGCCGAGTACCCCGGCACGGTCGAGTCCGGCCTTCGGCAGCCGTCTAGGACGCCGGAGGACGCGGCAGATCGCGCGGCGTCAGGCGTCCGGTGCCGGCGGCGAGCGCAAAAGCGGCCAGAGGCGCCAGGACACCCACATCTACGCCCCAGGGTGCGGCGGCGGGGAGGCCGAGAACCCCTCCCATGAACGAGCCGAGCAAGGCCAGGGCGAATCATCGGAAGGCCCGCCAGAACCGGGACGCACCCAGCCACCGGCCCAGGCCCGCCCCCAGGAGCACGGCCGGGACCAGCCGGGCCAGGAGGTACAGGCCATGCCGCACGAACCCGGCCTGGGCACGGGGTTTGGCGAGCCATCCCGGGTCCTGGGGCCGAGTGGGGAGCGCACTCGGGATCGCAGCCGCCACCCCCCCCCCGTCAAGGCACCAACGTGTCCGATTCTTGAATCGGGTCCCGATCTACCGATACGGTCTCTGAATCGACCCCCGCGAGGAGCCATGCCCAAGGACTGGACCCGAATCGTGATGAAGGGGGAGGCCCAGGTCATCCCCCCGGTCTGCCCCAACTGCCTGGCCGAGGGCCGCGAGCACCTCCGCTACGGCTACAAGGGCCTCGAAGGCTGGCTCACCCGCACCACGTTCTACCAGTCCTTCCACTACTGCCCCTCCTGCCTTCCCCAGGCCCGCTCCGCTGACGGGCTGCGCCGCTGGGGCTGGTCCAGCCTGCTGGTGGCCTTCCTGGGGGCGGTGGCCGGGGTCATCGCGCTGGGCGAGGTCCTGAAGGACCCGGTGACCGGCGTCTGCACGCCGCTCCAGGCGGACTTCGTGGTCGCCGGCGGTGCCGCGCTGGGCATCCTCGCCGGGATCCTCTTCTACCTGGCGGCCCGCTTCGTCAAGCGGCGCAGGCACCCCCGCCGCCCGGACCAGGCCGTGTGGGGGATGGCCGCCTACTACGCCGGCAAGTCCCGCTGGGGCCTCGACGCCCATACCGCCGTCTACCTGGCCGCCCGTCCCGAATGGATCGCGGCCCTGGCGAAGGCCAATCCGGATCAGGTGGACGAGGCCTCCTGCCAGGGGATCACGGGCGGCACGCGGCCCGAGGCGTCCAAATCAGGCCGCCCCTTCGGACCCGCCTGATGCGCGTGCGGATCCAGGACCTGCCGGCGGACCGGGCCACCTCCCTCCAGGGCGTTCTGGGGGCCGGTGGCGTGGACGGGGCCTTTTCCCAGAAGCGCCCACGACGATGGCTGCTGGCCATGGGTCTCCTCAGCCTCGGCGCGGGGCTCGGGTCCGCCTGGGGGCTGGTGTCCGGCTTCTCGGACTGGCCCCGGCCCGCGGATGCCTGGGCGGCCAGGGTGGCGCTGCTGGGCCTCGCCTACGGCCCCCTCGCCCTGGTCGAGGTCCTCCGGGGGCGCACGGGCGGATGGCGTCCCTGCCTGCTGCTCACACCCTACGACCTGGTCCAGTGCACGGGCGGCCACCGCCCCCTGGACATCCACCGGCTCTCCACCGCCCGGGCCTTCCAGCGGGTGGAGGAGTACCACGGCTCCACTTGGACCGGCCTGGGCTACCGCTTCGACTTCGACGGTGGAGAGCAGGTCCGGTTCTCCCTCCGCCGTCCCGAGGACATCGCCGCCGCGGATCGCGTGCTGGCCCTGGCCCGGTCGGCAGGCCAAGGAGAGATCACGCCTGAACTGCCGCGGCTCGGGAGGCGGAGCCTCACCGAGGGCCTTCCACCGGCGCCGCCGCCGGGGTTCGCCGGGAAGCTCCTCGATCCGGCCTCCGAGATCTGGCTGCGCGTCCTGGGGGTCCTCCTCATCGCCTTCATCCCCTACGCCTTCTTCCGGTGATCCCATGGCCGATCCGACGCCCTTCCCCTCCGACTTGGCCCAGGTGCCGGAAGGCGAGCGCATCCCCGAGGCCTTCGGGTGGGCCCCGGCCGCCTGGGCCCTGGCCTGCGCCACCTTCGCGCAGCTCACGGCCTTCCAGCCCGCCAAGCTGGACGGAGGCGGAGCCCTCGCCCTGGGCGGGGCCATCTTGGGAGCCGTCCTCCTGGGCGCTTACGAAGTCCGCCGCAGGGGCCATCCGAAAGCGATGGTGCGTCGGGGATCCGCCCTGGCCCTCTACGCCAAGGGTCGGCTCGACCGGCAGGTGGAGGCAGGCGCCTGCCAGCTGTATCTCCGGCACCCGACGCGCACCTGGGGGCCCATCCTCATGACCGGCATGGGCACCCTGGCCGCGGGATCCTTCCTCCTGCCTGGAGGGGCCGCCCTGGCTCCCGCAGACCGCGTGACCGCCGGCCTGGCGGCGCTCACCTTCGCGGCCCTCTTCGCCACGATCATCCGCACCCGCCTGTTCTGCGAAGAGGTGCTCCTCCCCTACGCCAGCGGTCGGGGCTACCAGCACGTGCTGATCCACAAGCGGGAGGTGCCGCGCATCTTCCGTCCCGCGGCCTGAGCGCCTCTTCCCTGAGCCCCAGCCATGATTCCCACTCCGGACTGGAACCGCCTCCGCTACCGCCCCCTGCCGCCCTCCACCGTCCGCGGTGATGGCTGCGGGGGCGCCGCGGGGTGCCTGCTGGGCTGCGGCGGGGCCCTGGCGGTGGTGGTCCTCGCGCTCCTGAGCGGAAAGGCCTGGGGTTGGTGGGCGGGACTGGGGGTCCTGCTGGTCCTGGTCTTCGCCGCCGACCGCCTGGTCAAGGGCCCGCGGATCGTCCCGGGTCTGCTGCTCGGAAGCCTGGCCGCCGTGGCCGTCTGGAAGATCATGGAGCGGGACTACTTCAACGAGCCGGGAAGGATGACCCTCAGCGCGGTGGCCGCCTTCCTCCTGTTCGCCGCGGCAGGGGCCTGGGAGCAGTGGCATCGGCGGACCTAGGCCCGCCGGAGGCGGTCAGTTCGCTTCCTGCTCGTGGTAGTGGGCCAGCAGCTCCGCGGGCGTGACCGTGGCCGTTCCCACCTTGGCCACCACCAGGCCCGCCGCGGCATTGGCCAGCATGGCGGCCTCCCGCCAGTCGGCGCCCGCGGCGACGGCGGCGCTGAAGGCCGCGATGACGGTGTCGCCCGCGCCGCTCACGTCGAAGACCTCCCGGGCCTCCGTGGGCACCATCCAGGGCGCCCGGTGGTCCCCGTCCGGCGCGAAGAGGGCCATGCCCCGCTCGCTGCGGGTCACCAGCAGGCCCTTCAGGCCCAGCTCCGCCACCAGCGACCTCCCGGCCTCGGCCACTTCCGCATCCGACTTCGCGGCGCGGTGCGTAAGCTCCGAGGTCTCCTTGGTGTTGGGGGTCATGAGCGTCGCGCCCTGGTAGAGGGCCTTGTGGGCGGGCTTGGGATCCACGATCCAGGGCAAGCCCTTGGCGGCGCAGAGCTCCCGCACCGTCTCCATGACCGGTTCGTTCACGGTGCCCTTGGCGTAGTCGGACACAATGAGGGCCGAGGCCTCACCCAGAGCCCGCGACAGGCGGTCCCTGAGGCCCATCAGCACCGCGGCCTCCGGCGGGCCGGACTCCTCGCGGTCGATGCGGAGCATCTGCTGCTGCTGGCCGATGACGCGGGTCTTGATGATGGTGGGGCGGGAGGGATCCAGCACCAGGCCCGAGATGGAGATGTCCAGCCGGCCCAGGAGGCCCAGCAGCCGGTCGCCGGCGATGTCCTTCTGCAGCGTCCCGATGAGCAGGGGTTCCGCCCCGAGAGCCTTGAGGTTGGCCGCCACGTTGGCCGCCCCGCCCAGCACCGCCTGCTCCCGCACCACCCGCACGATGGGCACGGGCGCTTCCGGCGAGATGCGGCTCACCTCTCCGAAGAGGTATTCATCCAGCATCACGTCGCCCAGGACGGCCACCTTGCGGCCCTGGACGCGCTGGAGCAGGGACTCGGCCTGGGCGCGATCGAGCCTCACAGGTCCACCTGCCTGGCCTGGTCCACCAGCATCACGGGGATGCCGTCCTCGATGGGATAGAGCAGCCCGCAGCTCTGGCAGTGCAGCCCCTCCGCCTTCTCCACGAGGTCGCCGTGGCAGGCCGGACAGCAGAGGATCTCGAGAAGGCGCGGGTCGAGCGGCATGGGACCAGCTTATCGGAATCCCGGGCCCCCGGCGGCCCCTCCAGCGAGCCTCAGCGGAAGAACACCAGCGTCTCGACGAGGAACAGCGGCAGCAGCACGGCCGAAGACCAGCCGACATAGGCGAGGAAGGACGGCATCTCCAAGCCACTGCGTTCCGCGATGGCCTTCACCATGAAGTTGGGACCGTTGCCGATATAGGTGTTGGCGCCCATGAACACGGCGCCGCAGGCCACCGCCTTCAGAAGGACCGGAGACGCGTGGGCCAGGGCGCCCAGGGAACCCCCGGCCGCATCCGCCTTGACCGCCGCCAGGGAGGCGAAGGTGAGGTAGGTGGGCGCGTTGTCCAGGAAGCTGCTCAGCACGCCGGTCATCCAGAAGAACTGCCAGGGGCTGTGCAGGGGCAGGCCCGCAGCCCGGGCCTGCAGCAGGCCCAGGGCCGGGAGCATGGCCCCGAAGATGCCCAGGAATACGGCGGCCACCTCCTCGAGGGGTTCGAAGCTGAAGTGGTTCCGCCGGAACGGCACGCCGCCGGCCGGGCTGGCCTTCAGCCAGAGCGCCAGCCCCGTGATGCCTCCGAAGGCCAGGATCTGCACCGCCTTGCCGAGGAGCGCCGCGTTCGCCTCGCCCCACCTGGCCTGCAGGGCGGGAAGCAGCCAATGGCCTGCACCGACCACGACGGCCAGAATCCCGAGAAGCAGCCCCACATTCGCCTTGCCCTGGACGTGGAGCGGGCGCTCCGCCTGCCGGAGGTCCTCGACCAGCGCGTGCTTGACCTCCAGTTCCTCCCGGTGGAACACGATTTCGTCCAGGAAGTGGAAGATGGTCAGCAGGAGCCCCTGGAGCAGAGCCCATTGGGGCAACAGCCCCAACGTCCAGGCGAAGGGCACGCCCTTGAGGAATCCCAGGTAGAGGGGCGGATCCCCCAGCGGCGTCAGCAGCCCGCCGGTATTCGACACGACGAAGATGAAGAAGACCACCACATGGACCTTGTGGCGCCGCCGCCGGTTGGCGTGGAGCAGCGGCCGGATCAGGACCATGCTGGCTCCCGTGGTGCCCATGACATTGGCCAGCACGCCGCCGAGGGCGAGAAAGACCGTGTTCAGCCAGGGCAGCCCGGAGAAGGCCCCCGAGATATGGATCCCCCCGCTCACCACATAGAGCGAGGAAAGCAGGGCGATGAAGGCCAGGTAGTCCAGCAGGGTGTCCAGCAGCCGCGCGGGATCCCCGGCCACGGTGTAGTGGAACCCGGCCCCCGCGACGCTGCACAGGAGGGCCAGGGCCCACTTGTTCGGCAGGCGGCCCCACCACCCCGCGACCTTGGGCACCAAGGGCAGGACGGCGATGGCCGCCAGGAGGAGGGAGAACGGTGCGAACCCCAGGGCCGAAGACCAGGGACCGAGCCTGCGGAAGGCTTCGAGGCCCAGGTCCCCGGCGGGCGGGGTCAGCGCTGCGAGGGGCACCGGGAGGGTCTCAGAAGCTCTTGGCGATGGTGAAGGTCCCGCGGGTTCCGCCGATGTTCCGGCCGAAGGCGTTGTTGTACCCCAGGTCCTTGGTGTCGGCCTTCGTGCCCGCCAAGGTGAAGGTGTAGCCCTTGAACTCCTTGGCGATGCCCAGCTTGTAGTCCGTGTAGTTGAGCAGGGATTCGACCGCCGGATCGCCGGTGGTGTAGGTGGTCCTGCCCCCGTGGGCGAGCACGGTCCATCCGCTTTCGCCGATCGGGATGGCCAGGCTCAGGTCCACATAGCTGGAGCCTTCGGCGTCGGCGACCCCGAAGTTCCCTGCGCTGACCACCCGCGAGTACTTCAGGCTGGCCCAGCTGTAGCTGAGGCCCAGGTAGGCCTCGGTGGTGTTGGGGTTGAAGGAGCCGACGTTCTGGTAGGTGCCGGGATAGAGGTAGCGGTAGGCTCCGAGGTCCAGGGTCCAGTCCTTGGCGAAGGCCCACTTGTAGCCCCCGAAGAGGTCCGCTTCCACGCCGGAGGAGACCTTGCCGCCGGAACCTGCGTAGAGGTCCGTGATCCAGGTGATGTTGCTGAAGCTCGCGCTGAGGTAGAAGCCCGAGGGATGGACCAGGTCCAGCTCTCCCTGGATGGTGGGCTTCCCGTCGGTCTGGGTGAGGCCGCGGAAGATGTACTGGGACCCGAAGGTGGCCGAACCGCTCAGGGCGGCCCCAAGGATCGCGGGGGGAGGCGCAGGACTCTCGGCGCTCAGAGATAGGGGGAGGGCAAGCCCCAGGGCGAGGGGCCTGAGTGCGACCGACATGATGGGCTCCAGAAAAGGGGGGGCAGTGGGTGGGAGGAATGCGTGGATAGGGCACGGCCCTCCTCCCGGCGGCCCGGCGGGCCGCAGGGAGGGAAGACCAGAGGCAGGGCCGCGGCGGCCCAGGCATTCAGTGGTGGCGCATGGGCTCGGGCGTGAGCGCCTCGTTGTCGTATTCCCCGGTCCGGATCCGGATCACCTGCTCCAGGGGCTGGACGAAGATCTTGCCGTCCCCGACTTCACCGGTCCGCGCCGCCCCGAGGATGGCCTTGATGGTCACATCCACGAAGGGCTCGGAGACGGCGATGTCGAGCTGGACCTTCTCATGGAACTCATAGGCCATCTGGGCCCCGCGGTAGGTCTCCACGGCGATCTTTTCGCCGCCGTGGCCCGCCACGCGCAGGATCGTGAGGCCCGTGACTTCGGCCGCGAACAGGGCGGTCTTCACGTCTTCCAGCTTCTCAGGTCGGATGACGGCGGTGATGAGCCTCATGCTTCACCTCCCAGGCGAGCGGGAATGGAGTTGGGGGAAGTGGGCAGGACCACCGGCGCCGGCTTGGCGACCTTGGGGAAGACGATCACCGGTGTGTTCACCGTGGCGCCGTCGCCCGGGTAGGCCGGGGCTGAAATCTCGTGGAAGTCGAGACCGGCCATCTCCTGCTCCGGGGTGACCCGCATGCCGATGACCTTGTCGATCACCTTGAACAGGACATAGCTCGTGACGCCGACCCAGACCAGGTTGGCTCCGATGCCGATGAGCTGGGCCACGAGCTGCCGCCCGTCGCCGTAGAACAGACCCGTGACGCCGGAGGTGGGACCATTCAGGCCCTGGCCGTAGGTGCCGTCCGCCAGCAGGCCGAGGGCGATGAGGCCCCAGGCGCCGTTCACGCCGTGGACCGCGATGGCGCCCACCGGATCGTCGATCTTGAGCGTGTTCTCCACGAAGAGGGCCGCGGCCACCACGAGGACGCCGGACACCGCTCCGATGAGCACCGCCGAGGGGGCGGTGACGAAGGCGCAGGGGGCAGTGACGGCCACCAGGCCCGCCAGCATGCCGTTCACGGCCATGGAGAGATCAGGGCGGTCGAACTTCGCCCAGGTGTAGAGGTAGGCCATCAGGGCGCCGGAGGCCGAGGCCAGCATGGTGTTGGTGGCCACCACGGCGATCCGGAGGTCCGTGCCCGCCAGGGTGGAGCCGGCGTTGAAGCCGAACCAGCCGAACGCCAGGATGAAGCACCCGAGCACCGCCATGGGCACGTTGTGGCCGGGCAGCGCCTGGGCCTTCCCCTTCACATACTTCCCGAGCCGGGGACCCAGGACGAGGGCGCCCGTGAAGGCCATCACCCCGCCTGTGAGATGCACGACGCCCGACCCCGCGAAGTCCACGTACCCGTGACCCAGGCCGAGGTTGCGACCCAGGGCCGACAGCCAGCCGCCGCCCCAGGCCCAGCATGCGTAGATGGGATAGATGAAGCTGGACGCGACCAGGGCGTAGACGATGAAGGCGGACAGCTTCCACCGCTCCGCCATGGCCCCGGTGGGGATGGTCAGGGTGGTGTCCATGAAGACCATCTGGAACAGGAACACTGCGAAGGCCGACACATCATAGGCCGGGCCCGTGAGGAAGAACCCCTTGGCGCCGAAGAGGCCCCACAGGTTCCCATGGATGGTGGGGCCCACGAGCTTGGCCATGCCTTCGGGCGCGCTCAGGGCCGCCCCCATCGGGGCCCCCGAGCCACCCATCTGCAGGGCATAGCCCACGGCCCAGAACCCCAGGATGCCGAGGGCGTAGACCATGAAGTTCATCATCATGGTGTGGGCGGCGTTCTTGGCGCGGGTGAATCCCGTCTCCGCCAGGGCGAAGCCGGCCTGCATGAACATGACCAGGAATCCCGCGACCAGGACCCATACGAAATTCAGGGCGACACGGGTCTGGCCCACGGCCGCGCCCAGCTCCTGGAGGGTGGGGGCACCGGCCGCTTGCGCGGGCACGTTCTGGATGCCTCCGGTGGCGCCGCCATTTGGATCGGCCGCGAAGAGCAGCGGGGAGATGGCCGCAAAAGCCAACGCCACCGCGAGACCCCGGAACAGGGTTCGGCGGTTCATGGGAGTTTCTCCTTCTTGTGGAACAAGGGGATCGGTGTGGCCTTCACCGAGGGAATCCGGTGGATCGGCTCAGGCCACGGCTCTCTTCCGATCCTCCCTGGAGTCCGGGAGCCGACCACCGGCTCCCCGTGCCCAGAAGAGAGAGCAGGGAACGTGCCTATTCACGGCCATGAGGGGGCATTTCATCCAAATAATGAAAAGGTGGCCCTTGGACACCATATGAACAGCGAATTCCCTCAAAATCAAATTGACAAAAATGTAATTGCAACTCGGTTTAATTACATTTTTGTACCATTTCGCCTCAAGATGACCGGAACCGTTCGGGCTCCAGCCCGTACTTCTGGACCTTGTAGTTCAGGATGCGCTCGGTGGTCTGGAGGAGCCGGGCGGCGCGGGAGCGGTTGCCCCGGGCGGACTTCAGGGCGTCCTGGAGCAGGTCGCGCTCGAAGGCCGCCACGGCCTCACCCAGGGCCGTCCCCGGCACGGTGCCGGAGACCTCCGCCGTCTGGAGGGAGGGCGGCAGGTGGTGGGCGTGGATGACGCCGCCTTCGCAGACGAGGATGGCCCGCTCGAGGGCGTTCTCCAGCTCGCGCACGTTGCCGGGCCAGTGGTAGGCCGTGAGCATGTCGATGGCCGAGGTGGAGATGCGGCGGACGTCCTTGCCCTGGGCCGCCGCGATCTTCTCCACGAAGTGGTCCGCCAGCAGCAGGATGTCCGCCTGGCGCTCCCGCAGGGGCGGCAGGAAGATCTCGAAGACGCGGAGGCGGTAGTAGAGGTCCTCCCGGAAAGTGCCGGCCCGCACGGCGGCCTCAAGGTCCCGGTTGGTGGCGGCCAGGAGCCGCACATCCACCTTCACGGGCCGCACGCCGCCCAGGCGCTCGAACTCGCGCTCCTGGAGGACCCGCAGCAGCTTCACCTGGGTGGCCGGGGTCAGCTCGCCCACCTCGTCCAGGAACAGCGTGCCGCCGTGGGCCAGCTCGAAGCGGCCCTTCTTCACCTGGCGGGCGTCCGTGAAGGCGCCGGGCTCGTAGCCGAACAGCTCGGACTCGATGAGGGGCTCGGGCAGGGCCCCGCAGTTCACCTTCACGAAGGGCTTCTCGGCCCGCGGCGAGTTGTAGTGGAGGGCGTGGGCCACCAGCTCCTTGCCCGTGCCGGACTCTCCGCGGATGAGCACGGTGGTGCTGCTGGGCGCCGCCTGGGCCACCGCCTCGTAGACCCGCTGCATGGCATGGCTATGGCCGATGAGGTGGTGCAGCTCGTAGCGCTCGCGAAGCTCCAGGCGGAGCTGCTGGTTCTCCTCCACCAGCCGCTGCCGGTCCGCCGCCACCAGCCGGGCCACCTTCATGGCCAGGCCCACCATGGAGGCCGCGATCTGGAGGAGCTTCGTGTCCCGGTCGAAGTCGCGGCGGCTGTCGTAGGGCACGGTGAGGCAGAGGGTCCCGGCCGTCTTCCGGTCCAGGAAGACCGGGATGCAGAAGAAGGACATGTCGGACTTCTTCCGCTTCTGGGCCTTCAGCACGCCGGTGCGGTCCAGGAAGAGGGGCTCCAGGCTGGCCTGGGGCACCACGATGGCCTTGCCGCTGGCCAGCACCCGCCCGTTGATGCCCTCCCCCACGCGGTAGCGGGCCCGGGCCACCTCCTGGCTCGAGAGGCCCCGGGCCGCCTCGACCCGGAGGGCGCCTCCCTCCTCGTCCGCCAGCAGGATGGCGCCGTTCAGGGCGCCGAAGGCCTCCGCCAGGATCTCCAGCACCCGGGGCAGGGAGGCTCGGATGTCCGAGGCGGCCAGGGCCTGGCTCAGCTCCAGCAGGGGCGAGAGGTGAAGGGCGTCCTCCGAGGCGGCCATGGGGGCTCCGGCGAGTGGTCTACAAAATTGTACAGACTTTGATTTGATCTTACAATTTTGTAAATTCCCCAAGACGCCCCAGGTTTCAGAAGCGCTTCTCGACCACGCGCCAGTCGATGAGCGCTTCACACACCTTGACGCCCCCGGCACCCGGGGTCCAGGATGGAGCACCTTCGGACCCCACCATGACGCCCCGCTTCCATCGCTATTATTGGTCCCCGCGCACGGATCGCGCGTGGCACGGCGAGGGTCCAGCCTGATCCCTGGAACATCCCCATGACCACCCCGATCCGTTCCCCGGATCGGGGTTTTTCTTTATCCCGGAAGGCCCCCATGACCCACCAGGCGCTCGAGAACCTGAACATTGATTCCTTCGACCGGATGCCCTCGCCGGCGGAGGTCCACGCGGCCCTGCCCGTCCCGGACGCCGTGGCCGAGACCGTGGCCGGCGGTCGTCGGGATCTCCAGCGCATCCTCACGCGGGAGGATCCCCGCCTCGTGGTGGTGGTGGGGCCGTGCAGCATCCACGATCCCGTGGCGGGCCTCGACTACGCGCGGCGGCTCAAGGTCCTGGCGGACGAGGTCGCGGACACGCTCCTGCTGGTCATGCGGGTCTACTTCGAGAAGCCCCGGACCGCCACGGGCTGGAAGGGCTTCATCAACGATCCCCGCATGGACGACTCCTTCCACATCGAGGAGGGCATGCGGAAGGCCCGGGAGTTCCTGCTCCGCATCGGGGAGCTCGGCCTCCCGGCGGCCACCGAGGCCCTGGATCCGAACACGCCCCAGTACATCGGCGATCTCGTCAGCTGGACCGCCATCGGCGCCCGAACCTCCGAATCCCAGACCCACCGGGAGATGTCCAGCGGCCTCTCCACGCCCGTGGGCTTCAAGAACGCCACGGACGGCGACCTGGCGGCGGCGGTGAACGCCATCCTTTCGGCCTCGCGTCCCCACAGCTTCCTGGGCCTCAACGACCAGGGCTCGGCGGCGATCGTGCGCACCCGGGGGAACGCCCACGGCCACCTGGTGCTCCGCGGCGGCGGGGGCCGGCCCAACTACGACACCGTCAGCATCGCCCTGGCGGAGGAGGCCCTGCGCAAGGCGGGGCTGCCCGGGAACATCGTGGTGGACTGCTCCCACGCCAACAGCCACAAGAACCCCCGCCTCCAGCCCCTGGTCCTCCAGGACTGCGCCCACCAGATCCGGCGCGGCAACAGCTCCATCGTCGGGGTCATGGTGGAGAGCTTCCTGGAAGAAGGCAACCAGCCCATCCCCGCGGACCTGTCCACCCTCCGCTATGGCTGCTCGGTCACCGACGCCTGCCTGGGCTGGGACGACACCGCCGCCATGCTCCGGGAGACGCGGAACCTGCTGAAGGAGGTCCTACCGTCTAGGGCCTGTAGATCTCGATGACGAGATCGCCACCAGGGCCGAAAGCGACCATGATGTCTCCGTTCAGGAAACGTACGGAACCGTGGCCTGCCCGCGGCAAGGCCAGGCCATCCGTCGGCGTCCAGACCTGCGTGGCGGGATCATAGAGTTCCGCGCTGCCGAGGATGGCGTCGAAAGAATTCCGACCTCCCACCACCAGAACCTTGCCGTTCGCGAGGAGGTCCGCCGAGTGGCCTCTGCGCGCCGATCCCATGGCGGAAGTCGGGAGCCAGCCGTTCGTCGCGGGGTCGAAGACTTCAGCACTGTCCAGGGTTCCGGAGGCCCCTGTCCCGCCTGTCACGAGCACCTTCCCGTCCGGCAGCAGCGTGGCCAGGTGGCCCCGGCGGGCCGTTCCGAGAGCGCCCACGGCGGTCCAGGTCTCTCCAGCAGGGTCGTAGAGTTCAGCGCTGGCGATTGGTTCAGAGGAACTCCCGCCACCGGCCACCAACACCTTCCCGGTGGAAAGCAGGGTGGAGGTGTGACCGACATGGGCGATCCCGAGACCGGTGGTGGGTCGCCAAGTCGCGGTGGCGGGGTCGTAGAGTTCGGCGCTATCCGATGCCACGCCTCCGACGAAACCTCCCACGACCAGGACCTTCCCGTTCGGGAGCAGCGTGGCGGTATGACCGATCCGCGTCTCGTTCAGACTGCCAACCGGAGTCCAGGACCCTCCGGCGGGATCGTAGAGCTCAGCAGTGGTGAAGCCTGGTTGCGACTGGGCGTCACCGCCTACCACCAGAACTTTCCCATCCGCGAGCAAGGTGGCCGTGTGACCCCTGCGGGTGGTGCCCATGCTCTCCGCAGGCGTCCAGTACCCAGTCGCAGGGGTGGCGATCTCCGCGTCGTTCAGGTTCCCTCGAGGAAAGTTCTCTCCTCCCGCGACCAGCGCCTGCCCGTTCGCGAGAAGGGTGACCGTGTGGAACTCGCGTGGGGCCATCGGCTGCCCGGCCAGGGGCCGCCAGGTCCAGTTTCCCGGGTCGTAGATTTCGGAACTGGCGATGCCATGGAAGTACAGGGACCCGCGGCCGCCGGTCACCAGGACCGTCCCGTCCTGGAGCAGGGTGGCTTTATGGCCAAACCGTCCTGTCCCCAGGCTGCCGGCGGGTGTCCAGGCCGATGCCACGGGGTCGTAGATGGCCGTGCTGAAGAGGAAATTGTCATGGTATTCACCACCCGCCATCAGCACCCGCCCATCCGGAAGGAGGGTGGTCGTATGGTGGCGGCGTTCCTCCCCCATGGTGGCCGTGAGGGCCCAGGTCCCGGTCCCGGGATCGTAGATTTCGGCGCTGGACGTTCCCGAGACGAAGATCGAACCGCCCGTCACGAGGACCTTCCCATCCGCGAGCAGCGTGGCCGCGCACTCGTTCCGCGCCTGGTTCAGGCTTCCGGTGGAAGCCCAGGTGCCGTTCGCCGGGTCGTAGAGCTCCGTGGCAGGGTTGTCTTCGGATCCGCCAGCCACCAGGACCTTCCCGTCCAGCAGCAGCGTGGCTGTGTGGAAGGTCCGCGCGATCCCCATGCTGCCGGTGGGCGTCCAGGCCTCAGTCGCAGGGTCGTAGATTTCCGCGGTGGCCGTGTGACCGCCTGCGGCGAGCACCTTTCCGTCCGGGAGCAGCGTGGCCGTGCCGGCGCTCCGGGAGGTTCCCGGCTTGGCTGTGCGATGCCAGGTCCCCGAGGCGGGAGTGTAGAGCTCGGCCGTACCATTGCCTGCCACCAGCACCTGGCCGGTTCGGAGGAGGGTGGAGGTGTGCCATTCCCGTGGATTCGCCATGCTGTCGACGAGGTTCCAATGGCCCGTCTCGGGATCGTAGACTTCCGCGCTGTTCCCGCCGCCGCCCGTCACCAGCACGCGACCACTCGGGAGGCGCGTGGCCTGGCAGGGGAACCTCGTGACGGAAGCACCTCCGTTCTTGACCAGCCAGGTGCCCGCCTGGATGGTGACCTTCCGGGCGGAGGCGACCGCATCTCCGGCTTGATTCTGGACATCCACCTTCAGGTGGAAGGTGCCCACCGATGGACCCGCCGAGAAGCTGATCACATGGGTACCCTGCCCGGCGGTGATGCTGGCCGTGCCGGTGCTGGAGACGATGGACCAGAGGTAGGTCATCCCCTGCTGGTGGGGCACGCTGGCCTTCATCCAGGCATCGCCTGGGTGCGTTTTCAAGGGCAGGGCCAGTTCGGCGTTGGGGCGGGGCACGATGGAGGCGGAGGCGCTCCCGGAGCCGCTGCCGCCGAAGGCGGTGACGACCACCGTGGCGGTCAGGGTGGTGTCGGCCACGCCGGCGGTGAAGGTGATGGCGGGGCTTCCCTGGCCTGAGGTGAGGGTCCCGCCGGTCAAGGTCCAGGCATAGACGGCCTTCGGCCCCCAGTCCTGGGTGCTCGCCATGAGCCCCGCCTTCCCCTCGGTGACGAAGGGAGCCAGGTTTACCACCAGGTTCTCGGGCGGGGCCTCGGCCTTCATTGTCATCGTCTGCCCCAGGCCCAGCTTCTGGTCCGTGGGCTGGGTGAGGAGGGTGATCCCGGCCGGAGCCTCATCGCTCCGTAGGGCGCCACCCGCCATCCCCAGTGCCAGGATTACGGGCACGCCATGGAGGTGAATGAGCGTCGCCGCGCATCGACTGATTCTCGACCAGGCCATGGGATACCCCCTGTGAATGGAAGTGGTTGGCCGCAACCAGGAGGACCACCGGCCCTCTCTTCTAATGATCAGTGATCATTGTAAAAATAATGCTATAGGCGATTACAATATCACCTTATTACATGAATATGCCATCCGCCCTGGGGCGCAATCCTCATTTTTTTGGCCGCATCCTCGCCGACCGGACTCCCCATCCACCCATGGATCGCGCGTGCGCGCGCAGGCGGTCCGCCCATGGGTCTGACGGCGGGTTGCCCGGGACCATCAAGGCGGATCGCGCCTGCGCCGGCAGCCACCAGAACCCCGCCTCCTGATCGGCCTTACCTCGGGCCTTGGGGGCCCTGGCCCCTCACCCCTGGGCAGTATCGCGGGCAGGCCCTTCGAGCACGAAGGCCCTGGCGCTCTCGTCGAGGGCTGACGCCTGCGACGACAGGACCTCCGATGTGGCCGACATCTCCTCGGCGGCCGTCGCGTGCCGCTGCACCACCTGGGAGAGTTCCTCGAGGGCGCGGTTGATCTCCCGCACCGTGTGATCCTGGGCCGTGGCGGCGTCGGCGAAGGCCTTCAGCTTCCGGGCGCTCCGGGTCACCTCGGGCGCCACGCGCGCGAGCAGCGCCTCGGCGCGCACGGCGATGCCCACGCTCCGATCCGAGATGGCGCGGATCTCCTTGGCCCCCTCGCCGCTGCGCTCCGCAAGCTTCTGCACTTCGGCGGCCACCACCGCGAAGCCGCGCCCGTGGACGCCGGCGCGCGCCGCCTCGATCGCCGCGTTGAGGGCCAGGAGGTTGGTCTGGTAAGCCAGGTCCTCGACCATGCCGATCCGCTCGGCGATGTCGCGCATGGCCGCCGAGGTGTCCGCCGCGGCGCTGGTCCCGACCCGCACCTCCTCCGCCACGCCGGCCGCCCGTTCGCTCGCCTTCTTCGCATCTTCCGCGGCCCGGGCCGCGCCCGCGGACAGCTCCTGCATGGAGGCGGTCAGCTCCTCCACCGAGGCCGCCTGCTCCGAGGAGCCCTCGCTCACCTCCTGCGCCGTGCCGTTCACCTGGGTGCTCACCTGCTTCACGACTTCGACCGAGTGCTGGAGCGTGGCCACCAGGGAGGCCACGGCCTCCCTCATGGCCCGCAAGGCGCTGGCCATCGCGCCGGTCTCGTCCTGCGCGGCCTCGAAGGCCTTCAGGGGCTCGTCCTCCCGGAAATCGTAGGCGGCCAGGCGGCCGAGGCTGGCGGTGATCGCCAGGATGGGCCGGGCGATCCGGTGCCCGAAGGTCGCCCACACCGCCACGGTCACGACCAGGCACACGACGACCACGGCGAGCAGCACCTGGGTACGCTGCCGAATGTCGGCCAGGGCGGCCGCCCGCTCGGAGGCGACGATCGCGTCGATGTCGTCCACGTAGTTGCCCGTGCCGATCACCCAGCCGAAGGACGGCACCAGGAGCGAGTAGGCCCGCTTGGGCAACGGCACGCTGCCACCCTGCTTGGGGAACCAGTAGTTGCTGTATCCGCCGCCGCTGGTGCCGGCCTGGATGATGTCCCGCATGTATGGGGTGCCCTTCGGATCCACGGCGTCGATCCGGTTCTTGCCCTCAAGGCCGGGCTGGGTGGCGTGGACCACGTTCAGGCCATCCACCGTGTCCGCCCAGAAGTACCCCTCCCCGTCGTACCGGAGGCCACGCAGGAGATCGGCACCGAGTTGCCTCGCCTCGTCGGCCTTGATCTCGCCCTTCTGCTGCCGCTCCGCGATCGCCTTGAGCATGGATGCCGCGGTCTCGACCTCGAGGCGCGCCCGCCGGTCGTAGTCGGTGCGCAGGGTCCGCTCGAGCTGCTCGATGCGCTGCTCGGACGTGCGCCGCCCCTCGATGACAAGGAAGGTCCCGAGCGCCAGGCCCGCGATCGAAGCCGTGGCGACCGTAAGGGAGATGATCTTCGCTGCAATGCGCATGCCTGGAGCCTCGTGAGCGGGGGCCCCATCATCTGATCACAGGGTTGGAGGCCGTGGTGACGAAACTTCCCCGGGGCGGGCCCGGGGCGCGGGCGCGCCCCGGTGGGTAACCCTGGCCGGGTGGTTCAGGCCTTGAGGGCCTTGGCCGCCAGCTCCAGCACGTCCGTGGTGGCCACGCCCTCGTGGTTGGTCTCGCCTGCCGCGTTGTTCAGCATGACGTTGCAGAAGGGGCATCCCACGGCGATGGTGGTGGCCTTGGTCTCCAGGGCCTGCTCGAAGCGCTCGTGGTTCACGCGCTTGCCCAGGTGCTCCTCCAGCCAGAACCGGCCGCCGCCGGCGCCGCAGCACATGGTGGCTTCGCCGTGCTTCTCCATCTCGGTGAGCTTCACGCCGGGGATGGCGTCCAGGATGGCGCGGGGGGCCTCCACCTGGCCGTTGATGCGGCTGAGGTAGCAGGGGTCGTGGTAGGTGAGGTCCACATCCACCTTCTGGTCGAGCTTGAGCCGGCCTTCCGACATCAGCTTGGCCACCAGCTCCGTGCCGTGCACCACCTCGAAGTCGCCGCCGAAGGCCGGGTACTCGTTCTTCAGGGTGTTGAGGCAGTGGGGGCAGTTGGTGACGACCTTCTTCACGCCATGGCCCTTGAGGGTCTCGATGTTGGCCTCGGTGGCTGACTGGTAGAGGTATTCGTTGCCCAGGCGCCGGGCGGATTCACAGGTGCAGCTCTCCTCGGTGCCCAGGATGGCGAAGGAGACATCCGCAGCCTTCAGTAGCTTCACCAGGGACTTGGACACCTTCTGTCCAGCCGCGTCGTAGCTGCCGGCGCAGCCCACCCAGAAGAGGTACTCGGCCTCGGGGTTCTCCGCGAAGGTGGGGACTTCGAGGCCCTCGGCCCACTTGGCCCGGTCCGCCTGGGGCAGGTTCCAGGGATTGCCCTGGCGCTCCATGCCCTTGAAGGCGGTCTGCGCCTCGGCGGGGAAGTCGCTCTCCTCCAGCGTGAGGTAGCGGCGCATGCCCACCAGCTTGTCCACGAAGCTGATCTGCAGCGGGCAGGCCCACTCGCAGTAGCCGCAGCTGGTGCAGGCCCAGATGGTGTCCTGGCTGATCCAGCCTTCGAGCTGCTCCTTGCTCCAGGGGGCATGCTCGTCACCGCGCTTCCAGAAGGAACCTTCGGGCACGGGCCCGCCGATGAGCTTGCGGTCCTCGGGCACGGGCTTGTCCTGGGCCATCTGCTCCAGGGGCGTGGCCTTCAGGTAGTCGCGAAGGTCATTGCCGAAGTTCTTGGGCCGGAGGGGCTTGCCCGTGAGCGTCGTGGGGCAGTTCTCCAGGCAGCGGCCGCACTCCACGCAGGTGTAGAAGTCCAGCATCTGCTTCCAGCTGAAGTCCTGGATCCTGTTGATGCCGAAGTGCTCGGCCTCCAGGTCCATGGGCTTGAGGTTCTTCTGGGGTTCCAGCTCGCGGAAGTAGATGTTGAAGAGGCTGGTGAAGACGTGGAAGTGCTTGGAGTAGGGCAGGAAGTTGGCGAAGAAGTAGAGGACGGCCAGGTGCAGCCACCACATCGTCTTGTAGAGGACGGCGAGGCCCGTTTCGCTCATTCCGCCCAGCCAGCCGGCCACGGCCACGCCCGCAGGAGACCAGGCCGCCCAGGTGGGATGGTGCAGGGCCACGAAGGCGCCGTCCGCCAGGAGGTCCGTGACCATGAGGCCGCCGATGAGGCTCAGCGTGGCCCAGGCGTCCCAGGAGTTCTCCAGGCGCCAGGGCTTGGCGGCCAGGCGGCGGAAGGTGGCGAGGCCCAGGCCCAGGAGCACCAGCACCTCGAAGATGTCCTTGGTGGCCTGGTAGCCCAGTCCGAAGCCGCCCAGGGCCTCGGTCATGTGGAAGACGGGGAAGAGTCCCTCCAGCACCAGCCCGATGGTGCGCAGGGACAGGACGCAGAAGCCCCAGAAGATGAGGATGTGATAGAAGCCCGCGTACTTGTCGCGGACCATTCGCTTCTGCATCAACGCGAGGGTGAAGACGCCCTTCAGGCGCACCCAGGGCTGGTCGAACCGGTTGTCTGGCAGGCCCGCCTTCAGGGTGGCGATGCGCAGGCGGATGGTCCACGCGAAGAACCCGCCCGCAGCCAGGGTCATGATCCAGAACAGCGCGATTTCCAGGGCCTTCATGGCAATCCCTCCAGCATTCAAGGTTCAGCTCGTCCCTCGGCAAGGAGCCGGAGGCCGATCATTGTCTCACCCGGTTATCAGGTATGCGGTCGAAGGCCCAGTGTAGCCTTGCCCATGACAAACTGAAGGCCCGACCTGGAGTCAGTTTCCGGAGCCCCCCTTTGAGTCCCGCCGTACCCCTGATCTTCGAAGCCGCCGTGACCCGCCCCCTGTCGGTGGTGTTCCGCACGGGCGAGGCCTGGGAGGGCCACGACTACACCGTGGAGGTGGTGGCCACCCGCCCGGGCCTGGACAGCTTCGACGTGGTGGTGGACTTCCGGGATCTGGAAGCGGCCCTGGACCGCAGCCTGGCGCCCCTCCAGGGAAAGCTCCTCTCGGAGCTGGGCCTGGACGGTCCCCTGGCCCTGGCCCGGCGGCTGCTGATCGAGCTGACCCCCTTCGTCTCCGCCCCCGCCCGTCTCAAGGAACTCGCGCTGACGGACGGACGGGGAAGGCGGATGACCGTCCGCCCGTGAAACCCTGGATCCCCCTGGCCGCCCTGGCCCTGGCCCTGTCGCCCCTGACGGTGCTGCATCCGATCCGGGTGTCAGGGCACAGCATGGAGCCCGCGCTCCGCGATGGCGACCTGCGCTGGGCCGTGCGGGCCTGGGCCAGCCACAGACCCAGGAGGGGGGAGGTCTGGGTCGTCGCGGGCCCCCACGGGCCCTCGGTGAAGCGCGTGCTGGGACTTCCCGGCGAGACCCTGAGCTGGGACGGCCCGGATCTCTGGATCGACGGCCGGCGCCTGGAGGAACCCTGGGTCGTCCATCCCGAGCGGAACGGCGCGGGGCGCCAGGCCTGCGGGGCCGGCTACCTGGTCCTGGGCGACAACCGGCCAGATAGCCAGGATGGACGAACCTGGGGCCCGCTCCCGGGCGGGTCCCTCCAGGGCAGGCTCCTCGGTTCCGGCCTCGCGGGGAAGCCGGACTCCCGATAGGCTTCCGTCCAATCTCAGGAGCCCGCATGGATCACCTCGAGGCCCGGCCAGTGTCCCAATCCGAGCGGCTGGGCCACCTGGACGCCCTCCGCGGGGCGGCCCTGTTCGGCGTCCTCCTCATGAACGTGCCATGGTTCTTCGCGCCCGAGGCGCGGGTCCAGTCTCTGCGGGAATCCTGGCCCAGCCTGGCTGACGGGGCGACGGCCTTCCTGACCACCGTCTTCCTTTCCGGAAAGGCCATGACCCTCTTCTCGATGCTCTTTGCCGTGGGCCTGAGCATCCAGAAGGAGCGGATCGAAGCGCGGGGGGAGGCTTTCGGTCCCTTCATCCGGCGCAGGCTCGCGGTCCTGCTCGGGTTCGGCATCCTGCACATCCTCCTGCTCTGGATGGGGGACATCCTCCACGCCTATGCACTGTGCGGCTTCCTCCTGCTGCCCTTCCTGGGAAGGCGGGCCCGCACCGTCTGGATCTGGACAGCCTCTCTCTGGGGACTGGGGCTGGGGATCGCGCTCGTGGTCTCAATCTTCCACCTCCGCCGGGGCGCCCCGCCGATGCCCTCCGCCGCCGAGCTGGCCGCCGCCCGCGCCTGGACCAGCCAGTGCCTGGCCGCCTATGGGCAGGGCTCCTGGTGGCAGATCCTCGTCTTCCGCCTCCGGGACTGGCTCCATGACGCCAGCGGCCTGCTCCTGGGGGGGCTTGGATACTCCATCCTGAACTTCCTCGTGGGTCTCGGAATCTGGAAGTCGGGCCTCCTGAAGGATCCGGCCGCCCACCTCCCCCTGCTCCGCCGCGTCGCCAAGGGGGGCTTGGCCCTGGGTCTCCTCCTGGGCCTCGTGTGGGCCGGCCGGGACACGCCTCCGGCCAGGGCCTGGGCCCTCTCCCACTGGCCCCTCTCCCGCTGGTTGCTGCCGCTCCGCGCCCTCACCACCCTGCAACCCATGATCCTGGCCCTCGGGTACGGGGCCGGCCTGCTGCTGCTCTGGCAGGACGAGACCTGGCGCCGCCGGCTTCGGGTCCTGACCTGGCCGGGGCGCATGGCCTTCACGAACTACCTGGCTCAGAGCCTCGTCATGACGGGCATCTTCTATCACTGGGGCCTGGGCTTCTACGACCGCATGGGCCTCGCTTCCGCCACCCTGCTCGGAGTCGTGGTCTACGGGCTGCAGGTCCTGGCCAGCCGGTGGTGGCTCACACGATTCCAGTTCGTCCCCTTGGAATGGATCTGGCGCTCCTTGAGCTATGGACGGCTCCAGCCCTTCCGCCTGCGCGGACCGGCCGCCGGGTGATCAGCCGGGAGGCCCGGGAATGCCGGTGGAAGGGCGAAGATCCAAGGCGTACATCTGTGGCGACAGGGTGGCCCGGGAACCAGCCCGCCGCCCCCCCCGGAGGGTGCACTAGGATGAAAGCATGCCGGGTCGCCCTGACATTCCCGTCGCCTTCCGGGGCCTGTACGACAGCCCCCTCGTCGGCGTCCGGGAATACCGCTGCCGTGCCTGCGGCGGCGGCCCCGGGCCCGAAGAGGCCTCCGACGCCAACACGCTCGTTCTCATGCGGCATGGCGCCTTCTGCCGGCATTTCGGCCGGAGCCACGCCACCGCGGACGTCAACCAGGCGGTCTTCTTCTCGAAGGGATCCACGTATCGCGTGAGCCACCCTGGCGACGACGGAGACAGGGGCACGGTATTCGCCGTCGTGCCGCGCGTCCTCCAGGACATCATCCGGGAGTTGGATCCCACCGTGGATGATCGGCCGGAGCAGCCCTTCCCCTTCGTGTCCGGCCCCTGTGATTCGACGGTCTTCTGGAGGCACCGGGAACTGGTGCGGCGCCTGGAAGCAGGGGCCGGAGCCCTGGAGCCCTTCTGGGTGGATGTCACGGCCCTCCAGATCGTGGCCGACGCCCTGGAGGCCGCCTTCGCCCAGCAAGGCCATCCCCGCCGTCCCCGCCGGGAGGGCACGGAAGCCGATCACGAGGCCCTCGTCGAAGCGGCCAAGAGCCACCTCGCGGCCCGCCTGGGGGAACGCCTCAGCCTCGACGAGGTGGCCCAGGCCGTCCACGCCTCGCCCTTCCACTTCGCCCGCGTGTTCCAGCAGCGCACCGGGATTTCCATCCATCGCTACCTCATCCTGCTGCGCCTCAGGGCCTCCTTGGATCGCCTGGCGGGCGGCGAGGAGGATCTGACCGCACTGGCCCTGGATCTCGGCTTCTCCAGCCACAGCCACTTCGCGGACGCCTTCCGGAAGGAATTCGGCCGGACGCCTTCGGAGGTGCGACGGAACGCCAGCGTTCGGACCTTGCATCAAATGAGCAAGAATCTGGAAGTTTGAGAATCCGCCCTTTCCTACCTTTGTTCTCACAGGGTTCGAGCCCGGCGGCCGTGGTGGCTACCCGGCGAACCCCACGAGGAGAAGGTCCATGAGCATCGAAAAGTGCCCCGTGTGCGACTGGGACATGAAAGACGGCGGGATCAAGGTGCGGGTGGCGGGCAAGGAACTCACCGTCTGCTGCGACGAGTGCGCCGCCAAGGTCAAGGCGAACCCCAGCGCCTATGCCACCATGGCAAAGTAGACGCCACTGAACGCCAGGGCCCGGATCCACGCGGACCGGGCCTTCCTTGTTCATGGGAAAGCGCATGCCGCCAGCCTCAGGGGCCTTCTTCTAGGACCGCGCCGAGCGCTTCGTACACCTGGTCGATCCAGATGATCCGCAGGCGCTCCCGGGCCAAGGGCGGGATATCCTCCAGATCCTTCCGATTCCGGGAAGGCATCATGACCCGGGTGATCCCTGAGCGCAGGGCCGCGAGCACCTTCTCCTTGATGCCGCCCACCGGCAGGACGAGCCCCCGCAGAGAGATCTCTCCAGTCATGGCCGTGTCGCTCCGGACGGAGCGTCCGGTGAACAGGGAGACCAGCGCCACGAACATGGCGATGCCAGCGCTGGGCCCGTCTTTCGGCGTGGCGCCGGCCGGCACGTGGATATGGACATCCAGCCGCTCGAAGTCCTCGCCCGCCAGGCCCAGCTCGCCCAGGTGCCCCTTCAGGAGGGACAGGGCGGCCTGGGCGCTCTCCTTCATCACGTCGCCCAGCTGGCCGGTCAGGAGGAGCTTGCCGCTGCCCGGCATCCGGGCCGCTTCGACGAACAGGATGTCGCCGCCCACGGGGGTCCAGGCGAGCCCCGTGGCCACGCCCGGCCTTCCCGAGCGCATGGCGCTCTCCGACTCGAACCGGGGCGGGCCGAGGATCTCGCCCAGATCCTCCGGCTTCACGCGGACGGTCTCCAGCCTGCCTTCGGCCACGCCCATGGCCACGTGGCGGAGCACAGATCCGATCTCCCGCTCCAGGTTGCGCACGCCGGCTTCCCCCGTGTAGTCCCGGACGATGCCGGTGAGGGTCCCCTCCTCGAAGGCGCACTGCGGCGCCGTCAGCCCGTTGGTGGCCAGTTGCCGCCCCACCAGGTACCGGCGTGCGATCTCGAGCTTCTCCTCCTCCGTGTAGCCCGGGAGCTGGATCACCTCCATGCGGTCGCGGAGCGGGCCGGGAATGGTCTCTAGCACGTTGGCCGTGCCGATGAACATCACGTGCGACAAATCGAAGGGGAGGCCGAGGTAGTTGTCGCGGAAGGTGCTGTTCTGCTCCGGATCCAGGGCTTCCAGAAGGGCCGAGGCGGGATCGCCGTGGAATCCCCCGGCGCCCAGCTTGTCCATCTCGTCCAGCATGAACACCGGGTTGCGTGTGCCGGCGTTGTGGATGCCCTGGATGATGCTGCCGGGCAAGGCGCCGATGTACGTGCGCCGATGGCCCCGGATCTCTGCCTCGTCGTGGACGCCGCCCAGACTCGCATGCACGAACTTTCGCCCGGTGGCGTGGGCGATGCTCTGCCCGAGCGAGGTCTTCCCCACCCCGGGAGGTCCGACGAAACACAGGATGGGGCTCTTCCCCCCGGGGTTGAGCTTGCGGACCGCCAGGTACTCGAGCATGCGCTTCTTGACCTTCTCCAGGCCGTAGTGGTCCGCGTCCAGGATCTTCCGCGCCTCGGATATGTCGATGCCGGCCTCGCTTTCGCGGGACCAGGGCAGCTCGGTCAGCCAGTCAAGGTAGGTGCGGATCATGGAATATTCGGCGGCCGAATCCGGCATGCGCTGCAGGCGCCTCAGCTCCTTGCGGGCCTGCTTCTCGACGTCTTCCGGCATCTTCGCGTCGGCGATGGCCTTCGCGACCGCCTCCAGCTCCGCCGCCGTCTCGTCCGTGTCCCCGAGCTCCTTCTGGATCTGCTTCAGCTGCTCGCGCAGGAGGAATTCCCGCTGCTGGGCGTTCATGGCTTCCCGCGTCTGCTCGGTGATCTTGCGGGACATGTGGATCACTTCCAGGGCGTGAGCCATGCGGGCCAGCACTTTGTCCAGCCGCTCCCGCACATCGAAGGTCTCGAGGATGTCCTGCTTGTCCTGGGCCTTGATGTCCATCAGCCCGGTCACCAGATCGGCGGCCGGTCCTGGCGCATTGAGCTGCCGGATGGCGTTGATCAGCTCCAGGGGAGGCATGGGGAGGGCTTCGGCGTATTCCTGCACCTGCTGGCGCAGGGTGACGAGCCGGGCTTCCAGGGCGCTGGACAGAGTGTCGTCTTCGTGGACCCGGTCGATGCGGGCAGCCAGAAAGGGCCACCCATCGAGGAATTCAAGCACCCGGAAGCGCTGCTCCCCGTGGCAGATGAGGTGGTGGGAGCCATCCGGCGTCGTGATGAACCGGAGGATGTGGGCCAGGGTCCCGACCTGATAGAGGTCTTCCGGTCCTGGCTCCTCCTTGGCGGGATCCCGCTGCAGCAGCAGCCCCAGCACGCGTTCCGTCTTGATGGCCTCCTGCGCCGCGATGAGGGCTGGCTGCCCCTGGCCGATGGTCACCACCATCACCATGCCTGGGAAGAGGTCGAGTTTCGGCACGGCGATGATGGCCGCTGCATCCTTGGGAAGGTCGGGTACCGACAGCGGCTCCGGCTCGGCCTCTCTGACGGGTTCGCGGCCGGCCCGCGATCCGTGGTTCCTGGTCATGACCTGCCTGCCTCCCGGAACGTGAGGAGCAGGCAGCCGTCGCTCCATTCATTCCGGACGATCTCGAGCCCCGGGGGCAGGCCCTCGATCCGGCGCTCGAAGTGGCCGTGGGGGATCTCCACGCGGTGGATGGCGCCGACACGGTCCTTCCAGGGAACGGGTAGTTCCCCGCTGATCACCAGATCGGTCCCTTCCCAGAGCACCTTCAGGCGGTCGACGGACCGGCCCGGCAGCGCCACCACGATGCGCAGGCCCCCCTCGCACTCGAAGATGTCCACCGGCGGTTCCCAGGCCGGACGGCGCGACGCGGACCGGCCCACGTGGAAGAACTGCTTCTGCAGGCGCTCGGCCTCGTTCAGCACCTCGAGGGCGCGGGTCCACATCCAGGTTCGGGGGTCGCCGGGTTTCATGGTGGGAGCACCGGGGTAAACCTTTAGCGCCGCCCTCCGCCCCACCCCACTTCAAGCATGGTGATCCATCCCCCCTCCGCAAGGTTGGGCTACGCTGGAAGGCTGGAGTTTCGATGGACCGACTGGTGATCCAAGGTGGACATCCCCTGCGGGGGCGCATCCGGGTGTCGGGGGCGAAGAATGCGGCCCTGCCCTGCCTGGCGGCGGCCCTGCTGACATCGGATTCCGTCGTGCTGTCCAACCTGCCGGCGGTGGCGGACATCCGCACCATGGTGAAGGTGCTCCAGTCCCTGGGCACGGAGGCGGCGCTGGAACCCGAAGGCGAAGGCTTCGAGCTGACGGCGAAGCTGGCCTGCGGGGGCAGCGAGGATCCCAAGGCCCCCTACGAGCTGGTGAAGACCATGCGGGCCTCCATTCTCGTACTGGGGCCTCTCCTCGCCCGCTTCGGGAAGGCCACCGTGAGCCTGCCCGGCGGCTGCGCCATCGGCGCGCGGCCCGTGAACTTGCACCTGGAGGCCCTGGAGCGCATGGGCGCCGTGATCGAGATCAGCCACGGCTACATCCACGCCTCGGTGAAGGGCCGGCTCAAGGCCATCGACCACGCCTTCACGAAGGTGAGCGTGGGCGCGACCGAAAACATCCTCATGGCCGCGACTTTGGCGGAGGGCACGACAGTCTTGCGCAACGCCGCGCAAGAGCCGGAGATCGGCGACCTGGCCCAGCTGCTGGTCAAGATGGGCGCGAAGATCGAGGGCATCGGCACGGGCACCCTCACCATCACCGGCGTCGAGGGGCTCCATGGCTGCGAACACGCTGTCATCCCGGATCGCATTGAGGCGGGCACCTACCTGTGCGCCGTGGCCGCCGCCTGCGGCGACGTGGTGCTGGACCGCTGCGAGCCCGAGCACCTGCGGGCCCTGCTGGACCTGCTGGAGCGCTCAGGCTGCGTCATCACCGAGCGCGAGGGGCAGGACGGCCGCCAGCTCCGCATCCAGCGCGAGTGTGGCCAGAAGCTGCGCTCCAAGGACGTCACCACCCTGCCCTTCCCCGGCTTCCCCACGGACCTGCAGGCCCAGGTGATGGCCGTCATGACCCAGGCCTGCGGCATCAGCGTCATCAACGAGGGCATCTTCGAGAACCGCTTCCAGCACGCCATGGAGCTGGAGCGCCTGGGCGCCAACCTGCGCACGGACGGCCACACGGCCATCGTGGCCGGCCCCGCGGAGCTGACGGGCTGCACGGTCATGGCCACGGACCTCCGGGCCAGCGCTGCCCTGGTCATCGCCGGCCTCGTGGCCACGGGCGAGACCATCGTGGACCGCATCTACCACCTGGACCGCGGCTACGCCGGCCTGGAGAAGAAGCTCCAGGGCGTGGGCGCCCGCATCGAGCGCGTGGGCGGCGGCCGGGTCTAGGCCTGGTCCGGACCGAGGCCCCAGATCTCCGATCCTCATGCGCCGCGCCGACCGCCTGTTCCAGATCGTCCAGCTGCTCCGGCGCGACCGCATCAGCACCGCCGCGAAGCTGGCTCGGGAGCTCGGCGTCAGCGAACGGACGCTCTACCGCGACATCGCCGACCTCATGGCCTCCGGTGTGCCCATCGAGAGCGAGGCCGGGGTGGGCTACAGCCTGCCGCGCCACTTCGACCTGCCGCCCTTCATGTTCAACGCCGAAGAGGCCGAGGCCCTGCTCCTGGGGGCGCGCGTCGCGGCGGCCTGGGGCGATCCCTCGCTCCGGGCGGCGGCGGAGAGCCTGCTCCGGAAGGTGGAGGCCGTCCTGCCCCCGGGACGGCGGACGGCCCTTTCGGAGCTCCCCTTCCTGGTCCCCGACTTCCACGTGCCGCCCGAGACCGCCCGCTTCCTCGGGGATCTCCGACAGGGCCTCCGCGAGCAGCGCCGGGTCCGGATCACCTACGCCCGGGCGGACGGGACAGGCTCGGTGCGGGTGGTTCGCCCCTGGGCGTGATCTTCTGGGGGTACCGCTGGCACCTGGCGGCCTGGTGCGAGCTGCGCGAGGCGCTGCGGACCTTCCGCGTGGACCGCATCCAGGCCAGCGAGCTTCTCGGGCCCTTCGAGGCGGTGGCCGGCCGGGGCCTGGAGGACTACCTGGGAAAAATCAGGACGGAAAAGAACAGGCTCTGAACACTCCTGCCACCAGGCTGTCAGGAGCCGGCGTCATGATGGTCCTCCATCACCCAAGGAGCCCCCATGGCCCTCGCCAAAGCCCTCCTCCCCGAGTTCGAACACGAAACGGCCACCCTGCGCCGGGTGATCGAGCGCATCCCCGCGGACCGGATGGACTACCGTCCGCACCCCAAGTCCTTCACCCTCCATGACCTGGCGAACCACCTGGTCACGATCCCGGGGTGGGCCATCACCACCCTGAAGGAGACGGAACTGGACTTCGGCCTGCCGGAGACCCGGGCGAAGCAGCCCAAGCCGAGCGCGACCACCGAGGGGCTGCTGCGCACCCTGGACGCGGCCGTGGAGGGCGCGCTGAACGCCCTGAACCAGGCCTCCGACGAGGATTTCCAGGTCGTCTGGACCCTCAAGAACGAAGGCCAGGTCCTCTTCGCCATGCCGCGCATCGCGGTCTACCGCGGCTTCGTCATGAACCATCTCATCCACCACCGGGCCCAGGTCGCCGTCTACCTCCGCATGCTGGATGTGCCGGTTCCTTCCATCTACGGGCCCAGCGCCGACGAGAACTGAGCCGGAGCCGGGCCAGGCTGCTCCCGCCTCATCCCTGTGACGACCTCCACCCAGGCCCTCGGCTACACTTGGAATCGAGATCGGGGGATCCATGTTCGGCGAGATGAAGGTGTTTTCCGGGAGCAGCCACCCGGAGCTGGCGAGGGGCATCGCCACACACATGGGGATGCCCCTGGGCAAGCTCAAGATCACCCGGTTCTCCAACGAGAACATCAAGGTGAAGATCGAGGAGAACGTCCGCGAATCGGACGTCTTCGTGATCCAGACCTCCTGCCCGCCCGTCAGCGACAACCTGCTGGAGCTGCTGATCCTCATCGACGCGCTGAAGTTCGCGTCCGCGGCCCGCATCACCGCCGTGCTCCCCTACTTCCCCTACGCCCGCAGCGACAAGAAGGACGAGGCGCGCATCTCCATCACGGCCCGGCTGGTGGCCGACCTGCTGGAGACCGCCGGCGCCGACCGCGTGCTCACCATGACCCTGCACGCGCCGCAGATCCTGGGCTTCTTCCGCAAGCCCGCGGATCAGCTGCTGGCGACGCCCACCCTCACGAACTACTTCAAGACCAAGGACCTCACCAACACCACGGTGGTGGCCACGGACGCAGGGGCCGCCAAGTTCGCCGGCCACTTCGCCAAGCGCCTCTCCGTGCCCATGGCCATCATCGACAAGCGCCGCTTCGACGATTCCGAGAAGGCCCAGAGCGTGGCCCTCATCGGTGACGTGAAGGGCCGCGACGCCATCATCTACGATGACGAGATCGCCACCGGCGGCTCCATCAAGGAGGCCGCCCGCATCCTGCGCGAGTTCGGGGCCCGCACCGTCCGCGTAGGCGTCACCCATGGCGTCCTCTCAGGGAACGCAGTGGAGACCCTCAATTCCGCCAACCTGGACGAACTGGTCATCACCGACAGCATCCCGGTGCCCCCGGATCGCGCCAAGGCCCTGCCCAACCTGCGGGTGCTCTCCACGGCCGCCCTCTTCGGCGACGCCATCCTCCGCATCCATGGAGGCCGCAGCATCAGCGAAATGATGGACTGATGGCCGTCCGCCTCGGGCCCATCGACGGACCTCCGGGTCTCGACCTGCTGGGGCCCGAGGGACAGGAGATCTCGTCCCTCCTGACGCGCCCCTTCCTGGCCCTGCACCGGGCTTCGGGCCTCTACACCGCGCGGACCTGCCTGCACCTGCTCTTCGATCTGGGATGGGAAGCCCGGCTCCGGCAGGGCGCGACCCTCGAATCCCTGTGTGAAGGCCTGCCCGCCCAGGCCCGCAAGCCCCTGGCCTGGATGCTGCCCTTCCTCGCCAGCGAGGGGATGCTCGGCCAAGAGGGCGACCGCTTCGTCCTGTCCGGCAAACCCGATCTGGACCTGGCCGGCATCCGGGAGGCCGTGGAAGCCGAGGCGCCGGGACATGCGGCCAACTTCGACCTCCTCGACGGGGTGCGCTCCCACATCCGTCCCTTCTTCACGGACGGGAAGGACGGGGATTCCCTGCTCTTCGGGCTGTCCCTCTTCCCCCTCTGGCTCGCCTACTTCCGCAACGAGAACCTCGTCTACTTCCCCAACAACTTGTTGACGCTCCTGGCTCTCCGGAAGGGGCTGCCGGAAGGCGCGCGGATCCTGGAGCTGGGCGGCGGCGTGGGCTCCTTCGCCCAGCTGGTGGCCGCACGGGGCGCCGCCGAAGGCTGGCTTTCCCGGATGGTGGAGTACCGCTTCACCGACGTGGCGCCCACCTTCATCCACCGGGCCCGGCGGCGCCTTCCGGAGGCGGCATCCGGACTCCCCCTCTGCTTCCAGACCCTCGACCTGAACCAGCCCCTGGGGGGCCAGGGCATCGAGCCGGAGAGCCTCGACGCCATCGTGGGGATCAATGTCCTGCACGTGGCCCGGGATCTCGAAGCCACCCTGCTCGACCTGCGGAGCCGGCTGAGGCCCGGCGGGCGGCTCGTGATCGGCGAGTGCCTGAAGCCCACCCTCGACACGCCCCTCTACCTGGAATTCTTCTTCAGCTTCATCCGAAGCTTCACCGAGGTGAAGCTCGACCCGCGCTGGCGGCCCCGGCACGGCTTCCTCACCCCCGAGGCCTGGGACGACTGCCTGCGCCACGCGGGCTTCCGGGACGTCCGCCACATCCCCCCTCCCCGCCCGCTGATGGACCAGCATCCGGCCTTCAACGTCGGGGCCATGGCCGCCCTGGCCTGAACCAGGAAGCGGCGCCTGGAGGCGCCGCTTCCTGGTCAAGCCGGTCGGTGGATCAGAACCCCGTGAACACCACCACGGCGTAGGCGGCATAGGTGCCGTCGGGCTTGGGCACCACGGCCACGCGGGCCTGGGTGGCCGTCACGAGCTTGGTGGCCCAGGCCGTCGCGTCCACGGGAGTCACCGTGATGGCGCCGCTCTGCCTGGACACCTCCAGCACCAGCGGCTGCGCGCCCACGGTGGTGTTCAAGGTGACGGTGACGGTCTGGGTGGCGGCGGTGGAATCCACGAAGGTGAAGCCCAGCTGGCCGCCGTTGTAGGAGGTGCTGATGGTGCCCTGCGGCAGGGCCACGGGCATGAAGATGGCATTGTTGGCATCCCAGGCGCTGGTGCCGGTGTTCCAGACCAGGTCGCTCAGGCCCCGGGGCATCAGGTCGGGGGAGGCCGCCCCCGTGCCCATCATGCCCATACCCATGCCGGAGCAGGCCGAGGAGAAGGCGCTGACGCTGCTGGACGTCATGCCGGGGAAGCCCACGTACCACCAGGCGAAGGCGCTGTCATAGGCGTGGGTCCGGTCGCCGCTGGCGTGCTGGTAGGTGAAGGAGCTGGTGGAGGCCGCGCTGATGCGGCCGCCGTCCACGGCGCGCTGGATGTTCACGGACTGCGCGTGCATGGGCGTGGCCAGGGGGTCCTTCACCTGCACCTGAACCTTGAAGCCCGTCCACAGGTTGGCGAGGGCCGCCGATCCGGTACCGAAGGACTGGGCCATGTGGTAGGTGAAGGCGGTGTCGGGATCGATGGCGATGGTCCGGGGCGTACCGTTGCCCGAGCTGACCACCATGAGGCCGTTGGCCTGGTCCACGCCGTAGACATGGCCTTCGGGCGCCCAGGACTGCAGCGGGTTGACGCTGTACCACACGCGCACCGCCCAGAGGCTTCCATCCGGCTGCATGCGCAGGGAGACCAGCGCGTACTTCCCGGCGGCCAGGCCCGCGAGGCTGCCGACCGTCTTGGTATCGGCGTCGAAGAACCAGGCGCCCGTGCCTACGTTCACGGTCAGGTCGTTGCCGGCGTCCGAGTGGAGCACGAAGCTCGAGGTGCCCACGGAGGCGATGGTGCCCTTGCGATGGCGGAACATCAGCTGCGCCACGCCGGTCATGCCGTTGACGTTGGGACGGTGCCTGACCTGGAGGTTCATCACCCAGGTGCCGTCCGGCAGCTGCACCAGGAAGAGGGGATGGCTCAGGTCGAAGTCGAGCTGGACGGCATTGCTGCCGTTTGCGGTCACCACCAGGTCGGAGCTGAGGTTCACGAGGACACTGCCGCCCGCCACCTTCACCTGGCTGGAGGGCACCGCCGTGCCATCGGCCTTCACCAGGTTCACGCTCGTGGGATCGATGGTGATGCGCAGGGCATCGTAGGTGCCCGCGGGGATCTGCGCCGAGGCCAGCAGCTCGCCCACGCTGTCCAGGTCCACCAGGTTGATCTTGGCGCTGGCGCCCTGGAAGGCCACCACCTCCCTGGTGTGGTCGGCCTTGTTCAGGAAGGCCACCTGGGTGACCACCACCTCGACGGCGGACCACTGGTCCGACGGGGCGTCGGTGAGGATGACGGCCGCCGTGCCCATGGGCGTGGCGGAGCCGGCGGTGCTGCTGGAGGAACCGCCGCCGCAGGCCAGGCCGAGGGCCAGGGCGGTGAGGCCCAGGGGAAGCGCCAGCAGGGGGTAAGCGCGGAGAACAGGGCGCATGGGAATCTCCATGGGGCGGAGCCGGGCTCCGGATGAAGGGGGAAGCGGACACCCCTCTGACCCGCCCTTCCGAGAAAGGGTTGATCACAGGTTTCAGGTTGCAATCCGGAGCACGGGTCCGGCCAAACTGGTCCCGGGAGATCGAATGGCCTCCACCCTGCGGGACCTCCTCATCCAGCGCGCGGCCCGCCTCCAGGGCCGCCCGGCCCTGACGGCCCCCAGGTGGGAAACGTTGAGCTACACCCAGCTGCGCAACCGCGTCGAGGGGGTGGCCCTGGGCTTGCTGGCTGCCTCACCCCCCGCGGCGGTGTTCAGCGCCACGGGCACCATCTGGGATTGGGCCGCCGAGCTGGCCGCGGCGGCCTCAGGCCTGGCGTGGGAGCCGGAAGGGCAATCCGTGCCCACGGAAGTCCTGGGCGGCCCCCGCTTCAACACCGAAGCCGGGCGCAGCGCCTACCATGCCCGGGAACAGGTCGTCACCGAGGGCACACCCTTCACGACAGGTCTGACCCATGGCGAACTGATGGTCCGCCTGCGGCGCCTGAACGGGCTTCTGGGCTGGGATCACGACACCCGCGTGGACCTGCCCCTGGCCCGCCTGGGCGAGCCTGCCCTCCGCGCGGCCCTCTGGAGCGCCCTCTTCGCCGGCGCCCATGCCGTGCTGGCCCCTTCCGCCGCCCCGGCCACCGGCCTCCTGGCCCGCTTCCGCCACCACGAAACCCCATGGGATCCGACACCATTCAAGGCTTTCTGGGCCCCCCTCGGAACGGCCACGGACCGATAGCCGGAGCCCGCCGCCCTCCTGCCTTGATTCTGGACAGTCGCTGGCCAATCATGGTCCCCAGGAGGTCGCCATGGCCCGTCCCGCGTCCCGCAAGGCCCCCGAATCCCACCGTCCGGACGGGGCCAGCCTCGTGAAGCCGGAGCGTCTTCAGGCGGTGCTGGACGCCATCCGGGACGCCGGGGAGCGCGGCATCACCAAGGCCGCCCTGGTCCGGAAGCTGGGCGGCGTGGCCATGCGCACCGTGGACCGCGCCATCGCGCTGCTGGAGGACCAGGGGGCGCGCTTCGGCAAGGCCCGCGAAGGCCGGCCCGCCGTCATCCACTTCACCCTGGAGAAGGCCCCGGACTGGGACAGCAAGATCACGCCTCACGCCCGCCTGGCCCTGGAAGTGGCGCTCATGGCCCTGGAGGGCACGGCGACGGAGATGTGGTACGACCAGCTCGAGGGCCTGCGCGCGCTGGCGGACAGCCACCTCAGCAGCCGCGACCGGAACCTCTTCGACGCCCTCCAGTCCCACGTCTGCGTGCGCGGAGCCGCCGACGACCAGCAGGCCCTGGACACGAAGATGCTCTCCCAGGTGCTGATGGCCCTGGGCCACCCGGAGGGGCCGCGCGAGCTGGAGCTCACCTATGCCGCCGCCTCCACGGGCCGCACCGGCACGCGCACGGTGGTGCCCTTCACCCTCACCCACGACGTGTTCTCCGGCGGCGCCTTCCTGCTGGCCTGGGACCCCGCCAAGCAGGAGCCCCGCCACTTCCGCCTGGCCCGCATCGTGGAGGCCAGGGCCCTCTCACGGCGCGGCCTCATCCCCGACAAACGCCCCCTCGAACAGGCCCGGGACCTCCAGATCGGCGGCTGGTTCAGCCCCGGCGCACCTTTTCAGGTGCAGGTGCGCGTGGGCGGCTCCAACTGGCCCCAGTCCCTGCAGGACGCCCCCCCCGCCCTGCCCCGGATCGAAGTGCGGAAGGAGAAGGGCGGCACCGTCCTGCTCAGCTTCATGGCGACGGACCTCCACGGCCCCACCCGCTACATCCTCCAGCTGGGCGCCGACGCGGAAGTGCTCGAGCCGAAGGCCCTGCGGGCGCATCTGGCGGCCACCTTGAAGGCCATGGCGGCCCGGTACCGCTAGGTCTCAGCCCTGCTTCCGCGTGTTGCTCTCGATGGCGCAGAGCAGGCCCAGCAGCTCGGAGGCGAGGTAGCCGCCCAGGAGGCCCAGGGCGGCGGAAGCCAGGCCGGCGAGCAGCATGGCCAGGCCCGCAGGGAAGGGGTCGCCGCCGGCGGCAGGCAGGAGCATGCGCAGCTCGCCCAAGTCAGGTCGCGCCTCCCCGGCGCTGATCCAGATCATGAGGGCGCCGCCCACGCTGGCCACGGCCATCAGGCTGGCGTAGAGCTCCCCACCCAGCCGCAGCAGCAGCCGCGTGAGAGGGATGATCACCTCACCGGCGATCTGGGGCATGGCCGCCACGTCCTGAGCCCGCACCCAGCTCAGGTGGGCCACGAGGTAGGCGGCCAGGACCAGGGCGACCTGGAAGATCAGCTGTCCGAAGATGGCCTGGGTGCTCGTCCCGCCGCCCCGCCACAGCTCGATGGACAGCCAGATTCCCGCCACCAGGGCGGCCACGGTCCACAGCCGGAGGAGCCAGGAGAAGACCTGCTTGAAGAAGCTGCCCTCGGAGATGAGGCGCAGCAGGGCGGGAACGATGGACAGCTTCTGCATCGGAGCCTCCGGCGGACGTGGAATCATTGGCTCCAGCCTCCGGAGGTCACCGGCCTTCGTCAAGCGATTCCCTTCTCTGGTCAGCCCTTCTCGCGGGGGCGCGCGGACTGGGCGATGGCCTCGACCTGGGGCAGGTGCTTGGCGAAGTAGTGGATCCTGGGGGCCTCGTACACCATGAGGAAGAGCTCGCCGCGATGGATGGCCCCGTAGGCCACGCCCCGCGTGCGGACCTCGTCGCCCTTCCTCACCCGGCTGAACTCGAACCGGAAGCCGCTCTCGTCCGCGAACCGTGCCGGGGCCAGCTTCTCCAGCTTGAAGACGCTGCCGTCGCGGCTGGCGAAGGCTTCGTACATCTCCACCACGTCCTGGGCCTGCATGTCCTTCCGGAAGCGGGGAATGGGCTTGTCGGCCGGACGGTCCTTGACGACCACGAAGGCCTCCCCCTCGGCGAGCCCTGCATAGAAGTGGAGCTGGTCCAGGGGCATGCCCTCGGAGGTCCAGATATCATGCTTGGGCTGCTGGGTGCCCTCGAGGCGGCTCCAGGCGCCGTCGATGCGGACCGCCAGACGCTCGCACACCACCATTTCCCCGGGCGTGACGCCCACCCAGGTGGCCGGTTTCGCGCAGGCGGCCAGCAGCACCAGCGAGGCGAGGAGCGCGACGAGGAGCACGGGCTTCAGGTTCATCTCAACCCCCTTCCGTCAAATAGGAACGGATCATCTCGGCGTCCTCGGCATCGGGGCGGGCCGCCAGGTACCGGCCGAAGGCCTCCCGCATCTCGGGCAGCCGTCCGGCCTTGCGGTGGAGGACGCCCAGGGCCCGGTGGACTTCGGGCGGCGCGCCCGGCAGGCCCGCGGCCTTCTGGTAGGCGGCCAGCGCGCGCTCGCCGTCCCCCTCCGAGGCCCGCAGGCGGTAGGCCTCGCCGAGGAAGTAGGCGGCCTGGCCATCCTGTGGATCCGCCGCGGTGAGCCGGTCCAGCAGCGCCAGGCTCTCGCCGAACTTGCGACGCCGGAGCTCGTCCTCCAGCCAGACTTGGCGCCAGGGCGCCGTAGCTTGCCGGAGGGCCGGGGCGCGGGGGTCGAGCTCCGATTGGCCGAGGGCCTTGGCCGCGGCCTCCAGCTTGGTCTGGCGCTCCTTCTCCGTGGGGTGCGTGGCGAAGAGGAGGCTCCGGGAGGAGGCGTCGCCCGTCCAGTCCTTCTCCGCCTGCAGTTCCGCCAGGAGGTTCGTCCAGACCTTCGAGGCCTCCAGGGGCGGATAGCCCGCGGCGGCCATCAGCTCCAACCCGATCTGATCGGCCACCCGCTCGTGGTTCCGGCTGTAGGCGAACGCCCCGGCCAGGACGCCCAGGCCCGCCAGCGTGCCGGCCACGGGCACCAGGCCCAGGACATGGGCGAAGGCCGTCCGCGACTTGGCGTCCCGGAGGCGCTCCACCGAATGGCGGGCCATGTAGTGCCCCACCTCGTGGCCGATCACCGCCGCCAGCTGGGCTTCGTTCTCCGCCCGGAGGATCAACCCCGTCCAGACCTGCATCATGCCGTTGGGGGCCATGTTCGCGTTGAAGTAGGGGGACCGGACCACGTAGGTGCGCACGTCCGGGCAGTGGGCCTGGGCCAGACGGCAGGTGATGGTGTGGACATAGGCGGATAGGGCGCCGTCCCGCACCAGGAAGGAGCTCTGGCGCAGGCGTTCCTCCTCCCGGTCCATGAGGGCCCAGAGGCCGCCCTCATCCGTCTTCGGCGAGGGCCGTGGGATCCGGGGCGGCGGCGTCCAGCCCTGCGCCGCTCTCAGCGCCGGGCCCAGGAGGGCCATGGCGCCGCAGCACCCGCAGGTTCCGACGAAGTCGCGGCGGTCCACACCCTACTCCGGGAATTCCTTGAGCAGATGGCCGAGGGTGGCCTTCGCGGGTTCCAGTTCCCGCACATCTCCGGTGACCTTGGCCATCTCGTTGAACCACAAGATGCGGCCCGTCTTCAAGTCCACCAGGGAGGCGTAGCCCACCTGGGCGCCTCCGCCCACCCCCACGCCCAGGGCCGCGTAGAGGACCATGGTCGCCACCCGGCCGCCGGTGGCGTAGCTGTCCCGCAGGAAGATGAACAGCGCGTACTCCGCCGAGGCCTGCTTCCGGATTTCGGCAACCTCCTCGCCCAGGGACCAGTCGAGCTTCCCGGCCTTGCTGGGCAGCTTCCAGCTGCCGAAGTGGTGGAGGTCGATGGCGCGGGCCACGGCGCCGTGCAAGTGGTTGAGCTCCGCCAGAAGCTCTCCGTCCCCGGGCGGCACGGGCACAAAGGTCCCGCTCTGCCCCGCCTTCCGAAGGCGGAGCGCCTCCTTCAGATTGGCGATGGCCTTGGTGGTCCACTCCGCCCGGGGTTCCAGCACGCCGCCGGCGGTCACGGCGAACAGCTCCACGTCCAGCGGCATCACAGCCACCGTGGCGCCGGCGGGCAGTCCCGTGAAGCCCTCGGCGAGGTGGGACTGGGCGGCGAGCCCGCGGCTCAGGCCCAGGCTCAGGATCAGGGCCAGGAAGATCAGGCGGAAACGGGCCATGGGACGCCTCCGAATGCACGGAGCAGGTCATAGGTGGGATCGGTTCCTTCCATGCTACCCCCTGACGCAAGTGGGGCCGGCTGAGCCGGCCCCGCGGGGTGCAAAGAGGAGATGCCTACTTCCGGGCCGACTTGGAGGCGCCCAGATCGCGGAGGGCCACCTGGCCCTGCCGGCCGAAGTCGATGGCCTCGCCGAGGATGCGGGCGACCTCCTGGGGCGCGTGGAAGCCCATGGAGTTCTCGGCGTTCACGAAGTCCACCCGCCACTGGGCCTTGCGCTGGAATTCGAGGATGGGCTTGAGCTTGGCCTCGTCCAGACCGGCCTTTTTGGCAGCCTCGATGTCGTTGATGAGGTTCACCACGGCATCCTCGGCGCGGTCCATGAGGGCCTTGGTGCGGTCCTGGATGGCCGTCACGCGGGCTTTCAGCTCTTCCTCGGGGAAGCGGTGGCAGGTCTGGCAGGAGCGGGAGACGTTGAGCAGCGGGCTGCGCACCTGGTGGTCGCTGATCTTGAGCGCGCCCTCGCGGACGTAGGGCATGTGGCAGTCGGAGCAGGAGACGCCGGACCGGGCATGGATGCCCTGGCTCCACATCTCGAACTCGGGATGCTGGGCCTTCAGGACCTCGGCGCCGGTCTTGCCGTGCTGCCAGTCGAAGAAGCGGTGGCCATCGGGGAACTTGTAGCCGTCGTAAGTGGCCTCGATCTGCTCGACCTTCAGGCCGTTGTTCCAGGGGAAGAAGAGCGTGACCTTGGGGCCGCAGTAGTACTCCACGTGGCACTGGCCGCACACCATGGACCGCATCTCCTGGCGGGAGGCGTCGCGGTTCGCGTCATAGGGCGTGGCGCGGTCGCCCTTGCGCCACTTCTCGATGGACGGCAGGTGCGGAACGGGTTCGGGGCTGTTGGCCAGGGCCACGATGCCGCGGATGAAGCCGGGCTTGGTGACGCGCAGGGCCATGTTCTTGGGGTCGTGGCAGTCGATGCAGGCCACGGGGTGCTTCACGAGCTTGGTGGCGTCGGCGTAAGGCATCTTGCAGACGGCCTCGAAGCCGGCCATGAGCTGGGCCTGGGCGTTGGCGCTGGTGAAGTCCTCATCCAGCGTGCCGGGCGCGCCGGCCTTCAGGCCCTGCTCGCGGAAGGCCACCGTGTTGGAGGCGTGGCAGTGGAGGCAGGAGCCGGGCTGCTTGCGCTCGGTGACGCGCTTGGTGTTGCGCTGGTCGTCCAGCATGTAGGCGTGGCCGCGGCGCTGGTTGAAGTCGATGGCGAAGGCATAGCCGTCGAAGATGGTCACCAGCCGCGGGTCCTCCAGGATGCGGCTCTTGGGCAGGGCTTCGCTGCCGGCGCCGCCGTACTTGGTGTTGTACTTCTCGGAGGTCTTCAGGTAGGTCTCGTACTCGCGGGGGAAGTTCTTCCCCCACAGGGCGGGATCGACGACCTTCTCGTCGAGGTCCACGAGCTTGAAGCTGGTCTGCTTCGCCTCGGCCTTGCGGGTGGTGATGCTGGCGTAGAGGGCCATCACGAGCACCGTCGCCACGGCGGCGCCCGCGGCGATGAGGCCCATCCGGACCACGGGCCGGGAGAAGAACGGGGTGGGGTTGTCGGTCATCTGGGGTTCCTCCCGCGTGGCGGGCCACGCGCCTTGAAGTGGGATCGGGGTTGGGATCAGGAGTAGGTGGTCAGGTCGGTCGAAAGCTCAGCCCATGGGCCCATGGCCCACCTCCTGGTGGCAGCGCACGCAGCCGTAGAGGTCGGCCTTCTGGGTCGGGTCCGTGGGCACGCCCAGGGTGCCGTGGGCGGTGATCTCGCCCGTCAGTTCGCCGTGGCAGCGGATGCAGTTGTCCTCCAGCACCTTGGCGTTGCCGGGCTTGATGCGGATGGGCTCCGCGAAATTCAGGAGCGTGAAGGCCTTCGAATGGTGGTACCCGTTGCTGGCCTTCACGAAGAACTTGTTCACGACGTTGTCGTGGGGCAGGTGGCAGTCGTTGCACACGGCCACCGCATGGTGCGAACCGTGCCGCCAGCTGTCGTACTCCCCCCGCATCACGTGGCAGTTCACGCAGACCTGGGGATCGTTCGACAGGTACGAGGTGCCGTGGGCCGCCACGAACGTGTAGGCCCCGGACCCCACGAAGACGCCCGCGAAGACGCTGGCGAGGACGCTCAACAGGAAGAGGCGACGCTTTCCGCTCACGGGGTATCCATCCGATGTCCGAGGGTCCGTCCTCCGACCGGAACAGGATGAGATAAAATTAGGACCTGTCAATCCGATATCAAAATTTCTTTTACGACTCTTTGGGCGCCTATCTACGGCGAGAGCCGGCTCCACCAGCTCCCGTGGCTGGAATGGCCCCCGGTCAATGAGGCGGCGGCGCGGGGTTTGGAACGATCCACAGGCGGCCCGCGGCCAGATCGAGGGTGACGACCTTGTCCTTCAGAAAGGGCATGCCGAGGTTGCCGTCGAGGATCATGTCGGGCGTGAATGCCGGCCCGACGGCGCGGAGACCTGGCCCAACCTCGAAGGACGCCTGCTGGGGGCCCTCCTTGTCAGGATCCAGCCCAACGAGCGTCGCGTAGGGCTTGGACACGAGGATCGTCCCGCCGTTTCCCGAATCGAGTTCCATCCACACCGTTCCCTTGGCGGTAGGCACACCCACATTGGCCGACAGGGCGCGCCCCTGCAACTCACGGGCCAGGCGCAGGGGCAGCGGCCGGATGTTCCCGACCCTTGCCTCCAGGCTTGCGGGCGTCTCGACGATGAGCCGGCCGCCCGGGAAGTCGAGGGTGATGGCCTTCCCGTCGAAGAGATCCAGGGCGAGGCTGCCATCCACGGGGGCCGCGTCCTTGGGGAAGAGGGCCCTGATGTCCAGGATCCCAACCACCGGCGCCTTCAGGATCAGGCTCCCCGCTTTCACCTCCAGGTCGTCACAGCGCGGGGTGTCCAGGCGCTGGCCCATCATCCGGTGACCCGTCAACCGGCCCCAGGGCTGGCGGCCGATCTTCCGGGCGAAACCGGGGGAGATCAGTGAGAGTCCTCCCGCCGTGTCGAAGAGGAACAGTCCCTCCATGCCGCCCACAGTGGCACGGAGGGCGATGGTCTTCCGGTAGGGCTCAAGAGCCAGGATCGCCTCGGGGGCGGGACCCTGCGCCTGCGCGAAACCCAGCGCCCAGGCGCAGAGAAGGAGGGCGGAGATCAAGCGCCGCATCAGGTTTCCCGGAAGCCTAATCGAGCGTGATCGCGCCATTCACCGTGCTCAGTTCGATGTCCTGATCCCCTCCGGGGAAGGTGGCCGTGACCCGCCGCTTGGTCACCTCCACCTGCTCGGCGCCCTTGGTCTTGAAGGTGATGCCGCCGTTCATGGTGGTGGCGGTGAGGTGCCCCTTCAGGCCCGCGATCTGGAGGTGGATGGCGCCATTGACGGTCTCGGCCTTGACCCCGCGGCCCTGCCCGTCCAGGCCGAAGCCCTTGATGGCGCCATTCACGGTCTGGATGGTGAGGCCACCCTGCACCCGCTCCAGGGTGACGGCGCCGTTCACCGTGGTGGCCTGCAGGGACTCCCCGAGGTCCACGGCGCGCACCCCGCCGTTCACGGTGGTGAGGCTGGCGGCGCCTCGGGTTCCGCTGAGGGCCACTTCACCGTTCACGGTTTCCAGGGAAGGAACCACGCGGCGCGGCACCTTTAGGGTCATCTGGCACTGCGGCCCCTGGTAGGAACCCCAGCCATGGTGCTTGGGATACTCGCCGCGGATTTCCAGACCGTTCTTCCCGGATTCGAGGACCACCTTCACCTGCTCGTCCCGGCTGCTGGGCTTGAACTCGCCTGTGAACTGCACCTCGTCGCGGTCCCAGGCCTCCACATGGATGAATCCGTTGACGTTCTTCACCTTGAGCGTCGAGCCGGCCGCCAGGGGCACCGTGCGGGTCTCCGTGACCTTCTCCGCCTTGGCGGGCTGGATCACCTGGGTCTGGGCGGCGAGCGGGGCCCAGAGGAGGACGGCGGCCATGGCCGCGGCGATGGGATGGGTGAGGGACATGGGAACCTCCAGCGTTGTCAGAGAACGTTGGAGGTGATACGAAGGCCTTCGGAGGGCGTTTAGGGCCACCTTCAGGGTTCTTCGTATACTTGAGGTTGCGCGGAGTTCCCATGCCCCAGACCATCGACCGCCCCGAACTCAGCCCCGCCGAGTGGAAGCTCATCCAGGACCTGCGCTCCCTTCCGGACGCGGCCCTCCGGGAGCGCATGCAGACCTCCATCGGCGAGCTGCTGTTCTTCTTCCGCACCCCTCGCTGCCAGGGCATCGGCATCGAGGGCTTCCCCTGCGGCGATCCGCGTTCCTCCTGCGAGGACTGCCATCAGATCTGGGACACGCTCGACAAGGTGGCCGAGCGGGTCCGCAAGGCCTGAGCGGCCGGCCTCAGCGCGCCAGCCAGCGGTCGCCGAAGTTCACGAGGACCGCGCCCGCCAGGATGAATCCGGCCCCGAGAAGGCGGATCCAGGACAGGCCCCGGGCCTGGAGGCCGATGAGACCAAAATGATCGAAGGCCAGCGAGGAGCACACCTGGCCGGCCACGATGAGCGACACCATGGCCGCCAGGCCGATGCGGGGAGCGAGCAGGGTCGTCCCGAACACGAAGAAGGCTCCCAGGAAGCCGCCCAGCCACTGCCACCACGGCACGCGGGAGAGGCCGCCCAGCGCCGCGAAGGGCTGGCCCGTGAGGGCGGAAACCACCAGCAACGCCACGGTGCCCACCGCGAAGGACACCAGGGCCGCCAGCATGGAGCCGCTGTGGAGCGAGGCCCTGAGCGCGTTGTTGACCGCCGACTGGAGGGGCACCGCCAGCCCGATGGCGAAGGCCATCACGAGAAAGAGCAGAACCATCCGTGCCTCCGCCTGGAAGGGCCCATGGTAGCCACCTTGGAGACCCCGCCTCCATTGAGGAGGCCTCCTCAGAGGGCGCACACGCGGTTGCGCCCCTCCACCTTGGCCCGGTAGAGGCCGGCGTCCGCCCGGGCCAGCATCTGCCCCGCATCCAGGTCCCCGGGGGCCCGCTCGGCGATGCCGAGGCTGCAGGTGACCAGCAGCCCGCCGCCGGGAAGGGGCACGGGCACTTCCCCCATGGCCTTGCGGAAGCGATCCGCGAGGGGCCGCGCGCCAGTCAGGTCCGTCTCCGGAAGGATCACAAGGAACTCTTCCCCGCCGATGCGGCCGGCCAGGTCTGCCTCGCGCAGCGTCGCCCGCAGCCGTTCCCCGAAGACCTGGAGCACGAAGTCCCCGGCGCCGTGGCCGTGGGTGTCGTTGATCTGCTTGAAGTGGTCCAGGTCGCACATCAGCACCGACAGCGGCCGGCCGTAGCGGACGCTGAGGCCGAAGCGAGTCTGGAACTCCGCCAGGGCGCGGGTGCGGTTGGCCAGACCCGTGAGCGGATCCTTGGTGCTTAGGTCGAGCAGGGTCTCGTGGAAGGCGCGCTCGAGGGGGTCCATGGCCACCAGCTTCAGCACGTGGCCGCCGATGGCGATGCGATCGCCCGGATGCAGGGCCACGGCCCCCTGGATGCGCGAGCCGTTCAGCAGGGTGCCGTTGGTGGACCCGAGGTCCTCCAGCCACAGCTGGCCGCCGATCACGCCGATCCTGGCATGGTGTCGGCTCACCTCGCCATCCAGCAGCGCCACCTGGACGTCCGGCGCCCGGCCGATGAGGGAAGCCCCCGGCCGCAGGGCGAAGATCCGTCCCAGCGCCGCGCCCGCGTAGGCCACGAGCGCCCACTCCGAAGGAGTCTCGGGGAGGTCGCCTCCAGGCTGGATCCCCGCCAGCGTGGGCATGTCCGCGGTGACGGGCGCCTGCACGGGCCGGGACGGGGCAGGCCGTTTGCGCACCATGGGTCCTCCGGGAGATCCCTTCTTTTTTGGAAGACTACATCCCACCTGCCGGAACCACCTCTTGTCTTTTACCCAACACCTGGTACATTGAATCTTCCACTCGTTGGGGAGTGGTCTAATGGTAGGACAACAGATTCTGGTTCTGTCAGGTGAGGGTTCGAGTCCTTCCTCCCCAACCACTCAAAACTTGGTTCCTGGTCCCATCGTCTAGCGGTTAGGACGACGCCCTCTCACGGCGTAAACAGGGGTTCGATTCCCCTTGGGACTACCAACGAGGCCCGGCACATGCCGGGCCTTCTTCATGTCCCAAGGGGAATCGAAGTCACGGTTGGCGCGCAGGTAGGGCCAGGCCCGAACAGCCCGGGGGGCTGTCCGGGCCGATCCGCCGCAGGCGGAGGCCCGTGCGCAGCCAGCCGTGCGGCCGGAGCGTCACCCCGAAGGCGCAGCCGCAGGGGTGACGCGGAGGGATTCCCCTTGGGACTACCAAATGGCCCGGCGCATGCCGGGCCTTCTTCATGTCCCAAGGGGAGTCGAAGTCACGGATGGCGAAGCCCAGCCGGGTGGCGAGGGAGACGGCAAAGGCCGTCTTCCGAGCCGGCCCCCGGCGGGCTGAGCATCATGTCCAAGTTGTCTCCGCCCAGCCGAGCCAACCGCCCGCGGTCGCCCCCTCCCCGGCGCTATCCTGGAGGCATGGCCGCCTCCGTTCCCATCCCCCCGCCGGCACCCAAGGCCGCGCGCCCCGCCTGCTCCTGGACCTGCCTGGGCCACTGCCCGACCTGCCAGGCCCGGGCCATGGAAGGAGTCAGCTCCGGATCACCAGGCCCACGCGCATCGGGTCGTGCCTGAAGTAGTCCGGATCGGGCCAGCCGCCGACCACGATCCGCCGACAGGCCTGGGCGATGGTCTCCACGCTCTGGCGCTCGTTGTTGAACACGGCGTCGTACCAGCGGGAGGACGTGACATCCGCGTGGAGGCACTCGCTGATGAACTTCTCCCGCAGCTTCGACTGCTTCCGGACCAGTTTCTCGGCCTCCGCCAGGGGGATGTCCAGACGGCGGGCGATGGTTGCGATGCGGAAATCCAAGCCGGCCTCCAGGCGGAAATGGAAGCAGTTCTTCAGGTCCTGGCAGGCGACGGCACCGCCCCGGCCGACGATGATGGCACTGCCGACCATGGCGATCTGGACGAGGTGCTTCACCACCTTGGCGTAGGCATCGTCGTGGGTGAGGTGGCCGAAGTGGGTCCGGAGGACATCCTGCGCGTGGCTCTCATCCCCCAGATGGCCCAGGAGCTGGCGGGACAGGTTCTCGTCCGAGGCCACCTGGTCCACCAGGGCCTTGTCGAACAGGTTCCAGGGCTGGCCTGAGGCCTCCTCCAGCAGCACCTTGAGCCGCTGGGCCAGCGCATAGCCCTCGCACCCGTACTGCCTGGAGATGGTCACCGACGGATGGGCCTGGGGCCGATGGGCCTGATCGAAGCGCTCCCGGAGGCGCATCCACCCGGCCTCGCGCTGCTCGATGCTGGGGATGAGGGAATCGAAGCTCCTGGGCATGGAACCTCCGGCTTCTGAGCGGCCAGATCCGGGGCCTACGCCCGGAAGGTACGGCCTCCACGGGCGGTGGCAAGGTCTCCGGGCGCTGATATTTCGGGGATCGCCCGGACCAGGATCTGCGTGGGAGCGCCGGCTCGCATCTCCCCATCGCCTGTGGTTCGATGGACCATGCGCTTTCGTGGGTACTGGCTCCTTCCCCTGGCCCTGGCCGGGATGATCTTCTGGCTGAGTGCGCAGGGGCACTACCCGGGCGGGATCGAGCTGCCGCCCCCCCTGGACAAGGCCGCCCATGCCTCGGTGTACGCGCTGCTGGCCCTGGCCTTGGACCGGACGCTGCGCCACACCGCCACCGGCCTGCCCCTCTACCGTCGGCACCTGTGGATCCTGGCCGCCGTCGCCCTCTACGGCGCCTCTGACGAGCTGCACCAGTTCTTCGTCCCCGGCCGCTCCTGCGAATTCGGCGACTGGCTGGCGGACTGCTTCGGCGGGGGGTTGGGCCTGACCCTGGGCTCCCTCCACCTCCTGTTCACCCGGCGCCTGGGAGCCCTCTCCTGGCGCCGCGGGGCGCCGCGCAGGCCGGACCCCGCCCGGGATCTCATCCTGGTCGCAGACCCCCACTGGAACGCCGCGCTCACTGGCCTGGAGGCGGCCACCGCGGCCCATCCGGGGGCCGACTGGCTCTTCCTCGGCGACATCTTCGACGTGTGGGTGGGCTTCCCGGGCATGGAAACGGAGGCGCAACGGGCCTTCCTCGCCTGGGCGGACGCCCGCCGCGCCGGGGGCCGCTGGGTGGGCCTGTGGATGGGGAACCGCGAGTACTTCCTGGACCGCCACGCGGCCCGGTTCGACCTGATGGGCGAGGGGATCGGCGGGGCGCTGGAGGACGAATCCCTGGCTTGGGAGCACGGGGACCTCATCAACAGCGCGGACCGTCAGTACCGCCTGTGGAACCTGGTGTCCCGCTCAGGGGCCCTGTGGCTGGTGTTCCGCCTGATGCCCGCCGGCATGGCCCGGAAGGTGTCCGCCTGGATGGAGCGGAAGCTCCGCACCACCAACGCCGCCTACAAGCTCACCTTCCCGCGCGAGGCCTTCCACGCCGCGGCCCAGGCCCATGCCCCGGCCACCTTCCTCACCGGCCACTTCCACACCCACGAGGTCGAAGCCAACGGCATCGCCCTGCCCTGGGCCCACGAGGGGCGGTTCATGGTGTGGCGGGGCGGGAAGGTCGAATCGCTAGAGCCCTAGCAGGTCCGCCACTTCGCGCCGCAGCTCGGGGATGCCCGTGCCCTTGCCCGCGCTCACCCAAGCGATGTCGCCGGCATGCAGGCCCAGGTCCGCGGCCACATCCTTGCGCTGCTTCAGGGCTCTGCTGGGCTTCACCTGGTCGGCCTTGGTGGCTACCACGCGGAGGGGCAGGCCCTCGGCGCGGAGCCACTCGATCATCTGGTGGTCCAGCTTCGTGGGGCCCACTTCGGCGTCCACCAGCACGAAGACCATGCGCAGCGTGGCCCGGCCCGTGAGGTAGCCCTCGATCATCTTCTGCCAGGTGGCCCGCTCGGCGGCGGGTCCGGTGGCGAAGCCGTAGCCCGGAAGATCCACGATCCAGCGGTCCGGCCCGGTGAGGAACACGTTGATGAGCCGCGTGCGGCCCGGCGTCTTGGACACCCGCGCCAGCTGCTTTTGGTTGGCCAGTGCGTTGAGCAGCGAGGACTTCCCCACGTTGCTGCGCCCCACGAAGGCCACCTCCGCATGGCAGACACCCAGCGTCCGGGCGTCGGAGGCGGAGGTGACGAAACGGGCATCGGTGAGGGGCTGGGCCATGGGACCTCGGGTGGCTACGACGAAGGTCGAGGCAGATTCAAGATTAGCGCCCTTCCAGGCCATGCGGCGCCGAGAGTCCGAACTGCCCCTACACCGTCACCAGGCTCGTGGGCGCCGGCTGGTCGAAGGCGATGCGCCCGTGGTCGAGGCCGATGACGCGCTTCCTCATGCGCTGGATGAGGCTGCGGTCATGGGTGGCCACGACGACGGTGGTGCCCTGGCCGTTGATGCGCTCGAAGAGGGCCATGATCTCCTGGGCGAGGTCGGGATCCAGGTTGCCCGTGGGCTCGTCCGCCAGCAGCAGCAGGGGGTCGTTCACCAGAGCCCGCGCGATGGCCACGCGCTGCTGCTCGCCGCCGGAGAGCTGGAGCGGATAGCTGCTGAGCTTGTGCTGGAGGCCCACCATCTTGAGCGCCCGGAAGGTGCGCTGCTTCTGCTCGGCGGCGCTCACGCCCAGCACCCGCAGGACGAAGGCCACATTTTCGAAGATGGTGCGGGTCCGGATGAGCTTGAAGTCCTGGAACACCACGCCCAGCTTCCTGCGCAGCAGGGGGATCTCCTTCTCGGGCATGGCGGAGAGGCGGTGCCCCGCCAGCTGGATCTCGCCGCTGCTGGGCACCTGCTCGCGGAAGAGCAGCTTCAGCAGCGTGGACTTCCCCGCGCCGCTGGGCCCCGTGAGGAACACGAACTCACCCGAATCGATGGCGAAGCTCACGTCCGAGAGGGCCGTGTGGATGCGGTCGTACTGCTTGCCGACGTGGGTGAGGGTGATCATGAAAAAAACCTAACCGCGAATGGCGCGAATGCACGCGAATACATGTCTTTCATATTCGCGCAAATTCGCGCCATTCGCGGTTCCAGTCTTTTGGTTCCTTTCCACCAGCCTGGCCGCGTCCTGGCCGCCCGATTTGCTTGCGGGCCGGGCCGCCCTGGGGTGAAATCACCTATGTCCAACCCTACGGCCATCTTCCTCATCTCCTGCCCGGACCAGAAGGGCATCGTGGCGCGTCTGGCCGGCTTCGTGTACCAGCACGGCGGGAACATCGTCGACTCGGACCACCACTCGGACCTCCAGGCCGGGCGCTTCCTGGGCCGCATCGAGCTGGAGGTCGAGGGCCTGGACCTCGATCGGGCCGGGCTCCGGAAGGGGTTCGCGGACATCGCCGAACCCATGGGCGGCCACTGGGAGCTCCATTTCTCGGACGTGGTCCCCCGGATTGCCATCTGGTGCAGCAAGCAGGAGCACTGCCTCCTGGACCTCCTCTGGCGCCATCAGGCCGGCGAGCTGGGGGCGGAGATCGCCCTGGTGCTCAGCAACCACGCCACGCTGAGCCGCCATGTCGAACCCCTGGGCATCCCATTCCACATGGTCCCCATCACCCGCGAGACCCGGGACGCCGCCGAGGCCCAGGAGCTGGCCCTGCTCCGTTCGGAGAACGTGGACCTGGTGATCCTCGCCAAGTACATGCAGGTCCTCAGCCCCGCCTTCCTGGAGGCCTTCCCGTCGGTCATCAATATTCATCACAGCTTCCTGCCCGCCTTCGCCGGGGCCCAACCCTACCACCAGGCCCACGCCCGGGGCGTGAAGCTCATCGGCGCCACGGCGCACTACGTCACGCCGGATCTCGACTCGGGCCCGATCATCGATCAGGACGTGGTGCGCGTCAGCCACCGCGACACGGTCGAGGACTTGGTCCGCAAGGGCCGGGACATGGAGCGCCTGGCCCTCTCGCGGGCCGTGAGGCTCCACCTCCAGCACCGGGTGCTGACCTATGGGAACAAGACGGTGGTGTTCGAGTAGCTCTCGGTCTAAAGCCGCTCCACCAGCATCGCCACGCCCTGGCCGCCACCGACGCAGAGGGCGGCGAGGCCGAGCTTCTTGTCCTGGTCCTGGAGCAGGTGCAGGAGGGTGACGAGGATGCGGGTGCCGCTGGCGCCGATGGGGTGGCCGATGGCGATGGCGCCGCCGCGCAGGTTCACCTTGGCGGGGTCGAGCTCGGGCAGCTCCGCCAGCACGCCCAGGCTCTGGGCGGCGAAGGCCTCGTTGAGCTCGAAGAGGTCGATGTCCTGGAGCTTCACGCCGGTCTTGGCCAGCAGCTTCTGGATGGCGGGCACGGGACCCAGGCCCATGGTGGCGGGATCCACGCCGGCCTGGGCGAACCCGAGGATGCGGGCGATGGGCTGATGGGCCTTGGCGGCCGCCTCGGAGGCCAGCACCAGGGCCGCGGCGCCGTCGTTGATGCCGCTGGCGTTGCCGGCGGTGACGGTGCCATCCTTCTTGAAGGCGGGCTTGAGCTTGGCCAGGCCCTCGGCGGTGGCGTCGGCCTTGATGTACTCGTCGCGGTTGAAGAGGACGTCGCCCTTCTTGCCCGCCAGGGTGACGGTGAACACCTCACGGTCGAAGGCGCCCGCGGCCTGGGCGGCGGCGGCCTTCTGCTGGCTGGCGAGGGAGAAGGCGTCCTGGGCCTCGCGGGTGATGCCGTGCTTGGCCGCCACGTTCTCGGCGGTGATGCCCATGTGCGTGTCGCCGTGGCCGCACCAGAGGCCGTCCTGGATCATGCTGTCGATGAGCTGGGCGTTCCCCATGCGGGCGCCCCAGCGGGCGGCGGGCAGCAGGTAGGGCGCGTTGGACATGCTCTCGGTGCCCCCGGCCACCACCAGGTCCGCATCGCCCATGGCGATGGACTGGGCGCCCAGGGCGATGGCCTTGAGGCCCGAGCCGCACACCTGGTTGGGCGTGTGGGCGGGCGTCGAGAAGGGCAGGCCCGCCTTGAGGGCCGCCAGCCGGGCCACATTCTGCCCGCTGCCGGCCTGGAGCACGTTGCCCATGACCACGTCGCCCACGGCCTCGGGCGCCGCGCCGGCCCGCTTCAGGGCCTCGGTGATGGCCAGGGCGCCCATCTGCACGGCATTCAGCGGCTTCAGGCCGCCCCCGAAAGAACCGACGGCGGTGCGGGTCGCGGACAGGATGTAGGTGGACATGGCGGACTCCGGGGGGGACCCCCCAGGGTATCGCGAAGCCGCGCCGCAAGGACGCGCCGGTATCCGGCGGGCCTCAGAGCGTCTTCAGGATCGCCTCTCGCTTCTGCTGGTATTCGGCCTCGGTGATCAGGTTCTCGTCCCGCATCCGCTTGAGGGCCTTGAGCCTCTGGTACTGCTGGTCATAGAAGCCCTGGTCCCGCTTCGGGGCCTCGGCGGCGGGGGCCGGTGCCGGGGCGGACGGGGCCTGCGCCTGAGCCGGGGCCGGAGCCGGAGCCGGGGCCGTGGCCGGGGCCGCGGGCGTCACCGCGAGGGGGATGGCCAGCCAGTCGGGCCGGACCAGGGCGGCTCCCGGACCGCGGAGGGACACCGCGGACGCGGCCTTCCGGGAACCGTAGGCGAAGGTGGGCAGGGTGCGGTCGGCGGAATAACGGTCCATGAAGTCGAGCCGCGCGTCGTGGACGATGAGGTTCAGGGTTCCCCCCTTCACGAAGATCCGCGCGGTCACGCCGAAGGCGGGATCCATGAAGTGGCCGCCCCGCCGCTGGGTGCTCAGGAGGACCAGGTCCTCCGAGGGCTTGGCCACGGCGAAGGCCTCCTCCAGGGCCTTGGCCAGGGCCGCCAGCTCCTTCGCCTCGAAGAGCGGTGTGTCGCTCCCGTCCACCTGCGCCACCACGGGTCCGAGGGCCACCTGGATGGCCTCCCGGGAGACCTTCGCGGGATGGTCGTTGGCGGGGGCCCCCGGCTCGGCGGCCACCCGATTCACCCAGGTGAAGCTGGCGAGCTTCCACTGGGTGCGGTCGGCCTCGGCGGCCGGGGCCGCCAGGCCGGGGAGCAGGGCCGCCGCGAGCGCCAGGGCCCGGACCAGTTCGCCTCGGTGTCGCATGTTACCCTCCTGGGTCGTGGCCGGAGCCGTTCCGGAAGCATAGCGAAGGACGCCTAGCGGGGCTCCCGGGTCGATTGGAGGGAGACCTTGGCGGCCTCCATCCGCGTGATGGCCGCGGGTCCCTTGCGCAGGGCCAGGGCCACGGTGAGCACGTCGATGATGGCCAGGTGGACGAGCCGGGCCACCATGGGCGCGTAGACCTCGGGGTTCTCCTGCACGTCCGCGGGCAGCAGCAGGTTCGCGGCCTCCGCCAGGGGTGTGCCCGAGCGCGTAAGGGCGATGACCGTGGCCCCGGAGTGCCGCGCCAGGGCGACGACCTCTAGCAGGCTCCGGGTGCGCCCCGAGTTGGAGATGGCCAGCACCACCGCGTCGGCGGGCAGCAGGGCCGCGGCGACGCGCTGCATCTGGGAATCCGTGCACACCACCGTGGGCGTCCCCATGCGGAACAGCTTCATCTGGGCGTCCTGGGCCGTAACGCCAGAATTGCCCAGGCCGTAGCACTCAATGCGGCTGGCGCGGTCGAGGGCCTCCACGACCCGGGCGAGCTGCTCGGGCCGCAGGGCGTCCCGGCCCCGGGCCAGGCCCGCCAGGGCGCTGTCGAACACCTTCGAGATCAGGCGGTCCATGCCGTCGCCGGCCGCCAGGCGGTCGTGGACGAAGGGGATGCCGGCGCCCAGATCCCCCGCCAGCTTCAGCTTGAAGCCAGGCAGGCCCGGGAACTTGAGGCGGCGGCAGAACCGGATGACCGTGGGCTGGCTCACGTCGGCCAGGGCGGCGATCCGCGAGATGGGGGCGGAGACCACCTCCACCGGATGGTTGAGCACCAGGTCCGCCACGCGCCGCTCCGAGGGCGGCAGCTCGGGCAGGAGGGCCTGGATGCGGGTCAGGAGGCTCATGGCGCCCAGCATACCGAGACCGGCACCGCGGTCTGGCGCAGGATGGCACGCACCGGCAGATCTTCCACAGGGCCCTCCTCCAGGGCCTGCTCCAACACGCGGCGCTTGGCGGGACCGGAGATCATCAGCACGAGGTCGCGGGTGTCCAGCAGGGCGCGCAGGGAGAGGCTGAGGCGCGGATGGGGCGCGCGAGGGGGATGCAGGGCCAGGGCCGCGGCCTCCGTGGTCAGGCCTTCGGCCAGCTCCGCGGCCCCCGGGAACAGCGAGGCGATGTGCCCGTCCTCGCCCATGCCGAGAATCACCCGACAGAAGGGCCGGGGCAGCTCCGCGAGGGCCGCGCAGACGGCGGGAGCGCCTTGCTCCGGAGTAAGGGCCCCCGTGAACAGGGGCGCCATCCTGGCCGCGGCGGCGGCGCCCTGCAGGAGGTGGGCCCGCACCAGGGCCTCATTGCTGTCGGGATGTTCCGCTGGCACCCACCGCTCGTCGGCCAGCGTGACCGTCACACGCTCCCAGGGGAGAACCTGCCTGGCCAGGGCCTGGAAGAGGGGCACGGGGCTGCGACCACCAGAGACCACGAGCACCGTTCGATCCTGACGCGCGAGCTCCTCCTTCAGCCGCCGCGCCACATCCTGGGCCAGGGCCGCGACGAGCGTGGCCTGGTCAGAGAACTCTCTGAGAACACACACCTAGTCCTCCTCGGACCAGGCCAGGCCGTCCCGCGAGAGCAGGGCACTGGAGGCCGCGGGGCCCCAGCTCCCGGCGGTGTAGGACTTGGGCCGGTCCTCGCTGGCGGCCCAGCTGTCGAGGATGGGCTCCACCCAGCGCCAGGCCGCCTCCTGCTCGTCGCGGCGGACGAAGAGGGTGAGCCGCCCTCGGATGGCGTCCAGCAGCAGCCGCTCGTAGGCCTCCAGGCGCCGGGCGCGGAAGGACTCGGCGAAGTCGAGGTTGAGGTTCACCGGATGGAGGGCCATGGCGTCGCCGGGCTGCTTGGCCACCAGGTAGAGGCGCATGCTCTCGTCCGGCTGCATGCGGATGACGAGGCGGTTCGCCCGGGTGCCGTGGGAGGCCTCGCCGAAGATGAAGTGGGGCACCTGGCGGAAGTTGATGACGATCTCCGCCAGCTTCTCGGGCATGCGCTTGCCGGTGCGGAGGAAGAAGGGCACCCCGGCCCAGCGCCAGGTGTCGATCTCCGCCTTGGCGGCCACGAAGGTCTCGGTTCGGCTCTCCGGGGCCACGCCCGGCTCCTCCACGTAGCCGGCGACGGGCCGCCCCGCCACGGCGCCGGCCTTGTACTGGCCCCGCACGGTCTTGGCGGCCACATCCTGGGGGGTGAAGGCGCGCAGGGAGCGCAGCACCTTGAGCTTCTCGTCGCGCACTGCGTCGGGATCGCTGGCCGTGGGCGGCTCCATGGCCACGATGCAGAGGAGCTGGAGCAGGTGGTTCTGCAGCATGTCCCGCAGGGCCCCGGTTCCTTCGTAGAAGTCGCCCCGACCCTCCACGCCCAGCTGCTCGGCCACCGTGATCTGCACGTCCTGCACCCACTCCCGCCGCCAGAGCGGCTCGAAGAGCACGTTGGCGAAGCGCAGCGCCAGCAGGTTCTGCACGGGCTCCTTGCCCAGGTAGTGGTCGATGCGGAAGATCTGGCGCTCGGTGAAGTGCCGGCCCACGGCGTCGTTGATCTCCCGCGAGGACTCCAGGTCGTGGCCCAGGGGCTTCTCCACCACCACGCGGGAGTGCGGCGAGATGAGGCCCGCGCCGCCCAGGTGGGCGGAGATGGCCGCGAAGAAGTCCGGCGAGGTGGAGTAGTAGAAGACGCGGATGCGGTCCGGATGCTGGCCCAGCGCCGCGCCCAGCGGTCCATAGCTGTCCTCGGACTGGACGTCCATGGGGAAGTAGCTGATGCGCTCCGCGAAGGCGGCCCAGGTGGCGACGTCGTAGTCCGCGCCCAGGAAGGGTTTGCAGGTGGTCTCCGCCAGTTCCAGGAAGGCCTCGCGGGTGAGCGCGCGGCGCGCGGCGGCGAGGATGCGGGAGCCGGGGCCCACCGTGCCCGCCTTCACCTGCTGGTAGAGCGCGGGCAGCAGCTTGCGCATGGCCAGGTCGCCGGTCCCGCCGAACAGCACCATGTCGAAATCGGGCAGGGGTCTCATGGGATCTCCGGATGTAGAAATACTACGACTTTTTTTCATGCAACCGCTTACAGAAAGTAATAATGTTACAGACACCCGACCCACCGGGACTCCGGGAAGGAACCTCCCCATGGCTCTGAACGCCCACGTCTCCACCCTCACGGATCGCATCCGCCAGCGCAGCCGCGCCGGCCGGGAGGCCTATCTGGCCCAGCTGCGGGAGGCCGGGGCGGCTCGTCCCCATCGCTGCGACGTCTCTTGCGCCAACCTGGCCCACACCTTCGCCGCCGCCGGCGCCGACAAGGCCGCGCTGAAGGAGGGTCTCGAACCGAATCTGGGCATCGTCACCGCCTACAACGACATGCTCTCGGCCCACCAGCCCCTGGGGGCCTTCCCCGCCTGGATCAAGGAGGCTGCCCGCGCCGCGGGCGCCACGGCCCAGGTGGCCGGCGGGGTGCCCGCCATGTGCGACGGCATCACCCAGGGGCAGCCGGGCATGGAGCTGTCCCTCTTCTCCCGGGACGTCATCGCCATGGCCACGGCCGTGGCGCTCTCCCACAACGTGTTCGACGCGGCGCTCTGCCTGGGCGTCTGCGACAAGATCGTGCCGGGCCTGCTCATCGGGGCCCTCCAGTTCGGGCACCTGCCCGTGGTCTTCGTGCCCGGCGGTCCCATGCCCAGCGGCCTCTCCAACGAGGAGAAGTCGAAGGTCCGCCAGCGCTACCAGGCCGGGAAGGCCACGCGGGAGGAGCTGCTGGCGGCTGAAGGCGCTGCCTACTGGGCTCCCGGCACCTGCACCTTCTACGGCACCGCCAACAGCAACCAGATGCTCATGGAGGTCATGGGCCTGCACCTGCCGGGCGCCTCCTTCGTGCCCACGGGCACGCCCCTGCGGGAGGCGCTCACGCGCCGTGCTGCCGTGCGCGCCGCGGCCCTGGTGGAAGGCGGCTCCGAGTACACGCCCCTGGGTTTGGTGATCGACGAGCGCGCCATCGTGAACGGCATGGTGGGCCTGCTGACCACGGGCGGCTCCACCAACCACACCCTGCACCTGGTGGCCATCGCCCGCGCCGCGGGCATTCTCATCGACTGGACCGACTTCGACGAGCTGTCCACCCATGTGCCGCTGCTGGTGCGGGCCTACCCCAACGGCCAGGCGGACGTGAACGCCTTCCACCGCGCGGGGGGCATGGGCTTCCTGATCCGCGAGCTCCTGGACGCGGGCCTGCTGCACGGCGATGTGCTGACCGTGGCCGGACCGGGCCTGCGGCCCTACACCCAGGCCCCGGCGCTGGAGGCCGGCGAGCTGGTCTGGCGCGACGTGCCCGCCGAGAGCGGCGACGAGTCCGTGCTGCGACCCATGGCGCGGCCCTTCGATCCCAACGGCGGCCTGCGCCTGCTCACGGGCAACCTGGGCCGCTCGGTCATCAAGGTCTCGGCCGTGAAGCCCGAGCACCGCCACGTGGTGGCCCCCGCCCGGGTCTTCGACAGCCAGGAGGCCCTTCAGGCCGCCTACAAGGCCGGGAGCCTCACCGGCGACCTCGTGGCCGTGGTGCGCTTCCAGGGCCCCCGGGCCAACGGCATGCCCGAGCTCCACCAGCTGACCCCCACCCTGGCCAACCTCCAGGACCAGGGCCTCCACGTGGCCCTGGTCACCGACGGCCGCATGTCCGGCGCCTCGGGCCGGGTGCCCGCGGCCATCCACGTCTCGCCCGAGGCCCTGGCCAGCGGCCCCCTGGCGAAGGTGCGCGACGGCGACCTCATCGAGCTGGATGCTGAGCATGGACGGCTGGAGGTGAAGGTGGACCCCGCCGACTGGGCCGCGCGCCCCCTGGCCTCGCCCCCGGCCCGCCACGACCACGGCACGGGCCGCGAGCTGTTCGGGCTCTTCCGGGCCCACGCCACCGAGGCCGAGGCCGGGGCCACCTCCTTCGGCGAGGCCTTCGACCGGAGCCGGCCATGACGACCTCCCTCGAAACGATCCTCCGTGCCGCGCCGGTGATGCCCGTCATCGCCCTGGACCGCCTGGAGCAGGCCCTGCCCCTGGCCGCGGCCCTGCTGGAAGGCGGCATCCCCACCCTGGAGGTCACCCTGCGCACCCCCGTGGCGCTGGAGGCCATCCGACAGATCCGCCAGGCCTTCCCCCGGGCCCACGTGGGCGCCGGCACCGTGACCACGCCCGAGGCGCTGCGGCAGGTGGCCGAGGCGGGCGCGGCCTTCGCCGTGAGCCCCGGCCTCAGCCGTCCCCTGCTGGAGGCCGCGGCCGGCTCGGGGCTGCCCCTGCTGCCGGGCGTCATGACGCCCACGGAGGTGATGGCCGCCGTGGACGCGGGCTTCCGCTTCCTCAAGCTCTTCCCCGCCGAGCCGGCGGGCGGCATCCCCATGCTCAAGGCCCTGGCCGGTCCCTTCCGTGACCTCGCCTTCTGCCCCACCGGCGGCATCAGCCCCGCCACCGCCGGCGCCTACCTCGCGCAGCCCAACGTGGTTTGCGTGGGCGGCTCCTGGCTCGCCCCGAAAGCCCTCATGGACGCCGGCGACTGGGCCGCCGTCACCCGGCTGGCCCGCGAGGCCGCCGCGCTCCGCTGACCTTCCCCTCAGGAGATTTCATGACCCTCAAGATCGGCATCAACGGATTCGGCCGCATCGGCCGCATGGTGTTCCGCGCCGCCGCGCAGGACTTCCCGGACCTGGAGGTGGTGGCCATCAACGACCTGCTGGAGCCCGACTACCTCGGCTACCTGCTGCGCTACGACTCGGTGCACGGCCGTTTCCGGGGCAAGATCTCCCTCGAGGACGGCCACCTGGTGGTGGACGGCCGGAAGATCCGCCTCACCGCCGAGAAGGACCCGGCGGCGCTCCGCTGGAACGAGGCGGGCGTGGACGTGGTGGTGGAATCCACGGGCCTCTTCCTCACCGAGGAGCTGGCCTCGAAGCACCTGGCGGCCGGAGCGAAGAAGGTCGTCCTCTCGGCTCCCAGCAAGGACGCCACGCCCATGTTCGTCTACGGCGTGAACCACGAGACCTACGCGGGCCAGGCCATCGTCTCCAACGCCTCCTGCACCACCAACTGCCTGGCGCCCCTGGCCAAGGTGCTGAACGACACCTTCGGCATCAAGCGCGGCCTCATGACCACCGTGCATGCCGCCACGGCCTCCCAGCGCACCGTGGACGGCCTCAGCCACCGCGACTGGCGCGGCGGCCGCGGCATCCTCGAGAACATCATCCCCAGCAGCACCGGCGCGGCGAAGGCCGTGGGCAAGGTGATCCCCGAGCTGAACAAGAAGCTCACGGGCGTGTCCTTCCGCGTGCCCACCTCCGACGTCTCCGTGGTGGACCTGACCGCCGAACTGAAGACGGAGACCACGTACGAAGCCATCTGCGCCGCCATGAAGGCCGCCTCCGAGGGCCCCATGAAGGGGATCCTCGGCTACACGGACCGGAAGGTGGTCTCCACGGACTTCCGCGGCGAGAGCTGCACCGCGGTCTTCGACGCCGATGCCGGCATGGCCCTGGACGGCACCTTCGTCAAGCTGGTGGCCTGGTACGACAACGAGTGGGGCTACTCCAGCAAGCTTCTGGAGATGGTGCGGGTGATCGGGAAGTAGGCGCGGGATCCGGGCCGCCGGATCACCGGTATCCTGGTCCGGTTCCCCCGGCGGAGTTCCCATGTCCAAGCCCCTCGTGCTGTTCGCGAGCCTTCTGCTCTTCGCCCCCGGGCTGCCAGCCCGGGCGCAGCCGGCCCCGGTATCCCAGGCCCAGGTCCAAGCTCAGGCCCCGGCCGACCTGCCCACGGGCGAACGCTGGCTGCGGCACTTCCGCGAGGACCTGCTGCCCTTCTGGAACATCCCCGACGCGTGGGGCTCACCCCTGGGCGACTTCCCCACCTTCCGGGGCAACGACGGCAAGGCCGTGGACTGGGCCAAGCCGCCCGCCGAGCTGGCGGACGCGCCGGGCTGGATCCGGGCCGAGTTCGGCCGCGAGTACGTCCGCATGAAGTCCCGCCAGACTTACCTCTATGGTGTGGCCTACCACCTGACCGGCGATCCCAAGATGCTCGAGCTGGCCCGGGATGGCGTGGCCTTCATCCGGTCCAAGGCGCTGGATCCCGCCACCGGCAGCGCCGTCTCCTGGTTCGAGAAGGGCGAGCCGAAGCCCGAGGTGCTGGCCCGCACCAGCCAGGACCTGGCCTACGCGGAGCTGGGCATGGCGATGTACTGGTACCTCACCCGCGACGAGGCGGTGCTGGCGGACATCCGGCGCCTGAAGGCGCACATCTTCACTCAGTACTGGAATCCCGACTGGCAGGCCCTGCGCTGGGTGGTGAAGGAGGACGCGGACAAGAACCAGCTCCGCCAGGAGCTGGTGGCCCAGCTGGACCAGGTGAACGCCTACCTGCTGCTCATGACGCCCCTTCTGCCCGCCAAGGAGCGCCGGGCCTGGGCCGCCGACCTGAAGCGCCTGGCAGACGTGATGGTGAAGGACTACCACGAGGCCGACCGGCACCTGTTCTGGGGCACGATCCACGACCCCGCCCAGAAAAAGCTGGGCTCCCGCCACACGGACTTCGGCCACACGGCCAAGGCCTACTGGATGCTGGAGCGCATCGGCCGGCTCACGCACGACCAGGCCCTGGTGGACCTCGCCACCACCGGCGCCAAGACGGTGCTGAAGCAGGCCTACCTGCCGGACTCCGGGACCTGGGGCTCCCGCCTGCACCGCGACGGCAGCGTGGACCCGGGCAAGGAATGGTGGATCTACGCCGAGCTGGACCAGCTGGCGGAGACCCTGGCCCTGCGCGATCCCGCCCAAGCCGCGCCCCTGCCCCGCACCACGGACTTCTGGTTCCGCCGCATGGTGGACCCCGTGCACCACGAGGTGTGGGGCGGGGCTGGCGGACCTGAATTCGAGCCCTGGGAGGGTCCCAAGATCCACCAGTGGAAGAGCGGCTACCACTCCGCCGAGCACGCCCTGGTGGGCTACCTCACGGCCCAGGCCCTCCACCACCAGTCTGCGGTGCTCTACTTCGCCCCCAAGGATCCGAAGGCGGTCCTGCGGCCCTACGTCTTCGACGGGCGACTCGCGAAGCGCACCAGCCGTCCCCTGCCCGGCTTTCCGGGCCACCGGAAAGTGGAGGCCACCTTCATGGAGTTGAAGTAGCCCCCTGACTATTTCCTGAAGATGGCCGAGGTCAGCGGATCCAACGTCACCGTGGTGCCGCTGACGGCCACGCCGGTAGGCGTGGAGATCGCCGCGGTGCCGGCGGTCGCGCCATCGGCGACCAGGGTGGCCGTGGTGAGGTCGATGTCCGCCGAGAAGGTCTTCGCGGTGGTGTCGGCATTGTGGAAGACGTAGTAGGTGCCGGTGCCGTCCGAGGACACGGCCTTGTAGCCGAAGGCCAGGGCGCTGGTACCGGCGCCGGCTGGAAGGCTGGTCAGGTTCGCAGAACGCACGGCGTCGGGCAGGCGGAAGGCGTTGGTGCTTTTTCTCAGGACGATGAGGCCCTGGACGTAGCGGTAGAGCTGGGTGCCGTTCTGGGTCGTATCGTAGTTGGTGAAACCGCCGGCCAGGGGATTGCCGTTCGTGTACACCCGGGACCAGGCCACCAGGTTGATGGCGTCGGAGGCGTTGTACGAGTTGTCCACGAAGTAGCGGCCGCCGTTCGACTTGGTGTTGGCGTACAGCCCCGTGGTCTCCTTCGTCCGGAACATCTCGTCCCCGGCGTGGATGAACGCGAGCCCCTGGGAGGTGAGCAGCGCGGCATAGCCCACCCGGGCCCGTTTGAGGAGTACGGCGTCGCCCGCGGCGGTTTTGGGCGAGGCGGTGGCCATGGCCAGCACGTCGTAGAGGCAGAGGTTGTCGTGGCAGGTGAGGTAGCTGGCCACGTTGTCCGTGGAGCCGGGCGCGAAGGCGGGGCTGGTGTTGGTGGGCACGCCGGCGATGTTGGAGAACAGGGCGGCCACCGACTGGGAGACGCCCGTGAGGAAGGCGGGCTGGCCGTCGTTGGGATAGCCGTTCTTGAGCACCTGGCGGTAGCTGTCGGAGAACATGGCGACGTTCTGGCCGAGGAACTGGGCGGAGTTCCCCTGGTCTGCGCCCGCGGTGGCGTCGCCGTTGTAGTCCGTGGCCGGCCCGCTGTAGAAGCCGTTCCAGCCCTCCCCGATGAAGAGGGTCTTCGGGTTGTAGGAGGTGGCCGCGGCGTAGGCGGCCTTCACCGTCTGGGTGTCCAGCACCCCCATGAGGTCGAAGCGGAACCCGTCCACCTTGTACTCCCGCACCCAGTAGGCGACCGAGTCCACGATGAGCTTCCGCGCCATCTTGGCCTCGGAGCGCACGTCCTGGCTGCCGGCCCCGTTGCGGCTGGTGCTGCGGTAGTAGTAGCCCTGGATGCCGGTATCGCCCAGCACGGCGTTGTTGGCCGTGTGGTTGTAGACCACGTCCAGGATGACGCCCATGCCCTGCTTGTGGATCTCATTGACCAGCGTCTTCAGCTCGTTGATGCGGGCGGCGGGATCGTCTGGTGTCGCCGAGTACATGCCCGTGGGGGTGAAGTAGTTCTGCGGATCGTAGCCCCAGTTGTAGTTGGCGCCGGAGGTCCTGGTAATGTCCAGCTCCCGGGTGCCGACCTTCGTCTGATCGTAGGTGTAGTTCTCCAGCGGGCAGAGCAGCTGCACGTGGGTGACGCCCAGTTTCTGGATGTGAGGCAGCAAGTCCACGAGCCCCTTGAACGTGCCCCAGGTATTCCCGGCGACGAAGCCGCTGAGGTTCGGGTCCACTGTGAGGTCGCGCACGCCGGCCTCGTAGATGATGGCGTCCCGGTTCGAGGCGTAGGCGTAGGGGGCGCTGGCGCCATCCGGCCCCCTCATGGCGGATCCATCGAAGTAGTAGGAGGCGCCCGCATAGGGCGTCCAGCCACCATCCGGACCGATCGCGGTGGGATCGACGATCGCGCCCTTCCCGATGCTGTCGCCGGGGATGGAGGCGCTGGGCGTACGCACCCACTGGGCCATGGACTTGGCGTAGGGGTCCAGCACGTACTCGCTGCCCACCTTGAAGACGTAGAAGCTCTGAACGGGAGGCGCGATGGCTCCGGTGCTCCAGACGCCGCCGGACCCACGGGTCATGACCACGGTCGCCGCAGGGGCGTTCAGGGCGTCGTTCCAGTGGGCGTAGAGGCAGAGGCTCACGCTCCCTGCGTTGGGGTTCCAGTAGGAGAAGGTCACGGTCCCGGCGCGGAAGACGGGGCCGAGGGCGGTGCTGGGCACCTTGTAGTAGCTGGCGTCAGGGGCCGGCGTGGCGTTCGGATCCGCATCCAAGGCGGAGGCGCTGGGGTTGGAGGGGCCCGTGCCACCGCCCCCACCGCCTCCACCCCCGCAGGCGAGCATGAGGACCAGGCTGGCGGTCAGGAGGGACAGGGCCGTTCGGGACATGGGACCTCCTGCGGAGGAGCTAGCGGGTGGCCCGCTTGTACATCCGGCTGTAGTACTCATCGAGCATGCGTTCGACGCCGAAGGCGTCACGGGTGCTCCGGATCGAGGCGGCCATCATGTCCACCCAGGCGTCGTGGCGATCGTAGTAGGCGGGCAGCACCTCGTCGGCCAGCACCTTCTTGAAGGCCTTGAAGTCGTGCTTGTCCAGCACCGCCTCGTCCTCGCTCTCGAACCCGTCGCCGAACTGCCAGCCGTTCACGCCGTGTTCGCAGGCCTCGGGCCACCATCCATCCAGGATCGACAGGTTCAGGACCCCGTTCATGGCGGCCTTCATGCCGGAGGTGCCCGAGGCCTCTTTGGGCCGGCGCGGGTTGTTGAGCCACACGTCGGAGCCGCGGGTGAGCATGCGGCCGATCTCCATGTCGTAGTTTTCCAGGAACACGACGCTGCCGGGGTATTTCCGGGTCATCTCCAGGATGTTTTCGACGATGCGCTTCCCGTTGTCGTCCAGGGGATGAGCCTTGCCGGAGAAGACGATCTGGAGGCGGCCGCTCTTGAGCAGGGGTTCGATGAACTTGCGGTCGGTGAAGATGAAGTTCGAGCGCTTGTAGGGCGCGGCGCGGCGGGAGAAGCCGATGAGCAGCTTCTCCGCATCGAGCTTCACGCCCGTGCGGGCCTCCACGAAAGCGATGAGCTTCTTCTTGTTGTCCAGGTGCGTCTTCCAGAGCGCGTCCTTGGCCTTCTTCGTGCCATCGTAGCCGGCCCCAAGCTCCAGCATCCGATGGTCCACCCAGGTGGGGCGGTGGATGGCGTTGGTGATGCCGATGATCTCGCTGCGCCCCTCAATGTGCTTCCACATCTGGTTGGAGGTGACGCGGTGCAGGTCGGCCACGGCGTTGGAGATGCGCGACAGGCGCAGCGCCCCCACCGTCATGTTGAAGGGGCTGCCGCCGAGCTGCTTGAGCTGGGCCTTCGTCATGCCGAGGTTGGCGCCCAGGTACAGGAAGCGGTCGATGGGATGGGACTCGTTCCCCTGGACGATGGGCGTGTGGGTGGTGAAGACGACCTCCTCGCGGGTCTTCGCCCAGGCGGCCTCGAAGGTGGCGCCCTTCGCCATGCGCTGGTGGATCAGCTCGAAGCCCGCGAACAGGGCGTGGCCCTCGTTGAAGTGGTAGACATCGGGCTTGATGCGGAGGGCCTGGAGGGCGCGAACGCCGCCGATGCCCAGCACCATCTCCTGGGCCACCCGCTCCTCGCCGAACCAGCCGTAGAGCTGGCCCGTGATCCAGCGCGCCTCGCCGTCGTTCTCCTCGATGTCGGTGTCCAGAAGGTAGAGGGAATCCACGCCATAGCTGTTCACCCGCCAGACCTTGATCTTCACCGGCCGGGCCTTGATCTCCACCTCGACGGTGACGCCGGTGTCCTCCAGGAACTCGTGACTGGCGTTCTTGTAGGCGTCATACACGCGGCCCGTCGCGGGATCCACCATCTGCTCGCCGTAGCCCTGCTTCCAGCGGATGCCGATGCCCACCATGGGATAGCCGTGGTCCTTCACGCCCTTCAGGTAGTCGCCGGCGAGGATGCCCAGGCCGCCGGAGTAGATCTTGAACGAGCTCTCGAGGGCGTACTCCATGCAGAAGTACGCGACCCGGGGCAGCTTCTTGGTGGTCATGCAGGCTCCTTCGTTCCCGATTTGTGCGATGTTCAGCGCGCCATTCATGCCGAACGGCGCGAAGGTCAAATTCAATGGGCCTTGCCCTGCACCCGCTCCAGCAGCACGACGCCGTCGGTCTCCAGCGCGACCTTTCCGGCCGCCACCGTGGCCGTGCGTCCGGTGTAGGCGTCCTGCAGGGTCTCGCCGTCCTGGAACACGCCGGCCACGGGGACACTCACCTGGCCCTTGGCGCCCAGGGCCACCACCACGCGGTCGCCGCTGGCCGCTTCGACGCGGCTGAAGGTGTAGGGAGCGTCGCCGAGCTGCCTGTGTTCGCCGGTGGCCAGGGCCCGGTGACGGGCCCTGAAGGTGCCGAGCTTGCGCCAGTGGGCGAGAACCTTCGGATCCACCTTGCCCCAGTTCATGTCCGAGCGCGTGGCTTGCTGCTTGTCCGTGCGGGGCATGGGCCCCTCCGGCCGGGCGGTCTCGTCGCCGTAGAAGATCTGCACGCCGCCAGGCGCCAGCAGGAGAGCCGTGCCGCCCTCGATGAGCCGCGTGCGGTCGAAGAGCTCCGTATCGTGGGACGAGAGGTAGTTCAGCATGTGGACGGGCTTGCCGGCCTGGGCCTGGGCATAGCCCCGGAAGAGCTTCTCGGGCCTGGCGAAGGCGCCGTCCTCCTGCTGGAAGTCGAAGTTGATCATGGCGTCGAAGCCGAAGCTCGTCAGCTTGTGCTTCTCGGGCCCGGCGCCCCAGTACTCGCCCACCATCCAGAAGGGGGCGTCGTCGATCTTGCGGGTGGGGTTCTTGGCCTTGAACTCCGCCAGGGCCTTCACGGCCTCGGCCTTGAGGGCGGCCCAGGCCTCGGGCTCCACATGCTTCACGGTGTCGCAGCGGAAGCCGTCGACGCCGTACTCGCGCACCCAGTCCGTGAGCCACTTGACGAGGTAGCCGCGCACGGTGGTGTTGGGGAGGTCCGCCGCCTTCGTGTCCGCCTTCTCCTTCAGGAACTTCGGGAGCTTCACGAAGTCGGGGCTCTCGGTCCGGAAGTCCGGCAGGAAGGCCAGCTGCATCGTAAGGTCGTTGCGGCCACCGTCAATGTAGCCGGGCAGTCCGGCCCTCACCCAGGGCCGGCCCCACCAATCGCCGAACTTGAAGGAGTTGTAGTCGATGTAGTTGTGGTAGTTCCGCAGCAGATTCGGATCCTTCTCCCAGCCGTCCCACAGGACGTCCACCTTCAGGTCCTTGGCGGTCTGGAGGTCGAGGTAGCCGGGGTGGTTCATCACCACGTCGAAGAGCACGCGGATGCCCTGGGCGTGGGCCGTGTCCACCAGGTCGCGGAGGTCTGCCGCCGTGCCCAGATTCTGGTCGATCACCGTGTAGTCCAGGGCCCAGTAGCCGTGGTAGCCGTAGTGCTTGAACTCCCGCTGGCCGCCCTGCACCCAGCCGTGGATCTGCTCGTACGGCGCGGTGATCCAGAGGGCGTTCACGCCCAGCTCCTTGAACCAGCCCTCCTTGAGCTTCTGGGTGAGGCCCTTGAAGTCGCCCCCGTGCCAGGTGCCCACGTCGTCCTTGGGATTCATCTCTCGCTGGCGGCCGTAAGCGTGGTCGTTGGAAGGATCCCCGTTGACGAAACGGTCCGTCATCACGAAATAGACGATGGGGTTCTCGGCGAAGGTGCCGGGGACGGCCGCCGGAGCCTGCCCTGGAGCCGGCATCGGAGCCTGGGCCCGCGAGGGCAGCCAGGCCGCGGCGAGGCCGCCTGCCACGAGGAGGGCGCGGACGGCAGCGGAGGAGCGGAGAGGGTTGGTCATGGGCATCTCATCAGAGTTCAAGGGCAGCCAGGGCCGGACGCAGCCCGGCCCTGGCGCCGGGGCATTCATTTACTTCTTGTCCTTCGTGCAGTCGTGGTCCTTCAGGGCCTCTTCCTTGGAGAAGTAGATGGTGCGGTCGCCGTTGATCACCCAGATCTCCTTGTGGGCGCGGCCGTCGAAGGCCATGTCCTTGGCGCCCTGCTCCTTGATGTCGCCTTTGTGGATGATGTAGTTCACCTGGGACCTGGAGCCGGTGTTGAACTCCTCCAGGTCCACCTGCCAGAAGACGCCGAAGTCGGTCTTCCCGGTGGGCATCATGGGGTTGGGCCACTCGATGTCGGGCAGGGGCATGTTGGGGCTCTTCCAGAGGTGCACGCCCCAGCGCTCGTACTTGCCGTCGCAGCGGTGGTAGTTGATCTGGATCTTGCCCTCGGGCGGCGCAGCGAGGGCGGGGGTGATGATCAGGGCGATCACGGCGATCGCCTTGAGGAAGGTCGTGCGGAGGCTCATGCGTGACTCCTTGGGGGAAGGGAGGGCTCGGCCCTCGGGTTGGGGGGGGAAACGGATCAGCCCTTGTTGGCGCCGGCCGTGAGGCCGGAGATCATCCAGCGCTGGACGAGAATAAAGACGACGGCGATGGGCAGGCCGGAAAGGATGGCCGCGGCCGCGAAATCGCCCCAGAGGTACCTCTGCTGGTAAAGGAACTGCTTCATGCCCGCGGCCATGGTGAGCTGGTCCTGGCTGCGCAGTAGGATGGAGGCCACCGGGTACTCGTTCACCGCGCTGATGAAGGCCAGCAGGAAGATGACCATGATGATGGGCAGGGCCATGGGCAGGAGCACCCGCCAGAACGCCTGCCAGGGGGTGGCGCCGTCCACGGTGGCGGCCTCCTCGATCTCGGCGGGGATGGTCTCGTAGAAGCCCTTGATGGTCCAGATGTGCAGGGCGATGCCACCGGAATAGGCCAGCACCAGGGCCCAGGGGCTGTCGATGCCGAAGGCGGGGAAGGTGTGCCCGAGGCGGGAGAAGATGGCGTGGATGGCGATGAGGGCCAAGATCGTGGGGAACATCTGCATCAGCATCAGCCCCACGAGCGAAGCCTTCTTCCCTCCGAATTTCATCCGGGAGAACGCGTAGGCGGCGGTGGTGGAGAGCAGCACCGCCGTGGTGGCCGAGAGGGTGGCCACCTTCACGGAGTTCCACAGCCAGCGCAGCACGGGCAGGTCGGGGATGATCACTTGGCCATCCGCGTTGGTCACGGGGAGACCCAGGGCGAAGCGCCAGTGTTCGAGGCTGATGGTCGTGGGGATCAGGCTCCCCGTGGCGAAGTTCCCGGGGCGGAGCGAGATGGAGACCACCATCAGCAGCGGAAAGATGACCAGGGCGCAGAGGCAGATCAGGAAGAGGTGGGCGGCGACGACGCGCCAGCGCTGGGATTTGTCGATGACGATGGCCATGGCGTCTCCTTTCAGCGCTTGGTGTCTTCGGCGATGCGGGTGGACCGGATCTGGATCATCGAGATCACGGCCACCATCAGGAACACCACCGTGGAGATGGCGGCGCCCAGGCCGAACTTCTGGCCCGAGTCCTGGAAGGCCATGCGGTAGGTGTAGGACACGAGGATGTCCGTGGTGCCCGCCGGCGTGGAGGTGTTGAGGAAGTCCGGCAGCCCGCCCGTCAGGAGGCTGATGAGCACGAAGTTGTTGAAGTTGAAGGCGAAGGAGGAGATGAGCAGCGGCGTCAGGGGCTTGAGGATCAGCGGCATCGTGATCCTGAAGAAGTTGGTGATCGGCCCCGCGCCCGCCACCGCCGAGGCCTCGTAGAGGTCCTGGGGGATCGCCTTGATGAGGCCCATGCAGACCACCATCATGTAGGGGAAGCCCAGCCAGGTGTTGACGATGAGGATCATCGTCTTGGCCAGGAAGGGATCCGAGAACCACGTGGGCTTGATGCCGAAGAGGCCGTTCAGCACCAGGTTGATCTCGCCGAAGTTGTTGTTGAAGAGCCCCTTGAACACGAGAATCGAGATGAAGCCCGGCACCGCGTAGGGCAGGAAGAGCAGCAGCCGGTACACGCCCCGGAACCGCAGGTTCTCCCAGCTCAGCAGCACGGCCAGCACCATGCCGAGTGCGGTGCAGAACACCACCGTCAGGGTGGAGAAGACGATGGTCCAGGTGAAGATCCGCCACAGCGGTTCGCGCAGGGAGGTGTCCGTGAAGATGTCGACGTAGTTCTTCCAGCCGATGTCCACCTGGAAGCCCGGCGTCACCGACTCGCCACCAGTGGTCTCGTAGAACCCCGTCTTGAAGTTGGGCCGGAGGACGTCATGGGTCTCGTTGTTCGTGAGGCTGCCGTCGGCGTTGCGGGTGAACTGGGGCCGGCTGGGGGCGAACTCCCGCAGGCCGGTCATGCGCACCTGGCCGCCGTCAGGCATGAGCACGGTGATGCCCTTGAGGAAGGGCTGGCGGTCGATCAGGTCCTTGAGGGGCATCTCGTCGCCGGGAAGCGGCCCAGTAGCAGGCTGGGCCTTCAGCGTGAGGTGCGTCCCCTCGGCGCCCAGGGCGAAGGGCTCCGTCGCGAAGGTGGCGCCGCTGTCTGCGTCCTCCAGGCGGAACCTCCAGTGATTGCCGTCGGCATGGAGCTCGGAGGTGTAGGTGGCGCCCTCGGCCCGATAGGTCTCCTCCAGCAGGTACTGGGTGGCCCGCTTGAAGGTCAGGAGGTTCGTGGAGCTGTAGTTGGTGAAGCCGATGCGGATGGTGTAGAGCATCGGGAAGACGACGAAGATCAGCGCCGCGCCGATGCCCGGGAAGAGGTAGCGGTACGCGTAGGTCTTCTTCGAGGTGTAGATCCACACGAAACAGACCAGGGTCACGAGCATGACGCCTGCCAGTAGGGTCTCGCCCGTGGCGTAGACCACGGTGACGACGTACAGCCCGGCCAGTCCCAGGAGGACCATCAGGAGGGGCGGCAGGAGGCGTTTGAGAACCGGCGGCATGGGCATGGGTGGATCCGAATCGGGAAGAGGGCCCCGGCTAGCGGGGCGGACCCGGAGGCCCGCCCCGCGCCGGGAGGAACGGCTACTTGAGGATCCGCTTGGCGGCGGCGTCCAGGGCTTCCTTCGGGGTCTGGCGGCCTTCGGTCATGTTGTTCAGGGCGGAGACCATCGCGGCCCAGAAGCGGCCCATGCGGGGATTGTTCGGCATGACGACGCCATCGGTGGCGCTGGCCATGGAGACCTGGATGAAGGGATCGTTCTTCATCTTGGCGTAGGCGGCCTTGTTGGCCGGAGCGCCGATGGCCACGTCGGCGTTGATGGTCTCGAGCCCCTTCAGCGTCAGCATGTTGTTCTCGATGAACTCGCGGGCGATGTCCACGTTCCCGGCGGAGGAGGCGGCCTTGGTGATCATGGCGCCCATGTAGCCCACGAAGGGCTTGGCGGGCTTGCCGGCCACGCTGGGGAGCTTGGCCACGCCGAAGTTGATCTTGGCCTTCTTGAGGTTGTCCCAGGCCCAGGGGCCGCTGATCATCATGGCGAGCTTGCCCTGGGCCATCTGGGCTTCCATGTCGGCATAGGTGGCGCCCTTGGGCATCACGCCCTCCTTCACCATCTTCGTGAGCAGCTCGGCGCCGATGACGGCTCCCGCGTTGTTCACGCCGGTGTCCTTCTGGTCATAGGTGCCGTCGGCGTTCATTTTGAAGGCGTAGCCGCCGTTGGCCGCCAGCATGGGCATGGTGAAGTAGGTGTTCGTGTAGTCCCAGAGGATGGCCTTCTTGCCCTGGGCCGCGAACTTCTTGTCGAGGGCGAAGATCTCCTCGAAGGTCTTGGGCGGCGTCTTGATCAGGTTCTTGTTGTAGATGAGGGAGACCGCCTCGATGGCCACGGGGTAGGCCCACACCTTGCCCTTGATGGTGAAGGCCTGCCAGGCCTTCGCGTCGATCTGCTCCTTGATCTTCTTGCCGGGGGTCACGGCGTTGATGACGCCGCTGTCGGCCCACTCGCCCACGCGGTCATGGGCCCAGATCCAGATGTCGGGCCCCTTGCCCTCTTCGGCGGCCGCCTGGAACTTGCCGGGGGCGTCCTCGGGATGCTCGACAACGACCTTCACGCCCGTCTTCTTGGTGAATTCGTCGCCCACCTTCTGGAGGCCGTTGTAGCCCTTGTCGCCGTTGATCCAGATGAGGAGCTTGCCCTTCTCGGCGGCCTGGGCCACGGTGAGGGCGCCGGCGACGAGCAGGGTGGCGGTGGTGGCCGCCAGTTTGCGGAGGGTGGATGGATGACTCACGACAGTCTCCTTGGGTTGGGCCGGAAGGTCCGGTGGATGAGAACGCTAGATGAGGCGGGTACAGGCCCGGCCATCCGGGCCGAACAGGTGGCAGTGCTTGGCCGGGAAACGGAGGTGGGTCTCGTCGCCGGTCCGGAGGGGGGTCTCGGGCAGGGCCTTCACCGTGAGCTGGCCCTGGCCGCCGGGGACATGGACGTACAGGAAGACGGTGTCGCCCAGGTGCTCGGACACGATGACGGATGTGCGGGCCGTGCCTTCGCCTGAGGCGGTCTCGGCCAGGAGACGCTCCGGGCGGATGGCCAAGGTGAGCGCCGCGCCTTCGGCTTGGCCCCGGGCGTCGACCTGCGCGGTCACCTGGGTGCCGTCCTCCAGCCGCACCGTGGCCAGCCCCTCCGTCGCGGAGACCAGCGTGCAGGGAAGGAAATTCATCTTGGGCGAGCCGATGAAGCCGGCCACGAAGCGGTTGGCGGGGCGGCGGTAGAGCTCCAGCGGCGTGCCCACCTGCTCGATGCGGCCCTCGTTGATGACCACGATGCGATCGGCCAGCGTCATGGCCTCCACCTGGTCGTGGGTGACGTAGACCATGGTGGTGGCCAGGTCCTTGTGCAGGCGGGCCAGCTCGACTCGCATCTGCACGCGCAGGCCGGCGTCCAGGTTGGAGAGGGGTTCGTCAAAGAGGAAGACGCCAGGCTTCCGAACGATGGCCCTGCCGATCGCCACCCGCTGGCGCTGTCCCCCCGACAGCGCCTTCGGACGGCGATCGAGCAGGGGTTCGATCTGGAGGATCTGGGCGGCCCGCTGGACGGCCTCCGCGATCTCCGGTTTCGGACGCCCGGCGAGCTTGAGGCCGAAGGCCATGTTCTCGGCCACGGTCATGTGGGGGTAGAGCGCGTAGCTCTGGAACACCATGGCGATGCCGCGCTTGGAGGGGGGCACCTCGTTCACCAGCTGGCCCCCGATGTAGAGCTCGCCGCTGGTGATCTCCTCCAGGCCCGCGATGCAGCGCAGGAGTGTGGACTTTCCGCAGCCCGAGGGCCCCACGAACACGACGAACTCCCCGTCGGTGATGCCGAGGTCGATCCCGTGGAGGATCTCGATGTCCCCGAAGGACTTGCGGAGGGCTTTGAACTGGAGGTCGGCCATGGGGATTCCGGATGAGACGGGTGGAGCCAGATGGATAGGGCCGCAGGGCCCGGGAGGCAAGGTCAGTTCAGGTCGCCGTGAAGGGTTCCCTGGAAGCCCGTGCCCGCCACGTAGAGCACGCGAATCCCGAAGGGGGGCAGGCTGGCGGCGGTGTAGGTGTCACCGCTGAGGGCGGTGGCCCCCTTCAGGTCGCCGAGAATGGCCTGGACGGGCCCCCCGGAGGGCGCGCCGAGGGCTGTCAGCCCGGACACGGTGACGGTCTGGGGCGATCCCGTGAGGTTCGCCACCACCAGCACCCGCTCGGTACCCGCGTCGCGCAGGTAGGCCAGCGCCTTGCCGGTGCCCACGTCGGTGGCAAGGGTCGCGTAGCCGCCGCGCAGGGCCGGGTAGGTATTCCGGGCCTGGATGAGGTACTTGCACCAGCTGAGGATGGAGTCGGGCTGGCCCGTCTGGGTCGCGACGGCCGCCCAGTCCATGGGCTGGCGGAGGTTGATGTCCGCGCCAGCCTTGCCGGTCATGCCCACTTCGTTGCCGTAGTAGAGGATGGGGGTGCCGGGGGACAGGAGGTTCAGGGCCTCGGCCAGGATGATTCGGCCCCGGTCGCCGCCGTACTGGGTGCCGGGGCGGGAAATCAGGTTGTCGTGGTTCGAGTCGAAGGTGGCCGAGCGGTAGCCCGCCGGGTAGGTGCGCTGCTCGTACTCCCAGAGGGAGGTCAGCTGTGTGGCATCCCCTCGGTTGATGGTGTTGTAGACAGCCCAGGGCGCGCTGAAATCCAGGCACATGTGGAACTCGTTTGTGCCGTTGCCGTAGTAGGGCGTGACGCCCGAGGCGTCGTTGGTCCAGGCCTCGGCGATCATGGCCTTGCTGCTGTGTTTCAAAGGATCGTTGCCCGGATGGGGATGGAGGTCGCCACTGTCGTACTCGTCCAGCAGCGCGCGGAAGGCCTGCAGCCGGGTGTGGGTGTCGGGCTGGTCCGCCTGCTGGCCGGGGCCGGTCTCGCAGAGGTAGCGCACGGCGTCCACGCGCATGCCGTCGAAGCCGCGGTCCAGCCAGAAGGCCTGGACCTTCCGCATCTCGGCCTGGACGGCCGGGTTGTAGAAGTTCAGGTCCGCCAGGGTGTCCGTGGCGAAGGAGGTGTAGAAATAGCCCGAGGCGCCGGATTTCCACACGTCCTGCGGGGTCCCCCCGCCCCAGGGCAGGCCCCAGCCGGCGGGTTGCCCGGAGTTCCAGACATACCAGCTGTCCCGGGTGGCCGCGTTCGTGAACCAGGGGTGCTTCGTGGAGGTGTGGTTGGGCACGAAGTCGAAGAGGATCCGCATCCCCTTTGCGTGCACCGCCTCGATGAGGGCCTTGAGGTCCGCGCGGGTGCCGAAGCGGTCGTTCACGGCGTAGTAGTCCGTCGTGTCGTACCCGTGCATGTTATCGCCCTTGTAGCCGCACTCGAAGATCGGCGACAGCCACAGGGTGTTCACCCCCAGGGACTGGAGGTAGTCCAGCTTGCCCTGGAGGCCGGGAAGGTCGCCGATGCCGTCCTGGTAGGCGCCATCGGCGAAGGCCTTCACCCAGATGTGGTAGACCACCGCGTCCCGGTACCAGCCGGGGGCGCTCTCCAATTGCTGGCCGATGGCGATGGTGGTGGTGTCCACCGGGTAGCGGCTGGCGTCGCTCGATGTGGGGCCGACGCAGGCCATTCCGCCCACCAGGAGGTAGGCGATCAGGGCCGTGGCCGTCATCAGGCGGAGGGTCTTCACATCCGGTCCTTTGCGTCAGGAGCGAGGAACGGCCCGTCCCGGAGGACGGGCCGTCTCTTCAGCCTTCCATTACCACCAGGCCTCGACCTGGGCGCCGAACGTCATGCCCTGAAGGGAGTTGCCGAACTGGCCTTCTCCGATCAGGTTCCAGTTGTTGGCGTTCTTGTTCCAGTCCGCTCGGGTGGCGAACAGGCGGATCACCGGGCGGCTCCAGAAGGAGGCCTGGGGGCTCCACTGCAGCGCGATGGTGTTCTTGAGGAGCTTGCGGGCCTCGGTCTCGTTGTCGAACTTCAGCTTGTCGAAGCCGACTTCATAGGCCACGGAGAAGTGCTTGGTGAAGAAGTAGGTGGGACGCACGCCAACGGAAGTCCAGGCGTTCGTGGTGCCTTCCATGGTGCCCTTGCCGTTCTGCTTCCGGTACTGCACCACGCCCTGCATTTCGAGGTTGGACATCGGCTTGATGTAGAAGATGTCCATGACGTGCCACCAGTTGTTCTCGGTCTTCACGTCGGGGTTGTACCAGTTCCAGTAAGTGGAGCCGTTGCCCCAGGTGGCGTAGACGCGGTTGTCGCCGCCAAGCACGCCGGCCTGGTTGACGATCAGGTTGTACTGGATGCCGTTGTTCTTGTTGCCGTCGTTCTCGTAGCCGGTCTTCGTGCGGGCGTCGTTGAACTGCACGCCGAAGGTCAACGATCCGCCTTCCCAGAGCTTGATGTCGGACACGCGCAGGTCGTGGGAGCCTACGATGGTGTGGCCGCCGCCACCCACCCACTGGCTGTAGGGGTTCACGGTGCCAAGGATGGCGCCATTGTTCCAGTCGCTGCCCAGGTTGCCGGTGTCGTGCTGGATGTAGGCGTAGTGGAGCTTGAGGGCACCGAAGTCGATGTTCTCGATGCCCACGCCGTCGCCGCTATTGTTCCAGTACCACTGGTCGCGGATGTGGAGGTCCTGGCGCATGTAGAAGCGCCGGCCGGCCCACAGGGAGGCGTCCTTGAAGGGACCGCTGTTCCCGAAGATGCCGGTGGCCTCGCCCCAGGTCTCGCGGAGGTAGACCATCTGGTTGGGGTTGGCGACCTTGCTGTTGTCCACATTGCCGCCGGCGTCGGCGGAGGCGTCGCGCACCTGGTAGTACTGGCGGAAAGTCGGGCGGAAATGAAGCTTGAAGGTGGTGTTGCCCTTCTCGTAGGCCTTCACGTCCACGGCCAGTTCAAGGTAGTTGTCAGTCTCGTTGCCGAGCCGGTAGCCGGGGCCGTTGGTGGGGGCGCCGCCGGTGTTGGCCATGAAGAACGACACCTGCTCGCCGCCGTTCGATGACCGGCCGACGCCCATGCGGGTGTAGCCGTGGATTTCGACCACGTCCTGCGCGAGGAGCGGTCCGCAGGCCAGCGCCAAGGGCAACGCGGCCTTGATGAGGGAGAGAGACTTCATGGTCTTGCCTCCAGTGGGAGAAGCCGCGGGGGCGGCGGGTTGGGTGGGAAGCTTGCGGAGGGAGGGCCGGCGCATGGGATCAGGCCATGCGGCCGAAGAAACCTCCCCAAGGGGGAAGGTGGAGGGTTCGGCCTTCGAGCCGGCAGGCCGGGAGGCCAGGCCCGTCGAGGGGCTGGACGGAACCGGGGACGGTGTGGCTGATGGGGTTGGGGCTCAGGTTGAAGACCGCCAGGATCTGTTCGTTTCCGGCCTCGCGGCGGAAGGCCAGGAGGGGCTCGGCGGTGCGCTGGAACCGGATGGTCCCGCGCCGGAGGGATTCGAAGCCTTTCCGCCAGGCGAGGAAACGTCGGTAGAAGCCCATGACCGAATCGGGGTCGGAGGCCTGGGCCGCCACGGAGCGGCGCAGGTGATCCGGGAACATCGGCAGCCAGGGTTCCACGGTCGAGAACCCGCCCCGCGGCGCCTCGCTGGTCCAGGGCATGGGGGTGCGGCAGCCGTCCCGGCCCTTGAAGTCGGGCCAGAAGGTGATGCCGTACGGGTCGATGAGGCGGTCGAAGGGCACCTCCGCCTCGGGCAGGCCCAGTTCCTCGCCCTGGTAGATGCAGAAGCTCCCCCGCAGGGAGCCCAGCACGGCCAGCAGCAGCTTCGGGAAGGCGGGATCATCCACGCCCTTGCCCCAGCGGGTGACCACCCGGACGCTGTCGTGGTTGGAAAGCGACCAGCAGCCCCACCCGCCGCCGCGACGGACATGGCGCTCGAACTCCTCCACCACGGACCGGATGCGCCCGGCGCTGAACTCGTCCGTGAAGAGGCTGAACCCGTAGGCCATGTGCAGCTTGTCGCCATCCGCGGTGTAGTCGGCCATGGTGGCGAGGGCGCCTTCATCCCCGATCTCGCCCACGCTCGTGGCGCCGTACTGGTCCAGCAGGATGCGGAGGCGCTTGAGGAACCCGAGGTTCTCCGGCTGGGTCTTGTCGTAGCGGTGGATCTGCCGCCCGTAGGGGTTGCCCTCCTGGACGGAGGTGAGCTCCACGGATCCAGGCCGGGCCGCCGGGTTGTTCCGCAGCCGCCGGTCGTGGAAGTGGAAGTTGCAGGCGTCGAAGCGGAAGCCGTCCACGCCGCGCTCCATCCAGAACCGCACTTCCTCGAGCAGCTGGGCCTGAACGGGCTCATGGTGGAAGTTCAGGTCCGGCTGGGACTCCAGGAAGTTGTGGAGGTAGTACTGCCGCCGGTGCGGCTCCCAGGTCCAGGCGGGGCCCCCGAAGACCGACTGCCAGTTGTTGGGCGGCGTGCCGTCCGCCTTGGCCTCGGCCCAGACGTACCAGTCCGCCTTGGGATTGATCCGGCTGGCTCGGCTCTCCTTGAACCAGGCGTGCTGGTCGGAGGAATGGGACAGCACCTGGTCGATGAGCACCTTCATGCCCAGGCGGTGCGCCTCGGCCACCATCCGGTCGAAGTCCGCCAGCGTGCCGAAGGTGGGGTCCACGTCCCGGTAGTTCGACACGTCGTAGCCGAAGTCCTTCATGGGTGACGTGAAGAAGGGCGAAATCCAGATGGCATCCACCCCGAGGTCGGCCACGTGGGCCAGATGGCGAGTGATGCCCGGAAGGTCGCCGATGCCATCCCCGTTCGTGTCCTGGAAGCTCCGGGGGTAGATCTGGTAGATCGCCGCCCCGCGCCACCATTCGGTGCCTGGGATCGCGTGGGCGACGGGTTCCCGGACGGGCATGGTCAGAGTTCCTTGTTGGGGTGAGGACGGGAGCGGGGCACAGGATGAATTCGTATGTAACCGGTTACAAATCGATATTCACGAGGGGCTTTTCCTGGATACCTGCGGGAAACATGGATGGGGTCAGGGGCGTGGCGTCGAGGCGTGTGTAAACGGTTACAAGGAGGTCGCAGGTATGGTCGACTGGTGTCATGGGTGTGTCAAGGAAGGAATTCAGGGGTGGGGGAACTTTTTGACGATTCGCATGCGATTCAGCATCCAGGCTCGTTTTCAGCCGCCGACGTCCGCCTGGAAGCCCTTCCGACCCGCCCGAGTCATCCCATGGGATCCGGTGGACGCCTCGCCCGGGAGGGGACAATCTGGTCCTGGCCGACCGTCATGCATGAAGGGGCGGTGCGGCCCCACGTTCGGGACCTGCTGAGGTGATGTCCAGTGAATGCAACCGTTGACAAGCTCATTCTGGTGGCGGACGTGGGGGGCACCAACCTGAGCCTGGCCCTGCTGGCGCCCGGTGAATCCGGCTATCGCCTCCACCGCAAGGAACGCTTCAGCACCCAGGACGAGCCATCCCTTCTCGGTCCCATCCGGCGGTTCCTCGCCGCCGCTCCGGCCGATCGGCCGGTCCGGGCCTGCCTGTCCGGCGCCGGCCCGGTTCTCGATCGCCGCATCCGCCTCACCAACGCCCCCTGGGACATGGACGGCGCCGAGCTGGAGCAGGCGCTGGGCATCCCGGTCCGCCTGATCAACGACTTCACGGCCCTGTCCTGCGGCGTGCTCGAGCTGGACCTCTCGGACGCCGGCCAGGTCCTCCCGCTTCCCCACGGCGACGGCAGCCTCCCAAAGGCGGATCCCAACGGCCTCGCCCTGGTGGTGGGAGCCGGCACGGGCCTCGGCGCGGGCTTCATCGTCCGCACGCCCCAGGGCCCGCGGGCCTACCCCAGCGAAGGGGGACACATCGGCCTTCCGGTGTTCGACGAGGACTCCCTGGCCCTCTGGAGGCACCTGGCTGAAGGCCTGCCCGGCCCGCCGGGCGCCGAGCTGGCCGTCTCAGGGCAGGGCCTGGCGCGCATCCTCCGCTTCCTCCTCGACTCGGGCCGCGCGCATGGGACGGCTGGAACCACCGCCCTCCTGGACCTTCCCGCCGCGGACCAGCCCGCCGCCATCTCCGCCCGTGCCGGCTGGGATCCGGCCTGCGCCCGCACCATGGCGATGTTCGTGGACCTCTACGCCCGGGTCTGCGCCGAGCTTTGCGCCGCGTTCCTGCCCACCGGGGGACTCTTCCTCGCCGGGGGCATCGCCGCCAAGAACTCGGACCGCTTCATGGAGGGTGGGCGCTTCATGGCCCGGTTCGAGCGGAACTACCGCCCGCACATCGACACCCTCGCCCGGGAAACGCCGGTCTTCATCACCCGGGACTACGACCTGAGCCTCTACGGCGCGGCCCGCGCCCTGGACTGCCTGGATTGACGCCCGGATGACCGAACGCTATTCATGGGTGGTCCCTTCCCTTCTCCCGCGATCCTTCCCTGGCGGCCCCCATGAAGATCACCATCGGTGAGATCGCCCGCCAGGCCGGTGTTTCCACGGGCACGGTGAGCCGCGTCATCAACGGCAAGCCCACCGTGGCCGCGGAGACGCGCGAGAATGTCCTCGCCGTGATGAAGAAACTCGGCTACGAGCCGGACCCCGTGGCCCGGGAGCTGTCGCGGCGCAGCAAGCACACCCTCGGCATCTGGGTGGGCGCCGGCGAGAACCGGCTGTCCCCCTACTTCAGCGTCATCTGGCGCGCCCTGCTGCGGGAGATGCAGATGCACGCCACCCAGTTCATCGAGCTTCCGGTGGACATCACCCCCGTGCGGCGGCGGCTGGATGCGGTGCTGATGTTCCATTGCGCTGACATCGACCAGCGGCTGGCGACCCTCTGGCGGCGCGGAGTCCCGGGCGCGCTCATCGGCCACCACCCGGGCGTGTCCTGCGTGGCGCCCGACGACATCGGCGGCGGCCGCCTCGCCGCCATGCGCCTGCTCGCGCTGGGCCACCGCGACCTGCTGCACCTCACGGTGGCCGATGAGCACCAGTGGGCCGTGGACCGCGCCGCCGGCTTCACCGCCGCCCTGGCCGAGCACGGCGGCCAGTCCCTGGCCCCCGTCATCCTGCGTGGCGGGGGCTCGGTGCTGGGCGGCTACCGGCTCATGCGGGATGCCTGGCAGCAGGGCCACCGCCCGACAGGCATCTTTTGCGCGACGGACGAGATGGCCGTGGGGGCCCTGGGCGCCCTGGCAGACCTGTCCGTGGCCGTCCCCGAACAGGTCTCCGTGCTGGGCTTTGACGGCCTGGTGGACCTCTATCCTGGGCTCGCCTCCGTGGCCCAGGACATTCCCGCCATCGCCCACGAAGCTGTCGCGCTGGCCCTCGGGGCCATCGAGCGCGACGCCGTCCGGCACGTGGTAGTCCCGGTGAAGATCGTCGAGGGATCCACCCTGGGGCCCGCCCCCAGGAAAAGCTGAGGTCCGGCCGCCCCGGTCGGGACCGGGACAAGCCCTGGTGACTAAACGCCCCCGAGGCATTACCGTGAACTTCACATCCAGGCCCGCCCTGGTTCTTTCCTCCACGGAAGCCGCCATGACCGTCTCCAGCCGTTGGATCCCCCTGTTCCTGGTCGGGAGCGCCCTGCTGGCCCAGGCTCCCCCACCGCCGCCCCCGCCCCCCCCGCCGGCGCCCCCGGCTCCGATGATCGGGGTGGACGTGCCCTCAGGCTCGCGCACGGAGCAGCGCACAGAGCAGCTCGCCTACGGGTCGAAGCTCTGGGTGAAGAACCGGAACGGCGGCATCCGGGTGACCGGCTGGGACAAGGAGGAGGTTGCCCTCACCGCCCAGATCCGCGACAGCGAGAAGCGCCGGGTGGAGCTGGTGCTCCAGCGCAAGGGATCGGACCTGGACATCGAGGCGATGTTCCAGCAGCCCTCCTGGAGCTTCGGCGTCTACATCAGCCCCCGCTGCGAAATGACGCTCCAGGTGCCCCGTCGGGTCCTGGGCTATTTCCGCACCACCAACGGCACCGTGGCCGTGGAGCACCTCGAGGGCTACGCCCGCTGCGAGGCCACCAACGGCGCCATCCAGGTCGCGGACGTGCGGGGCGAGGTCCAGGCGGACACCACCAACGGCCCCATTGAGGCCCGGAACCTGGCGGCCCGGATCAAGGGCGGCACCACCAACGGACGCATCATCCTCGAGGACGTGGCCGGCGGCATCCGCCTGGAAACCACCAACGGCAGCGTCCGGGCCCGGAACCTGGACGGCTGGGGCGAAGGCATCTACCTGGAATCCACCAACGGCAGCATCGAGGTGGAGCTGGGAAAGGCCACGGGAGAACTGATGGCCGAGAACAGCAACGGCTCCATGGACGTCAAGGTCCCGGGCGCGCAGGTCATCGAGATCACCAAGCACAGCGCCCATGTGAAGGTGCCCGGCCGGACGCAGCAGATCCGGCTCGAAACCACCAACGGCAGCATCCGGGTGAAGTAGTACCCTACGGACCATGCGACGCCTGGTCCTGCCCCTTCTTGCCGTCCTCGGTCTGAGCGCCCAGGCGCCCCTCCTCGACTCCCACACGGAGGATGTGCAGGAGCGGCGCTTGGCGAACGGCGTCCGGCTCCTGGTGGTGGAGCGGCGGGCCGTGACCGCCTTCCATGCGGCCCTGGTCTTCCGGGGCGGCCGGGCGGAGGAACCCCCGCCGCTGGCCGGCGCCACCGACCTGCTGGCCCGGGCCCTCTACGGCGCCACCTGGCCCGAGGATCTGGACCCGGCCAAGGGGAGCGGTTCGCTCGACGCCCTGCTCAAGGAAGAGGAGGGCCTGCTGGAGGCTCTGCGGCTGGAGCGGCTCCGCCAGCGGAAGGCGCCCGAGTCCGCGAACCAGGCGCAGGCCCTGGGAGCCAGCCTCTGGACCCTGCACCAGGCCGTGCGGGCCCGCTATTCCACCTCGCCCCTGGCGGACCTCTACGCGGCCCGCGGCGGGCGTCAGACCGCCACCGCCGGCGCCGATGCGCTGCTGGTCCAGACCGAACTGCCCGCCTCGGACTTCGAGTTCTGGTGCCGCACCGAGGCCCAGCGGCTGACCGTCCTCCAACTCAGCCGGTTCTCCGAAGCCCGCGCCGCCCTGGCGGCGGAACTGCGGTCCCGGGGCCCCCAGGGCCTGCCGATGATCCAGGGCGCCGCCCTGCCCGGCCACCCGTACGGCCGCGACCTGGCCGACCACCTTCCCGCCCTGGAGGCCATGCGCCGCTCGGACCTCCAGACCTGGGCCCGCCGCGCCTGCCGACCGGACCAGCTCACGGTGGTGCTGGTGGGCGGCCTCAGCATGGACGCGGCTCTGCCCCTCGTGGAGCGGACCTTCGGGGCGCTGCCCGCCGGCGCGACCAGCGCCTCGACGGAGGACCCCCTCCTGCCGGAAATCCCGGCAGACCTCGGCGACCGGCGCATCCAGGCGAGCCTGGGCGGGGCCCCCGCCCTGCTGGTGAGCTGGCGCATCCCGGCGCGCCCGCACCGGGACCACCTGGCCCTGCGCATGGCCGCCCGCCTCCTGGAAGGCCCCTCGGGCCGCCTGGCCCAGCGGTTGGTGCGCCAAAAGGCCGTGGCCCAGTCCGCCGACGTGTGGATGGATGTCCCGGGAGGCCGCCTGCCCGGCCTGCTGGTGGTCCGCGCCGTGCCGTCGGAAGGGCACAGCCTCGCGGAATTGGAAGGCGCCCTGCACACGGAGATCCTGCGGCTCCAGCAGGAGCCCATCCCCACGGACGAGTGGCAGCGCGCCTTGACCCAGATCGACGTGGAGCAGCTCCGGATCCAGGATGAGCCCGGAGCCCTCGCCTCGACCCTGGCTCGAGCCTGGGCGGAGGCCGGGGACTGGCGGCAGGCGGAACAGGAGGTCCAGCGCCTGCGGAACCTGGGGCCGGAGGCCGTCCAGCTGGCCACCCGGACCTGGCTGAACCCGAGCCACCGGACGACCCTCTGGCTGCAGTCGGGCACGGACGAGAGCCAGGATCCCCTGGAGGCAGAGACAGCGCGGGTGCTGAAAGCCCTCGCGGCCACCCGCATCGAGGATCTGGCCCAGCGGGAGCGCCTGGTCTCGGAGGGGCTCCGCCAGCTCCGCATGCTCAGCCTCGACGAGCGCCGCCGGACCCTCAAGCTCCTGGAAGCCCAGCTCACACCGGAGAAGCGATGAGACCCCTGGCGGCCCTGGCCGCGATCATCCTCACCCTCCCGGGGCAGGCCCAGACCTCGATCCGGCCCCAGGCCTTCAGCCTGCCCAACGGAATGCGGGTGGTCCTCCTGGAGGATCACGAGCGCCCCCTGGTCCGGGCCCGCCTGAACGTGCTCCTGAGCCGCGACCTGGAGACGGTCCACCCGGGCCTGGCGGCCCTAGCCCTGCGTGTCCTGGGGCATTCGGACGCCGGCGCCTTCAGCCTCGACGAGTTCGAGCAGCTCCTGGCCGGGGCCGGCATCGAGCTGGTTCCCGCCCTCCGGGCGGACGGCCTCTCCTGGAGCCTCCTGGCCCGGAGCCGGGATCAGGATCTGGCCTTGGGCCTGCTGGCGGATCGCGCCTTCCGCTCGGTGGCCACCTCCCTCACCCTCGAGACCGACCGCCTCGCCAGCTGGCGCGAGACGGAGCGCCTGGAAGCCTCCCCAAGGGCCAAGCTGCGCCTGCTGCTGGAGCCGGACTGGACCCTCCAGATCCCCACACTCGATCACCTGTCCGCCATCAACCACCCGGACCTGCTGGCCTTCTACGCCCGCGCGCTGAGACCCGACCGGGCGGTGCTGGTCCTCCAGGGCGACCTCGGCCTGGAGCAGGCCAAGCGCCTCGTGCTCCTCAGCTTCGGCACGTGGACCGTCCAGGCGCAGCCGCCGGTTCCCGCCACCACCGAGGCCGCCGCCCAGGCTACCGTCCAACCCGCCGCCTCCTCGGCACCCGCCGCCGCATCGGCCCCGGCTCCCGCGACCCCGCAGGCCCCCCGGATCCTGGTCCGGAGCCCTCGACCCGCTCTCCTGGCCATGGCCGTGGCGGCCCAGCCGGAGGACCTGGATCCTGAATCGGCGGCGCTTCTCGCTCTGCTTCTCCCCGGAGACCCGGCCCTGGCTCCCGCGCAGCTCCGATTGGAAGGTCTGGATCTGGTGGGCGAGCTGGAGGCGGATCCCTCCGGATCCGCGGCCAGCGCTGAAACTTCGATGGTGGAACGCCTCCAGGCCATCCGTCAGCGCGGCTTCACCGAGACGGATCTCCGCCGCGCCCAGGCCGCCTGGTCCGAAAGCCGCGCCCTCATCACCCTCCACCCGGAAGCCCAGGTCCGCGAAGCCCTGGCCGAGGCGCGGGGGCGGTCGGTCTCCCCCACGCGCCTGGATGCGCTCACGTTGGAGACCCTGAACCAAGGGCTCCGCCGGTGGCTGGACCCGGCCCGTATGCGGACCGGAGTCCTCGCCGGCCCCGTCGGCCCCTGATCAGACCTGCACGCCGAACCGTCCGGCCAGGTCCAGGTACCGGGCCCGGATCCCTTCGATGATGGCCTCCGGCAGATGCGGTGCCGGCGGCTGCTTGTCCCAGCTGTCGAGAGTCTCGAGGTAGTCGCGGAGGAACTGTTTGTCCAGGCTGGGTGGGTTCTTCCCTGGCGCCCAGGTATCCGCCAGCCAGTAGCGGCTGCTGTCCGGCGTGAGGGCTTCATCAATGAGGATCAGCTCGCCGGCGTCGCTGAGGCCGAACTCGAATTTCGTGTCTGCCAGCAGGATGCCCTTCTGGGCCGCCAGCTCCGCGCCGCGCCGGTAGAGGGCCAGGCTCAGGTCCCGCAGCCGCCCCGCCAGATCCGCGCCCACGATCTCCGCCATGCGCTCGAAGCTGATGTTCTCGTCGTGCCCCTCCTCCTCCTTGGTGGCGGGGGTGAAGATGGGCTCGGGCAGGCGATCCGCCAGGCGCAGGCCCGCCGGCAGCGGCACGCCGCAGACGGACTGGCCGCTCTGGTATTCCTTCCAGCCGCTCCCCGCCAGGTAGCCACGCACCACGCACTCCACGGGCATGGGCCGGGTCTTCTCCACCACCACGGCGCGGCCGGCCAGGGCCTCGCGGTAGGGTTCCAGCGCCGCCGGCCACGCGGGATTGCCGCGGAAGTGGTTGGGCACCAGATCCTCGGTGGCCTCGAACCAGTAGGCCGCCACCGCCGTGAGGATGCGCCCCTTGTCCGGGATGCCCTCGGGCATCACGCAGTCGAAGGCGCTGATGCGGTCCGTGGCCACGATGAGCAGCTGCTTGCCCAGGTCATACACATCCCGGACCTTGCCCCGGCGGAAGACGGGGAAGGGAAGGTCGGTGCTCAACACGACGGCCATGAAGCCTCCAGAGTCGAAACATCCATCCTAACGGCCGGCCGTCACCGGTCCGTCACTGATCGCTGACAGCTGACAGCTCCTATACCAGATCCGGCAGCCGCCGGGGCGTGGGGGCCGACCAGTTGAGGCCTCCGGGCAGCAGGGCGTAGCGGTTCATCACGCCCACCCACCGGGCCAGCTCTGATTCGCGCACGCTGCCCTCGGGCCCCGTGAGGGGCAGGCCCAGGAACTGGAGGAAGTCCTGGATCTCGGCGCCGGAGACGCCGAGGAGGGGCGGCAGCGCGTCCAGGGGATGGACCCGGTCCCCGGCCGGGGGCTCCAGCAGCCGGTAGTCGAAGGTCTCCCGCAGCACCGAAGCCGTGGCGGCGGGATCCAGCTCCTGGGCCGCGTCCAGGTGCGGGAACGGGTTTCCCCCCAGCATCCCCAGGGCCTGGGCCATGCCGAGGTGGCCCAGCAGGTGGACCGGCTGGGCCTTCAGGACAGCCTCGAAGGCAGCCCGGGCCTCCCGCGCGCGACCCAGGCGCAGGTGCGCCTCGCCCAGGCGCAGCTGCGCCTCCAGGCGCCCGGGCTCGGCCTTGACCCACCGCTCGGCGACGGCGGCCATCTCCTCGGCCATGCCCTGGTCGCGGAAGAAGGTGGTCAGGTAGGCGAGGCTGGCGACATCCTTGGGCGCGAGGAGCAGCAGGCGATCCAGAACTTCGGCGGCCCGGAGGGCCTGGCCTTCCTGGTCCAGGCGGTTCGCCCAGTCCCGCAGAATCTCCACCTGGCGGGCCACGGGATGGTTCGGTGTGGAGCGCGCGGCCTCGGCCGGGTGGAGCAGCTGGGTCCTGACCCACAGGTAGCGCAGGGGGTTGCGCCCCTCGGGGCCGGGCAGTTCCTCCTCGATGGCGTGGATGACGGTCTTGAGGCCGTGTTCCCAGAGGGGCGGCACCGGCATCTGCACGTGCGTCCGGAGCTGGCGGCTCAGGGGGTCCAGCGCGTTGCCGGCCCTGCCCAGGTGCAGGTGCAGGCGGATCAGGTCCATGCCCGGCTCCGGCCCCGCCTGGAAGGCCACCCGCAGGGCGAGCTCGCCCGTATCGGGGTCGAAGCCGTCCAGGATCAGGAAGCGAAGGTGGGCCCGCATGACCAGAGGTTAGCAAGATGCCGGGACCGGCGGAGGTTGACCACAGCCTCCGGAGGCCCGATGATGCCATATCTGCCGGATTGGGGGACCCTATGCGCAGGCAACTGCTATCACTCGCGGCGCTCGCCGCCATGACCGCCCTCCCAGCCTCCGCCGGCGAGGTCGGCGTGCTGCTGGACAAGCAGGTGGGCAAGGCCCAGGCTGCTTCCTTCGGCACGGGCCAGAAATACGATGCCGTGAGCCCCACGGGCTTCGCCATCCGCGGCGGCTTCGACGTCGTGGACCTGAAGGTGGCCGCCCTCCAGCTGAACGCCACCTGGCACAACAAGACCACCGGCGATCTGACCTACGGCGGCACCAAATACGGAGAGCTGGAGAACCAGTACTGGGCCGTGGGCGCCATGGTGAATTGGAAGCTCCTGGTGAACGTGGGCGCCGGCGTGGAATACCGCTCCGAGAGCCTCACCTTCCGCCCCACCGCGGGCGCCAGCACGGACAGCACCCTGGGCCGCCCCTGGGCCCGCGTGAACGTCGGCTTCAGCATCCCGACCCCCCTCGTGAGCCCCTTCTTCACGCTCGAAGTGGCCGCGCCCCTCACCAAGAAGGACACCACGGCCACCTACAAGGACCTGAGCGAGGCCCTCGCTCCGCAGGTGCAGATCGGCATCTACGGCGGCATCCGCTTCTAGCGGTCGGTCCCCGCGACGAAAAAGGGGCGCCTCCGGCGCCCCTTTTTCGTATGATGAGTCCACTTACACCGAGGAACGATGGAACTCAGAGTCCTGGGCTGCAGCGGCGGAGAGGTCGAAGGTGAGCGGCTCACGGGCCTGCTCGTCAACGGCTGCGTGGCCATCGATGCCGGCTCGCTGACGGCGGCTCTCACGGTGGCTGAGCAGGTGGCCATCCAGCATGTGTTCCTCAGCCACTCGCACCTGGACCACATCTGCACCCTGCCCTTCTTCACCAAGAACATCTTCGGGCACACCCACGAGGCCGTGGAGATCCATGCCCTGCCCGAGACCCTCGACGTGCTCCGGCGCCACCTCTTCAACGACGAGCTGTGGCCCGACTTCAGCGTGATCCCCAGCCCCAACGATCCCACCATCCGCTACACGGAGATCGAGCCCGAGCACACCTACCGCGTCTGCGGCCTCGCCATCACACCCATCCGCGTGAACCACCTGGTTCCCTGCGTCGGCTACAAGGTCGACGACGGGAAGGACGCCTTCATCTTCACCAGCGACACCGCGGGAACGGATCGCATCTGGGCGGAAGCCAACGCCACGCCCAACCTGCGCCTGGTCATCACGGAAGCCAGCTTCCCCAACGAACAGGCCGGGCTCGCCGAGGCCTCCAAGCACCTGACCCCCGCCATGCTTGGAATCGAGCTCCGGAAGCTCACCCGGGACGTGCCCGTGAGGATCTACCACCTCACCCCCGGTGACAAGGCCACCATGCTGCCTCAGATCCAGTCCCTGGGCGACCGCCGGGTCAGCCTGCTGGCCCAGGACGAACGGCTGGTCTGGTAGGGGACGGTCAGGCCTCCGGAAAGGCCGCCCGGATCGCGGCCAGGGCTTCCCCGTAGGCGGCGGGGAACGCCTCCAGGAGGTGGCGCGCGGCCTCCCACTCGCCGGCGCGGAGGTGCTCCTCCATCCGGTGGCCCAGGTCGGCGAAGCGCTGGAGCCCCATGGTCCCCAGGGCCCCCTTCAATTGGTGAGCCTCCGGTATCGCCGCGTCACCGTCCTCGCGCTCCAGTGCCTGCCGCAGGGCGGCCATCCGCTGGGGGACATCCGCCTCCAGCAGACCGATCAGCTCCGTCACCAAGCCCGGTTCCGCCCCCATCTCCAGGAGGGCGTGGAGAGGACGGGGGTCGAGGATGGGCAGAAGATCCGGCAAGGCGGCTCCGACAGGAAGACTTCACCCGCCCTCATCGGCCCCGGGCACCGGGTCCATGAGAACGGGTGGAAGACGTCGGGGGGAGAGGAGCCGATCAGAATCCGTGGCCGGCCGGGTGGCCCGCGGCCTGGAGGCGGATGAGGCTGGCGTCGAGGGCGGCCTGGGCGGAGGCCAGGTCATGCTCGGTCTGGGCCTCCTTGAGGAGCTTCAGCGCGTGCTGGCGGTCCGCCTCGACGCGCTCCAGATCGATCATGTCCACCGTCTCGCTTTCGCGGGCCAGGATGGTGACGCGATCGGGGCCGACTTCCGCGAAGCCCCCGAACACCGTCAGCCAGTGCTTCTGGCCATCCTGCACGTAGTAGAGCAGGCCGTCGCCCACCGCGGTCATCAGGGGCGTGTGGCCCGGCAAAATGCCGTAGTAGCCGCGGGTGGCCGTGGGGAACTGAACCTCCGCCACGTCGGCCGAAAAGACGGGACGTTCCGGGGTCACGACTTCAAGCTTGATGGATTGGGACATGATTGCCTCTCGGGATCCGTGGCCATCTTCTCGGAATCCGCTTCGCGGATTGCCGAGACATCAAAGGTGGATGCCTCGGCGTACCGTTCCATGACTTTTCAACCTGGCTGGGGAGTTAAACCGCCGCCAATTTCTCAGCCTTCTCGACGGCTTCCTCGATGGTGCCGACAAGGTAGAAGGCCTGCTCGGGCAGGTGGTCCCACTTGCCGTCGCAGATCTCGCTGAAGCCCTTGATGCTGTCCTCCAGCTTCACGTACTTGCCCTGCATGCCCGTGAACTGTTCGGCCACGTGGAAGGGCTGGCTGAGGAAGCGCTGGATCTTGCGGGCGCGTGCCACGACGAGCTTGTCGTCGTCGGAGAGCTCGTCCATGCCCAGGATGGCGATGATGTCCTGCAGCTCCTTGTACTTCTGCAGGATCGCCTTCACGCGCATGGCGGTGTTGTAGTGCAGGTCGCCCAGGACGCGGGGATCCAGCAGGCGGCTGGTGGAGGCCAGGGGATCCACGGCGGGGTAGATGCCCAGGGCCGCGATCTCGCGGGAGAGGTTCGTGGTGGCGTCCAGGTGGGCGAAGGTCGTGGCGGGCGCGGGATCCGTGTAGTCGTCCGCGGGCACGTACACGGCCTGCACGGAGGTGATGGAGCCCTTCTTCGTGGAGGTGATGCGCTCCTGCAGCTCGCCCATCTCCGTGGCCAGCGTGGGCTGGTAGCCCACGGCGGAGGGCATGCGGCCCAGCAGCGCGGACACTTCGGCGCCGGCCTGGGTGAAGCGGAAGATGTTGTCCACGAAGAGCAGCACGTCCTTGCCTTCCACGTCGCGGAAGTACTCGGCGACGGTGAGGCCGGTCAGCGCCACGCGGGCACGGGCTCCGGGGGGTTCGGTCATCTGGCCGTAGATGAGCGCCACCTTGCTCTTCGAGATGTCGTCCTTGTTGATGACGCCGGAATCCATCATCTCGTGCCAGAGATCGTTGCCCTCACGGGTGCGCTCGCCCACGCCGGCGAACACGGAGTAGCCGCCGTGGCCCTTGGCGATGTTGTTGATGAGCTCCATGATGAGCACGGTCTTGCCCACGCCGGCGCCGCCGAAGAGGCCCGTCTTGCCGCCCTTCGCGTAGGGTTCCAGCAGGTCGATGACCTTGATGCCCGTCTCGAACATCTCGGAGGAGGTGTTCAGGTCTTCGTACTTGGGGGCTTCGCGGTGGATGGGCAGGGTCATCTTGTGGCCGATGGGGCCGCGCTCGTCCACGGGGTCGCCCACCACGTTGATGATGCGGCCCAGAGTCTCGGGACCCACGGGCACGTTGATGGCCTTGCCGGTGTCGGTCACGATCTGGCCGCGGATCATGCCTTCCGTGGGCTGCATGGAGACGCAGCGCACGCGGTTCTCGCCAAGGTGCTGCTGCACCTCCAGCGTCACCATGACGCCGGCGATTTCGGTGTGCAGCGCGTTCATGATCTCGGGCAGGTGGCTGTCGAACTCGACATCCACGGCGGGACCGACGATGGCGATCACGCGGCCTTGAAGGGTGGTTGACATGGGGACCTCGGAAAAAGAAGAACGCGAAGTTTGCGAAGAAGGCTAAGAACGCGAAGGTGACTCTGTGAAGACCATGAGCGCAGACCCGAGAATTCGCGCCCTTCGCGCTCCTCTTCGCGGTCTTCGCGTTCCAGTCATCATGCGTTGGCTCCGGACACGATCTCGATGATCTGGTTGGTGATGCTGGCCTGGCGGATCTTGTTCATGGTCAGCGTCAGCTTGGCGATCATCTCGCCGGCGTTGTTGCTGGCCTTGTCCATGGCCGCCATGCGGGCGCCGTGCTCGGAGGCGCTGCTCTCCAGGAGGTTGCGCAGCAGCTCGGTCTCCACGAAGCGGGGCAGCAGCGTCTCGAGGACCGCGTTGGGATCAGGCTCGAGCAGGTGGGGCACCTCGGCGGCCTCGCGGCTCTCGGTGCGCCGGTCCAGCTCCATGGGGAAGACCTTGAAGACCGTGGGCGTCTGCGCCACGGGGCTGTTGAAGTAGTTGTAGATGACGTAGAGCGCGTCGATCTCCCCCGCGTGATACTGGGTGGCGGCGCCTTCGGAGATCTCCGTCACCACCCGCTGGAAGCCCGCGAGGGGGATGTTCAGGTATTCCCCGGTGGCGGTCAGCTTGCGCTTGCGCGCCCACTCGGCCGCGCGCTTGCCGACCACGTCCAGGTGCACGATCTCGGCCTGGGTTTCCGTCGCGAAGGCGGTGGCGGCCTTGAGCACGTTGGCGTTGAAGCCGCCGCAGAGGCCCTTGTCCGAAGCCACGAGGACCACGCGGATGCGCTTCTCCTCGCGGGGGGCCAGGAAGGCCTGGGCGGCGGGGCCCGGCTGGATCTCGGAATCACCCTTGATGCGGCCCACGACGCGATGGACAACGTCCATCATCTTCCCGGCGTAGGGGCGCAGGGCCACGAGGCGTTCCTGGGACTTCCGCAGCTTCACGGCGGAAATCATCTTCATGGCCTTAGTGACCTGTTGGGTGTTCTTCACCGACCGGATGCGGCGGCGAATGTCCTGGAGACCGGCCATCGGACTAGGCTCCCGCGGCCTGGTTCAGGGAGGCCAGGAAGGTCTCCTTGAAGGTCGCCACCTGGGTCTTGAGCTGGGCCTTGGCATCGTCGCTCAGCACCTTGGTGTCGCGGATGCCGCGGAGAAGCTCCGGGGCGTTCACGTCGAGGTAGGCCATGAACTCGCTCTCGAACCGGCGCACCTGGGGCACCGGCAGGTCGTCCACGTAGCCATTGGTGGCGGCCCAGATGCTGACGACCTGCTTCTCCACGGACATGGGCTGGTACTGGCCCTGCTTCAGGATCTCGACGAGCCGCTGGCCGCGGTTGAGCTGGGCCAGGGTGGCCTTGTCCAGGTCGGAGCCGAACTGGGCGAAGGCCGCCAGCTCGCGGTACTGGGCCAGATCGAGCTTGATGGTGCCGGCCACGGACTTCATGGCCTTCACCTGGGCGGAACCGCCCACGCGGCTCACGGAGATGCCCACGTTCACGGCCGGGCGGACGCCCGCGTTGAAGAGGTCGCTCTCGAGGAAGATCTGGCCATCGGTGATGGAGATGACGTTGGTGGGGATGTAGGCGGACACGTCACCGGCCTGGGTCTCGATGACCGGCAGGGCGGTCAGGGAGCCGGCGCCGCGCTCGTCGCTGAGCTTGCAGGCGCGCTCCAGCAGGCGGGAGTGGAGGTAGAACACGTCGCCGGGGTAGGCCTCACGTCCGGGAGGGCGGCGCACCAGCAGGGAGATTTCGCGGTAGGCGGCGGCCTGCTTGGAGAGGTCGTCGTAGATGCAGAGCACGTGGCCGCCGGGGTTGTCCTTGCCGGCCGGCTTGCCGTCCTTGCCGTGCCACATGAAGTACTCGCCCAGCGCCGCGCCGGTCATGGGGGCCAGGAAGAGCAGCGGGGCGGCCTCGGAAGCGGAGGCGGCCACCACGATGGTGTGCTTCATGGCGTCGTACTCTTCCAGGGTCTTCACCACCTGGGCGATGGTGGAGCGCTTCTGGCCGATGGCGACGTAGATGCAGACAACGCCCGTGTCCTTCTGGTTGATGATGGTGTCCACGGCCACGGCCGTCTTGCCGGTCTGGCGGTCGCCGATGATAAGCTCGCGCTGGCCGCGGCCGATGGGGATCAGGCTGTCGATGGCCTTGAGGCCCGTCTGCATGGGCTCGTGCACGCTCTTGCGGTCCACGATGCCGGGGGCGATGCGCTCGATGGGGTTGGTCTGGACGGCCTGGATGGGGCCCTTCCCGTCGATGGGGTTGCCCAGGGCGTCGATCACGCGGCCCACGAAGGCGGGGCCCACGGGCACGGACATGATCTTGCCGGTGCGCTTGACGGTGTCGCCTTCCTTGATGGCGGCGGCATCGCCGAGCAGGATGATGCCGACGTTATCCTCCTCCAGGTTGAAGGCGAGGCCCATCACGCCGTGGGGCAGTTCCAGCAGCTCGCCGGCCATGGCCTTCTCGAGGCCGTAGGCGCGGGCAATGCCGTCGCCCACGCTGATGACGGTGCCGACTTCGGCCACGTCCACCTGGGCGTCGAAACCCTCGATCTGGCTGCGGATGATGCGGGAGATCTCTTCCGCGCGGATGTCCATGAAGTCCTCCAAAACCTGCGAGTGAATGCGAAGGGGTTGATGCCGGGGTGACTTAGGCCGAGAGCAGCTGGGTCTTGAGCTGGCGGAGCTGGCCCTGGAGCGAGGCGTCCAGGACCGTGGAGCCCACCTGCACCTTCAGGCCGCCTAGGAGGGCGGGATCCTGGTGCCAGGAGAGGCGGATGGTCTTGCCGGTGCGGGTGGCTAGCGAGGCGACGAGGGCCTTGGACTGGGCCTCGCTGAGGGGCTGGGCGCTGGCCACCTTGGCCTCGACGATGCCGGCGCGCTCGTCCACCTGCTCGGCGAAGGTGCGGTGGATGTCCGCGAGCAGGTTCAGGCGTCCCGCCTCGGCCACCACCCGGAAGAAGTGGCGCAGGGTCTGGCTCACCTTCGCGCTGGCGAGGATGGCCTCGAAGACTTCGGCCTTCTTGGCGGGCAGCACCAGGGGCGAGGCCACCAGGCGGGTGAGGTCGGCATTGGCGGCCACGGTGGCGGCCACGGTGTCCAGCTCCTGCTGGAGCTGGGGCACATTGCCCTGCTTGTCGCCGATCTGGAGGAGGGCCTTGGCGTAGCGCCGGGCGGTCAGGCGGTTGCTCACTGGATACCCCCGGTTTGCTGGGCGGCCTGCTGGCCGATCTGCTGGATGGCGCGGTCGATGGCCTTGGCGGCGTCAGGACCCGCCAGCTTGGCCTCCAGGCGCTTGGCGGCGCCTTCGACGGCCAGCTCGGCCACGAGAGCCCGCAGCTCCTGCTCGGCCTGCCGCTTCTGGAAGCCGATCTCCGCCTGGGCCTGGGCCAGGATCTGGGCGGCCTCGGCTTTCGCGGCCTCCAGCACGCGCTGCTTCTCGGCCTCGGCGTCGGTCTCGGCCTTGGCCAGAATGCCCGCCAGCTCACCTTCGAGCCCGGCCATCTTGGCCTCCATCTCCTTCATCTGGGCCGCGCCTTCGGCCTTGTCCTTCTCCGCCTGGGCGAGCATCGTTTCCAGCTCCTCCTTGCGGGACTTGAACATGGCGGAGAGGGCACCCTTCAGCAGGAAGAAGAGGGCCGCGGCGTAGATGGCGAAGTTCAGCAGCTGGACGAGGAAGGCGCCCAGGTTGCCGTACGCCTTGCCGAAGAGCGTCATGGCCGGGCCGTGGTGGGCGCCGCCATGAGCTTCATGCCCTGTAGCTTCGTGGCCGGCGGCCTCGGCTCCGTGGGCTTCTGGCGCGTGGCCCTCCGCGGGCTGGGCCTCATGCCCGGCCGCCGGGGCTTCGTGCTTCTCGGCAGCGGGAGCTTCGTGGGTGTCGTGGGCCTGGGCCGACAGCCCGAGGGGGCTGAGCGCCAGGGCCGCGGCGAGAGAGAGTCGGGTCAGCGTCTTCATGCTCAGGGTCTTCATGCTCAGGCCTGCTTCAGGAGGGTCTGGGCCATGGTCTCGGACAAGGCGTCCACCTGGGCCAGCAGGTTCTGCTTGGCTTCGGCCTGCTGGGCCTTCAGGGAAGCCACAGCGGCCTGACGCTCGGCCAGGGCCTTGGCCCGGGCCTCGTCAAGCAACTGCTGCTTGTCCTTGCCGGCGGCATCCGCCAGGGCCTTGCGTCGCTCGAAGGCCTGCGCACGGAGATCCTTCAGGCGACCCTGATAATCCTTCTGACGGGCCTCCAGCTGCGCCGCGGCCTCGGCCTTGGCGTCCCCGCCGGCGCTCAGATCCCGCTCCCGGTCGTCCATGACCTGGGTGATGGGCTTGAAGAACACCACCTTGAGGTAGATGTAGAGCACCACGAGCAGGACGATCACGAACAGGATGGCCGGCAGGTCCGGGCGCATGGGATCCGGCATCTGGGCCAGGATGCGCGCGACGGGGCCGTCCCCTTCCGGTGATCGGAGCGTCAGATTCGCCAGTTCCAGCAGCGCCACAGGCCACCCTCCAGAAACATCCCAAGGCCACGGCCGAAGGGATCGGCCAGGGTCACACCGACACCAGCGAAAGGTCCCCGGGAACCCCTGGCACGGAAGTCTGAAAACCTTACCAGATCTGGAGGAAACCCTCAATGCAGACCTTTGGCCTTGACCCTTCCTGCATCCTGTGTGAGCATCATGGTTCGGCGATTCGGGCGATTAGCTCAGTCGGTAGAGCAGCTGCCTTACACGCAGCATGTCGGCGGTTCGAGCCCGTCATCGCCCACCAGATTCATCTGGTGAAAAAGCAAGGGGTTGTAGCTCAGTCGGTTAGAGTGCCGGCCTGTCACGCCGGAGGTCGCGGGTTCGAGCCCCGTCAGCCCCGCCAGAACGAAAAAAGGGTCCCATGCGGGACCCTTTTTTCGTTCTGAAGCGCGGGGCCGACGGGGCTCGGACCCGCCCCGGCCGCGCATGCGCGGCCAGGATCCAGCGTCGAGTGGCCTTGCCCCGACAGGGCTTGATGCCCTGTCTCCGCAAGGCCGGGGGACGCAAGCCCGCAGGGCTCCGCGGACCCGCTGACTCGGGCTCCGCCCTCGCCCTTCGGGCGGCCATGACCTCCGGTCATGCCGTCCTATTCTCCTTCCGCTGCGCTTCAGTCGAATGGTCGAGCCCCGCGACTTCATGGGTCGGTGCGGAAGGGGGAGAACGGCCAACCCGATGGGCCCTCTACCTCATCTCGCTCTTGAACGCCGCGATCTCCCTCCGCAGGATCGTGGCCCGGTTCTTGGCTTCGGTCGACTTCAGCTGGGGCGTCAGGTCCGCCAGTTCCTGGTCGAGGCGATCCAAGGTCGCCAGCGGGGCCTCGATCTGGCTGGACGCATCCACCCCCAGGGCCTGGGTCCGGCCGGCCGTCTGCCACTGCTCCCTCGCCCGCTGGAACTCCTCGCCCAGGGCGATGACCTGCTGTTCCTCCTGGGAGAGGGCCACCCAGGGAAGGCGGCCCGTCATGACGTAGTAGACCCCGGTGAACAGCCCTGCCACGACCAGGAAGACCGCCAGAATCCTCTTCATGAACGCACCTCGTCGGATTTATCCTCCCCAGCTTACGGCGGAAGCGACGACGCGTCCTCATTCGTGCGCTGTCTTTTCCCGTCCAGGCCGATAGACTGAAGGGCTTGGAACAGATATGAAACTGCCCCTCGTCGCCCTCTGCGGACGCCCCAATGTGGGTAAGTCCACCCTCTTCAATCGGCTCACCCGCAGCCGGGCGGCCTTGGTCCACGACCTGCCGGGCATGACCCGGGACCGCAGCTACGGCCGCGTCACCTGCCTCGATGACGAGGGGGTGGCCGAGGAGGTCTTCGAGCTGGTGGACACCGGTGGCCTGGATTTCGAGGGTGACGACGTCATCACCCAGGGCATCACCCGCATGGCCGAAGCGGCCCTGGGCGAGGCTCATGTCGCCATCCTGCTGGTGGACGGCCACGACGGCCTCACGGCCGGGGACGAGGAGATCGCCGCGCGCCTCCGCCGCCAGGGCAAGCCCATCCTGCTGGTCATCAACAAGCTGGATGGCATGAAGGGCGGCGCCCCGGACGCCGGATTCTATGGCCTGGGCTTCGACGAAGTGCTGTCCATCTCGGCGGCCCACGGGTCCGGCGTGCCCGAGCTGCTGGAGGCCATCCGCGCCCGGCTGCCCTTCCACCGCACCCCCGAGGAAGCGGCCATCCACAACCTCTCGGACGAGCTGCGCTTCGCCCTCATCGGCCGTCCCAACGTGGGCAAGTCCTCCCTCACGAACCGCCTGCTGGGCTATGAGCGCAGCCTCGTCAGCGAGGTGGCCGGCACCACGCGGGACACGGTGGACACGGTCTTCCACGTGAAGGGGAAGGTCTACCGGATGATCGACACCGCCGGAATCCGCAAGAAGGGCAAGACCCACGAGGGCGCCGAGAAGCTCAGCATCCTCAAGGCCAAGCAGGCCATGGCCCGGGCTGATGTCAGCCTCCTGCTGCTGGACGCCGTCGAAGGCGCCACCCACCAGGACGCCGTCATCGCCGGCTACGCGCAGGAGGCCGGCGCCGCCGTCATCCTCGTGGTGAACAAGTGGGACCTGGTGGAGAAGGACACGCACACCATCTACGGCGCCGAGGAGGACCTCCGCCGCAGCCTCGGCTTCCTGCACCACGCGCCCATGATCTTCCTCTCCGCCTTGACTGGACAACGAGTGTCCAAACTCTTCGGCATGATCGACGAGCTGGCCGAAGCCCACGCACGGCGCATCCCCACGGGCGAACTGAACCGCTTCCTGCGCGAATCCGTGGCGGCCATGAGCCCCCATGCGGTGGACGGCAAGCTTCCCAAGCTCTACTTCATGACCCAGGTGGGCGTGCGACCTCCCAGCTTCGTGGTGAAGGCCAACACGGACCGGGGCCTGCACTTCAGCTACGTGCGCTACCTGGAGAACCGCCTGCGCGAGCAGTTCGGCCTGGCGGGCGTGCCCCTCCGCCTCAGCGTCCAGAAGAAGCAGAAGGGCGAGGGCGAGGAGGCCGAGGTGGCCCCCGTGCGCCGCATCCTCGATCCCGGCGAAGGACTCAAGCCCTCCCGCAGCAACGAGTCCCTCCAGGCCCAGCGGGCGGACAGGGTGAAGGCCCGGCCCAGGCCCAAGAAGAAGGAAGGCCCCCGACCGGCGGCCAAGCAGGCCCCCCGCAAGGGCACCGGCCCGAGGCGGGTCCGCCAGAAATCCACCAAGCGGCCCTAAGCTCCGGATCCGCCCCCGGGGTTCCAGAAGGGCGAGATCCCTTCAGGGCCTTTGATCAAAATGATCAAACCGGACCGATGGATTAATTATCAACCATTGGTATTAATAAATTTATATCGCATGTTTTTAAATAGAAATGATTCTCAAGAAAATTAACAAGCCTTAACTTGAGGGGTTGACGCGCGGTAGGGACTCTGGTTCCGACTTTCCGATCTTTCCCCCCCCCACCGAGCCTCCGCCCTCGCTTGTGCGAAGCGGGCAGGCCCCCCCCAAGTCAAGGAGCCCCCATGGCGATCTCCACGGGCCGTATGGCCCTGTCCTTCCTCACCGCGGCCCTCGCCGCCGGTTCCCTGAGCGCCCGCCTCCCGCAGGACACCCTGCGCGCAGAGTCCGCGTCCCAGCACCTCCTGGCCTCCCGCGCCCAGCTCGGCCTGGACGGCGACCACGCGTTCCTCCTCCGCGACGCCCACTCCGACCAGCTCGGTCAGTCGCACGCCCACTTCCAGCAGACCTACAAGGGCGTGAAGGTGTGGGGCGGCGACGTCATCACCCACACCGCCAAGAACGGCACCGAGCTTCCCCTCACGAACGCCCTGCTCAAGGGCATCCAGCTGAACGTGACGCCCTCCCTCGACACGGCGGAGGCCCTGGCCGTCGTCCAGCGAGACCTGGCCCCCAAGGGTGCCTACGCCTATGCCCCCAGCGCCGAGCTGGTGGTCTACCCCGAAACGATCGAGGTCGCCCGCCACGGCCGGACCGCCGCCGACCTGAACGCCGAGGACATGACCCGCCAGGTTGTCCGCTACACCCTGGCCTACCACGTCCATACCGAGCTCGAGAACGACCAGGATGGCATCAAGCACACCGACTACCTGGTGGACGCCCGCAACGGCGCCATCCTGAAGTCCTGGAACACCCTCCACACCACCGCGGCCACCGGCACGGGCAATAGCCAGTACAACGGCACCGTCTCCCTGCCCACGAACTACACCGGCAGCACCTATGAGCTGCGGGACATGACCCGCGGCAGCGGCGGCTCCTTCGGCAACAACGTGGTCACCAACATGGCCCACGCCGCCACCACCTCCACCGCCACCGGCACGCTCTACACCGACGCGGACAACACCTGGGGCGACGGCGCCAACTACGTGGAAGGCTCCTCCACCACCGCCGCCAACGGCGAGACCGCGGCTGTGGACGCCATGTTCGGCATGATCAAGAGCTGGGACTTCTACAAAAACGTCTTCGGCCGCAATGGCATCGACGGCGCCGGCACCGCCACCTACAGCCGCGTCCACATCAGCAACAGCTACGACAACGCCTTCTGGTCCGACAGCTGCTTCTGCATGACCTACGGCGACGGCTCCAGTTTCACGACGCTGACTGCCCTGGACGTGGCCGGCCACGAGATGAGCCACGGCGTCTGCGCCCGCACCGCCAACCTCACCTACTCCGGCGAGTCGGGCGGCCTGAACGAGTCCAACTCGGACATCTTCGGCACCATGATCGAGTTCTACGCCCGCGGCGGGTCGGGTTCCACCATCGGCAGCACCGGCGGCAACTGGACCATCGGCGAGCAGCTGGCCACCAACCCCCTGCGTTGGATGTACAAGCCCAGCCTGGACGGCTCCAGCCCCGACGCCTGGTCCTCCACCATCGGCAACCTGGACGTGCACTACTCCAGCGGTCCCATGAACCGATGCTTCTACTTCCTGAGCCAGGGCGCCACCACCAGCGGCAACACCAGCACCACTTACCTGCCCAGCGGCATGACCGGCATCGGCAACGACAAGGCCGCGGCCATCTGGTTCCGCGCGCTGACGGTCTACATGACCTCCAGCACCAACTACGCCGGGGCCCGCACGGCCGCCATCAGCGCCGCCAAGGACCTCTACGGCGCCGGTGGGGTCGAGGAGCAGGCCGTGTGGAACGCCTTCCACGGCATCAACGTGGGTGCCGCCTGGACCAGCGGTTCTTCTGACACCACCGCCCCCACCGTCTCCGCCTCCGAATCCGGCACCAGCGGCACCATCACCTTCTCCGCCACCGCCTCCGACAACGTGGGCGTCACCAAGGTGGAGTTCTACGTGGATGGCGCGCTGAAGGGCAGCGACACCACCAGCCCCTACAGCATGACGCTGGACAGCACCACGCTGACCAACGCCACCCACACGCTGACCGCCAAGGCCTATGACGCCGCCGGCAACGTGGGCACTAGCACCGGTGTGAGCTTCACGGTCTCCAACAGCACCTCCGGCACCGAACTGGTCCTGAACGGCGGCTTCGAGAGCGGCGCCACCAGCTGGACCCAGACCACCGGCGTCATTGGGACCTACACCGGTGAGCCCGCCCACACCGGTTCCTACGATGCCTGGATGTGCGGCTACGGCTCCGCCCACACCGACTACATCTACCAGCAGATCGCCATCCCCAGCACCGCCACCGGGACCCTGACTTTCTGGCTCCACGTCGACACGGCGGAGACCACCACCACCACCGCCTACGACACGATGAAGGTGCAGGTCCTCAACACCTCCGGCACCGTGCTGGCCACCCTGGCCACCTACTCGAACCTGAACAAGGGCACGGGCTACACCCAGAAGTCGCTGAGCCTCAGCGCCTACAAGGGCCAGACCATCCGCCTGCGCTTCTACTCCGTGGAGGACAGCAGCCTCCAGACCTCCTTCGTCGTCGACGACGTGAGCGTCAAGTAGTCGGAACGAACCACGGAAAGGGCCGCCTCCGGGCGGCCCTTTTTCATCCGCCCAGGCTCATCCTTCGAGCAGCACCTTCGCGTGCTCCAGCGCCTCCGGTCGGTCGGGATGGCCGGAGAGGAGGCGGGCCAGCTCCCGATTGCGGGTCTCGCCCGCCACCCAGCCCAGGGCGCTGCGGGTGCGGCCGCCTTCGGTCTCCTTGTGCAGGCGTCCGTGCCGATCGGCGCGAGCCGCCACCTGGGCCAGGTGCGTCACCGCCAGCACCTGATGGGCCTTCCCGAGTTCCGCCACGGCCTTGCCCACAGCCAGGGCCGTCTCGCCGCCGAGACCCGCATCCACCTCGTCCAGCACCAGGGTGAGGCCGTCCCTGACGCCCGCGCCGAGGGCGAGACCGGCCCCCACGAGCGCCAACATGAGGCGGCTCAGCTCGCCGCCGGAGGCGATCTTCGCCAGGGGGCGGAAGCCCTCGCCGGGGTTCGGCTCGATCCAGATGGCCAGGGCCGAGAAGCCCTGGGCCGCCACGCGGACGGGCCGGCCGCTCTGCTGGACGGGGCTGCCGGATTCCTCCGCCAGGACGAGCCGCAGCTGGATCCGCGCCCCCTTCATGCCCAGGCGGCCCAGCCGCTTCTGGACTTCGGCTTCCAGCTTGGGAATGGCCTCAGACCGGCGACCATGGAGTACCTCGGCCAGCTGGCGGTAAGCCTCCGCGGCCTTCGTCAGGGCCTGTTCCAGCTCCTTCACGGAGACATCGCCAGCCAGCAGGGCCCGCTGTTCGTCCTTGAGCGCCTGCTGGCGCGCGGCCAAGTCCTCGGGCTCGCAGCGATGGCGGCGGGCCAGACGCTCGTAGAGGGCGAGGCGGGCCTCCATGGCCTCGATGCGATCGGCGCCGGCCTGGGACCAGCGCAAAGCCTGGTCCTGGGCCAGGGCCAGGAGGTCCTCCAGCTCCAGGACGGCGGAGCGCAGGCGATCCTGCTCGGCGACTGCATCCGGCCAGTGCGTCACCGCACGCACCAGCGCCTTGTGGGCCAGCTCCACCTTGGGAATGCCGGCGTCAAGGGCCTCGGCGGCTTCCCGGAAGGCCTGCTCCAGGTGGACGGCATGGCGCAGGGGCTCGCGGTCGGACTTGAGCTGGGCCCACTCGCCGGGCTTCGGCGCCAGCTTCTCCAGATCCGCCAGGGCCTCCGCGAGCTGCTCCAGGCGCTGCTCGCGTTCGGCCTCGCTGCGCCGGCGGGCCTTCAGCGCGGCCTCGGCCTCACGCACCGCCGTCGCCTGCGGCTCCAGGGCGGGCTCGATTCCCAGCACCTCGTCGATGAGCGTCAGATGTCGGTCTTCGCCCAGCAGCGACTGGTGGTCGTGCTGGCTGGTGAGGCGCATCCAGAGGCGGCCGGCCTCGCGCAGGTCCGCCAGGGCGCAGCTGGCTCCGTTGATCCAGGCCCGGCTGCGGCCCGCCCCCACTTCCCGGCGCAGCACCACGGGCTGCTCCTCGGGCAGGCCACGCTCGACCAGGAAGGCCCGCCAGGCCTCGAAGCGGCCCTCCACCACGGCCTCCACCGTGGCCCGGTCCGCGCCGTGCCGCACCAGCTCCCCGTCGCCCCGGGCGCCCACCAGCAGCGAGAGCGCATCCACCAGCAGGGACTTGCCCGCTCCCGTCTCGCCCGTGAGCACCGTGAAGCCCGGCCCCCAATCGAGGGACAGGTCTTCGACCAGGGCCAGGTTCTGGATGCGAAGAGATGAGAGCATCGGATCAGTCTACCGGGGCGGCGGAAGGCATGAAGTCCGCCCGATATACCTCGGTTCCGCCCTCCAGGCTCCGCCCGCCCCCTGGATCGGGCAAGTTGTGATCAACAAGGATAATTTTGGAAGAGCCTCTTGGGTTACCCTGACGCTTTGTTTACCCGGAGGTCGTAATGATGGGCAGGCAGATGCGCCTACAGCCGATCCTGGCCATGGGCCTTGGCATTAGCCTCGCCGCGAGCCCTGGCCCCGAAGCCGGTGACCCCGGGTTCAAGTGGTTGGGTATCAGGGCCGGATCGCTCTTCTTCGATCCCCCGGAAAATGCAGGATCCCCCATCCTTCTGGGCCTCCAGGGGACCCTTGTCTTCAAGGGCGAGCGCCACGGCATCTCCCTCGACGGCTACCAGTACGAAACCAGGAGCTCGACCCTTCCAGGCGCGAAGCCCCGATACCAGGCCCTCTCGGCCAGCTTCCTGACGACCTTGTCCGAGGACCCGGCCATGGCGATGTGGCCCTACCTGGGACTGGGACTGGGAACCCTCCGATCCTCGGAGACCGACGCCCTCACCTACACCCAGACCACCACCCGCACCACGACAGTCCACGCTTCCCTGGGGTTCGTCCAGCATTCCGGGACCGCGCTGTTCTGGGGGATGGAAGGGCGAGCCATCTTCCGCCTCCCCTCCAGATCGCTCCAGGAGATCCAGGCCTCCCTCCTTCTGGGATACGCCTGGGGTGCCAGCTCCGCCGCCCCCCCATCCCCTCCTGCCGCATCCCGGGCCCCGCTCTCCACCGCTCCGGCCCTGCCGGCGCCTGTCTCCCAGGCGCCATCTCAGGACCCAGCTTCTCCCGCGGAACCAGCCCGCCCCATGGTGGCTGCGGCTTCGCCTGGCGGGACGGCCTCTGCTCTGGGCGCCGCCCCCGGTTCCGTGCCCCGCGCCTCGGCCTTCCCCGCTCCAACCCTGCCAGGGCCCGAGTCCCAGGCGCCATCTCAGGGCCCGGCTTCTCCCGCGGAACCCGCCCGCCCCATGGCGGCCGCGGCTTCGCCTGACGGGACGGCCTCTGCTCAGGACGCGGCCTCCGTTTCCGCGCCCCGCGCCTCGGCCTCCGCCGCTCCGACCCTGCCAGGGCCCGCGTCCCAGGCGCCATACCAGGGCCCGGCTTCTCCCGCGGTACCAGCCCGCCCCATGGTGGCTGCGGCTTCGCCTGGCGGGACGGCCTCTGCTCTGGGCGCCGCCCCCGTTTCCGCGCCCCGCGCCTCGGCCTTCGCCGCTCCGACCCTGCCAGGGCCCGCGTCCCAGGCGCCATCTCAGGACCCGGCTTCTCCTGCGGTACCAGGCCGCCCCATGGCGGCCGCGGCTTCGGCTGGCGGGACGGCCTCTGCCCAAGACGCCGCCCCCGTTTCCGTGCCCCGCGCCTCGGCCCTCGCCGCTCCGACCCTGCCAGGGCCCGCGTCCCAGGCGCCATCTCGGGGTCCGGCTTCTCCTGCGGTACCAGCCCGCCCCATGGCGGCCGCAGCTTCGGCTGGCGGGACGACCTCTGCCCAAGACGCCGCCTCCGTTTCCGCGCCCCGCGCCTCGGCCTTCGCCGCTCCGACCCTGCCAGGGCCCGCGTCCCAGGCGCCATCTCAGGGCCCGGCTTCTCCCGCGGTACCAGCCCGCCCCATGGTGGCTGCGGCTTCGCCTGACGGGACAGCCTCCGCTCAAGGCGCCGCCTCCGTTTCCGCGCCCCGCGCCTCGGCCTTCGCCGCTCCGACCCTGCCAGGGCCCGCGTCCCAGGCGCCATCTAAGGGCCCGGCTTCTCCCGCGGTACCAGCCCGCCCCATGGTGGCTGCGGCTTCGCCTGACGGGACAGCCTCTGCTCAGGGCGCCGCCCCCGTTTCCGTGCCCCGCGCCCAGGAGACCGCCACCCCCAGGAAGGCTGATCCTTCGGGTTCCACTGCGGCTGATCGGCTCGCGGCGCTCAGGAGGGGCGACATCCCCCGGGCCCTGGACCTGAGCCGGGCCTACCTCGCGACCCTCCCAGCCAGCCAATGGACCCTTCGGCTCGAAGCGGCCCGGCTGACCGCCACCCTCAAAAATGCGGCCTGGGCTTACTCCGGCCTGCCCGACCTCTTCATCTCGCCCCTCCAGTTGCGAGACGGGAGGACCCTCAACCAGCTCTTCCTGGGGGCGTACGCCTCCAAGGCGGAGGCGGAGCGGGCGCTCCGGGCCGTGCCCGCCTACTTCCTGAAAGATCACCTGCGCCCCTTCCCCATCCAGGTTGCCGATCTCCCGGCCCGAGCCTGCCCCATGACACGGCCCGCCCCCAAGCCCCGCCCGGCTTCGACGCCGGCGCCGAAGGGGATCCCGGTTCGCGACACGCCATCCTGCAGGCGCTGCCACTGAGAGGCCACGCCAGGACACCGCCATCGGGAACGCCCTGGCGACCGGAAATGCCGCCCCGCCCGCGACACTGGGGCCAGCTCCGGACCCCTGGTGCGGGCGAAGGCGAGCCTCGGTCGCTTCCCAGCGGAGGCGACCTCCGGAACCCGCCTATTCGACCCCGACTCGCCGCCGCTCCACGAACAGGTCCCTGCCCTCCAGCCACGCATCGATCTCGAAAGGGTAGGCATAGACGGAGCCGAGCCGCCGGTGCATGTGGCGGTGGACGGGAAGCCGCTCCCACTTCTCCCAGCGCTGGACGGTGGCCACGCTCACCTGCGCATAGGCGGCGATCTCCTTCCAGGAGCGCAGGCACACCTCCCCCATCCTGGCGCCGCCCGGGGTGTCGCCTGAAGGGGCCATGCCGCTCCTCCTCCCGACCGTGTCACCTACTGCCCTGAAACAGCTTGGATGCACGGGCAATCTGACAGAAAAAGGCTTTTCTGTCGATGGGACTCACCCGTTATTTCATAACATGTGGACTCGATTTCAATGGCGCCCAGGCTGGTCACGTCCCGCCGGCCTACTCCGGAGGCGCGACGTTGGTGAGCACGCCGGAGACCTCGGGGTTGAAGTAGCCCAGCTCCTGGGTGCCGCCGGCCAGGGGGAACCAGACGAAGGCGCCGGTCACCAGGATGTTTCCGGACGTGTTGGCGAAGCGGCCGGTGCCGGAGACGATCCGGTGGGAGCCCTGGTAGGTACCGAAGCCGAGCTGCCCCTTGGGGGAGGGGAAGCTGCCGTTCACAACAAAGGTGGTGAAGGTGTCCTTGTAGGTGCCGTCGGGCTGCCGATTGAAGGCGAAGGTGAGGGTGCCGCCCTTGCCGATGCCATTGAGCCCCTCCGGTCCGTGCCAGGTGACCTCCCCGTCCTGGCCGGAGAAGACGCCCACCAGCACCTCCTTGCCGTCCAGGGTGAGGTACATGGTGCCCCCCCAGCCGTCGTTCTCATGGAGGTGCACGACCGACGGGAGCATGGCCTGGCCCAGGCCCCTCACCGAGACGAAGTCCTGGGCACGGAGGGCCGGTGCCGCCGCTGCGGCGACCAGAGCGATGGCGATGGCGAACAAGCTCTTTCTCATAAAGAGGCTCCTTTCCGGTCATGAGCGGTCGATCGCTCGTGAATGGGGATTCGCGCGATCAGAATTTGGAAGGTGGCCCCTGGGATCAAGCACCAAAGCACCGCAAAGTGATGCAAGGCACCTCATTCCCCGGCGGTCTGCGACTTCCAGGTGGGTTTCCCCCTGGAGATCCAGGACCCACCTGCCTCGGCAAGGCCTTTGGACGGGCGAACCAGCCCGGAGCCTCCACCTCCTCCGGGCATACTGGTTCCCGGAGGAACCCATGCAGTACCGGAAGCCCTGCGGCAGCGTCCTGGAGGCCATCGGCAACACGCCGCTGGTGCGGCTGCGCCGCGTCGTGTCGGACCTTCCGGCGGAGGTCTTCGCCAAGCTGGAGTTCCTGAACCCCATGGGCAGCAGCAAGGACCGCATCGCCAAGCACATGATCGAGGCGGCGGAGCGGGACGGCCGCCTGAAGCCCGGCGACACCATCATCGAGAACTCCTCGGGCAACACGGCCATGGGCCTGGCCCTCATGGCCATCCAGAAGGGCTACAAACTCAAGGTCGTCGTGCGCGACACCATCAGCCAGGAAAAGCTGAACCAGCTGCTGGCGCTCGGCGCCCAGGTGCACAAGGTGGACACCAGCCTGCCGCCGGAGCACCCGGACAGCTACAACAACATCACACCGCGCCTGGCCCGGGAGACGCCGAACTGCTTCTTCCCGGACCAGCACGGCAACCGGGAGAACAACGCCGCCCACTACGCCGGCACGGGACCGGAGATCTGGGAACAGATGGAGGGCCGCATCGACGTCCTGGTGGCCGGCGCCGGCACCGGCGGTACCATCGGGGGCGTGGGCCGCTACCTGAAAGAGAAGGATCCGAAGATTAAGGTCGTGGCCGTGGACCCCGTGGGGTCCGTCTTCACGCCCCACTTCCGCGGCGAGAAGGAACTGAAAGCCGGGCCCTACAAGATCGAGGGCCTGGGCGACGAGTTCCTCATCCCGACCATGGAGTTCGAGCTCATCGATGAGATGTTCCAGGTGACGGACCGCGACGCCTTCCACCACGCGCGGCGGCTGGTGAAGGAGGAGGGCGTCCTGGGCGGCGGCTCCAGCGGCGCCGCGCTGTGGGCCGTGCGGCAGGTGGCGGCCAAGCTGCCGCCCATGGACCACCCGGCGCGAATCGTGACTGTGTTCCCCGACGGGGCGGGCCGCTACCTCAGCAGCATCTTCAACGACGCGTGGCTCGCGGAGAGGGGCCTGCTCGAGGCGGAGGGATGACCGCCTTCTCGGGCACCTACGTCGACGCCATCCGCCAGGCCCTCTTCGACGCCATGGAGGCCGATCCCCGCGTCTGCTGCCTGGGCGAGGACATCGGCACCTACGGCGGCGCCTTCCGGGCCACAGAGGGTCTGCTGGAGCGCTTCGGCGCGGACCGGGTGATCGACACGCCCATCTCCGAGCAGGCCATCGCCGGCGCCGCCATCGGCGCGGCCCTGATGGGCCAGCGGCCCGTGGCGGAGTTCCAGTTCATGGACTTCGCCCTGCTGGCGTCCGACCTCATGGTGAACTTCGCGGCCAAGGCCCACTGGCGCTGGGGCGCCACCGTGCCTGCCGTGTTCCGGGGACCCTCCGGCGCCGGCAACGGCGGCGGACCCTTCCACAGCCAGAACCCCGAGGGCCACTTCCTCGGCAGCCCCGGCCTGAAGGTGGTGGCGCCGGGCACCGTGCGCGATGCCTACGCCCTCCTGCGCGCGGCCATCGACGACCCCGATCCCGTGCTGTTCTTCGAGCACAAGCACCTCTATCGCCGCCTCAAGGACGAATGGGACGAGGCCCCCACGGCCCGGCTCGGTGAAGCCGCCCTGCGGAAAGACGGCTCGAAGGCCTGCGTGATCACCTACGGCGCCGCCCAGCACGTGGCGCTGGAAGCCGTGGCGGAGCTGGACGTGGCCGTGCTGGACCTGCGCACCCTCTGGCCCCTGGATGACGAGGCCATCACCGCGCTCGCGAAGCGGACCCATCGCGTCCTGGTGCTCACCGAAGCCAGCCTCACCTACGGCCCCGGCGCCGAGCTGGCCGCCCGCATCGGCGAGACCTGCTTCGGCTGGCTGGACGCCCCGGTGCTGCGGGTGGGGGGCGCGGACACGCCGATCCCCGCCAGCCCCCCCCTGGAGGCCGCCCACCTGCCCGGGACGAAAGCCCTGCGATCCGCCCTGGACCGTCTCCTGGCCTGGTAGGTCCCCTCGGAGAACCCTCCCCCCTGATCAAAGGCCCTGCCTGTGATTTTCTGCTCGCGAACGGTAAATTCCCGCTCTAATGAAGCAGATGATTCGGCCTTTACCAGCCCTAAAGATGATTGGCCTCGCCCTTTCTCTGGGTCTCCCGGGGGGTGAAGCCCCCCTGTCGGCGGCCCCGGCGCCTCCGTCCCGCCCTCGGGCCAACCCTCCGCGTCCGGTCTCCCGCCCCTCCCAGCCCCTGATCCCGGCACGCGCCCACGAGCGTCGGCTGGAAGTGGCAGATGGCGCGGGCGGCTGGCGGCCCTTCTACGTCAAAGGCGTGAACCTGGGCGCAGCCATTCCCGGCCGGCACCCCAGCGAGTTCCCGGACCGGGCCACCTACGACGGGTGGATCCGGGAGATGGCGGAGGCAGGCTTCAACACGATCCGCGTCTACACCATCCATCCGCCCGCGTTCTACGAGGCCCTGCGCGCCTACAACCTCGGCGCCCGGAAGCCCATGCGGCTCATCCACGGCGTCTGGACCGAGCTGCCCCCCCGCCATGACTTCCTGGATCCTGCCTGGCTCGCGGCCTGGCACCGGGAGATGCGGGACGTGGCCGGGGTGCTCCACGGCCAGGCCCGCATCCCTGCCCGCCCGGGCCGCGCCAGCGGCAGCTTTGGCGCGGACGTCAGCCCCTGGACCCTGGCCGTCATCCTGGGCCGCGAATGGGAGTCTTCGAGCGTGGTGGCCTTCAACCGCCAGCACTCGGGGACCTCGACCTGGACCGGCCGCTTCGTCATGGTGCGGGAGGGCCACGCCATGGAGCGGTTCCTCGCCCAGGGCCTGGATTACTTCCTCGCCGAGGAGTGGGACCGGTTCCAGGCCCAGCGTCCCATCGCCTTCACCAACTGGCCCACCCTGGACCCTCTCTTCCACATCACGGAATCCACGGAGCAGGAGGAACGCGCCCTGCGGCAGAAGCTCGGCATGGCGGTGGAGGCCCCGAACCCGGAGCCCGACAACGAGGACGCCGCCAGCCTGGACATGGAGAAGTTCGAGGGCACGTCACAGCTCAGGGCCGGGCTCTTCGCCAGCTACCACGTCTACCCGTACTACCCCGACTTCATGAACCTGGATCCCGGCTACGCCCAGGCCCGGGATCACCTGGGCCCCAGCCATTACTCGGGCTACCTCGCCGACCTGGTGAGGCATCACGCCCGCCACCCGGTGCTCATCGCGGAATTCGGGGTGCCCTCCTCCCGCATCGTCGCCCACTGGCAGCCCCAGGGCCTGACCCACGGCGGCCAGGGCGAGCGCGAGCAGGGCGAGCAGGATGCCCGGCTCCAGCAGGACATCTACGACGCGGGCTGCGCCGGGGGCGTGCTCTTCGCCTGGATCGACGAGTGGTTCAAGAAGAACTGGCTCACCCTGCCCTTCGAGCGCCCCTTCGAGCGGAAGCCGCTCTGGTACAACGCCATGGACGCCGAGGAGAACTACGGCCTCATCGCCTACCGGCCCGGCGCCAAGGGACCATCCATCCTGATCGACGGCAAGGCGGGCGACTGGGCCCGGATTCCCGCATACCTCGAGGCCGACGGGCTCTCCCTGAAGGCCGTGGCGGACGAGGGCTGGCTCCACCTCGGCCTGTTCCTCCCGCGCCCCGTGGACTTCACGAAGGAAGCGATCCTCGTGGGCCTCGACACCGTGGACACCCGCCGGGGCGACCACCGGCTCCCCTGGGTGGCCAGCCCGCGCAGCGAGGCCGGCCTGGAGTTCGTGGCCCTCTTCCAGGGGACGGACCACACGGGGGTGTTCGTGGATGCCCCCTACGCCGTCCCCGACTACCGGCCCCTGCCCCATCACCGTTATCAGAGCGTGGCCAACGAGGCGGGCCGCTTCCTCATGCCCACGGCCAAGAGCAACCATCCCCGGATCGGCCGCGACGGAACGCAGTTCCCGGGCCACACCACGGAGATCGGCTGGCTTCGCCAGGGAACCCAGGACCGCGCCGATCCAGCCTACGACTCCCGTGCCGAATGGCAGGCGGGCCTCGCCCCCGACGGCCGGGGGTTCATCGAGGCGCGCATCCCCTGGACGCTGATCCAGGTCACGGATCCGAGTCAGCGGATGGTGCTGGACGATCCCGGGTGGAAAACCGGCGGCCCCCTGGAATCTTCCAAAACCCCTGGGTTCAGATTCGTGTTGGCGATCGTGGATGCCGACAAACCGCTCGGAGAAGGTCCCAGCGCCCTCCACCTCACCCTCCCCGCCGCCGTCCGCGGCGCCATCCCTGTGCCGCCGCTCTACACCTGGCGGGCCTGGAGCCGGCCGACCTTTCATCGCTTCCGCAAGCTGTCCTTCTCGATCTATCAGAAAGCCCTGGCCGCCACCCCCGACGAACCGAGGTTGCCCCGATGATCCATCCCGCACCGCCCGCCATGCAGGAGCCCGCCCCGGCTCCGGATGCCGCCGCGCTCCTGAAGCAGGCCCGGGAGCTGCGCTCGCAGAAGCGGTTCCCCGAGGCCGTGGCGGTGTACACCCGGATGCTGGAGGTCTGGAAGGACCAGCCTGACGCCCTCCTCGAGCGAGCCCGGACCTTCAGCTGGATGAAGCGGTTCGACGAGGCCATCCGCGACCTGAAGCGCCACCGGGAGGTCCATCCGGAGCTGGCGGCGGAATCCGAGCCGGTGCTGGCCCGGGTCACCGCCTGGTCCGGACGCTTCGGCGAGGCCGTGGAGATCCTCCGGCCCCACGTGGCCAAGGGCGACCGCCAGGCCACCCTGGACACGGCCACCTACCTGAGCTGGGACGGGCGCATGGACCAGAGCCTGGCCATGGCGGACGCCTGGCTGCAGGCCCATCCCGCCGACACGGACTTCCACCTGCTCCGGGGCCGGGTGCTCGGCTGGCGCGGGCGGCACGGCCAGGCGCGCCGGGCCTATCAGGAGGCCCTCGCCCGGACGCCGGGGAACCGCCAGGCGATCCTGGGGCTGGCCCAGCTGGACCTCTGGGCCGGCGATCCCGAAACGGCCGAGCGGCGCCTGGGCGGCCTCGGATCCGAGGATGTCCAGAGCTCCGAAGCGGAGCTCATCCGGGCGCAGATCGACCAGCGAATGGGCCGTCTCCGCCGGGCGCGGACTCGCGCCGAGGCCCTGGCGGACCAGCCGGACGTGCGCGAGGACGCCCAGGCCCGCCTCCGCGGCCTGGCCGACGCCCAGGGCCCCTGGATCGAGCTCTCCCAGACCCGCACGGACTCCAACGAGGGCCTGCGCGCCCAGGCCCGGCGGGTGGACGCGGCGGTGCCGTTCTTCGACGGGAGCCTCCGGGCCGGCGCGAGCTTCGACCTGCTGGACCAGAGCGGCCAGGCGAAGCGCAAGCCGCAAGAATGGTCCCTGGGCCTCAGCCATCCCCTGGGCTCGCGGGTCACGGCCTCGGCCCAGGTGGGCCGGGTGGATGACGTGGGCGGGGACGCTGCGGGCTTCCACAGCCTGGCCCTGGGTTGGCGTGCGGCGCCGGGCCTGAACCTGGTGCTGTCCCACACCTTCGCGCCGAACCTGGCCACCCCCCGGGCCGTGGACCTCCGCACGTTCACCCGGACCTGGGGGTTGGGCGGGACTTGGGTCTTCAACCAGACCCTTGACCATGCGGCTCTGTCCCTGGAGCGAGCGTTCCTCTCCCCCGGCGCGGCCCGGACGGGCGTCCGGGCAGAGGCGGGGCATCGGTTCCCCATCGAGTGGGGGGAGTGGCGCGCGGGGCTCGCCGCCCGGTTCATCGACCAGGACCAGAGCCTCCGCATCGGGTTCTTCAACCCCGAGCGCTACCGCTATTACGGCGCCACCGCCGGTGTCTCGGCGCGGCGCGAGGAGCGCTGGGAGGTGGCCCTCGACGGGTGGGGCGGAAGCCAGGTGGTGAACCGGACCGCCAGCCAGTTCACCTGGGGCTACACCTTGGCGGGAACCTGGACGCCCGGGGGCTCCGCCGCCACCCTCTTCGCCTCCTGGAGCCAGAGCGTGGCGGGCCTGCCCATCGCCGATCCCACGGACCCCACCAGCTACCGCGACCACACCCTCCGGTTCGGGATCCGGATCCGAGGGAATCGATGGTTCTGGTAGAAAGGGGTAGACTTTTTCCGATGACCCGACGCTGGCCAGCCCAAACGACGATCCTGGTGGTCGAAGACGACCCTGCGACCGCGAAGATCATCCAGGTCCGCCTGGAGATGGAGGGGCTCAAGGTGCTCGTGGCCGCCAACGGCATGGACGCTCTCGAGATCCTCCACCGCGACCAGGTCGACATGATCACCACCGACCTCATGATGCCCGCCATGAACGGGTTCCGGCTGGTGCAGGAGGTGCGGGACCTCGCGCCGCCCAAGGGCCGCATCCCCATCCTGCTCCTCTCCAGCAACCACAGCGAGCAGGACATGGTGCGCTGCCTTGCGGCCGGCGCGGATGACTACATGGCGAAGCCGATCTCGGTCCAGGTGATGGTGGAGCGGCTCTGGCGGCTCTACGAACGCTCCCACCGGGTGGGGTGAGCCATCCTGTCCATGCCCTTTCCCCACGACCTGCTGCTGCCCATCCTCCGCTGGGCGACATTCGGCCTGCTGGCACTGACCGGCGGGTTGGTGCTGGTGGGCACCGTCCTGCAGTACCGCAAGGACCGCCAGAACCGGCATCGCATCGCCTGCTACCAGGCCTGGGAGACCCAGCTCACGGACTATCTGTTCAAGCGGGGCTTCGAGCACGAATCCTTCGGGCCGGTCCCCTGGGCCGACCGCTGGCTGTTCCGGGACTTCCTCGCCCGCTACCAGTCCACCATCGCCGGGCAGGAATTCGAGCTGCTCCGGGAGCTCTACCTGAGCATGGGCCTCCACGCGTCCCTGCCCCAGCGGCTGAAGGATCGCGATCCCAACGTCCGGGCCCAGGCGGCCAAGGAGATCTCCGTCTTCCGCCTGGACGAACCGGCGGAGCACGCGCCGCCCCCGGTGACGGAGCGCCCCTGGCGGTGGAAGCCCGGCATCCGCATGGAGGGCTATCTGGAGCAGGTCCTGCCCCTGCTCGATGACCCGGTCCCCTTCGTGGCCCACACGGCGGCCCAGGCCCTGACCCACAGCCGGAGCCTGCGGTTCGCCGCGCCAGTGCTGGCCTGGGTCATGCGCGAAGAGCTCTACCAGCGGGAGCGGCTCCTCCGGGTGCTCGAAGGATTCGGGCCGGACCTGTTGCCCTGGATGAAGGAGAACCTGGAGTCGCCGAACCAGAACCCGGAGCCCTGGATCCTCTACGCCCTGCTGGTGGGCTCCCACCGCCACCGCGAGTCCCTCCCGCGCCTTCTGTGGCTGCTGGACGTGCCGAGCGTGGACCTCCGGGCCTCCGTCCTCAAGGCCCTCATCATCCTGGCGGACCCGGAGGTCTACCCGCGGGTGCTGAGCCTCGCCGCAAGCCCCGCCTGGGAGATCCGCGCCCAGGTGGCCCGGGCCCTGGGCGTGCTGGGCGGCCCCTCGGCCGTTCCCGACCTGCTCCCGCTGATGACCGACCCCGTCTACGAAGTCCGCCGCAACGCCGCCCAGAGCCTCGTGGACCTCGGCCACTCCGGCGTGTCCGCCCTGTCCTGGCTGGCGGAGGATCCCGCGTCCGACCGCTTCGCCCGCGACATGGCCCGGGAGCGGCTCGAGTGGGCCGATGAACGGGGGCATCTGTGACCTTCCGCGCCTTCATCCTGGCCTTCGCCGAGTGGGGCATCCTCCTCTACTACCTGGCCATGCAGCTGACGAACCTGTCGCTGATCCTCAGGGCCTTCTTCTCCATCCGCAGCTACCTGGATGCGGTGAGGATCGACCGTCTCGACACGGCCTTCGAGACCAGCCACTACAAGCCCATCACGCTGATCTGCCCGGTCTACAACGAGGAGGCCGGTGCGGTGCCCAGCGTCAACAGCCTCATCAGCCTGCGCTACCCCGAGTTCCAGGTGGTGGTGGTGAGCGACGGCAGCACGGACGCCACCCTGGAGCGCCTGGTCAAGGCCTTCAAGCTCCAGCCCAGCCAGAGGGTCGTGCGCCACCTGCTGCCCACCCAGGAAGTGCGCGGCATCTACGAGAGCGCCTACGTGCCCAACCTGGTGGTGGTGGACAAGGCCAATGGCGGCAAGGCGGACGCCCTGAACTGCGGCATCAACCTGGCCCGCTACCCGCTGGTCTGCTGCATGGACGGGGACAGCCTCCTGGAGAACGATGCCCTCCTCCGCATCGCCCGGCCCTTCATGGACCGTCCCGACATGGTGGCTTCCGGCGGCGTGGTGCGGCCCGTGAACGGGTGCAAGGTCACCCCGATGGGCATCCGCGGCATCTTCCTGCCCGGTTCCTGGCTGGCGCGCTTCCAGATCGTGGAGTATCTCCGGGCCTTCCTCTTCGCCCGCGTGGGCCTGGCCTCCATGGACAGCATGTTCATCGTCAGCGGCGCCTTCGGGGTCTTCCGCAAGGACCTGGTGGTGTCCGCTGGGGGCTTCGAGACTGCCACCATCGGCGAGGATTTCGAGCTCGTCGTGCGCCTCCACCGCTGCCTGCGCGAGTGGAAACGGCCCCATCACATCACCCTGGTGCCGGATCCGGTGTGCTGGACCGAAGTGCCCGAGGATTTCCACGGCCTGGGCCGCCAGCGGAACCGCTGGCAGCGCGGACTGCTGGAGACCCTCTGGCGGCACCGGAAGATGTGCTTCAACCCGAAGTACGGGCGCATCGGCTTCTTCTCCATGCCCTACTTCATCTTCTTCGAGGCTTTGGCCCCCATCATCGAAGTGGGCGGCTACCTCCTGTTCGCCTGGTCCGTCTGGACCCACTCGCTCAACACCCCCTTCGCGATCCTGTTCATCTACGTGGCCCTGCTCCTGGGTGTGCTGAACTCCGTGGTGGCCGTGGTGCTCCAGGAGATCAGCGGCCATCGCTATCAGGGCCTCAAAGCCTGGGGCCTGCTCCTGTTCGCGGCGGTGGCCGAGAACTTCGGGTACCGGCAGCTGACCCTCTGGTGGCGACTCCGGGGCACCTTCGACTGGATCCGCGGCAAGGACAGCTGGGGCCACCTGAAGCGCAAGGGCCTCACGGCCCATCCGGCCGAGGACGGGGCCTCCCCGCCGCCCCTGGCTTGACGGACGGGCGTGGTCAGACCATGCTGGTTCCTCGATCTTTGGCAGTCCCCATGAGTGCCCCTGGCACTCCATAGCGCTATCCAGAAAGGTGGAGGGAAAGGCCCTGTGAAACCTTGGCAACCTGCGAACGCAAGGTGCCAATTCCTGCCCCCGGCGTATCCCGGGGGGAAGATACCGAACGACCCGGACTGACCCGAGACCCCCTGGATGCCGCTGAAGACTGCCCTGATCACCACCAGGCGCATCCATGACCCAACCCACCTTCCGGCAGGCCCTCGACGAGGGCGAGTGTTTCCTCTTCGACGGAAGCACCGCCTCGGCCCTGCATGACCGGGGCATCACGCTCCAGCGCAGCTTCGAGGAGTGCAACCTCAAGGCGCCGGACCTGCTGCTGGCCATCCACGGCGAGTTCCTCGCCGCGGGCTCCCAGGTGCTCACCACCAACACCTGGGGCGCCAACCGGCTGAAGCTCGCCGCCCGGGGCCTGGAGGGCCAGCTCGATGCCATCAACCGCGAGGGCGTGGCCCTGGCGAAGCAGGCCATCGCCCAGCAGCAGGCCCGCGCCTGGGTGGCGGGCTGCATCGGCCCCCTGGGCGTCCGCATCGAGCCCTGGGGGCCCACCTCCTTCGAGGAGGCCCGGGCCCTCTTCCGCGAGCAGGCGGAGGCGCTCGTCGGGGCCGGTTCCGACCTGGTCGTGCTGGAGGGCTTCGAGGATCTCAACGAGATCCACCAGGCCATCCTCGCCGTCCAGGAGGTCGGCCGCCTGCCCCTCGCCGCCCTGATGACCACCAACGACGAGGGCCAGGCTCTCTTCGGCGCGGAACCGGAATGGTTCATCAAGCAGCTCGACACCTGGGGCGCGGACCTGGTGGGCCTCATCGGCGGCAACGGCCCCGCACCGCACCTGCGGCTGCTGGAGCACCTGAAGGGCGTCACCACCCGGCCCATCGTCCTGCTGCCCAACCCCGGCCTGCCCCACATGGTGGATGGCCGCCTGATCTACGGGGCCAGCCCCGAGTACCTGGGCGGCTTCGCGGCCCGGGCCCTGGCCGGCGGCGCCCGCGCCGTGGGCGGCTGCAGCGGCACGACGGCCGCCCACATCCGCGCCATGCGGGGGGCTTTCCGCCAGGAGCGGGCCTTCGTCCAGGCCGGGGGGCGCTACCAACTGAAGCCCCACGAGCAGCCCCAGCCCGAGGTCCCCTTCGCCTTCCGGAGCCGCTTCAGCCTCAAGCTCGCCCAGGGCGAGTTCACCCACACCGTAGAGCTCGTGCCGCCCAAGGGCATGGAGTACGACAAGCTCCTGGCGAAGACCCGCCAGTGCCGGGCCCTGGGCGTGGACGCCATCAACGTGCCGGACGGCCCCCGGGCCATGGCCCGCATGTCCGCCCTGGCCACGGCCCTCATCATCGAGCAGCAGGTGGGCGTGGAGACCATCCTCCACTACGCCTGCCGGGACCGGAACCTGCTGGGCATGCAGAGCGACCTGCTGGGGGCCGCGGGCCTGGGGCTGCGCAACATCCTGGCTGTCACCGGCGACCCCCCGAAGCTGGGGCCCTACCCCCAGGCCACGGCGGTGTTCGACGTGGACGCCATCGGCCTCGTGAACATGCTCAAGCGCCTCAACACCGGCCTGGACCTCGGCGGCGCCAGCATCGGCAAGCCCACCTCCTTCAGCGTGGGCGTGGGCGCCAACCCCGTGGCTCCGGATCCGGAACGGGAGAGGGCCCGCTTCCGCTACAAGGTGGAGGCCGGCGCCCAGTGGGCCATCACCCAGCCCGTCTTCGACCCGGACAGTCTCTTCCGCTTCCTGGACTTCGCCGAGGGCGTGGCGCCGGGCCTGCCCGTCATCGCCGGCATCTGGCCCTTCAAGAGCCTGCGCAACGCCGAGTTCATGGCCAACGAGGTGCCCGGTGTCCTCGTGCCTCCCGCCCTGCTCACCCGCATGGCCAGGTGGGCCACAACCGAAGACCAGGTCAAGGAGGGCCTGGCCATCGCCCAGGAGACCATCGAGGCCATCCGCCCCCGCATCCGCGGCCTCCAGCTCAGCGCCCCCTTCGGGCAGGTCGAGCTCGTGGCGCCGCTCCTGCCCAAGCGGGAGGACTGAATGAGACCTTTGGAAAAGCATTTCACCGCAGAGAACGCGGAGCGCACAGAGGAAAGACAAAGCAGGTTCTTCTCTGCGATCTCCGCGTTCTCTGCGGCTGGCGTTTTTCTTTCCGACGGGAGATCCGCATGTCGGTGAAGGTCCATTTCCTGCTGGAAGATCTGCTGGTGGAGGCGCCGGAGGGGACGCCGCTGCAGGCGATCGCGGACGCCGCAGGGGCCGACATCACCTTCGGCTGCCGGACCGGTTCCTGCGGCACCTGCCGCGTGCGCGTCGCGGAGGGACTGCACCATTGCAGCGACCCGGGCCCGGAGGAACGCGACTTCCTCCAGGGCCTGGACGCGCCGGCCGACCAGCGCCTCGCCTGCCAGGTGACTGTCCACGGGGACGTGGCCATCGACTATCTGGGACTGTGACATGACCTCCCTCGACACGCTCCTCCGCGACAAGGTGCTGCTGCTGGACGGCGGCATGGGGACGCAGATCTTCGCCCGCACGCCCACGGTGGAGGACTACGGCGGCCCGGCGCTGGAGGGCTGCGTGGACCTGCTGACCGAGCGGCGGCCCCAGTGGATCCGCGAGATCCACGAAAACTATCTCAACGCGGGCGCCGATGCGGTGGAAACCAACACCTTCGGCGCGAACCCGCTTGTGCTCGGCGAGTTCGGCCTGGCAGGCAAGGCCTACGGCCTGAACGTGCAGGCGGCATCGCTGGCGAAGGAGGTGGCCCGCAGCTTCGACCGGCCCCGCTTCGTCATCGGCTCCGTGGGCCCCGGCACCAAGCTCATCACGCTGGGCCACGTGGGCTACGCCGAGCTGCTGGCCTCGTACCGCGTGCAGATGGAGGGCCTGCTGGACGGAGGCGCCGACGCCATCCTCATCGAGACCTGCCAGGACCTGGGCCAGATCAAGGTCGCCGTGCGCGCCGCGCGGGAGGCCATGGCCGCCAAGCAGCGCAGGATTCCGCTCTGGGTCCAGGCCACCGTGGAAACCACGGGCACGCTACTGGTGGGCTCGGACATCGCCGCCGTGCTCACCAGCGTGGAGCCGCTGGGCATCGACGTGCTGGGCCTCAACTGCGCCACGGGCCCCGATGAAATGCACCAGCACCTGCAGACCCTCTGCGAGGCCAGCCCCTTTCCCATCAGCTGCCTGCCCAATGCGGGCCTGCCCGAGAACGTGGCCGGCCAGGTGGTCTACCCGCTGGATCCGGCGGCCTTCGCTCCCAAGGTGCTGCACGCGGCCTCGGAGTTCGGCCTCGCCATCCTGGGCGGCTGCTGCGGCACCACGCCGGACCACATCCGCGCCCTGGCCCCCGGGGTGGAGAAGCTGAGTCCCCCGGAACGCGCGCCGAAACTGGAGCGCAGCGCCGCCAGCCTCTACCAGAGCGTGGCCCTCAAGCAGGAGCCCGCGCCTCTCATCGTGGGCGAGCGGACCAATGCGAACGGCTCGAAGAAGTTCCGCGACCTGCTGGCCGCAGAGGACTGGGACGGCATGATCGCCCTGGCGAAAGAGCAGCAGAAGGAGGGCGCCCACCTGCTGGACCTCTGCGTGGCCTACGTGGGCCGCGACGAGGTGCGCGACGCGGACGAGCTGCTCGGCCGCCTGGTCTCCCAGATCACCCTGCCCCTGGTCATCGACAGCACCGAGGTTCCGGTCATCGAGAAGGCCCTCCAGCGCAGCCCCGGCAGGTGCTTGGTGAACTCCATCAACTTCGAGGATGGTGAGGGCAAGGCGCGGAAGATCCTGGATCTGTGCAAGACCTATGGCGCCGCCGTGGTGGGCCTCACCATCGACGAGCGGGGCATGGCCAAGACGCGGGAGGAGAAGCTGGCCGTGGCGAAGCGGCTGCACGCTCTCGTGGTAGGCGAGTACGGGATGGATGCCGGCGACCTCATCATCGATCCGCTGACCTTCACGCTGGGCAGCGGCGACGAGACGTTCCGAGGTTCCGCCGTCGAGACCCTGGAGGCCCTGAGGCTCATCAAGGCCGAGCTGCCGGGCGTGATGACCCTGCTTGGCGTGAGCAACGTGAGCTTCGGCCTGAACCCCGCGGCACGCCACGTGCTCAACGCCCTCATGCTCTACCACGGCGTGAAGCACGGACTGGACATGGCCATCTTCAACGCCTCGAAGGTGCTCCCCGTCGCGAAGATCGACCCCGAGGAGCGCCACATGGTCGAGGACCTGATCTTCGACCGGCGCTCGGAGGGCTACGACCCCCTCAAGGCCGTCCTGGCGCGCTTCAGCGACCGCAAGGCCACCCTCGCCGACGACCACCGGGCCGACCTGCCTGTGCTGGAGCGCCTGCACCGCGGCATCCTCGATGGCGAGAAGCAGGCCATCCTGGCCGATGTGGACGAAGCCCTGAAGGACCACGATCCCCTGAAGCTCATCAACGAGGTGCTGCTGGGCGCCATGAAGGTGGTGGGCGAACGCTTCGGCTCCGGCGAGATGCAGCTCCCCTTCGTGCTGGAGAGCGCCGAGGCCATGAAGGCCGCCATCAAGCGCATCGAGCCGCACCTGCCCCGGGAGTCCACCTACCAGAAAGGCCGCATCCTCCTGGCCACGGTGAAGGGCGACGTCCACGACATCGGCAAGAACCTGGTGGACATCATCCTCAGCAACAACGGCTTCGAGGTGAAGAACCTGGGCATCAAGCAGCCCATCGAGTCCATCCTCAAGGAGCTGGAGGCCTGGCCCGCGGACGCCATCGGCCTCTCGGGCCTGCTGGTGAAGTCCACGGTGATCATGAAGGAGAACCTGCGCTTCCTGGAGGAGCAGGCCCAGCGGGTGCCCGTCATCCTCGGCGGTGCCGCCCTCACCCGCGACTATGTGGAGGGTGACTGCCGCCGGTCCTATTCGGGCGCGGTGCTCTATGCGGAGGATGCCTTCGAGGGCCTGCGGCACATGCAGGCGCTGGTGGCGGGGGAAGTCAGCGTGCCGGCACCTGCGCCGGCCGCTTCCGCGGCTGGAGATATCAGAATCCTGAAGCGGGGAAGTGCTTCAGTCCCGCTGACGGAACTTGGCCAGAGCAGCTGGGTGCGCCATGACGCGCCCTCCCCGGAGCCGCCCTTCTGGGGCGTGCGGGAGATCGCCGACGCGCCCGTGGACCTCTTCGAGCACCTGGACGAGTTCGCCCTGGTCCGCAACCGCTGGGGTTTCAGCCAGGGCAGCCAGGGCGCCGAGGCCTTCGCGGCCGTGCTGCGGGACAAGGCCGAGCCCCAGCTGGCGCGCTGGAAGGAGCGCCTCGCGGCCGACCCGGTCTTCCAGCCGAAGGCCCGCTACGGCTATTTCCCCGTTCGGGCCGAGGGGGACGCGCTGCGGGTGCTCGATCCCGGCGACCGTTCCAGGACCCTCGCCGTGCTCGGCTTCCCGCGCCAGGGCGCAGGAAGGAGACTCTGCATCGCGGACTTCTTCCGGGCGGACGCCACCGACGTGCTGGCCCTCCAGCTCGTCACCCTGGGCCAGGCCGCCGCGGACCACGCGGCCAGGCTCTACCGGGAGAACGGCTACGCGGACTACTTCGCCTTCCACGGCCTGGCCACGGAGCTGACGGAGGCCTACGCCGAGCGCGTCCACGCCCGCATCCGCCGGGAGCTGGGCATCCACCACAGGGACCTGCCGGGCCGTGCCCTCTTCGCCCAGGGCTACCAGGGCTCCCGCTACTCCTACGGCTACCCCGCCTGCCCCGACCTGGAAGGCAATGGCCCCATCCTAGACTTGCTGCGCGGCGCGGAGATCGGCGTCCACCTCAGCGACAGCCACCAGATGGACCCCGAGTACAGCACCAGCGCCCTCGTGGCCTGGCATCCCCAGGCGCGGTACTTCTCCGCCTGACCCGACTTCCTCCAGGGTGGGGGGTTACTGGGCTCGGGCCTTGTCCATGACCTTCTGGCGAAGCTCCTGGAACTCCGTCTCGGAGATGAGTCCATCCTTCTTGAGCTTCTCCAGTTTCTCCAGTTCCGTGCGCAGATCGAATGCAGGCGGGGCAGGCAGAGCCGCTCGCTCATCGGCGGCCTTCACCCGGGTCTCCTTCGCCCGCGGGGAGGGCCGCCCAGCCTTCAGGTCCTCCTGGGTTCCGAAGGCGTCCACCCGACCATTCACGAGACGGACGTACTGGGTTCGGCTGTTGATCTTGATGGCTCCGTACCGATCGTAGGCCTCGTACTCAAGCACTTCGGTGTCGTTGGCGACCGTCGTCTTGGAGGGGCCTCCCACGCGTTCGAGCACCTCCTTCTTGGTCATCCCCACCCTGAGCTTCGTCACATCCAGATCTGGCTTGGTACAGCCCATGGAGACAACCGCCGGGAGGGCGATGATCAAAGCGGCGAAGCGGCGTTGCATGGTGAGGCCCCCCATTCCGGGGCAGGCGGCCCTCGCAGTGGGCGGATCCTGCCAAGAAGAGCAGTGTGGCAGAGGTGACCTTTCCGGGCATCGAAGGGAATGCGCAGCGGGCCATGAGGAACCGGGCGTGAGGGTACGAACGGCCCGCGCTGCGATCGTGGCTGGGGCACGTCGGGCCATGATCCAATGGTCGGGTGATCGGGCGTGGGAGGTGGCCATGAAGCTGGCCTCGATGGGTGGATGTCTGCTGCTCGCCGCGCGGGCGCTCCCCGGGCAATCCGTCGTGGGCTTGGCGGATCGGCAGGAGGTCGTCCTGGAAGGCCAGGTGTTGCGGCGAACCACCGCGGAGTCAAGGCTCGCTCAGGTCCGGGACCTGCCGGACTTCCGGCCCGGCCTGAAGCCCCTGGGGCGCATGGAAGTGGCTTGGGACGGGTCCAAGGTCTACCAGGTCGGATTCACGGAAGACCACCATCCAGTGGCCCGTTCGGGAAAGCCCTTCTTCACCGATGCCGGGTAACGGCGATGGACCTGGACTGAACCGAAGGCCCTCCCCGCCAAGCCGGGGGAAAGCTGGGAACTCCTGGGGGCATGGGAAGACCGCCTCCTCTTCCTCCAGGTGAGCCGGGATGCCAAGGCAGGGTCTCGATCAGCCTCGCCTCCCAAGGGCGGGGCCGTATCCCAATGCCTGGTCCGGGTGGATCTGCTGACCGGGGAGACCGCGCAACTCCTGGAGGTGCAGGTCGGAAGCGATGCGCGCATGACGGCCGCGTTTTCCCGCGATGCCTTCTACCTCCTGACGGCAACGGGGAAGGCGGTACGGGTGCGGGTGGGCACGGAACCCTGGTCCGTGGACCTGATCCACACCAATGTCTGGGGCGCGGCCGGCATCACCCTGTGCAAGGACACGGGAGAATTCCAGAATCCCTCCCTGTTCGGCCGGGCCTTTCTCGATGGGGACGGAGCCATCCTGGTCCCGACCCAGGTGTTCCTCCCCCAGGACCGCGCGGACATCGACCTGGCCTGGTCCAAGCTCCCTCAGCTCCGGAAGGCGGAACTCATCCAGTCCGGCTTCTGGCCCGTGCCGGCCGACAAGGAAGTGGGCTGGAAGGATGATGTGTGCTTCCTGAGGTTGGATCCCGCGACCGCCCGCTTCACCCAAGTGGACCATTCCCGTTTCGACCATTTGGTGGTGGAAGAGGAGAAGCCCTTCACCATCCGCCGATTCAAGGTGATCGAGCCGACCCAGGCCTTCACCTCTGAAGGGGGAAGGATCCTGCCGCTGGAGGAGGCCCTGAGAACGGTCGAATCCGCACCGGCGCCCAAAGCCAGGCCGGCCAGGCCGGCCACGTCGGTCGATCCCTCCCCTGCGCCCGGCCCAGCTCCCACGAAGCGGAAGGAGCCGGTGCCTCTGTGAAGACAACGAAAGGGGTTGCCAAGCAGGTTGCCCAGCGTTACTGTTCTCCACCGGCCCTTCGGGGCCGTTCTCTTACGAGATCCTTGTCAGTTCCATAGCGAGTTATCCAGAAAGGTGGAGGGACGGGCCCTGTGAAACCTTGGCAACCTGCGAAAGCAAGGTGCCAATTCCTGCCGCGCGTGAGCGATCAAGCGCGGAGAGATGTCGAGCTGTGTCGAACTGACGCAATCATCGAAGGGGCCCGAGCAATCGGGCCCCTTTTGCTTTTCCTGGACTTGCTTGGACAGACGAGGCCTCGGCCTATCCAACTTCCCATTCCAGGAGACGCCATGAGCGCCAGCCCCACCCCCCGCTTCGAGACCCTCGCCCTCCACGGGGGCCACAGCCCGGATTCGGACACCAAGAGCCGGGCTGTCCCCATCTACCAGACCACGAGCTACGTGTTCGACAGCACGGAGCATGGCGCGGCCCTCTTCAACCTGGAGGTGCCGGGGAACATCTACACCCGCATCATGAACCCCACCACCGCCGTGCTGGAGCAGCGCGTGGCCCAGCTGGAGGGCGGCATCGCCGCCCTGGCCACGGCCTCGGGCCAGGCGGCCATCACGCTCGCCCTCACGACGCTGCTGCGGTCCGGCGACCATATCGTGGCCGGCAACAACCTCTACGGCGGCACCTACAACCTACTGTCGAACACCCTGCCCCGGACGGGCATCACCACCACCTTCGTGGACTCGACGAAGCCCGAGGCCTTCCGCGCCGCCCTGCGGCCGGAGACCCGAGCCATCTACATCGAGGCCGTGGGCAACCCCAAGCTGGACGTGCCCGACTTCGAGGCCATCGCGGCCATCGCCCATGGGGCGGGCATCCCGCTGGTCGTGGACAACACCCTGCCCAGCCCCTACCTGCTGAACCCCTTCAAGCTGGGCGCCGACATCGTGGTGCACAGCGCCACCAAGTACCTCGGCGGGCACGGCACCTCCGTGGCCGGGATCATCGTGGACGGCGGCACCTTCGACTGGAAGGGCGGCACGTTCCCCGAGTTCACCGAGCCTTTCGCCGCCTACCACGGCGCTGTGCTGGCGGACCTCGCCGGCCCGGCGGCCTTCATCACCAAGGCCCGCATCGAGGGGCTCCGCGATACCGGCGCCGCCCTGAGCCCCTTCAACGCCTTCCTCATCCTCCAGGGCATCGAGACCCTGCACCTGCGCGTGGAGCGCCACGGCGCCAACGCCCTGGCCCTGGCCCAGTGGCTGGAAAAGCATCCCAAGGTGGCCTGGGTGAACTACCCCGGCCTGCCCGGCGGCCCGAACCACGCCGCCGCGGCCCGGTACTTCCGCAAGGGCGCCGGCTTCGGCGGCATCCTCACCTTCGGCCTCAAACCCGCCGCATCGGGGGGCGGGCTGAAGGCCGGCGGAGCCGTCATTGACGCCGTACAGCTCTTCTCGCGCCTGGCCAACCTGGGCGACGCCAAGAGCCTCATCATTCATCCCGCGAGCACCACCCACCAGCAGCTCTCCCCGGAGGAGCGCACGGCCACGGGCGTCACCGACGACCTGATCCGCCTCTCCGTGGGCCTCGAGCATATTGACGACCTCATCGCGGACCTGGACCAGGCCCTGGCGAAAGCCTAGAGGAGGTTTCGCCCTATGCCCGTCAAGATCCCAGACACCCTGCCCGCCCGCGGCGTCCTGGAGGTGGAGAACGTGTTCCTGATGGAGGAACGCCGCGCCCTCCATCAGGACATCCGCCCCCTGCGCATCGCCATCCTCAACCTGATGCCCACCAAGATCGCCACGGAGACCCAGCTCCTGCGCCTGCTCGGCAACACCCCCCTGCAAGTGGAGGTGACGCTGCTCCACATGGCCTCCCACGAAGCGAAGAACACCCCCTCGGAGCACCTCCTGGAGCACTACGTGTCCTTCGCGGACGTGCGCGGGCAGGCCTTCGACGGGCTCATCGTCACCGGCGCCCCCGTGGAGACGCTGCCTTTCGAGGCGGTGGACTACTGGCCGGAGCTGGCGCAGCTGTTGGACTGGGCCCGGACGAACGTCTTCTCCAGCTTCTTCATCTGCTGGGGCGCCCAGGCGGCCCTCCACCACTACTACGGGATCCCCAAGCATCCCCTGGCCGAGAAGCAGTTCGGGGTGTTCCCCCACCGGGTGAACGCGCGCCAGGAGCACCTGGTGCAGGGCTTCGACGATGTGTTCTTCGCGCCCCACTCGCGGCACACAGAGACCCGCCGGGCGGACGTCCTGGCGGAACCGCGGCTCATGCTCCTGGCCGAGTCCGACGAGGCTGGCGTGTACCTGCTGCAGTCCGCGGACCGGCGGCAGGTCTTCGTCACCGGCCACTCGGAGTACGACCCCGGCACCCTCCAGGGCGAGTACGCCCGGGACCTGGGCAAGGGCCTGCCCACCGGCATCCCCCGGAACTACTTCCCGGACGACGACCCCACCCGCGAGCCCCTGGTGCGCTGGCGGAGCCACGCCAACCTCCTCTTCTCGAACTGGCTGAACTACGCCGTCTATCAGGAGGTCCCCTTCCAGGCGGACGCCCTGCCGGCGGCAGGGGGGCGGGCATGAGCCTGAAGGTCCTCAAGTTCGGCGGCAGCTCCGTGGGCAGCGCCGACGCGCTCCGCCGGGCGGCCGCCATCGTCCGTGACGAGCTCCCCTCGGGCGGCCTGGTGGTGGTCTCGGCCCTGAGGGGCACCACGGACAGCCTCCTGGAGGCCTGCGCCGCGGCGGGCCGGGGCGACCTGCCCGGTGCGCGGGAGCACCTGGTCGCCCTGCGGGACCGGCACCGCCAGGTGGCCTCGGAGCTGGGCCTCTGGGCCGAGGTCCGGCCGGCCTGGACGCCCCTCTTCGAGCGGCTGGACCAGCTGCTCACGGGCATGGCCATGCTGGGCGAGGCGACGGCCCGGGGACGCGACTCGGCCCTGGCTCTGGGCGAGACGCTGTCGGCTCATCTGGCGGCCCTCTGCTTCGGCGGGTCCTTCAAGGACGTGCGGGAGGTGATGCGGACCGATGCCCGCTTCGGCAAAGCCCGGCCCCAGCTCGCGGCCCTGCGCGCCGCCGCCGGGCCCTGGCGCGAGGGTCTGGCCGCCGGCGCCCTCTGGGTCACCCAGGGCTTCCTGGGCGCCACGGCCGAGGGACACACCACCACGCTGGGCCGGGGCGGCTCGGACACCAGCGCCACCTTGCTGGGCGAGGCCCTGGGTGCGACCGAAGTGCAGATCTGGACGGATGTGGACGGGGTGCTCACCGCGGACCCCAGCCTGGTGGCCGAAGCCCAGCCCATCCCCCAGATGAGCCTGGGCGAAGCGGAGGCCCTCAGCGCCTTCGGAGCCAAGGTGCTGCACGCGGACTCCCTGGCTCCCGGCGGCCGGGCGGGCTTCCGGCTGGTGGTGGCCAACACGCTGCGGCCCGCGGCCTCCCGCACGGAGATCCTGCCCGTGCCACCCGCGCGGACGCCGGGCGCCGTCACCTCCGTGGCGTACAAGGAAGGTCTCAGCCTCCTGCGGTTCCCGGCCTCGGATGGCCTGGAACCGCCCTTGGAGGCCGCCCGGCGACTGGAGGAGGCCGGAGCCCTGCGCTTCGGGCTGGTGTCCAGCCCGGCAGGTACCCTGCTGGCCGTGCGGCCGGACACGGCTGCGGCGGCCAAGGTGCTGGCGGACCTGGCCGCCGAAGGCCCGGACCTGGAAGGCGGATGGGCCGTGGTGGCCCTCGTGGGGGAAGGCCTGCGGGCCGATCCCCTGGCCGCCCTGCGCCACCTGGCGACCCTGGGGCAGGAGCCCGTAGGCGGACTTCTCACGGGCGGCAGCACCGTCTCCATCGCCTTCCTGGTCCCCGAAGCCCGGCTGACTGACCTGATTCCCCGCCTCCATGGCCGCTGCGTTCTGGACAGCCTCCAGACCCAGTCCTGACCGGATTTTCGCAGTCCCGTATCAGCCCTGACGCAGGAGCCAGGCCGTCAGGCGCATGTGGAAATCCTCGGGGTGTTCCAGGTCCGTGGGGCGCAGGCGGGCGGGATGGGCGGGATCCGCCAGCAGGAGGGGCGCCGCGTCCACCAGGTTGGGCAGACGGTGACCATCCGGCAGGGACCAAAGGGCCCCTCGCGCCTCGTCTTTCCGCACTTCCGGCGAATGGCGCCGGTCGCCCCGTGTCTCGCAGGTCATCACTTTCCTCTGTGAATTCTAAAGATAGGGCTCTCCACCCCCCGCGCCACCACCGCCTGGTCTCGCCGTGCCCCCTCCGCCCCGGTCGGTCCGGGCGACGGGAGAACCGAGTCATGGCCCAATCCATACAGCGCCTCAATCCAACCTGTATTTTCCCGCCACGCCCTCTGACCCGGTTCTCCCATCGGACGTACATTTCCCGTACGCGGACGCATTCCCCGCGGGAACTGGGGGCAGGTCATGAGGTCACTCAGCGAATCCACCACCAACATCCTGGAATGGCGGCGATCCGGAGCCAATCCCAGGAGCTTTGAACTGCACGTGGAGCAGGAGGTCTTCGCCACCATGACCTTCATGGACGAAGGCTGCATCCTGGCCCGCGTCGAGACAGCCGAAGGGACCTGGACCCTCAAGCACCTGGGCGTGATGAACCCGGTGGTGACCCTGCGGGAGGAGGGCGGGAAGGTGAACCTCGCCACCTTCCACCCTCACGCCTTCCGGCACGGGCGCCTGGAATTCGAGGATGGCGCGGCCTTCGACTGGATCTGGCATCACGGGGTCGGCCCCGGCGGGACCTTTGCGGATCTCAGCGGCATGCCTCTGGTGCGCCTCCATGCCCGCACGGGCCGGGACGTCACTTCCCTCCCCGGCTACGAGCAGGGCGACGTGGAACTGGACACGACGCACCCTGCCCGCTTCCGGCATGCCATCCTCGCGGCCATCGGGTGGTACCTGATCGTCTTCGACCACCTGAAGGCACGCGACGCCACGGCCGCGGAGACCGCGCTCCGGATGTAGGCCTCGGCCCTCCTAGCTCAAAAACTTCTTCAGCAGGTCCGTGCCGATCCCGCCCTCGGGCAGGCTGCCCTGGGGGCTGAGCTTGTCCACCACCTGGGGCAGGAGATTCGCCAGCCCCGAGGCGGCCTCGCCGTGGGAGATCCCCAGCTGGCCCGCCAGCTGCTGCAGCTGATCGGAGCCCAGCGCGGCCTGGACGTGCTCGGCGCTGATGGGCTGGTTCGCCCCCGTGCCGATCCAGGAGGCCACCTGGTCACCCAGCCCCTTCTCCTGGAACTGGCCCAGCAGGCCCTGGAGGCCCCCGGGATGGTTCTGGATGAGACCCATGACGGCCCCCAGGAGCGGGTTGCCGCCTTCTGCCTGACCGCCCTGTCCCAGCAGACCGCCCACCATGTCCAGCAGACCCATGACATCCTCCTCGGGAAGTGGAGCCCCAGGTTCCACTCCGCTCCTGCGTTCCGCAAGCCCTGGCTTCAAGGCATCTCGGCGTGATGTGTACTGGGTTTTGCGATTGACCGCACCTGACCCGAAGCCTAAGGTGGCTGCGACATCAACCAAACCCATCGGGGAGGCTTGCATGCTCCACCTCATCTGGACCTGCATCATCGGTCTCATCGCCGGTGCCGTGGCCAAGCTCCTCATGCCCGGCAAGGACCCCGGCGGCTGGATCATCACCATGATCCTCGGCATCGCGGGCTCCTTCCTCGGCACCTGGATCGGGCGCGCGGTGGGCCACTACCAGCCGGGCCAGAGCGCGGGCTTCCTCATGTCGGTGGTGGGCGCGGTGATCCTCCTCGGGATCTATCACGTCTACAAGCGGGCCACGGCCTGATGGGACCGCTTCAGACGCTTGCGGCCATCCTCGGCCTCTCCACGGTCTCTGGCATCAACCTCTACCTCACGGTGCTCCTGGTGGGCGCCGGGCAGCGCTACGGCTGGATCCACGGCCTGCCCCCGGATCTGGCTGTCCTGAGCCACCCGGTGGTGCTGGGGACCGCGGCCCTTTTGTTTCTCCTGGAGTTCCTGGCGGACAAGGTGCCCTTCGTCACGCCCATCTGGGACGGCCTGCACACCTTCATCCGACCCCTGGGCGGCGCCCTCCTGGCTCTCGGGGCCGCGGGCGAGCTGCATCCCGTGGCCAAGGTGCTGGCTCTGCTGGCGGGCGGCGCCATCGCCCTGGGCACCCACGGCAGCAAGATGGGGGTACGGCTCCTCGCCCACACCGCGCCGGAGCCCACCAGCCACGGCGTCCTCAGTGTGGCGGAGGACTTGGGTGTCGTCGGCCTCCTGGCCCTGGCCTACAGCCACCCGGCCATCGCCCTGCCCGTGCTCGGCGCGGTGCTGGTGGCCACGGCCCTCCTCGTGCCATTGCTGGCGCGGGCCCTGGTGTTCGTGCTCACAGGCTTCCGTGGCGCGGTGCGCTCCCTGGTGGGGCGCGGAAGCCGCGACGAGGTCCCCCTCTGGGCGGAGCTGAAGGCCCTGGAGCTGGCGCCCACCCGCCCCACGGAGATCCTGCCCTGCTTCGCCCGGCGGGTGAAGGGTCTGCCACGGTTCCACGGCGCCTTCCTCGTGCAGGCGGGCGGGAGCTGGCACCTGGTCTACCGGCGCTGGTTCCGGACGCGCAGCCTCGCCTTCGATGCCGCCGCCGGTCCCGCCCGCACCCTCCCCGGGCTTCTTTGGGATACCGCCATGTTCCTCGGGAATGGCAAGGTCCAGGTCCTGCTGGTGGGACGGGACTGGCGCCATGCGCTGCCGACCCCGGAGGCGTGAAGCCTCGGGGCCGGCAGGGCTTGCAGGGCTTGCAGGGGATGGAACCTACTTCGTCCGCACCGGATAGGGCGGTCGCTGGAGCTTCCGCGGCGGGTTCTTCTTCAGCTCGGCCTTCACCAGCTCGAGGGCCTTCTCCAGCTGGGGGTCCCGGCCGGCTATGACGTCCTTCGGAAGCTGCTCCACCTCGACGTCCGGCGCCACGCCCTCGTTCTCCACCACCCAGCCCTTGTCCGTCCAGATGGCCAGGTTGGGGGCCGTGATGCGGCCGCCGTCCATGAGGGACGGGAAGCCGAGAATGCCCACGAGGCCGCCCCAGGTGGGCCGGCCCACGAGAGGGCCCATCCCGAACTTGCGGAACATCCAGGGCAGCAGGTCGCCGCCGGAGCCGGCGGTCTCGTCCACGAGCATGACCTTGGGCCCCTGGATGGAGGCCTGGGGCGTCTTCAGGTCCTGGCCGTAGCGCGTGGCCCACATCGCGATGAAGGGCCGGCGCAGCAGGTCGATGTAGTAGTCGGCCACCTGCCCCCCGCCGTTGTAGCGCTCGTCGACGATGATGGCGTCCCGCTGGGCCTGGGGGTAGAAGTAGCGCTTGAAGTAGGTGTGGCCCAGGGTGGTGGTGTTGGGCACGTAGACATAGGCCACGCGGCCGTCCGTGGCCTCGGTCACCTTGCGAAGGTTCGATTCCACCCAGTCGCGGTTGCGCAGGGCGGCTTCGCTGGCCACGGGCACCACGGAGACGGTGCGGGCGCCCTTGCCCGTGGGATCGGGGCCGAGGCTCAGCTCCACCAGCTTTCCGGCCATGCCCTCGAAGCGCGCGTAGAGGTTCTCGGGCGCCTTCAGGTCGCGCCCGTTCACGGCAAGGAGGTATTCGCCGGGCTTCGCGTTCACGCCGGGCTCCGTGAGGGGGGAGCGCAGCTCGGGGTTCCAGTTGAGCCCGCCGAAGATCTTCGCGAGACGGTAGCGGCCGTTCGCCACCTCCAGGTCCGCCCCCAGGAGTCCTCCCGGCACGGTTTTGCCGGTGTCCGCCAGGTCGCCGCCCCCTCCCCGGTGGTGGCCCACGGCCAGTTCCGAGCACATCCACTGGACGACGCGATTGAGGTCGGCGCGGGTGGCGAGATCGGGCAGGAAGGTGGCGTATTTCGCCTTCATGGCCTTCCAGTCGGCGCCGTGCATGTTGGGCGCGTAGAAGAAGTCCCGGTTGATGCGCCAAACCTCGTCGAGGATCTGGGCCCACTCCTGCCGAGGCTCCACCCTCACCTGCAGGCCATCCAGGGGGACCCTGCCCTTGCCGGGCTCGGGCTTGCCGGTGGCGGGGAGGACGGTGACCGTCTCCCGCAGCCGGGTGAGGACCTTCTTGCCGTCGGCGGAGAGGTCGTAGCCATCGACCTTCTCCGCGATCACGGTCTCTTCGCGCTTCTTCAGGTCGAAGCGGCAGAGGGCCATGGGCTCGTCGCGGTTGAAGCGATTGGAGCCGCCCGCCTGGCGAAGGTAGAAGAGGGTGCCGGCCTCGCCCGCTGCCAGGTCCGTGAAGTAGGCCGTCTTCGCCGCGGCGATGGGCACGATCCGCTCCGCCAGGCCGTCGAAGTCGATGCGGACCTTCACCTCGGGCTTCGCCCCGTTCTTCTTCTCCTCACCCTTGGGCCCCTTCTCCTCGGCCTTGGCGGCCTCCGGCTCCTCGTCGCTCTCCTTGGCCAGGGGCGAGGGCGTGTCCTTGGCCAGCACCATGAGGTACAGGTCCCCGCGCATGGCAGCGTCGTTGTTGGACTGGGCGAACCAGTCCCGCACAGGCCCCGCGTCAGTGCTGGCGGTGAAGTAGAGGTACTTCCCGCTGCGGTCGAAGACCGGATCGCTGGCATCGGCCAGGCCGTCCGTCAGGGGGGTGGACTTGTCCTCCTCCACGGAATAGAGGTGGAGGCGGAGCATCCCCGACTCGGTGTTGCGGGTGTAGGCCAGGTACCGGGAGTCCGGCGACCAGCTGTGGTTCAGGATGGGCCCGGGGGTGTAGAGCACCTCGCTGGACACGGTCTTCACGGCACCTGTCGCCAGGTCGAGGATGCGCAGGACCAGGGCGTTGTCCGTGTAGGCGATCTTCTTCCCGTCCGGCGACCACTTCAGGAGGTCGTAGAAGCCCGCCCCCTTCAGGGCGTAGGTGCGAGTCTCTCCCTTGCCGTCCTGGGGCTCGACCTTCAGGGCGTACTCGCCGCCAGCGTCGGAGAGGTAGGCGATGGAGCGGCCGTCCGGCGACCAGGCCGGGTGGCGCTCGTGGGCCCCCGGGGTGTTCGTCAGGTTGCGGGGATCGCCCTTCTCGGCGGGCACGCTCAGGATCTCGCCGCGGTATTCCACCGCCAGGCGGCTGCCGGAGGGAGAGAGGGCCAGGTCTCCCATCCACCGCGATCCGGAGGCCCAGCGGCTGCGGGCTTCCGGGAGGTCCGCCGCCACGGCCACCTTCAGCCGGGTGGTCCGGCCGGTGGCGGGATCGAAGCGGTGCAGCCATCCGGCCTGCTCGTAGACGATCTGGCCTCCGCCGTGGCTGGCGGCCTGGATGGGGAAATCCGTGTGGTGGGTCAGCTGGGCCACGGCCTTCGTGGACAGGTCGTAGCTGAAGAGGTTGAACTCGCCGGCCCGGTCGGAGACGAAGTAGACCTTCCCGCCGATCCACATGGGATCGATGTCGTTGCAGCGGCCCTGAGGCTGATCCTGGGGCTGCGGGATCTGCTCCACCTCGTGATCCTTGGCGCGGTAGATCCAGAGCCTCGAGGCCGTGCCGCCCCGGTAGTGCTTCCACTGGCGGAAGGCGTCGGAGAGCGGGTTGTAGACAAGGTGGGTGCCGTCGGGCGAGTAGGTGGCGCGCGCCGCGTTGGGGATGGGCAGCCGGGTGGGCATGCCGCCCTCGAGGGGCACGGTGAAGAGCTGGGTGTGCCGGGTGGTATGGACCGAGCGGGCCGAGGTGAAGAGCACGGCCTTGCCGTCCGGCGTCCAGTCCTGCACGACATCCGCGCCCGGATGCCAGGTGAGGCGCCGCGGCTCGCCGCCGGCGGAGGGGATCACCCACACGTCGGTGTTGCCTTCCAGGGTGGCGGTGTAGGCGATCCAGGCCCCGTCCGGGCTGAACCTCGGGGTCCCGGCGCAGCCGCCCCGGGTGGTGAGCCGCTTGGCCGCGCCACCGTCCGGGGCGCAGGTCCAGAGGTCCCCCGCGTAGAGGAAGGCCACCAGCCGGCCGCTCGTCGCGGGGCTGGCCAGGAGCCGGGTGTCCTGAAGGTCCACCGCCGCGAGGGGTTGGACCAGGGCTGCGGCCATGACCAGGGCCAGGGGGCTGAGGGAGGCGGATCGCAGGGGCACGGGAACCCTCCATAGCAAGACGAGGTATGGGGACAAGCCCCTCCACCATGCCCCCAGCCCCCGGACCGGGTCAAGGCGGCAGCCGGTCCGGGCCAGGGTGAGTATCATGTCCCCTCGCCCCGGGCGGGACCGCCGTCCCGCCCCCAGGATCCGAGGATCTTTCATGCGCCGATGCCTGCCCCCCCTCGCCCTCTGCCTGGCCGTGCCCGCCCTGGTGGCGGCCCCTCCCAAGGCGGCGCCCCACGGGCTCGACCTGGCGGGCATGGACCGCACCGTGGCGCCTGGCGACGACTTCTTCGCCTACGCCAACGGGGCCTGGGTCAAGCGGACCGAGATCCCAGCGGACCGGGGATCCTACGGGGTCGGACGCGAAGTGGCGGACCTGACCGACCGCCGCACCGCCGCCCTGATCCGGGGAGCCGCCCAGGCCCCCGCAGGATCCGAGCTGCGCAAGGTCGGCGACTGCTACGCCAGCTTCATGGACCAGAAGCGGATCGAGGCCAGGGGCCTGTCACCCCTCGGGCCCACCTTCAAGGCCATCGCCGCCATCCAGGACCGCACCCAGCTGGCCCGCTACCTGGGCTCGACGCTGCGGGCGGACGTGGACCTGCTGAACGCCACCAACTACCACACAGCCAACTTCCTCGGCCTCTGGGTGGCCCAGGACCTGGACCAGCCCGACCAGTACGCCCCCTTCCTCGTCCAGGGGGGACTCGGCCTGCCCGAGCGCAGCTACTACCTGGACCCCTCCGAGGGCATGGCGGCCGTCCGCACCCAGTACACCACCCACGTGGCGGCCATGCTGAAGCAGGCCGGACTCTCTGGCGTGCTTGAACGCGCCACGGCGGTGGTGGACCTGGAAACCCGCATGGCCAAGGCCCATCTGGGCCGCGAGGAATCCGGCGACATCCCGAAGGGGAACAACCACTGGCGCCGCGCCGACTTCGCCGCCAAGGCGCCGGGCCTGGATTGGGAGGCTTTCTTCGCCGCCGCAGGCCTGACGAAGCCGAGCGTGTTCGTGGTGTGGCAGCCGGGGGCGGTCACGGGACTGTCCGCCCTGACCGCCGAGGTGCCGCTGAGCGTCTGGCGGGACTACCTGACCTTCCACGCCATCCAGCACGCCGCCCCGGTCCTGCCCAAGGCCGTGCGCGACCAGTCCTTCGCCTTCTACGGCAAGGTGCTGAGCGGCGCCTCCCAGCCCCGGGAACGCTGGACGGTGGCCGTGGACCTCACCAACCAGGCCCTGGGCGAGGCCGTGGGCAAGGCCTACGTGGCGAAGTACTTCCCCCCCTCCGAGAAGATCCGGGCCGAGCGCATGGTGGCGAACATCAAGGATGCTTTCCGTGTCCGCATCGAGCACCTGGACTGGATGTCCCCCGCCACCAAGGCCAAGGCCCTCGCCAAGCTCGAGGCGCTCCAGGTGAGCGTCGGCTACCCGGACCGCTGGCGCGACTACCGGCGCCTGAAGATCGTGCCGGGCGACGCCTTCGGCAATGCGGACCGGGCCGAGCGCTTCGAGTACGCCCGCAACCTGGCCAAGCTCGGCAAGCCCATCGACCGCACGGAGTGGGTGATGAATCCCCAGCTCGTGAACGCGGTGAACCTGCCGGTGATGAACGCCCTCAACTTCCCCGCGGCCATCCTGCAGCCCCCTTTCTTCGACCCGAAGCGGCCCATGGTCATGGACTACGGCGCCATCGGCGCGGTGATCGGGCACGAGATCAGCCACAGCTTCGACGACTCGGGTTCCCTCTTCGACGCCTCCGGCAAGCTGGAAAACTGGTGGACGCCCGAGGACCTGAAGCACTTCCAGGCCTCCGCCGACCAGCTAGTGAAGCAGTTCGACGCCTACGAGCCCTTCCCGGGCCTGCACATCAAGGGCAAGCAGACCCTGGGAGAGAACATCGCGGACGTGGCCGGCCTCGCCGCCGCCTACGACGCCTACCGCCTGTCCCTGAAGGGCAAGGAGGCGCCCGTGGTCCAGGGGCTCACCGGCGACCAGCAGTTCTTCCTCAGCTACGCCCAGAGCTGGCGCGAGAAGACCCGCGAGCCCCAGCTGCGCCAGCAGATCCTCACGGACGGCCACGCCCCGGCCTCCTTCCGCCCCTACACCGTCCGGAACCTGGACGCCTGGTATCCCGCCTTCGGCGTGAAGCCGGGCCAGAAGCTCTACCTGGCGCCCGCGGACCGCGTGAAGATCTGGTAGACCCCAGGAGGTTCCCATGGCCCTGCTCGATTCCAGCCGCAGCATCCTCGTGGTGATCGATCTCCAGGGCAAGCTCGTGGGCATGGTCCACCGGCCGGCCCTGGTGCTGGAGGCCACGCGCCGCCTCATGCGCCTGGCGGACCTCTTTGCGGTGCCCGTGGTGCTGACCGAACAGTACCCCAAGGGCATCGGCCCCACCGAGGAGAGCATCCGCGCCACCTACGACGCTCTGGCCACGCCGAAGTTCTTCCTGGAGAAGACCGCCTTCGGCTGCTGCGGCGATGCCGGCTTCGAGGCCCTGCTCAAGCAGGCCCGGCCCCACCTGGCCCGAGAGAAGCGCCAGATCGTGGTGGCGGGCATCGAGGCGCACGTCTGCGTGATGCAGACCGTGCTCGAGCTGCTGGCCTCCGGCCACGAGGTGCACCTCTGCTGGGACGCCGTCAGCGGTCGGGGCGAGGATTACCGCCGCCACGCGCTGGACCGCATGGCCGCCGCCGGCGCCACGCTCACCAACCACGAATCCGTGGCCTTCGAGTGGGCCCGGGACAAGAACCACCCCCAGTTCAAGGCCCTGTCCGCGCTCATGAAGGAAGGGCAGCCCGGCTGAGCACCCTTCAGCGCAGCGCCCGAGGCGAGCCGAAGACACCGGGCGCCGTCTGGACCATCACGCTGGGCCCCTCGTTCAGGACCACGTCCGTGCGGCCATCACCATCCACATCGCCGAGCGCGATGAAGTTGGACGACCCAGTCCCGTCCATGACGGCGCCCACTGTGAAAGCGCCCCGGCTGGCGGCGGTTTGCAGGAGAATCGTCACCTTCGAGGGCACCGAAAGGGACTGGTAGACCAGCGAGATCGCCGCCACATCCGGCAGGCCGTCGCCATTCAGGTCTCCGATCGCCACCTGGCGCGCCCCGTCGGCCACCGGGATGGCCGTGGCGGCGAAGGCGCCGGGCTGGGTCTGCAGGAAGACCGTCACGCTGGCGCCGCCCCGGCCGCCGTCCGTGACGTTCCCGGGGTTCGCCGCCACCAGGTCCATCCGGCTGTCGCCATCAAGATCCGCCACCGCCACCCCATCGATCCGCTGCCCCGAGGCGAGGAAGATCGGCGGCGCGAAGCCTCCGCCCGCCTGCCGCAGGAGCAGGGCCACGCCGCCCGAGCCCGCCAGCACCAGGTCCGATCGGCCGTCGCCATCGACATCCGCCGCCACCAGGTCGCTGAACCCCTGCCCGGCCGCCACGGACACGGGAACGGCCGGCAGGAAGGCGCCCGGTGAGTCCGGAGCCTGCGCCAGCAGGAGCATGCGGCCGTTGACACGCACCCCGTCCGCCACGGCCAGGTCCGCCCGGCCATCTCCCGTCAGATCCGCCACCGTTGCGGCTTCCGCCGCCCCACCGGTCTGGATCCAGGCTTGAGGGAGGAAACGCCCCGGCTTCACGGGGTCCTGCCGGAGCACGATCAGCCCGCCACTGTCCCCCGGGGTGTTCAGTTGCGGGGGGGTGGAGGCGGGAATGGCCACGACGAGATCCGGCCGTCCATCCCCGTCCAGGTCTCCCGCCGCCAGGCCCCAGGGATCGAAGGCCAGGGGGTAGGCGGCCGGCGCGGCAAACCCGACCGCCGCGTCCCGGAGGAAGACCTGCACGCTGCTCCGGTGCGTTCCGCCGTCGATCAGGGTGGCGGGTACCGCCACATCCGCCCGGCCGTCCCTGTTCAGGTCCGCCACCACCACCTGGCCCCAGACCCAGAAGGGCGGGATCGCCACTTCCCCGTTTCCGCCACCGCCCCCGCAGGCCGGTCCGAGCAGCAGGGCCGCCGCTCCCGCCAGCAGGGCGGCTCCCTTCTCGAGGTTCTCCGCGAGTCGCCCCACGATCCACCTCCCCCTGAGCTTTCTGGTCCGGGTCCGCAGCCCGCCTCTGGTGGAAGGGCGTTCTCCACGCGGCGGGACCACTGCAGAATGTACGCCTTCAGGAAGCGCCATGCCCCGCATTCAAGGTCGACCCGTCCCCGCCCTCTTTCCCGACGCCGGGCCGGTCTCCGTCATGCTCTTCGGCGAAGCCCCCGGGCCCCGGGGCGCGGATCAGTCGGGCCTTCCCTTCTGGGGCGACGGCGCGGGCGTCACCGTCTACCGAGCCTTGATGGCCACGCACCGGGCCGACGTGCCTGCGGCGGCCTGGGAAGACTGGGACGGAGCCCGCTTCAAGGTCCTGGGCCTGGCCCCACGCCTCATCGGCACGGCCCTCAGCAACGCCTACCCCGCCTGCCCCACGAAGGATGGTGAGCACTTCCATGCCCCCTCCAACCGCGACCTGCTGGACCCGGCCAACCTGGCTCGACTGGAGGCGGAGCTGGTGCGGGCCTCGCAGAGTGGCGCTTCCACCCTGCGCGTCATCGCCTTCGGGAAACGGGCGCAGTGGGTGCTCTCGCGGCTGGAGGGCGCGCCCCCCTTCGAGCTGCACGCCCTTCCCCACCCCAGCGCCCAAGGTCTGCTGCAGGCCGCGCCGGGCAAGGGGAAAGGCCTGCGGCTGGAGGATCTCCGCGCCGAGTGGGAGGCTCGGCTCCGGCGGCTTCTCGATCAGGATCGGCCGGAACGCCGCACCTTCGCATAGCCGTCCAGGAAGCCCTGGAGGAAGCCAAGCCGCTGGCGGATGTCCGTCTCCCAGAAGCCGAGCCGCTCCCAGCCGAGGGGCGTCAGCTCGTAGATCTTCCGGGCGGGGCCGCGAGTGCCCGTGTCCCAGTGGGCCGTCACCTCCCCTGCGGCTTCCAGGGCCTGGAGCGTCCGGTAGATGGCACCGGGATCGCCCTTGAAGTCCGTGAACCGCGCGTGGAGCGCTCCCCGGATGGCATGCCCGTGCAGGGGACCGTCCGCGAGGGCCAGCAGGATGAAGGCGGGGAGGTGGCGGGCGTGGCGGTGGGCGGCGGGCATGGGATGAAGGGAAGTGTACTCTCAGCGCCCTCCTTGGCGCGTCGATCGACGCTCCAGCCGCTCCATGAGGAACCCGCAGCCGAGGATGCCGGGGACGGTGAGGATGAGGCGGGTCAAGGCGAAGCGCGGGCCCAGGAAGGCGCTCTCCAGCATCAGCATGGGCACCTTGATGGTGGCCCAGGCGCCCAGGAAGATGACCAGGTTGGCGGTCCGGGCCCCCTTCTCCCGGAGGGACAGGCCCAGGGGGAAGGCCGCGTAGATGGGCCCCGCCGCCGCCGTGCCCAGCAGCATGGCGAAGGCCACCCCCCGGAGGCCCGCTCCTGGCCCCAGGCTCCGCTCCACCACCGCCCGGGGAACCCAGGCGTCGAACAGGGCCAGGAGGACCAGCACCGCAGGCAGGATGGCCAGGATCTGGCCGAAGCCCCGCAGGCCCCCCTTGGCCGAGGCGACCGCAAGGCCCGGGACCCACCAGGCCAGACCGAGGTGGACCGCCGCAACGGCCGCCAGAATCCAGAGGACGGGACGCCAGGTCCGGCTCACAGCAGCACCCCCATGGTCGCCCCGATGGTCAGGGCCAGGACCAGGCTCAGGGCCTGCCTCCGGAAGGTGAACGCCCGGCCGAAGGCCTTGACCTCCAGCGGCGCGGTGAGGAGCCCCACCATGGTGAGGGTGGTGATGAAGCTGGCGAGGGCGGGAAGGCTGGCGCCCATGCGGTGGAGCGTCCCCGCCAGGGGGTACGCCACCGGCGATGGGATCGTGATCAGCGCGCCCAGGCCTGACAGGAGGAAGAAGCCCGCGGCCCCGTGCTCCTGGAACAGGCGCGCCACGGCCTGAGGCGAGATCAGCGCCGTGGCCAGCCCGATGCCCGCGGTCAGCCCCAGGAGCGACGGAAGCAGGCCGAGCCAGGACCGCCACGCCGCCTCCATGGCCTTGCGGGTACGGGCCCGGTCCTTCCGGGCGGACAGGAGGAGGCCGGACAAGGCCAGCGCAAGCAGGATGAGGGAAGACATGAGGGATGACTCCATTTTGAACATCTAGATGTTTATGACATCTAGATGCATCAACATGATTCCTTCTGCCCCTCCTGTCAACCTTCCTCCTGCCCGGCCTTGGCCCGAGGGGTGGAACCTCGGGCCAGAGCTAAACATTTCTTAACAAGCGCATCTCTGCATGCCGCGTAATCTGAGGGTCTCCCATCGGGAATCTTTCACAACCTGGAGGTCACATGCCCTTCTCCCGTCGATTGATGCTGCCCCTCTGTGGGGCCCTGGCCATGGCGCTGGTGGCGGGGGACGCCCCCAAGCCCGCCAAGCCCCAGAAAGCCGCCGCGGCCAAGGTCGCCAAACCGTCGAATCTGGCCGCGCCCATGCAGGTGACGACGGTGGAGGGCATCACCGAGTACCGCCTGGCCAACGGCCTGCGGGTGCTCCTTTATCCCGACGCGAGCAAGCCCACCATCACCACCAACATCACCTACCTGGTGGGCAGCCGGCAGGAGCACTACGGCGAGACGGGCATGGCCCACCTGCTGGAGCACATGCTCTTCAAGGGCACGAAGGCCCGGCCGGACACCTGGAAGATCCTCAACGAGCTGGGGGGCGACGCCAACGGCACCACCAACTTCGACCGCACCAACTACTACGTCTCCTTCCCGGCCTCCGAGGAGAACCTGAAGAAGGCGCTGGATCTGGAAGCGGACCGGATGCTGAACTGCACCTTCACGGCCGAGACGCTCTGGGGGAAGGACGGCAAGAGCGGCGAGATGACCGTCGTCCGCAACGAGTTCGAGTCCGGCGAAAACAGCCCCTTCCGCACCACCATCCTGCGCGTGATGTCCGCGGCCTACGACTGGCACAACTACGGGAAGCCCGTCATCGGGGCCCGCAGCGACATCGAGCATGTGAACGTGGCCCACCTCCGGGCCTTCTACACGAAGTACTACCAGCCGGACAACGCGGTCCTGATGGTGGCGGGACAGTTCGACGGACCGAAGACCCTGGCCTACGTCAACGCCACCTTCGGGCGGCTGCCGAAGCCGACCCGGACCCTGGAGCCCACCTACACCGTGGAGCCCGTCCAGGACGGCGAGCGGCTGGTGACCATCCGGCGCGTGGGCGGCACCCCGCTCCTGGTGGCCGGGTACCACGTCCCCCCCTCCGCCCAGGCGGATCGTAGCGCCACGGACCTGGCGGCGGCCATCCTCACGGACGCGCCCAGCGGACGCCTCTACAAGGCCCTGGTGGAGACCAAGCTCGCGGCCCAGGTCTTTCCGCTCTCCTTCTCCACCTACGAGCCCGGCCTCCAGATGTTCGGCGTGATGCTGCCGAAGGACGGGGACGTGGAGAAGGTGAAGGCCGTTCTCCTGCACGAGGTGGAGGGCTTGAAGGACACCCCCCTCACCCAGGCCGAGCTGGACCGCGCCAAGGCCCAGGTCCAGAAGGGCATCGACCAGACCCTCTCCAACACCAAGAACATGGCCATCAGCCTCAGCGAGGCCATGGCCACCGGCGACTGGCGGGAGTGGTTCCTGGATCGCGACCGCACGCTGTCCGCCACCCTCGAGCAGGTCCAGAAGGCCGCGGTGACGTACTTCAAGCCCAGCAACCGCACCCTCGGGGAGTACCTCCCCACGGAGAAGCCGGACCGCACCGAGGTTCCCGGCGTGCCCGACGTCGCGGCGGACGTGAAGGGCTACACCGGCAAGCAGACCATCGCCCAGGGTGAGGCCTTCGACGCCACCCCGGAGAACGTGGACCGCCGCACACTGCGCTTCACCGCTCCCAACGGCCTGAAGGGCGCCCTGCTGTCCAAGAAGACCAAGGGCAGCATGGCCTCGGTGCAGCTCACCCTGCGCTTCGGGCAGGAGTCCACGCTGCGGGACAAGCAGGCCGTGCCGGACCTCACGGGCGCCATGCTCATGCGCGGCACCCTCAAGCACTCGCGCCAGGAGATCGCCGACGCCTTCGACCGGCTGAAGGCGGAAGTGATGGTCACGGGCGGCGCCACGTCCGCCAATGCCCGGATCAAGGTGCCCCGGGAGAACCTGGCCGCCACGCTGAAGCTCGTGGCCGAGGTGCTGCGCGAACCCGCCTTCCCCGCCTCCGAGCTGGACACCCTCGTGAAGCAGCAGACCACGGGCATCGAGTCCCAGCGCCAGGAGCCCCAGGCCAAGGCCATGGAGTTCCTGGGCCAGACCCTGGACGCCTACCCCGCCGGCCACCCCTCGGCCTACCGGTCCCTCGAGACCCGGATCCAGGACCTGAAGGCGGCCAAGGTGGAGGACCTCAAGGCCTTCCACGCCGCCTTCTACGGCGCGGACCACGCCACCTTCGCCGCCTCCGGCGACTTCGACGCCAAGGAACTCCAGGCCCTCGTGACCGACCTCTTCGGCGCCTGGAAATCCGCCTCGGCCTACGAGCGCATCCCCGCGCGGATGAAGGAGGTCCCCGGCCAGTCCAAGGTCCTGGAGACGCCTGACAAGCAGATGGCCATCTTCCTGGCCGTGGAGCGCTGGGCCATGAAGGACACGGACCCCGACTACCCGGCCTTCCTCATGGCCAACCAGATGCTTGGGGGCGGCACCCTGAAGAACCGCCTCGGTGATCGCCTCCGCCAGAAGGAGGGCTTCAGTTACGGGGCCGGGTCCTACGCCAACGTCAGCAGCCAGGATCCCGTGACCTCCTGGCAGGCCTACGCCATCTACGCGCCCCAGAACGCGGCAAAGCTGGAGGCGGCCTTCCAGGAGGAGCTGCAGAAGGCCCTGAAGGACGGCTTCACCCAGGAGGAGCTGGACTTCGCCCGCAAGACCTGGCTGCAGGGCGAGCAGACCGAGCGGCAGGACGACCGCGCGATCGCCGGCTGGCTGAACACCTCCCTCTACCTGGACCGTCCCGTGCGCTTCCAGGCGGAGCTGGAGGCCAAGGTCCAGGCCCTCAGACTCGACGAGGTCAACGCCGCGCTCCGCAAGCACCTGGACCCCGCCAAGCTCGTCATCGTGAAGGCGGGAGACTTTTCAAAGAAGTAGTCTTCCCCGCGCCAGCAAAATGGGGAGCGGCGAGCCGCTCCCCATTTTGCTAGGTGGGGAAAGCGTTTCATGGTCTTCTGGATGTCCGCTCGGCGTTGACAGTGACGGGGGGCGATGACGGAGGGCGTCGCCATGGCACGCATCGAACGGGAATGGCAGGCGGAGCAGGAGGGCGCGGCCCTGGCTTCGGAGCTGCACAAGGTGATGGTCATCAGCCACCGGCAGGCCAAGGGCTTCATCGACGGGCGCTGCGTGACGGTGAACGGTGAGACCGCCGAGAAGCACGGCCACCGGCTCAAGGCCGGGGACACGGTGAAGGTGGTCTTCGATCCCGAGCTCACCTACGAGGTGCTGCCGGCGCCGAAGAAGCTGAATTCCGGCCCCTACGAGACGCTGTGGGAGGACAACCACCTGCTCTTCGTGTTCAAGCCCGCGGGCCTGCTGACGGTGCCGGCTGAACAAGGCGGAGAGCCCAGCCTGGCGGAAGCCATCACCGAGTCCTACCGCCGCCGCGGCTTCAAGCGGTTCAACCTCTTCATCGTCCACCGCCTCGACCGCTTCACCAGCGGCGTGCTGGTCTTCGCCAAGACCCCCGAGGCCCTGCACGGCCTCAAGAAGCACTTCGAGCTGCACCGCCTCCAGCGCGTCTACTTCGCCATCCTCGTGGGCGAACTGCCGGAGAACAGCGGCACCCTGGCGGGTCACCTCATCGAGCACGCCAAGTCCCTGAAGATGTCCGTGGCCAAGGTCCGCAAGGGCCCCGGCGGCGGCAAGCGCATGCCCGCCGGCGCCAAGGAGGCCGTCACCCACTACCGCGTGATCGAGCGTCTGCCCGGTCATACCGTGGTGGAAGTGCGCCTGGAGACCGGCCGCCGCAACCAGATCCGCGTGCAGTTCGCGGACCGCGGCTTCCCCCTGCTGGGCGACCAGGTCTACGGCACCGAGAGCCCCCTGCTGGATCGCCAGGCCCTCCACGCCGAGCTGCTGGGCTTCAAGCATCCCGTCACCGAGGAGCAGGTCACGGTGACGGCCCCCATGCCCGCGGACATGGAGGCGGCCCTCAAGGCCCTGCGGAATTCCGCCCGCCTGCAGCGCGCCGCCACGGGCGCCAAGGGCGAGGAGGGCATCTTCCAGCCCACCGAGAGCCGCGACCACAAGCTCAAGCGCGTGGCCCGCGCCAAGCGGTTCGATGAGCGGGAAGCGCCCGTCCGCCCACGCCCCATCCATGGCGATGAGCGGCCCCGCCGTCCCTTCACCCCCGGTGACCGCCCGGCCCGGCCCCGCCGTGACGAGGGCGACGAGCGTCCGCGCCGCAGCTTCGGCTCCACCGAGCGCCCCGCCCGCCCGCGGCGCGACGACAGCGACGAGCGGCCCCGCCGTCCCTTCACCCCCGGCGACCGTCCGGCCCGGCCCCGCCGTGACGAGGGCGACGAGCGTCCGCGCCGCAGCTACGGCTCCACCGAGCGCCCCGCCCGCCCCCGGCGCGACGACAGCGACGAGCGGCCCCGCCGTCCCTTCACCCCCGGCGACCGTCCGGCCCGGCCCCGCCGTGAGGAGGGCGACGAGCGTCCGCGCCGCAGCTTCGGTTCCACCGAGCGCCCCGCCCGCCCCCGGCGCGACGACAGCGATGAGCGGCCCCGCCGTCCCTTCACCCCCGGCGACCGCCCGGCCCGGCCCCGCCGTGACGAGGGCGACGAACGTCCGCGCCGCAGCTTCGGTTCCGCCGAGCGCCCCGCCCGCCCGCGGCGCGACGAAGGCGACGAGCGGCCCCGCCGTCCCTTCACCCCCGGCAACCGCCCGGCCCGGCCCCGCCATGACGAGGGCGACGAGCGTCCGCGCCGCAGCTACAGCGCCACCAGCCGCCCGGCAGGCCCGCGCCGCGAAGGCCCCGGTGGACGTCCCGCAAGCAAGCTCGGTCCGCGTACCGGGAAACCCAAGCCCCGGAAGTCCTGAGGAACTGCCTCCCGACTCGGCTCACCCCTCTTCCATGCGCCTCTGCTGGCTCGGTGTCATCCTCACGCCCTTCCTGGCGGCCCAGGAGGTGGGAACTCTGGATCTGCGCACGGATCTGGGCACCGATCCCATCGTGCATCTCCGCCTCGTCCATCCCGGGTGCTGGGACAGCCTGATCCTGCACGCAGCCCCCCAGCCCCTGCGGGCCCCCCAGCGGGGTGACGCTGGGGCCACGGTGGAGGTGTGGGATCTGGCCTACCAGGACACACCTCGGCGCGAGGCCTTCAACCTCACCCTCAAGGCTTTGCGGGATCGCCTGATCCGGGCCTTTGCGGCCCCGCCGCCCAGCCACGGGAAGATCGAATTGAGCGAGCTGGTCGCGTCGGATCCCTCGAACCCCCAGCAGCTGGACCTCACCAAGGTGCAGTCCATGCAGGAGCGGTTCAATCCACCGCCCCGAACCTCACCGGCGCAGTGAGACCGTGTCTCCGGCCTAGATGTGCTCCTGGTACATCCGGTCCAGGGCCTCGGCCAAGTCCAGGTCCCGCTGGGTGACCCCGCGGCTCACATGGGTGGTGAGGACCGCCACGACCCAGCGGTAGCCGAGGGTCAGGTCCGGGTGGTGATTCACCTTCTCGGCATGCTCCGCGGCGGCCATGACGAAGCCCAGGCCTCGCGGGTAGGCGGAGAAAACATAGCGGCGCCGGAGGGTCAAGCCATGGGCATCCCCCTGCGCGACCCAGTCGGGATGCGCCTTCAGGAAGGCCTCCATGGCGTCAGGGCTGACCAGATCCTTGGACATGCTTTCCCCCATGGGGCATCCTAATCCGTTGCCCTGGAATCGCGCCATGCCCTTCAACCAGCCACCCCTGCTCGGCCGCATCGCCTTCGTCACCGGTTCCTCCCGGGGCATCGGCCGGGCCATCGCCGTGGAGTTGGCCCGATGGGGCGCGGACGTGGTGGTGCACGCCCAGAAGAACCAGGACTTGGCAGAGGCCGTGGCGGCGGAGGTCCGCGGCATGGGCCGCCGGGCCATGGCCGTGCTGGCCGACGTCCGCGTGAAGGCCGAGCTGGAAGCTGCCGCCGACCGCGTGAAGGCCGAACTGGGACCCGTGGACATCCTCGTGAACAACGCCGGGACGCGGAAGGATGGCCCCTTCATCCTCATGGGCGACGCGAAGTGGGAGGAGGTCATGGACGTGAACCTCCGGGGCACCGTGTACGCCACCAAGGCCTTTGTGCGGGGCATGATGGCCCGCAAGTGGGGGCGCGTCGTCAACATCGTGAGTCCCACCGGCATCATCGGCATGGCCGGCCAGACCAACTACGGCGCCAGCAAGGGTGCCGTCATGTCCCTCACCAAGAGCCTGGCCCGCGAGGTGGCCCCCTTCGGCGTCCTGGTGAACGCCGTGAATCCCGGGTTCATCCACACCGAGCTGACGGCAGACGTCTCGGAGGAGGCCAAGCGCGACCTCCTCGCCCCCACCATCCTCAAGCGCGAAGGCGAGCCCGAGGAGGTCGCCAGCGTCGTGGCCTTCCTCTGCTCCGACTGGGCCAGCTACATGAGCGGCCAAATCATCAACGTGGATGGCGGGCTCTGCCCGTGACCTGGAAGGCAGCCCCCGTCAACGCGCGGTTTTAGACGAAAAAGACGAACGCGAATGGCGCGAAAACGCCCTTCGGGCGCGCGAAGGACGCGAATGGGGCCCGACCCACCCCGGACATCCCTTCACGGGCGGCGGCTCCGGGCGGCTTCTGGGGGCCGCCATGGCCGCCGCCCGTGAAGCAGGTCGCGCCGTGCGCGACCTGGGGCCGAAGGCCCGGATGTCCTGCAACGAAGCGATGGACATCCTTCGCGCCCTTGCCTTTTTCTTCGCGCTCTTCGCGTTCCGCCTTTAAGCCATTCGACCCAGTTACGACAGCGCGTTGGCCGCCTGCAGGGTGTTGGTCAGCAGGCCCGCGATGGTGAGGGGGCCGACGCCGCCGGGGACGGGGGTCACGGCGGAGGCCACCTGCATGGCCTCGCCGTAGCGCACGTCGCCGCAGAGGACGGCGCCCTTGGCCATCAGAGTCTCCAGCTTCTTGGGCTCGGCGGCGAAGATACGCTCGCCCAGGACGAGGTCGTCCACGCGGTTGATGCCCACGTCCACCACCACGGCGCCCGGCTTGATCCAGGAGCCCTCCACGAGGCCCGGCTTGCCCACGGCGGCCACCAGCAGGTCCGCCTCGCGGCAGACGGCGGGCAGATCCCTGGTGCGGCTGTGGGCGATGGTCACGGTGGCGTGCTTCTCGAGCAGCATGAGGGCCATGGGCTTGCCCACGATCTCGCTGCGGCCCAGCACCACGGCCCGCAGGCCCTTCAGCTCCAGGCCATGGTGGGCCAGGAGGGACATGCAGGCGCTGGGCGTGCAGGGGCGCAGGCCCGGCAGGCCCTCCAGCAGGAGGCCCTGGTTCACCGGGTGGAAGCCGTCCACGTCCTTGGCGGGGCTGATGCGGTGCAGGGCCCGCTTGGAATCCAGGCCCTTGGGCAGGGGCAGCTGCACCAGGATCCCGTCCACCCCGGGATCGGCGTTCAGGCGGTCGATGAGGTCGTCCAGCACGGCCTGGGGCGTGTCCGCGGCCAGCCGGTGCTCCAGGGAGGTGATGCCCACCTTGGCACAGGCCGCCGACTTGTTCCGCACATAGACGTGGCTGGCGGGATCGTCGCCCACCAGCACCACGGCCAGGGCCGGGGCGCGCTTCCCTTCAGCCAGCCGGGCCTCCACGCCCTGACGAACCACCTCCAGCATGCGGTCCGCATGCGCCTTGCCGTCCAGCACCTGAGCCATGGGCCATCCTTCCCGGGTAAAAGGGGGCCCGCCAGCCCCCAATCCAGCCTACCAGCCAGCCCGCCCGTCCGAGGGCGGGCCCGCCGAGGGCCGGGGCCCGGCACCCCCGGATGCGTTCCCGGCCTTGAGAACCCTTGCACATCGCGCTAGACTCATAGGTCAATTCGGCCATGGCCTCCCGGACTCGGGTGCCAAGACTGGGTGGGTTCGGCCCACCTTTTTTGTTGTTGACCCGGAGCCTTCGTGGATCTGAAGAAAGCGCAACCCCTCCTCGAGCGTCAGCTGGCCCTGCTGGGCTACGAGCTGGTGCACCTGGAGCTGGCCCGCGAAGGCCGGGACGAGGTGCTGCGCCTCTACATCGACCACCTGGACGGCGCCACCAGCGGCCGCAGGGTCACCCTGGACGACTGCACCGCCGCCCATGAGGGCCTGCTGCTCTGGATGGACGTGGAGTTCCCCGACCTGCGGGAGAAGCTCGGGGTCGAGGTCAGCAGCCCAGGCATGGAGCGCCCCCTGGTCAAGGCCGAGCACTTCCGCCGCTTCGCAGGCCGGCTCTGCCGCGTTCAGACCGCCGCGCCCATCAACGGCCAGAAGCGCTTCAAGGGCTGGATCGGCCCCGTGGAGGGCGCCAGCGTCACCCTGGAAGAGGACGGCGTCCTCAAGAGCATTCCCCTTGAGTCCATCCAGAAGGCGCGCCTGGCGCCCTTCGATGAGGACAAGACCCCGCGGCCGAAGCACCTGGCCGCCCGTTTGACTGAAGTACCCGATGCCGATGGCGTAGAGACAAGCGCCGTCGAGGACGAGGAGGCCTGAGATGGCGAACGTGGCAACGACCTTTTTCGACAGCGTGAAGATGATCGCCGCCGAGAAGGGCATCAACGAGGAAGATGTCTTCGCGGCGGTGGAGGAAGCCCTTGCCAAGGCCGCGGACAAGTTCTTCAATGCCCAGGATTTCTACGGCAACTTCCAGGCCCAGATGGACCGGGAGACCGGCGAGTTCCACGTCTACGCCCTGAAGCAGGTGGTGGCCGAGGTCGAGGAGGAGGACCTGGAGATCAGCCTGGCGGAAGCCCAGACGCTGAACCCGGACGCGGCCGAGGGCGACACCCTCTGGCTGCCCCAGGACACCAGCCAGCTCGGCCGCATCGCCGCCCAGGCCGCCAAGCAGGTGCTGGTGCAGAAGGTCCGCGAGGCCGAACGCGAGCGCATCTTCACCGAGTTCGCCGATCGCATCGGCGAGGTGGTGGTGGCCGAGGTCAAGCGCTTCGAAAAGAGCGCCATCATCCTTGAAATCGACCGCGTCGAGGCCATGTTGCGCCGCTCCGAGGCGCTGCGCGGCGACCGCTTCGACAAGGGCCAGCGCATCAAGGTCGTCATCGTGAGCGTCGACCGCAGCGCCAAGGATCCCCAGGTGCAGGTCAGCCGCACGGATCCGCGGCTGCTCATCAAGCTCTTCGAGAACGAGGTGCCCGAGATCCACGACGGCACCGTGGTCATCCGCAACTGCGTGCGCGAGGCCGGCGACCGCGCCAAGGTGGCCGTCCACAGCCTCGATCCGGATGTCGATCCCGTGGGCGCCTGCGTGGGCCTCAAGGGCAGCCGCGTGCAGGCCATCATCCGCGAGCTGAAGAACGAGAAGATCGACATCGTGCGCTTCTCGGATGACGCGGCCCAGTTCATCGCCAACGCCCTGAACCCCGCCAAGTCCATCCGGGTGAACCTGGTGGACCCCGAGGCCCACCGGGTCGAGGTGGTGGTGGACGACGAGCAGCTCAGCGTCGCCATCGGCAAGCGGGGCCAGAACGTCCGCCTGGCCGCCAAGCTCACGGGCTGGAACATCGACGTCCGCAGCGAGGCCGACAAGCGCCGCGAGGCCGAAGTCGCCATGGGCCTGGCCCTCCCGGAGATGGGCGCCGAGGCGGCCCCCGCCGCCGAAGCCGCCGCCCCCGCCTCCACCCTGCTGGACGAGATCCAGGCCGAGGGGCTGGACGCCGCCCTCGCCGACCGACTGGCCGCCGCGGGCTATTCCGATGCCAAATCCCTTTACACTGTCACTGCCGAGCAGCTCATGCAGGTGGAAGGCATGGATCAGGATCTGGCCTTCCGTCTCATCGATGCCGTGCAGGCGTACTTCGGGGAGTAGGCTGTAGTCCTGCAGCCCTTCCCGTTTCCCACCCCCAGGCCGAGGTAATCCCCTTACATGCTGCGTATCAACCAACTCGCCAAAGAGCTCGGAGTCGCCAACCAGGAGGTCATCGAGGCCTGCGAGAAGCGTCTGGGCCTCCAAGGGAAGAGCCACAGCTCCAACCTCACCGATGACCAGGCGGACCAGCTGCGCCGGGCCTTCCAGGGCAAGCACAAGGGAGAGAGCGACGCGCCCCCCCTCGCGCTGCACAAGCCCTCCGCCGCCGTGAAGGTGGTGAAGGGGCCCGCTCCGGTCTCCCCCCGTCCCGAGCCCCCGGTCGAGGCCCCCAAGGCCGCGCCTGCCGTGCTGGTGAAGAAGGCCGAGCCGAAGCCTGAAGCCCGGCCCGAGCCCCAGCCCGAACCGAGCCTCGAGCCGCAGGCGTCGGCCCCTGCCGCCACGCCCGCAGCCACGCCCGCCCCCCAGACGAAGTCGGCCGAGCCCACCCCGGTTCCGGTGCCCGCTCCGGCCGCGCCCGCAGCTCCGGCCGTCACGGCTCCGGCCGCCGCGCCAGCCCCAGCCGAGGCCCAGACGGCCCAGGCAGAGGCGCCGAAGGAGACCTTCTCCCGCCTGAAGGTGTCCACGGGCGCCGCGCCCGCCCCTCGCGAAGAGAAGCCTGCCCGCTACATCCAGCTTCCGCCCACCCGGCCCGCGGGCGCCCCGGCGCCCCAGCGTCCGGCCCAGCCCTCCGCGGCCCAGGGCTCCGGTCCCCGCCCCGAAGCGGGCGCCCGGCCCATTGTCCAGCGGCCCGGCCAGGCCCCCGCGCCTCGGGACGTCCAGCGCTCCGGCATGCCCCAGAAGGAGAAGGCCGTTCTCCAGATGGCCACCAACACGGGCCGCGGCGAGGTGCGCCACGACGCCCCCGCCCCCGTGACCCCCAGCCGGCGTCCCTACATTCCGCCCGCCATCACCGAGCTGCGCCCGGACCAGGGCTTCAGCCGCATCAAGACCTCGGACACCCCGGCCCCGGCGCCCCGGTCCACGGAACCTGCCCGCTACATCCAGCTGCCCCAGGCGCGCCCTGCGCCCGGCAGCCGCCCCAGCGGCCCCGGCGGTCGTCCGGGCGGTCCCGGCAGCCGTCCCGGCGGTCCCGGCCGTCCTGGCATGGGTCCCCGTCCCGGCGGCCCCGGCCGTCCCGGCATGGGCTCCCGCCCCGGCGGCCCCGGTCGCGGCCCCTCCATCCCGGCCTCGGGCCCCATCGACCCCAACAGCCAGAAGGGCCCCGGTCGCGGCGCCCACGTGGGCGGAAAGAAGAAGAAGGGCGGCTACGTCCGGAGCAAGGAGGAGGAACTCGACCTCAAGCTCCGCCAGCCCCGCTCCCGCGCCCAGCAGGTCGCCAGCGAGTACATCGAGGAGGAGATCGGCATCGTCATGCTCTCCGAAGGCGTGACGGTCAAGGAACTCGCCGAGAAGTGCAATCGGCCCGCCAAGGATGTGGTCGCCAAGCTGCTCCATCGGGGCATCTTCGCCACCATCAACCAGCCCCTCGACACCGAGATGGCCAAGGACATCGCCCGCGAGTTCGGCTACCTGGCCGACATCGTCTCCTTCGAGGAGGACGTGCAGATCGCCGCGGATGAGTCCGGCGAGGTGGCGGGCGAGAAGCTGTCCCGTCCCCCGGTCGTCACCATCATGGGCCACGTCGACCACGGCAAGACCTCGCTGCTCGACGCCATCCGCAAGACCAAGGTGGCCGCGGGCGAAGCCGGCGGCATCACGCAGCACGTGGGCGCCTACCACGTGGCCGTGAAGGACCCGAACACCGGCGAGAAGCGCAAGGTGGTCTTCCTCGACACGCCGGGCCACGAGGCGTTCACCAAGATGCGCGCCCGGGGCGCCAAGGTCACGGACATCGCTGTCCTGGTGGTGGCCGCCGACGACGGCGTCATGCCCCAGACCGTGGAGTCCATCAACCACGCCAAGGCCGCGGACGTCCCCCTGGTCGTCGCCATCAACAAGATCGACAAGCCCGGCGCCAATCCGGACAAGGTCCAGCAGGGCCTGCTCCAGTACGGCGTCCAGACCGAGGCCTACGGCGGCGACGTGCCGGCCGTCCTCGTCAGCGCCAAGACCCAGCAGGGCCTCGATGACCTGCTCGAGACGCTGCTCCTCGTGGCGGACCTCAAGGAGCTGAAGGCCGTCTACGACTGCCCGGCCGCCGGGTCCATCATCGAAGGCCGCCTGGACCGGGGCCGCGGCCCCGTGGCCACCGTGCTCGTGCAGCGCGGCACTCTGAAGGCCGGCGACATCTTCGTGGCCGGCGCCACCATGGGCCGCGTCCGCGCCATGTTCGACTACCTGGGCCAGCGCGTCACCGAGGCCGAGCCGTCCACCGCGGTGCAGATTCTCGGCTTCGAGGAAGTGCCCAGCGCCGGCGACAACTTCCAGGTGGTGGAGGACGAGGGCAAGGCCCGCACCATCGTCTCCTTCCGCCAGGAGAAGGCCAAGCAGGCGGCCCAGCAGAAGCAGCGCGCCACGCTGGAGACCCTGTTCAGCACCCTCAAGGACGGCCAGGTCAAGGAACTGCCCCTCATCATCAAGGCGGACACCCAGGGCTCGGTCGAATCGCTGGTGGGCCAGCTGGAGCGTCTCAGCACCGAGAAGGTCCGGGTGCGCATCATCCACAGCGCCGCCGGCACCGTCACCGAGAACGACGTGCTCCTCGCCGAGGCCTCCAAGGCCACCATCATCGGCTTCCAGACCCGGGCCGAGAAGAAGACCGAGGAGCTCGCCCACGAGGAGGGCGTGGACCTGCGCTTCCACGACATCATCTACAAGGTCACGGAGGAGGTCGAGCAGGCCATGGTCGGCATGCTGGACGCCACCGAGAAGGAGACTGTCCACGGCCAGGCCGAGGTTCGCCAGCTCTTCAAGATCGGCAAGGCCGTCATCGCCGGGTCCTTCGTCACCGAGGGCAAGGTCCAGAAGGCGAACAAGGTCCGCGTGAAGCGCGGCGAGGAGGTCCTCTTCGAGGGCGGCATCAAGAACCTCAAGCGCTTCAAGGAGGACGTGACCGAGGTGAAGAACGGCCTCGACTGCGGCATCTCCCTCGACGGCTTCGACGAGCTGAAGGAAGGGGACATCCTCGAGTTCTTCAGCAAGGAGAAGGTGATCGCGACGTCACTGAGTTGAGGCGATCCGCGCTTCGCGCAGATCGGAAACGGGCCCGCTTTGCGGGCCCGTTTTTATTGATTTCCATAATTGACTCAATGGTGTTTAAATATTGAATACATTGGGGTAAACATCATTTATGTGACCCCCGTCACGCTCCCCCGGGCCCAGACTGGGCGGTCTGCTCCGATGAGGTTTCCATGCCCGCTCCCAGCTTCGCCCTGACCGCCCCCTCCAACCGGAAACCCGGCGGCAATCCCATGGGGCTGCAGCGCATCGACCACTTCCAGCTGACCGGCTCCGTCGAGCGCCTGGAACCCCTCTACCGCGGTCTGGGGTTCGCCCGCGTGGCCAGCGGATCCCACGCCTGGGGACGGATGGTCCACCTGCGCCAGCAGCGCATGGACATCCTCATCTTCGAGGCCATGGCTTCTCATCCGGCCGGCCGCTACGCCCAGGCGCACGGAGAGGGCGTCTGCGCGCTGAATTTCCTGGTGGACGACCTCGACGTGGCCATGGCCCAGGCCCGCGCCCAGGGCGCCCGCGTCATGCGAGAGCCCGAGACGCACACCCTGGGCGACGGCACACTCCGCTTCGCGGCCATCCAGGGCGTGGGCGACGTCTGGAACTTCCTGGTGGAACGAACAGGCAACCTGGCCTCCTTCTGGCCCGGGCTCGCGCCCGACCCGGCCCCGGCCTTCTGCGATCCCGGCCTGGTGCGCGTCGATCACCTCACCAACAACGTGGGCCCTGCCGAGATGGATGCCCTGGTGGACTTCTACGAGCGCGTCTACGGCTTCGTCGTCACCCGCGAGTTCCACATCCGCGGCGCCCTGGGCACGGGCCTCGACTCCAAGGTGGTCCAGAGCGCCAACAACCAGGTGATCATCCCCATCAACCAGCCCACGGACGAGAAGAGCCAGGTCCAGGAGTACGTGAACCGCCACAAGGGCCAGGGCGTGCAGCACATCGCCCTCTCCTCCAACGACATCTTCCACACCCTGCGCACCCTGCGGGACCAGGGGTTCAAGTTCCTGCGGGTTCCCGACACCTACTACGAGCTGCTGCCGGGGCGCATCGCGGCGAGCGGCTACACCGTGCGGGAGGATCTGGCCACCGTGCAGGAACTGGGCGTCCAGATCGACGGCGACGAGACCGGCTACCTCCTGCAGATCTTCACCGAGGACCAGATCGGTCCGCTGTTCTTCGAGATCATCCAGCGGCGGGGGAACATGGGCTTCGGCGAGGGCAACTTCCAGGCCCTGTACGACTCCATTGAATTGGATCAGAAGAAGAGGGGCGTGCTCTAACGCGGCGTCCCCAGCCGCTTGATGAGCTGGATCTGGCCCCCATGGTGGAGGTCGTGGGCGGCGGTGCCAAGGATGAGGTCGCGGATCCGGTACTGGGCCTTGGCGGAGGGGCGGTCCAGATCGGCGGGGTCCAGCGCGGCCACGGCGGCGCGCAGGTCCCGGTGCATGCGATCCAGCAAGGCCAGGTCCACCTTCCACTGGGTCGCATCGGCGTCCCCCCGCGGGAACCAGTTCGACCCCTTGAGGGGGAAGGCACCCCGAGGGAGGTCGGCCAGCTGGCGCAGCACGGCGTACTTCCAGTAGGCCAGGTGGACCACCAGCTCCTGGATGGAGGGCCGGCCGGGGGCCGGGCGTCGGGAGGCGGCCTCCGCGTCCAGCCCGCGCACCGCGCCCTTCAGGTTCGACCCGTGCCAGGACTTGCGGTCGTAGGCCTGGTCGAGGCTCAGGAGAATCAGCTCGATCTCGCGGGACACGTCACCTCCAGGCAAGGTGCCCCCAGCATGCCAGCCCCCTGGCGCCTCAGCGCAGCGTCTTGTGGGGCAGCCCCTCAACCCATCCGGCGGGGGAGACCTGCACGTAGTTGAGCTTCCGCTGGAGCTCGCGGATGGTGTTCGCGCCGGCATAGGTCAGGCCCGAGCGCAGGCCGCCCACGATATCGGCGAGGATCTCCTCCTCGTCTTCGCGATAGGGGACCTCGGTGGCCACGCCCTCCGCGGTCTTCCAGCCGGTGAGCCCGCCCAGGTGGTCGTCGGCCACCTCCTGGCTGGCCATGCCCCGGTACACCTTGCGGGTCGGCGTTCCCGCGGCGTCCAGGAGCGGCTCGCCCGGCGTGGGGCGCGTTCCGGCCAGCATGCCGCCGATCATCACGAAGTCCGCGCCGAAGGCCAGGGCCTTCACGACGTCTCCCGGGGTGCGGATGCCCCCGTCGGCCACGATGGAGCGGTCCGCCCGGGAACACTCCTTGATGGCCGTGAGCTGGGGCACGCCGAAGCCGGTCTTGATGCGCGTGGTGCAGACGCTGCCGGGGCCGATGCCCACCTTCACGATGTCGGCCTTCACGCTGGCCAGGTAGTCCGCCCCGGCATAGGTGGCCACGTTCCCCGCCATGATGCATTCGTTCGGCAGGATGGCCCGCATGCGCTTGACCATCTTGCCGACGTACTTGGCGTGGCCGTGGGCCACGTCCACGCAGAAGTACTGGGCCCCGGCGTCCCGGAGGGCCTCCACCCGCTCCATCTCCGCCTCGGCGGTGCCCACGGAGACGAAGGTGGGGAAGCGGCAGCGCCGGAACATGGCGACGTTCTCCTCCACGGACATGAACCGGTGGAGGACGCCCATGCCGCCCCGCTCGCCGATGAAGTCGGCCATGGCCTCCTCGGTCACCGTGTCCATGTTCGCCGTCAGGACGGGCAGCTCCAGCCGGAGCCTCCCGGTCTTGTCGGTCATGCTGATGTCCACGATCCGCCGGGACTCGTGATGGTTGTAGGCCGGAATGAGGAGAACGTCGTCGAAGGTGATGGCGGTTTCGGGCATGGGGCCCCCTTCCGGACGGGCCCAGCATACGTCGATCCTGCCGTCCGGGCCCGGGCAATCCCGCAACCGCCCCCCGGCCGGCCTGGGCTGCGCTAAGGTAATGCCATGCGCCTCGTCCCCTCCCGCCAGCGCGGGTTCACCCTGATGGAACTGCTGGTCGTCATGACCATCCTGGCCCTCCTGGCCACGATCGGTCTGGTGGGCTACCGGTACAAGACGACCGTGGCCCGTGAGGCCGTCCTCAAGGAGAACCTGTTCCAGATCAACCACGCCCTCGAGCAGTACCGGGCGGATCGCGGCAAGTACCCCTCGAGCCTGGCGCCCCTCCGGGAGCTGGGCTACCTGCGGGACATCCCCTGGGATCCCATGACCCAGTCCCGGGACACCTGGCAGCTCGAAACAGAGCCCCCGGATCCCGACAATCCTGATGCCGACCTGGGCGTGTGGCGCGTCCGCAGCGGCTCCGCCGACAAGAGCCCCACCAACCAGATCCCCTACAACGAGTGGTAGGGCAATCCTCAGGCTCCAGTCCTCAGTCCTCAGCTTCCAGCCCGGGAACCCATGAGCCCCAGCACCCTGCACCGCCTCGACCGCATCACCACCGCCCTCCTGCTGCTCTGGGCGGGCGCCGCGCTGGGCTTCGGCGTGTTCTCCGCGCCGGTCTTCTTCCATGAGCTGCCCAGCCGCGACGTGGCGGGCCATATCGCCGGCCTCATCCTTGGCCGCCTGGACTGGGCCGCCTGGACGGTCTTCGGCCTGGCGGGACTGAGCTGGGGCGCTCGGTGGATCGCCGAAGTGAAGGAGGACCTCATCGGCCCCATCCGCCTCTGGAGCGCCGCCTGGCTGGTGGCCATGCTCATGTGCCTGGCCAGCACCTTCGTGGTGACGCCCAAGGTCCGGGCCATCCGGGCCCGCATCGACGCGCCCATCGAGACGCTGGCGCCGGAGCATGCGGACCGCGTGGCCTACAACAAGGCCCACAGCCTCAGCCGCAACCTCTTCTTCCTGCGCATCCTGCTGGCTCTGGGCCTGGCGGCCACCGTGGGGAGGCTCCCCCGGAAGGGTCAGGCCCCCTCGGCCTGAACGCAGTCCCCATCCGTCTGGCCGAGGGGCGGATTCAGCCCCACCGTGCCCCCGGGGTGGAGGGCCTGGAAGCGCACCCAGCCATCGGCCTGCATGATGCCCGCCGGGGGTTTGCCCTCCCGCGGGACCACGGCCTCGGCAGGCACCGCGAAGCGGCTCACGGCGGCAACCCTCAGCGCCACATGGACGAAGCCTCCCGCCGGGAAGGCCCGGTCCCGGTTGGCAAGGTCGGCCTCCACCAGCAGGGTGCGGGTCCGGCGCTTCTGCGTTCAAAGAATGAGATCGCCTGATGAACGGCAAGCCTCAACCACAAAAGAGGAACGTGACATACGCGAAGGGAACTCGACTCATCCCGGACACCCCTTCGCGCGCTTCGCGTTGGCCTTTCGGCCTCCTTTGGAACTGAACGCACCCTGGAATCAGACCGCCGGAGCGGGGTCCGGCAGCTCCCAGTCCTCCAGTTCCCGGGGCTTGGGCGGACCGGGGATCAGCTCCCGGAGCCAGGCGCGGATCTCGGGAATCCCTGTGCTGTGGAGGGCGCAAGCCTGGACGGCCCCCGGGTGCCGCTTCTTCAGGTCCAGCTTCTGGGGCCGGTGCAGGCGGTCCACCTGGTTCAGCACCAGCAGGCGGGGCTGGGCGTCACCGTCTTCGGGGGCGCAGCCGATCTCCCGCAGGGTGGCGCCCACCACCTTGAGGTGATCCTCCAGGTCGGGGTGGGCGGCGTCGGCCACCACCAGTAGGGCGTCCGCCGTACGGACCTCGCCCAGGGTGCTGCGGAAGGCCGCCACCAGCTGGTGGGGCAGCTTGCGGATGAAGCCCACGGTGTCGGCCACCAGGCAGTGCTTGGGTTCCAGGCTGCCCTCCCCGGTCCCGGGGTCGAAGTCCTGGCCCAGCCAGGCCTTGCGGGTGGTGGTGTCGAGGGTGGCGAAGAGCAGGTCCCGCGGCTCGCCTTCGCCCGTCAGCGCCTTCAGGAGGGTGGTCTTGCCGGCGTTGGTGTAGCCCACCAGGGCCACCCGGGGCAGGCCCTGGGGCCGGCCCTGGCGCTGGGTCTCCCGCACCCGCTCCAGGTGGGTGAGCTCGCGCTTGAGCTGGCTGATGCGGGTGCGGATCATGCGGCGGTCCACCTCGATCTGGGTCTCGCCGGGGCCCCCGCGGACCCCCACGCCGCCCACCTGGCGCTCCAGGTGGGTCCAGGCCCCCTTGAGGCGGGGCAGCTCGTACTCCAGCCGGGCCAGCTCCACCTGGGCCTTGGCCTCCCGGGTCTGGGCCCGCTGCTCGAAGATGCTGAGGATGAGGCCCGTGCGGTCGAGGCAGGTGAGGTTCGTGAGCTTCTCGATGGCGTTCACCTGGCTGCCGCTCAGCTCGTCGTCGCAGATGAGGTGGCGCACGCCCTGCCGGGCGGCCTCGTCCGCCAGGGCCTGGAGCTGGCCGGAGCCGTAGAAGGTGCGGGGGGCGATCTGGGGCCGCTTCAGGCGGCGGTGGGCCCAGACCTCGAAGCCGCAGCTGCGGGCCAGCTCCACCAGCTCCAGCAGGTGGTCCTCGATGCGGTCCTCCCGGTCCTCGGGGCCCTGGCGGGCGATGAGCAGACAGCGGAGCGGGGTTTCGGCCATGAGCCAAAGCTGCCGTGCCCGAGGGCAAGAATCAAGTCCCGGCTACCCTGGTGGCATGGCCCTGTTTGAACGCACCATCGCCGACCGCTACCTGAAGACCCACCGGAAGGGGGCCTTCGTGCGGATCATGGTCATCCTCACCCGCTTCGGGACAGCCCTGGGCGTCTTCGCCATGGTGGTGACCCTGGCCCTGATGAATGGCATCCGCGAGGAGATCCAGGCCACCCTCTACAGCGCCACGGCCCACTTCACGGTGTATCACCTGGCCGGTGATATACCTGACACCGAGGGGGCCTTGAGGACCATCCGTGCGGTGCCCGGCGTCCAGGCCGTCTCGCCCATCCGGTTGGAGAAGGGCCTGCTGCGGCGCACGGACAGCGACATGCCTCCGGAGCCCGTGATCATCAAGGCCGTGGATCCCGCAACAGCCCACGGGACGTCCAGCATCTTCGATTCCATGAAGCCCATCCCGGTAGAGCAGTTGAAGGAGGGCGAGATCGTGCTGGGCAAGGAGCTGGCCCAGCGCCTCAGCCTGAAAGTCGGCGACACGGTGGCCCTGGCTTTCTTTCGCTTGGAACTTGGACTAGGCGGGCAGCAACCCAAGGTGGCGGCCTTCCGGGTTGCGGGCACCTTCTACAGCCACAGCTCCGAATACGACAAGGCCTGGGCCTTCATCCATCTGGCGGACGCCATGCGGATCGCCCGGTCCGACGGCCGGGCTGAGATGATCGAAGTGCGTGCCCAAGGCATCAACCTCATCGATGAAGTGAAAACCCGAGTGCTCGAGACCCTGGGCCCTGGCTACATGGCCACCGACCTGCGGGAGTCCAACAAGACGCTCTTTGCCGCGCTGGCCTTAGAAAAATGGGGATTCGCCGCCGTATTCGGCCTCATCGTGCTGGTGGCCGCCTTCAACATCGTGGCCTCCCTGGTCCTCCTGGTGACGGAGAAGCGCCGGGACCTGGGCGTGCTGCTGGCCCTGGGCGCCACGCCGCAGCAGATCCAGCGGCTCTTCGAGCTGCAGGGCCTGCGCATCGGCGCCGTTGGCACCGCCTGGGGCCTGGGCGTCAGCGTGCCGCTGTGCCTCATCCTCGACCACTGGAGGCTCCTGAAGCTGCCCGCCGCGGTCTACGACTTCATCACCTACATGCCCTTCCGGCTCAAGGTGCTGGATGTCGTGCTGGTGGCCGTCTTCCCCCTGCTGGTCTCCTGGCTGGCCGCGCGCTACCCCGCCAAGAAGGCCGCGGCCCTGGACCCCGTCGACGCGCTGAGGGCCGAATGATCGGAGAACCCCTTTCCATCCGGGACCTGCACAAGACCTACCCCGGCAATGCCCATCCGGTCTTCGACGGCTTCTCCCTCGACGTCGAGGCCGGCAGCCTCTGCGCCGTGGTGGGCGTCTCCGGCGTGGGCAAGACCACGCTCCTGAACTGCGTGGCCGGGCTCGACCACTGGGAGGGCGGCAGCATCGCCGTGGGCGGCGGCCCCGTGCCCGCGGGCGCCGAGGCCCGGGCCCTCTACCGCCGCCGCCGGGTGGGCCTGGCCTTCCAGCAGCCCCACCTGCTGCCGGAGTTCACGGTGCGGGAGAACCTCCGCATGCCCCTGCTCATCGACGGCGACGGATCGGCCGAGGCCGAGGCCTGGATCGGACAGCTGCTGTCCACCGTGGGCCTGGGCGATCTCGGCGAGCGGCTGCCCGGCCAGCTCTCCGGCGGTCAGGCCGCCCGGGCAGGCTTGGCCCGCGCCCTGGTGCGCAAGCCCGCCCTCTGGCTGCTGGACGAGCCCACGGGCAACCTGGACCCCGCCACGGCCGAGGAGGTATTTGGCTTCCTGATGGACCTCCATGCCGAGCTGCGACCCACCACCCTGCTGGTCACCCACAACCCGGGCCTGGCGGAACGCTGCATGCGGACGGTGCGGCTCGGGTGAGCCGAGGCGGGCTCAGGCCATCTGCCCCAGCTTCAGCTTGAGGTCCATGAGCGTGAAGGGCTTCAGGATCAGTCCCACGTGGGCGCCCTGCTCGAGGATCCGGTCGCCCCGCTCGTCCCGGTAGCCCGTGGCCAGCAGGACCGGCAGGTCAGGCCGCAGGACCCGGAGCCGCCTCAGGGTCTCCTCGCCGTCCATGCCCGGCATGCTGAGATCCAGGATCACGAGATCCGGGACGTAGCCAGCCTCCAGCCGGTCCAGGGCCTGGGCTCCCCCGGCCGTGGCCAGCACCTCGTGTCCCAGGGCCTCGAGCATGACCGGCACGGTGCCCCGGACGAGCTCGTCATCGTCCACCAGCAGGATGCGGAGGCGGCGACCCCTCGCTTCGTCCGCCGGGGGGATTCCCACCTCGAAGGGAAGGTCGGCCTGGTACGTCGGGAAGACGAGGGTGATCTCCGTGCCCTGGCCCGGCGTGCTGCGGAGGTCCACGCGACCACCATGGGCCTTCATCACGCCATAGACCAGGGCCAGGCCCAGGCCGGTGCCCTTGCCCGCCGGCTTCGTGGTGAAGAAGGGCTCCAGGGCACGGGCCAGCACTTCCGGCGCCATGCCGTGGCCCGAGTCCTCCACGACGAGCTCCGCGGTTCCGCCCGTTCCGGAACGGGTGGCGAGGCGCAGGCGGCCCCCCTCGGGCATGGCGTCCAGGGCGTTGACGCAGAGGTTCATGAGGGCGTTGGAGATGGCGCTGGGATCGCCCATCACCAGGGGAAGGCCCTCGGCCAGCGCCAGCTCCACGCCCACTTTCTGAAGTGTGGTCCGCTGGAGGAGGGCGGCCTCCTTCCTCACCACCTCGTTGAGGTCCAGGGGCTGGGGTTCGGGGAGGTCCTTTCGGGCGAAGTCGGTCAGCCCCTTCACCAGGTCCCGGCCCCGGCCTGCGGCATGGAGCAGGGTGTCCATGGACTTCACCAAGTCCGGATCGTCCGGGCGCTTCTCCCTGAGCATGGACGCCACCGCCATGATGGCCGCCAGCACGTTGTTCATGTCGTGGGAGACGCCTCCCGCCAAGGCGCCGAGGGATTCCAGCTTCTGCCCGTGGGCGACCTCGGCCTCGAGCCGCCGCCGCTCCTCCTCGGCCTCGCGGACCGGCGTCAGGTCGACCGTCGCGGTGCCCACGCCGGTGATCCGTCCCTCTGCGTCCCGCACAGGCTCGCAGTAGAAATCCAGGAACAGGCGACGTCCCGGGCGGTCCAGCCACATCTGCTGATGGATCTCCGCGCCCTCCTCCAGCACCCTCCGCTTCAGCTCATCCAGCCGGGCCGCCTGGTCGGGGGGGAACAGGTCGACGTCGCGTCGGCCCACCATGTCCTCGGGCCTTGCGGTCCGCTGGTTGTAGGCCCATACGTAGCGCAGGTCCCGATCCTGGACGGCCACCGACACGGGCGCATTCCGCAGGGCCAGGCGGAAGCGCTGCTCGCTCTCGCGCAGGGCCTGAAGCGCCTCCACCCGCTCGGTGATGTCCTCCGAAAAGATCACGATGCCGCCCACGGTCCCGTCGGCGGCATGCCAGGGCCGGAGTTCCCAGCGCCGCCAGTACACCGTCCCGTCCTGCCGGACGAACCGGTCCTCGTCCGAGTGCAGGACCTCCCCCGCCAGTCCCCGCCGGTGGGCCTCCCGCCAGGCCTCGGGGATCTCCGGGAAGATCTCGTAGTGGGAGCGCCCCAGGATGACCTGCTCGCCCAGGTGGAAGTCGCTGAGCCAGCGCCGGCTCACCGCGAGGTACCGCATCTCCCGGTCGAACATCGCCAGGGCCGCCGGGGCGTGGTCGATGAGCATCTGCAGGCGCTCCTGGCTCTCGCGGAGGGCCAGTTCCGTACGTTTGCGCTCGGTGATGTCCTGGAAGGTGCCCTGGATGCGGACCACCCGCCCTCCCACGACCACCGGCTGGCCCTGGGTCCACACCCACTTGCGCGCCCCTGTGGCGCTCACCAGCTCCAGTTCCAGGTCGTAGGGACGCCCCTTCTCGATGGCCTCCTGGATGGCCCGCTCGATCAGGGGACGGGACTGGGCCGTGTAGAAATTCAGGCCCAGGGCGGCGGAGGTCGGCGTCGAGGGATCGAGGTCGTGAATGCGGGCCACCTCTTCCGTCCACCAGCCCTCGCCTGAATCCACCTCGAAGCTCCAGCCCCCCACCTTGGCCATCCGCCCGATCTGGGGCAGGAAGCTGGTGATGGCGTCCTCGAACCGCCGGCCCCGCCGGGCCTCTGACCGGGCCTCACCGGTGGGGCCGCCGCCTGGCCCCCTGGCCTCCCTCAAGTTCACAGGCGGGATCCTTGCAGAATTCGAGACCTGGCGGCTCTGGCGGAAACAGCCCCAAAGACGGCACCCGTCTTCCCGAGGACGGGGCGGAAAGAGCTGCGGGAACCTGCCATGCCTTGCCCCTTGGAGTCAGAGGCGACAATCCTCGGAGCGACCCGGAGGCGGTCCCCACCCCATCCATCATGCGGCGGTTTGCCCTGCATTCAACCCCATAAAGCTTTCATATTTCCTGAAGTCAAATGGGCAAAAAAAGACAAATATCAAAATTCGATCCCCTCACGCCAGCCCGGCGTCCTCCCGGCTGAGGCGGGAGAGGGCGGCCAGATCCTGCTCGCCGTAGCCCTTGGCCACGGCGGACAGGAGGCGGTCCCGCAGGAGGCTGGCGATGGGCAGGGGGGCCTGGTAGGCCTCGGCAGCGCGGAGGGCCAGGCTCACGTCCTTCAGCCCCAGGCGCAGGGCGAAGCCCGCGGGCTCGAAGTCGCCCCGCACCACGGCGCCCCCGTAGGCGTCGGCCAGGGGGGACCTCAGCAGGGCCGTGTTGAGGATCTTCAGGGTGGTCTCCGGCGCGACCCCCGCCTTCTCGCCGTAGGCGAAGGCCTCGCTGAGGGCCTCCACGGCGGTGACGAGGAGGCTGTTGCCTGCCAGCTTCATGGCGTGGGCCGTGGAGGCCCGCCCCCCCAGCGGGAAGGTCCCCTGGCCCAGGGCCTGGAACAGGGGCTGGCACCGGGCCACCTGGTCGTCGGGACCGGCGGCCAGGATCCAGAGCTGGCCCGAGGCCGCCGCGGGCGGGCGACCGAAGACCGGCGCCGCCACGAAACCCTGCCCGGCTTCGGCGTGGGCTTCCCCCAGGCGGGCGGAGGTGGCGATGCCGATGGTGCTCATGGAGACGTGGATGGCCTCCGGGGCCAGCACCTCCAGCAGGCCACCAGGACCGAAGGTGATGGCCTCTTCCGCGGCGTCGTCCGAGAGCATGGTGATGGCGACCTCCGCCCCCGCCACGGCCTCCCGCACGGAGCCCGCCACCTGCGCCCCCAGCGCCCCGAAGGGCCGGGCCCGGGCCATGTCCCGGTTGAAGACCGTCAGCTCGAAGGCGCCCACCAGCCGGCGCGCCATGGGATCACCCATCCGTCCCAGGCCCAGGAATGCGATGCGCATGGCTCCCTCCCGTCAGGGGATCAATCCAGACGGCTGGCGGGGATCCCCTTGGCCCGCCGGTCTTCCAGCAGCTCGTTCAGGATGACCGCAGCCGCGGCGGCGTCCAGCAGGAGCTTCCGCTTGTCGGCTCTCACACCCCGCTCCCGCAGCAGGCGGTCGGCCTCGGCGCTGGTGAGGTGCTCGTTCACGAAGCGCAGGGGCAGTCCCGCGCGTGCCGCGAGAGCCTCGCCGAAGGCCCGGGCCGCCGGAGCCGTGGCACTCTCGGCGCCGTCCTTGTGCCGGGGCAGGCCCACGCAGAGGGCCTGCACGCCCTCCTCCTTGCAGAGCCGCGCCAGGCGATCCAGGGTGCGCGCCTCCTCCTGGGGCCAGACCTCGAAGGGCGAGGCCAGGATCTCCAGCTCGTCCGAGAAGGCGAGGCCGAGCTTCTTCGTGCCGTGGTCGATGGCGAGCCAGCGCATCCTGCCATCCTAGCCCCATGACGCGGCGCATCCTCACCTTCGCCACGGCCCTGGGCCGGATCCGGCTGGGTTGGACGGCGGAGGGGATCTGCCTCCTGCGCTTCACGGACGCCCTGGACCACGAGGAGGCCCGGGAGGCGCCGGCCTGGGTGCTGGAGGCCGTGCGGCGCCTCATGACCCACCTGGCAGGATGCCCGCAGGACCTGACCCACCTTCCCGTGGACCTGTCCGGCCTCGCGCCCTTCCAGCGCTGCGTGGCCGAGGTGCTGCGGGCCACCGCCCCCGGCCAGATCCTCACCTACGGCGAGGTGGCCCTCCTGGCAGGCCGGCCCGGCGCGGCTCGGGCCGTGGGCCAGGCCGTGAAGGCGAACCCCATCCTGATCCTCGTGCCCTGCCACCGCGTGGTGGCCGCAAACGGCCCCGGCGGCTGGAGCGCCTTCGGATCGCCCGAGGTCAAGGCGCGCCTGCTGGCCCTGGAGACGCCCCCAGGGCGATGAGGTCCGCGGCCTCCAGCACGGCCTTCGACGCTCCGTCCCGTGCCGCGCGGAGCATGGCCCGGCCCAGCGCCTCCGTGGTGAGGATGGAATTGGGAAAGAGCCGCCGCAGCAGAGGGAGGGCAGGTTTCATCAGGGTGTAGGCGGCCTGGTACCAGCCCGTGCGCGAGCGGATGCCATGGAGGGGCTGGATGAGGCCGGGGCGGAAGAGATACACCGCCTTGAAGGGCAGATGCCGCAGGGCGTTCTCGGTCTCCCCCTTCACCCGCGCCCACATGGTGCGGCCCCGCTCGGTGCTGTCGGTCCCCGCACCGGACACGTAGACGAAGGTCAGGGACGGGTTGAGGTGGGCCAGCGTCCCCGCCGCCGCCAGGGTCAGGCCGAAGGTCAGGCGCCGGTACTCGGCCTCCGATAGGCCCGCCGACGACACACCCAGGCAGAAGAAGCAGGCGTCCAGTCCCGCGAGGTCGGCTTCCACCGCCCGGTAGTCGAAGAAGTCCCCGTGGACGACTTCGCGCAGCTTGGGGTGCGCGGGAAGGGAAGGCCGCCGCACGAGGGCCACCACCTCCGTGACCCCGGGGTCCCGCAGGCACTCGCGCAGGACGCCCTGCCCCACCATGCCCGTGGCGCCGAAGATCAGGACCTTCATGGGAGGCCTCCTTCGGGAAGCATGGGTTGTCCATTCAGCCTGGCACGGACGGGCACCTCTGCCGCCGTCTTCCAGGGCAGCACGGGCCACCAGCGCTGGGTCGGCAAGGATCCGCCGGGCTCGAAGCCTTCGCCGGGCCGCGGCAGGGCCACGGCGATCCCCTGGGGGCCGGCTGCCGCCAGCACCCGCTCCACGGGCTCGGTCCAGCCGTGGGCCGCCAGGTTGAAGAGGCCCCAGTGGATGGGCAGGAGCACCCGTCCCCGCACCATCCCGAAGGCCTGCACGGCCTGCTCGGGACCCAGGTGCCAGTCGGGCCAGGCGGGGTTGTAGGCGCCAGCCTCGATCATCGCCAGGTCGAAGGGCCCCAGGCGCTCGCCGATGTCGGCCAGGCCCGGGAACAGGCCCGTGTCGCCGGAGTAGTAGACCCGGTGCCGGGGACCCCGGAAGGCGAAGCCGCCCCAGAGCGTCCGATCCTTGTCCCGCAGGCCCCGGCCCGAGGCGTGCCGGGCCGGGGTGAGGACCACCTCCAGGCCGCCCACCTGCACCGATTCCCACCAGTCCAGCTCCGTGATGCGGGCCGCGGGCACGCCCCAGCGCACCAGGCGCGCCCCCACGCCCAGGGGTGTCACGAAGTGCGTGTCCCAGTCCTTCAGGCGGCGCAGGGTGCCCTCGTCCAGGTGGTCGTAGTGGTCATGGGAAATGGCCACCACCTGCGGGACCGGCACCTCCTCCAGGGGGATGAGGGGCGCGTGGAAGCGCCGTGGCCCGGCCCAGCCGAAGGGCGAGGCCCGGAGGCCCCACACGGGATCCGTGAGGATGCGGGTGCCGTCCACCTCCAGGTATACGGTGGAGTGGCCCAGCCAGGTGGCCCGCAGGCCCGAGGGCGCGTCGGCCGCCAGCTCGGCCCCGGTGGGATGGACCACGGGGAGCGGGGCTTGTGGGTTGGCGTTCGGGTCCCGCCGAACCATGGCGGAGAGGGCCCCCCAGGTGTCGTTCCAGAGGGGCTGGGGGTTGCGGAAGCGCCCATCGCGCCACTGCGGGGATTGGTTCATGCGGGGACTCCTGAAGACATCGGGAGAGGAGCCGGCGGCCCAGAAGCCCCCCGCCACCGTCGCGGCGACGAGCAGGGCTCCGGCCTTCCGGAGGCGGCGGCTGAAACGGTCAGATCGGATAGACCACCCCCGTGCGGCGCTCGGAGAGGCGCCACATCCAGCGCTGGAGACCCTCGTCCCGCGAGCGGGCGTCGGACCGCACCGGCACGGGGGCTCCCTTCATCTCCTGGAAGCCTGAGGGACCGTAGTACCCCCCGCCTTCTGCCGCGGGATCCGTGGCGGCCCGCAGCAGCGGCTGGGCACCACCGAAGGCATCCTGGCTCAGAAGGGCCTCCAGGCCCACGGTTCGCAGCCAGCGGATCCAGCCCGCGTGGCGCTGCAGCTCTGTCCTGGCCCAGCCGGGGTGCGCGGCCAGGGAACGCGTCGTCGCTCCGGCCGCCTCCAGGCGGCGCTGCAGCTCGAAGGCGAAGAGGAGGTTGGCCAGCTTGGACTGGCCATAGGCGGCCCAGGCCCGGTAGCCGCGCTCGAAGTCCAGATCGTCGGCGTAGATGCGGCCCATCCGGTGGGCATTGCTGCTCATGGTCACCACCCGGGAGCCCGGGGTGGCCATCAGGCGCGCCATCAGGAGACCCGTCAGCGCGAAGGGGCCGAAGTGGTTCGTGCCGAGCTGCAGCTCGAACCCGTCCTCGGTCCTGCCGTAGGGCGGAACCATCACGCCGGCGTTGTTGAGCAGCAGGTCCAGGCGGTCAAAGCGGGCCAGGAGGTCCGCGGCGGTGCTGCGCACAGAGGTCAGGGACGCCAGGTCCAGGGCCTGGACTTCCACCCGTGCCCCGGGATGCAGCGCCTGGATGCGCTGCGCCACAGCCTCGGCCTTGGGCAGGTTACGGCAGGCCAGGACCACGGTGGCGCCGCAGGCCGCCAGCATGCGGGCCGCCTCGAAGCCGGTGCCGGAGGTGGCCCCGGTGACCACGGCCACCCGGCCTCGCTGATCGGGCACCTGGGCCCAGGTCCAAGATTCCAGGGTCATGTTGCGCTCCATGGACAATTTGACATCATGACGAATAATGTCAGATAGCCAGTGTTGACATTTGGACAAATTTTGTCAATACTCTTTTCATGGGAAACGAGAAGAAGGCCCGGGTCCTGGAGGCCGCCGAATCCGTGTTCCTCCGCTTCGGCTACCGGCGGACCACCATGGGTGACCTCGCCGCCGCCGCGGGCATGTCCCGACCGGCCCTCTACCTGGTCTTCTGCAACAAGGAGGAGGCCTTCGAGGCCGTCCTCCGGGCCTTCACCGCCCGCACGCTGGAGGAGGTCCGCCAGGGCCTGGAGGCCCGCCCCACCCCCCTGGAGAAGCTGCGCTTCGCCTTCGACCTCTGGGCCGTGCGCCCCTTCGGGTTCTTCGAAGCCTCGCCGGAGCTGCGGGAACCCCTTCACGGGGGCCTCGCCTTCGCCAAGGGGGCTATCGACGAGGCCGTGGCTGCCTTCGAGGCCGAGCTGGTGGGCATCCTCGCGCCCTTGAGTGCGGGCGCCCCTGCGAAAGCCCTTCCCCCCGGCCAGATCGCCCGCGTCCTCACCCGCGCCGTCCACGGCTTCAAGGAATCCGCCAAGGACGCCGACGAACTCCGCGCCATGATCGACGGCCTGCTGGAGATGGTGCTGGCCTCCCTCCAGCCTGCGCCGGAAGCCGGGAGCTGAGCCGGTTCGTCCATACTGGAATCGATGACGCGCCCCCTCCCCGATGATCTGCTGAAGGTCCCGCACCGCCGCGAGGTGCCCTTCGCCCGGCTCACCACACTGGGCGTGGGCGGCCTCTGCCGCTGGCTCTTCGAGCCCACGACGGAGGTTGAGGCCCAGGCCTTCGTGCGGGCCTGCGCCCGGGAGGGCCTGCCCTGGCGGGTGCTGGGGGGCGGGTCGAACCTCGTGGTGCTGGGCGACATCGACGTGCCCGTGCTGCGGCTCGCCCTGCCGAAGGTGGTCCAGCTCGACGGCAGGCGGCTCACGGCGCCGGCCAGCCACGGCCACATCGCCCTGGCGGAGGCCGCCGCGACCGCAGGGCTGTCGGGCCTGGAATTCGCCAGCGGCATCCCGGGCTCGCTGGGCGGCGCCATCCGCATGAACGCGGGCGCCTACGGCCGCGAGTGGGTGGACGTACTCACGCGCTACCGCTTCCTCACGCCTGAGGGCGAGCTGGTGGAGAAGGCACCGGAACCCGGCGAGTTCAAGTACCGCTGGAGCTTCCTCACCGGGGGCCGCGTGGTGCTCTCTGCCACGGCCCAGCTCGCGGTGGGCGATCCGGCCGCCATTCGCATCCAGGTGGCCGAGTACAGGGCCAGGCGCGGCACCAGCCAGCCCCTGTCGAAGCGCAATGCCGGCTGCATCTTCAAGAACCCGCCGGGCCAGAGCGCCGGACGCCTCATCGACCAGGCGGGCCTCAAGGGCCTGCGGGTGGGCGACGCGGAGGTGAGCCCCGAGCACGCCAACTTCCTCGTGAACCACGGCCGCGCCACCGCCGCCGAGTTCGCGGAGCTGATGGACCGGGTGCGGGCCGTGGTGCTGGAGCGCTGGGGCGTGGCCCTGGAGCCGGAAGTGGAGATCTGGCGGGGCTGAGCCTGGAGGATCAGCCCGAGCCTGTCCCGTCTACTTGGCGGCGGAACGCCGCCGCTCGCTCTCGCGGATCATCTGGTCCAGATCCGCGGCGGGCCGGATCTCCCAGGGCCCCATCTTCAAGCCCGGGTGATTCGAGATCAGGTGGATGGCGTGGTTGAGGTCCCGGGCCTCCAGCATCAGCAGGCCGCCCAGCAGCTCCTTGGTCTCGGCGTACGGACCGTCCGTTACGGACGCCTTGCCCTGCTCGAGGCGCACCATGACGGCGGTGTCCGGGCCCTGCAGCCCCTCCCCGCCGGCCCAGTGGCCGTCCTTCTTCAAGCCTTCGTCGTAGGCGAAGCACGCGTCGATCATGGCGTTCTGCTTGTCCTGGGAGAGGGTCGCCCACTGCTGGACGTCGAGGTACCCGAAGCAGATGTATTTCATGGGTGGCTCCTTTTGGGGGGTCGTCCTGACCGCCTTCACCCCCTGGTCGTTCGGGGAGGGGCTGTTTCGACAGGGAACCGAAGATTTTTTGTGATCGGCCTGACTCAGCCAGAAAAACAAGGAACCGCGAATGACGCGAAAGGGCGCGAAACGCGCGCCCGCAGGGCGATTCGCGTCATTCGCGGTTCGATCATTCCAGGCGGGGGTAAGCCCATGGCCGGAACTATGTTTGAAGCTCCGCCATCCGCCGCTCGAGGAACCGCCGCTCGGGCCCCTGCTGGACCAGCCCGAGGGCCTGGCGGTAGGAGGCGAGCGCCTCTTCCGTTCGTCCCAGGCGACGGCAGAGGTCCGCGCGGACCGCGTGCGCCAGGTGGTACTCCGCCATGTCGCGGCGGGCCAGGAGGGCGTCGGTGAGGTCCAGCCCGGCCTGGGGGCCGTCCCGCATGGCCACCGCCACCGCCCGGTTGAGCTCCACCACGGGCGAAGGCGCCACCCGGGCCAGGAGGGTGTACAGCCCGAGGATCCGGCCCCAGTCCGTGGCTGGGGCCTCGGCCGCCTCCGCGTGGACGGCGGCGATGGCGGCCTGGAGGGTGTAGGCCCCCACCCGGCGGGAGGCCAACGCCTGGTCCACCAGGGCCTTCCCCTCGGCCATCAGGGCCCGGTCCCAGCGGGAGCGGTCCTGGTCCTCCAGCAGCACCAGGTCCCCCTCCGGCGAGACCCGCGCGGCCCTCCGGGACTCCTGCAGCAGCATGAGGGCGAGGAGGCCCTTCACCTCAGGGTCCGGCATCAGCTCGAGGAGCAGCCGTCCCAGGCGGATCGCCTCGCCCGAGAGGTCCGGACGCGTCAGCGCTTCCCCGGAGGAGGCGGAGTAGCCTTCGTTGAACACCAGGTAGACGACCTTCAGCACGGCGTCCAGCCGGCCCGGCAGGTCGGCCCGGGCGGGGATCTCGAAGGGAATGCCCGCGTCGCGGAGCTTCGCCTTGGCGCGGACGATCCGCTGGGCCAGCGTGGACGGGGCGGTGAGGAAGGCCCGGGCGATGGCCTCCGTCGTCAGGCCGCACACCTCCCGGAGCGTCAGCGCCGTGCAGGCCTCCAGGGGCAAAGCCGGATGGCAGCAGGTGAAGATGAGCCGGAGGCGGTCGTCCTCGACGCCTTCCTCCTCCGCCCATCCTGACGGCCCCTCGTCGGGCAGCTCCGCCAGAGTCTCGAGCGAGGTGCTGAACCGGGCGGATCGCCGCAGGCGGTCGACGGCCTTGAAGCGTCCCGTGGACACCAGCCAGGCGCGGGGATGGTCCGGCACCCCGTCCATGGGCCAGGCCTCCAGGGCGGCCGCAAACGCATCGTGCATGCCGTCTTCCGCCAGGTCGAAGTCACCGAGCAGCCGGATCAAGGTGGCGAGGATCCGCCGCGATTCCGAACGGAAGAGGGAATCGAGGAAATCCGGAATGCCGCCGGGGGCGATGGAAGCCATGGGGCATCCTCCCAGACCCTGGAGGATATGGAAGGCTTCCAGGCCATCCAGGCCACCGCCTCCAGGCGGTAGACTGACCCCCATGTCCATGCTCCCCCGCACCCGCCCCAAGCGCCCCTGGTTCCCCTGGGTGCGGGCGGGGATCACGCTGGTGGTGCTGGGGGGCGGGGCCTGGGCCCTGATGGAGCTGGGAACGCGGTACCTCGGGCTCCAGAAGCTCACCATCGAGCAGGTGAACGTGAGCGGCTGCCGGGGCGAGCGCCAGGCCGAGATCCAGGCCCTGGCGGAGAAGCTGGCGCTGGGCAAGCCCCTCTTCTGGCTGGACGCGGAGGAGCTCCGGTCCCGGATCGAGGCCAAGCGCTGGGTGCGGAACCTCCAGATCCGGAAGGACCCTCCCGACCGCCTCAGTCTGGTGGTGGAGGAGCGGCGGCCCGTCCTCTGGCTGGTGCGGAGCAACGGCGTGTTCCTGGTCTCCGACGACGGCATCCTCCTGGATCGTGTCAACCAGGCGAACCTAAGTCCCATTCCCGTCGTGGTGGATCCCGCCAGCCAGACGGACCAGGGTCTGGCCCGGCTCGTGAGCGCCGCACGGGTTTTGAGGGAAAAGCAGGCCGGGTTTTACGATCGGGTGACCGAGTTCCGCTGGAGCCCCAAGGGGCCCGTGGCCTACATCGAGGGCCTTCCGGCCCCGATCTACCTGTCCCGCCAGGATGTGACGAAAAACGTGCCCAATTTCCAGGGTCTGTTCGTCGACCGCCTCTCCCAGCGGCCGGATCTGGCCCGGCTCCGGTACATCGACCTGCGCTGGGACGAGGAGGTCGCCGTGGGGGAACCCGAGGATGCCCCGGCCGGCGTCAAGACGCCACGCTGACCCGCAGGGGAAGAAAGCGGCGTTTTTTCCGTGCGCAAAGGCTCGAACCCGGCACGGAACTGGTGTAAACCTAGAGCAAGGAAAAGGATCTTCATGCCTCAGCGTGCCGTTCTCCTAGGCCTCGACCTCGGTGCAAGCAAAGTGGTGGCGGTGGTGGCCGTCCAGGAGGAAGACGGGACACTGAACGTGACAGGCACCGGGCAGGCCTCCCCCCAGGGCGGTTTCACGCAGGGCCAGATCACGGACATGGACCTCTGCACCCGCGCCGTCGTGCGCGCCGTGGAAGAGGCCATGAACACGGCCGGCCAGACCAAGGTGGACGGCATCCGCGTGGCCGTGGACGGCATCCAGTTCAAGGGCGAGAACCTCCGCGACTCCATCACCATCAGCAGCAGCGACAAGATCATCACTGCCTCGGACCGCGACCGCGTGCTGGAACAGGCCACCAACGGCTGCAAGCTGGCCAAGGAGGAGCTGGTCCTCCACCGCATCCCCCAGATGTTCCACATCAAGGGCCAGCGGGACATCCGCAACCCCGTGGGCATGTTCGGCGAATCGCTGGAGGCCGAGGTCCGCATCATCGTGGCCCCCAGCCCCGTCATCATGAACATCCAGCTCGCGCTGAAGAACGCCGGCCTGCACGGCGCGGAGCTGATGTACTCGCCCCTGGCCAGCGCCGAGGCCGTGCTGAGCCGCGAGGACCGCGAGAACGGCGCCGTGGTGGTGGACATCGGCGAGCACCTCACCCACCTGGGCATCTTCCTGCACGGCACCCTGTTCCACTCGGCGGTGATCCCCATCGGCGGCATGCACTTCACCCGCGACCTGGAGATCACCAAGCACCTCGGCGGCATCGCGGCTTCCGAGCGCATCAAGATCCGCTTCGGCACCGTGCTGCACAACCACGTGCCGGCGGAGGAATCCATCGAGCTCGAAGAGGAGGGCCGCCTGGTCTCCCGCCGCGAGATCGCGGAGGTGCTCCAGGCCCGGGCGGCGGAGCTGCTCAACCTGGTGCTGGCCGAGATGGGCCGCACGGGCCTCATGCACGAGATCCACGGGGGCGTGCACCTGGTGGGCGGCGGCGCCCTCCTCACCCACCTCGCCATCCTCGCCCAGACCATCCTCGGGCGGCCGCGCGTCGTCCTGGGCCGCATCATCGGCGTCTCCGGCCTGCCCCAGGCCACCGGCAACCCCTACTTCGTGAACGCCCTGGGCGCGGTGAAGTCCCTCGCCCGGGACATGAGCGAGACCCGCGGCAAGCAGGACCGGGGAGACGGTTTCCTCGGCCGCTTCAAGAAGCTGTTCTAGCACCACCCCTCCGGGAGCCCCGATGTCCGAGATCCCCTTCCTCCCCTGCCCCCACAGCCTTCCCGGCGCCAATATCAAGGTGCTGGGCGTGGGCGGCGCGGGCTGCAACGCCATCAACCGCATGATCGAGAGCGGCGTCACCGGCGTGCAGTTCATCGCCATGAACACGGACCAGCAGAGCCTCTCCCTGAGCAAGGCCCACCTGAAGCTGCCCCTGGGCCCCCAGAGCAGCCGGGGCCTCGGCGCGGGCGGGAGCGCTGAGCGAGGCGCCGTGGCCGCCGAGGAGAGCCGCGAGGAGGTCCTCGCTGCCCTCCAGGGCGCCGACATGGTCTTCATCACCGGCGGCATGGGCGGCGGCACGGGCACGGGCGCGGCGCCGGTGCTGGCCAGCTTCGCCCGGGAGCTGGGCGCCCTCACCGTGGCCGTGGTGCTCACGCCCTTCGCCTGGGAGGGCCGCAAGAAGGGCGACCTGGCCCTCCAGGGCCTGTCGAACCTGCGGGAGACCGCCGACACCGTCATCGTCGTGAGCAATGAGCGCCTGAAGGCCGTCTGCGATGCCCGCGTGACCATGAAGGAGGCCTTCCGCGTGGCCGACGGCGTGCTCATCCAGGGCGTGCGCGGCATCGCGGACCTCATCCTCAAGCCCGGCATCATCAACGGCGACTTCGCGGACGTGGAGGCCGTGCTGCGGGATGGCGGGGAGGCCCTCATCGGCACCGGCGCGGGCCGCGGCGAAGAGGCCGTCATGGACGCCCTCAAGAAGGCCCTGGCCTGCCCCCTGCTGGAGCGCGCCCAGACGGGCGCCGCCGCCAACGTCATGGTGTCCATCACCGCCGACTGGGAGGTCATGGAGGCCTCGGCCATCGAGACGGCCATGAACTACCTGCAGGAGCACTACAACGGCCGTCCCGACATCAAGGCCTGCACCGTGGAGGGCGAGGGCATGGAGGACCGCGTGCTGGTCACCGTCCTGGCCAGCGGCTTCGACGGCGAGGACAAGCTCCTGCAGGACCGCCGCCACAGCCTGAACCTGGCCGGAGCCGCGGAGGCCGCCGCGCCGACGCTGGTCGCCGCCGGGATCCAGCCTGTGGACGGCCAGGCCCTCCTGCCCGTGAACGGCCCCAGCGGCCGGGTCTACGGCGAGGTGCCCGCCAGCGAGCAGGGGCCCACCCCCACCCGCCTCCTGCCTCAGGCTCCCACGCCCAGCGGCGAGCTGCCCGGCGGCAACGACGACCTCCACGTGCCCGCCATCATCCGGCTGGGCCAAGGGCGGCTGCCCATCGAGTGACAGCGCGACTGCCCATCGAATGACGGCGCGGCCGCCCATCGAATGGCCGTACGGGCCGCCGAGGCTGTCGGGGAGCGATTTCCCCTCGTCGTCCACGCCGGAGCGGGACTAAGGTGATGGGGATCGGCCCGTGCTCCAGGCATGGGCCCAGCGGATCCGCGGGGATCCCATGACCGCCGAAGCTCGCATCCATCGACCGTCCAGCCTCGACCTGGAGGGCTTTGCCGGCCTCTCCGAAGCCGAGGCGCTGCTTCGCCTGGCGCGCGAAGGCCCCAACGAGCTGCCCTCCCGGGACCGGCGCGGCTTTCTGGCCATCGCCTGGGAGGTGGCCCGGGAGCCCATGTTCATCATGCTCGTCGCGGCGGGCGCGCTGTACCTGCTGATGGGTGAGCACGGGGACGCCGCGATGCTGCTCGGCTTCGTCTTCGTGGTCATGGGCATCACCATCATCCAGGAGCGGCGCACGGAACACGCGCTGGAGGCCCTGCGGGACCTCTCCAGCCCCCGGGCCCTGGTGATCCGGGACGGCCGGCAGCGCCGCATTCCGGGCCGCGAGGTGGCGCCCGGGGACATCCTGGTCCTGGCCGAGGGCGACCGGGTGCCCGCGGACGGCCTCCTGCGCGCCGGCGTCCACCTGTCCGTGGACGAGTCCCTGCTCACCGGCGAATCCGTGCCGGTGCGCAAGGCTGTCTCCGCCGAAGCCCGCGCCATGGCGCCCCCGGGCGGAGACGACCTGCCCTCCGTGTTCTCAGGCACGCTGGTGACCGCGGGCCAGGGCGTGGCCGAGGTCCTGGCCACCGGCCCCCGGACGGAGCTCGGCCGGATCGGCCGGGCCCTGCAGCAGGTGGGGACGGAAGCCACTTTCCTCCAGCGGGAGACGGGCCGGCTGGTGCGCACCTTCGCCCTGCTCAGCCTGGGCGCCTGCGTGACGGTGGTGGTCCTCTACGCGCTGACCCGGGGCGGCGACTTCGAGGTGTGGAAGGAGGGCCTGCTGGCCGGCATCGCCCTCGCCATGGCCACCCTCCCCGAGGAATTCCCCGTGGTGCTCACGGTCTTCCTGGCCCTGGGCGCCTGGCGCATCTCCCGCCACCGGGTCCTCACCCGGCGCATGCCCGCCATCGAGACCCTCGGCGCGGCCACCGTCCTGTGCGTGGACAAGACCGGGACCCTGACCCTCAACCAGATGACCCTCCGGCGGCTGGACGTGGAGGGGCACACCCAGGATCTGGCGACGACCGGGCCGGAGCTTCCCGAGCCGGTCCACGAGCTGATGGAGTACGCCATCCTGGCCAGCCGGAAGGATCCCTTCGACCCCATGGAGCGGGCCCTCCACGCCGCCGGGAAGACCTGGCTGATGGAGACCGAGCACCTGCATCCGGACTGGTCCCTGGCCAGGGAGTACCCGCTGACGCCGGGCCTGCTGGCCGTCACCCACGCCTGGAGCTGTGGCGATGACCAGGTCGCGGTAGCCACCAAGGGCGCCCCTGAGGCCGTCATGGACCTCTGCCACCTGCCCGTGGACCGCCAGGCCCGGGTGGAGGCGCGGGTGGCGGAGCTGGCCTCCCACGGTCTGCGCGTCCTGGGCGTCGCCCGGGGCCGCTACGGCGCCGCCGACCTGCCGGAGGGCCACCACGACCTGGACCTCGACTTCGTGGGTCTGCTGGGGCTGGAGGACCCCGTGCGATCCAGTGTCCCCGCCGCCGTGGCGGAGTGCCGCACCGCGGGCATCCGGGTGGTGATGGTTACCGGCGACTACCCCGCCACCGCGGTCAGCATCGCCCGGCAGGCGGGCCTGCCCCACCCCGAGCGGGTCCTCACCGGGCCCGAGCTGAACCGGATGAGCGACGCGGTTCTCGCGGCGCGGATCCGGGAGGTGAACGTCTTCGCCCGGGTGGTGCCCGAGCAGAAGCTGCGCCTGGTCGCCGCCCTCAAGGCAAACCGCGAGGTGGTGGCCATGACGGGCGACGGCGTGAACGACGCCCCCGCCCTCAAGGCCGCCCACATCGGCGTGGCCATGGGGGGAAGGGGCACGGACGTGGCCCGGGAGGCCGCCGACCTGGTGCTGCTGGACGACGACTTCTCCTCCATCGTGGCCGCCGTCCGGATGGGCCGGCGCATCTTCGACAACATCTGCAAGGCCGTGGCCTTCATCCTGGCCGTGCACATCCCCATCGCCGGGCTGTCCCTGCTGCCGGTCTTCCTTGGCTGGCCCCTGCTCCTGCTGCCGGTCCACATCGTCTTCCTGGAGCTGGTGATCGATCCCTCCTGCACCCTGATCTTCGAGGCCGAGGCGGCAGAGCCCGACGTCATGCGCCGCCCGCCCAGAGACCCCCAGGAGCGCCTGTTCAGCCTGAGGGCCACCGGGCTGGCCGTGCTCCAGGGGATCACCGCCCTGGCGGCCTGTGTGGCGGTCTACCTCCTGGCCCGGCCCACCCATGGCCACGACGCGGCGCGCGCCCTCACCTTCGCGGGCCTCGTGGCCTCGTTCCTGGCCATCATCCTGGCCAACCGGTCCTGGTCGCGGAGCATCCTCGGAAGCCTGAGAAGCCCCAACCCCGCCCTTTGGTGGGTGCTGGGCGGCACCACCGCCTGCCTGACCCTGGTGCTCGCCTGGCCCGTGGCCCAGCGCCTCTTCCACTTCGCCCCGCTGCACGGCCTGGATGTCCCGCTGGCCCTGGGGGTGGGCTTCGCCAGCATCCTCTGGTTCGAGGCCTTCAAGCTCCTGCGGCACCGAACCGCCCCGGCCGGAGGCTGAGCCATGTTCATCGGCCTCCTCCTCCTGGTCTCGGCCCTGGTGCTGGCCTACGTGGCCTGGCGCACCGCCTCGGTTCCCTGGTTCGCACGCGGGTCGCGGCGGCGCCTCTGGATGATCTTCGCGGGAGCCTGGGGCCTGATGGTGGTCGGGGGGCTCCTGGGACACGAGGCCGCCTTTCCCGGCGCGGGCGGGGCGGCCCTCGCGGGCATGACCGTGCTGGGCCTCCTCTTCCTCGCCTCCGCCTGCCTGTTGGCCGTGGACCTGGCCACGGGGTTCGGTCTGTGGCTCCGCGCCGCAGCGCCGCGCCTGCGAGGGTGGGCCCTCCTCGCCAGCCTCGGGCTGGCCGCCGTCGCGACCGTCCAGGGCCTGCGCCCGCCCGAGATCGTGGCCTACGAGGTGGACCTGCGCGGCCTGCCGCCGGAACGGGACGGCCTCGTGATGGTGGCCCTGTCGGACCTCCATATCGGCGCCATCCTGGGGCCGGACTGGCTGGCGGCGCGGGTGGCGCAGGTCCAGGCCCTGAGGCCGGACCTGGTGGTGCTGCTGGGGGATGTCTTCGAGGGGCACGGCCGACCCGACCCTCGCGCGATCCGGGCCCTCGAGGGCCTGCGGGCCCCGCTGGGCGTCTGGGGGGTGGACGGCAACCATGAGCACTACGGCGTTGCCGGGGCCCCCCTGGAGGTGGCGGGGGTGCAGGTCCTGCGGGACGCCCTCGCCAGTCCCGCGCCCGGCCTGGTCCTGGCCGGCCGGGCGGACGCGGGCCGGAGCCTCCGCCAGGCTGCGTGGGTCGTTCCCCGGGAGCGCCCGGCCGGCGCCCTGGTGCTGCTGTCCCATAGGCCCACCCAGCTGGAGCCGGCGGCCCGCTCGGGCGTGGGGCTCATGCTCTCCGGCCACACGCACGCCGGCCAGATCTGGCCCTTCGGACACCTTGTGGCAAGGGTCTATCCCACCCTGGCCGGACGGGTCCAGGTGGGGGACATGACCTTGATCGTCAGCCGCGGCACGGGCACCTGGGGGCCGCGCATGCGCCTGTGGCGGCGGGGCGAGATCAGTCTGATCCGCCTGCGGTCGGCGGAGCCTTCTCCGGAGGGGCTCCGGTCAGGCGCCTGACCAGGAGCCGGGCCGGCCTTCCCTCCGGAGCGCATCCGCCAGCTCCGCCAGGAACAAGGCCCGGGGCACGACCTGGAACCCGTAGCCCCTCAGGCCCTCGTGGGGCAGCTGGCCGTCGATCAGGGCGAAGTCCCAGGCCTTCAGTCGCTCGTCCAGGGCCTGGAGAGCCGCGCGGCTGGCCTCGGGCTCCAGGCTGAACATGCTCTCGCCGAAGAACGCCCGGCCGAGCGACACGCCGTACAAACCGCCCCGCAGCTCGCCGTCCCGCCAAGCCTCCACGCTGTGGGCGTGGCCCGCGCGGTGGAGGGCGACGTAGGCCTCCTGCATGTCCGCCGTGATCCAGGTGCCGTCCTGGCCGGGGCGCGGTACGGCGGAGCAGTGGCCGATGACCTGTTCGAAGGCCGTGTCGAAGCGCACCTCGAAGGGACGGTGGCGCAGGCTGCGGCGGGTGCGGGCGGAGAGGTGCAGGTGGCCGGGGCGCAGCAGGGCCCGCTCCGGCGGCGACCACCAGAGCAGCGGATCGCCCTCGCCGTACCAGGGGAAGATGCCGCTGCGGTAGGCCAGCAGGAGACGCGCCTCGCTGAGGTCGCCGCCAATGGCCAGCAGCCCGTCCTCCGCCAGCTCAGGATCCGGGAAGACCAGGGCCTTCGTCAGCCGAAAGACAGGCACAGGCGGCCGTCCTTGAGGTCCACGGTGGCCTTGCCCCCCTTGGCCAGGGGCCCGAAGAGGATGGCCTCGGCCAGGGGGCGGCGCAATTCGCGCTCGATGAGCCGGGCCATGGGGCGGGCGCCGAAGGCCGGGTCGTAGCCCTTTCCCGCCAGCCAGGCGCGGGCCGCCTCGGTGCAGACCAGAGCCACGCCCTTCTCCTGGAGCTGCTCCTCCAGCTCACGGAGGTGCTTGTCCGCCACGCGGAGCATGGACTCGCGGCCCAGGGGCGCGAACTGCAGGATGGCGTCCAGGCGGTTGCGGAACTCGGGGCTGAAGGCCTTCTCCAGGGCCCCGGTGGCCGTCTTCCGGGCCCCGGCCTCGGCGAAGCCGACCTGCCGGGCCGACAGCTCCCGCGCGCCGACATTGGTGGTCATCACGAGCACCGTGTGGCGGAAGTCCGCGCTGCGGCCGTGGCTGTCCGTGAGCGCGGCGTGGTCCATCACCTGGAGGAGGATGCCGAAGAGGTCGGGATGGGCCTTCTCCAGCTCGTCCAGCAGCAGGACGGCATGGGGCTGCTTGCGCACGGCGTCCGTGAGCAGCCCGCCCTCCTCGTAGCCCACATAGCCCGGCGGCGCCCCGATGAGCCGGGCCACCGTGTGCTTCTCCTGGTACTCGCTCATGTCGAAGCGCAGGAACGCGATGCCCAGGGCCTTCGCCAGCTGCTTGGCCAGCTCCGTCTTGCCCACGCCCGTGGGCCCGGCGAAGAGGAAGCAGCCCATGGGCTTCAGCGGATCCCGCAGGCCGGAGCGGGCCAGCTTGATGGCGCCGGCGACGGTCTCGCAGGCGGCGTCCTGGCCGTAGATCTGCGCCCGGAGCTGCGCTTCGAGCGTCTGCAATGCTTCTCGATCGTCGGCGCTGACAGAGTTGACGGGCACCCGTGCCATGCGGGCCACCACGGCCTCGATCTCGGCGGGGCCGACCGTCTTGACCCGAGCCTTCTTCGGCAGCAGCTTCTGCGCGGCTCCGGCCTCATCCACCACATCCAGGGCGCTGTCGGGGAGCTTGCGGTCCGTGAGGTGCTTGGCGGCCAGGCGCACGGCGGCTTCCAGGGCCTCGTCCGAGTAGGCCACGCCGTGGTGCGATTCGTAGGAGGCCTTGAGCCCCTGCAGGATGGCGAGCGCGTCGGCCGCGGTGGGCTCGCTCACCTCCACCACCTGGAAGCGCCGGGAAAGGGCGCGGTCGCGATCCAGGGAGCCCTTGAGGTCCTGGAAGGTGGTGGCCCCGATGCAGCGCAGGTCGCCAGAGGCCAGGGCCGGCTTGAGCAGGTTCGCCGCATCCATGGCGCCGCCGCTGGTGGCCCCGGCGCCCACCAGGGTGTGCAGCTCGTCCACGAAGAGGATGGCGCCGGGCTCGTCGGCCAGCGCCTTCAGCACGGCCTTGAGCCGCTCCTCGAAGTCGCCCCGGTAGCGGCTGCCGGCCAGCAGGGCGCCCAGGTCCAGGGCGAAGATGCGGGCGGCCTTGAGCGGATCGGGCACCTGCTTCTCGTGGATGCGGCGGGCCAGGCCCTCCACGATGGCGGTCTTGCCCACGCCGGGCTCGCCCACCAGCAGGGGGTTGTTCTTCCGGCGCCGGCAGAGCACCTGGGCCATGCGCGTGATCTCGGCGTCGCGGCCCACCAGGGGGTCCAGCCGCCCCGCCGCGGCCCGGGCCACCAGGTCCGTGGCGTAGGCCTCCAGGGGGTTCTCGGCCACGGTGCCTTCTTCCTCCTCTTCCTCCGCCTGCTTCTTCGCCGGTGTCCTGGCCTTTGGAGCCGCGGGACCGTGGCTGAGCACCTTCAGCAGGGCCAGGCGCTTCACGCCGTGCTTCTCCAGCAGGTGCCGGGCGTGGCTGGCCTCCTCCTCCAGGAAGGCCGGGAGCACCTCGCCGCCGCGAACCTCCTTCCGCCCCGAGCTGAAGGCATGGACCAGGGCCCGCTCCACCACCCGGACGAAGCCCAGGGTGCTGTGGGGCTGGACCTCCTCGCCCTCCGGCACCGGCTCGAACAGCCGCTCCAGGGCGGCCTCCAGGTCATGCCGCAGGGCATCCAGCTTCACCCCGCAGCCCCGAAGGGCCCGGGCCGCGTGGGGCTCGTCCAGGAGGGCCAGCAGCAGGTGCTCCAGGGCCACGTCCTCGTGGCGCCGAGCCTTGGCCAGCTCGAAGGCCCGCTGGAAGCCCTGGTTCAGGTCCGTGCTGATCTGGGGGGATTCAGGCATCTTCCGCCTCCACCGTGAGCAGCAGGGGGAAGCCTTCGCGCTCCGCCAACTGGCGGGCGCGCTCGGCGCGGGTCTCGGCCACGTCCTTGGTGTAGATGCCCGCCACGCCCACGCCGGCCTTGTGCACCGCCAGCATGATGGCCGTGGCCTCGGGCTCCGCCTTGCGGAAGACCGTCTTCAGCAGCCACACCACGAACTCCTGCGTGGTGTAGTCGTCGTTGTGGAGGAGCACCTTCCACAGCCCGGGCTCCTTCCCCTTTGCCCGCTGGCGGGTGAGGACCTGGCCCGCCTCCTTCGGTTGCCTGGCCATGGATGACGCCTCCGGGGCATCAGGATAGCTGATTGAGCCGCACGAACCCGCCCCGGGCCAGCTCCCGGATGAACAGGGCCGCCCGGAAGCCGGCATCGGGCTCGCCGGGTTGGGCCTGGGTCATGGCCTCCATCACCTGCGCCACGGTGCGCGTCCCGTCGCAGGCCTGCCACAGGGCCGTGCCGCGGGCGTCGAGTTTCACGCGGAAGACGGGCTTTCGCATCAGCTTCAGCACCCAGCCCCAGCGCGGGGAGAGGATCTTGGGCCGGATCAAGACCAGTGTGTCCCCCTCACCGGGCTCGGCCGCCACGGCTTGGACCGGCACGAGGGCGAGAAAGGATTCGTCGGGGAAGGTGCTCATGGGGATCCATACATCTCAAGGGAGAGGATAGAGAAGGCCCGGCTTGGCCGGGCCTTCTCGTGGGGGCCCGGGGGGGTGCGCGCAGCGCCGAACCCCCGGACAGCATCAGAAATTCGCGCTGGGCGGCGCCGGCTCGTCGGCTTCGCCGGCGTTGGCCAGGGGCACCCTCACCAGGTAGACGGCGATGCCGGCCAGGATCAGCAGGCTGATCCAGAACATGCCGGGGTCGGCGAAGATCTTGTACTTCACCTCGAAGAAGGCGAAGGAGGCGAAGAGCAGGCCCACCAGGGCTTCGCCGGCGATGAGGCCGGCGGCCAGCAGCACGCCGTTGTTCTCCACCCGCACCTTCTGGGCCTCGTTCAGGCCGCGCTTGGCGCCGATCATCTCCACGGCGCCCTTGATGAGGCCGCCCAGGAAGATGGCGAAGGTGGTCTCCAGCGGCAGGTACATGCCCACCGACACCAGCATGGGGCTCTTGACCTGCATGAGGATGAACGCGAAGCCCATCATCATGCCGACGATGATCAGCGGCCACGCCATCTTGCCTTCCACGATGCCCTTGCTGAGCAGGGCCATGAGGCCCGCCTGGGGCGCCGCCAGTTGCTTGGAGCCGAAGCCGGCGTCCAGGGAGAGCACGGCCTTCTTCTGGTCCGCCGGCAGCTTCTTCACTTCGTCCAGGGTGTAGGTCTTGCCATCGGGGGCGGTGACGATCTGCACCTGCTGGGCGGTCAGCTCGGCGATGCGCTTGGTGCCCTGGGCGGAGATGTCGCCCTCGTGCAGCACCATGAGGGGGATGAACAGCACCACGGAGGCCAGGGCCACGCCGATGAGGTCGCCCATCTCCATGCGCCAGGGGGTGCCGCCGAGGATGTGCCCGGCCTTGAGGTCCTGCAGCATCTCGCCGGCCACGGCGGCGGAGACGCAGACGATGGCCGCCACGCCCAGCACGGCCGCGACGCCCTCCTGGCCCTTCACGCCGAGGAGCACCATCACGAGGGCCGTGATCACCAGGGCCGTGAGGGTCAGGCCGGAGATCGGGTTGTTGCTCGAGCCCATGATGCCCACCAGGTAGCCGCTGATGGCCGCGAAGAAGAAGCCCAGGATCACCACCACCAGGGCCGCCACGAAGGAGACCAGCGGGCTCACCTGGAAGATGCGCCAGGTGATGAAGAAGGTGACCAGGGCCGCGAACCCGAGACCGAAGAGGACGTTGGTGAAGGGCAGGTCCTTGTTGACGCGGTCCACCACGTGCTCGCCGGCCGCGGCCTTCTTCATGTCCGAGACCGAGCGGGTCAGGCCCGTGGCCAGGCTCTTGCGCATCTTGAAGAGGGTGAAGCCGGCGCCCACGAGCATGCCGCCGATGGCGATGGGGCGGACGATGAACTTCCACACCGAGTAGGACAGGGCGATCCAGTCGCCCTGGGAGGCGCCCTCAGGCAGGACGCCGGGCGCCAGGAAGTAGGTGATGATGGGCACCAGCAGGCCCCAGGCGATGATGCCGCCGGAGAAGTTCAGGGCGCCGAGCTTGGGCCCGATGATGTAGCCCACGCCCATGTAGGCGGGGCTGATGCCGGGGGAGCTGAGCAGCATGCCGCCCGCCACCTTGGCCTTCCAGGTGCCGACAAGGTTGATGGTGGTGGTCTTGAAGGCCACGAACCGCTCCCAGGTGCTGGCGAAGACGGAGATCTGCACCAGGGCCTGGATGCCGGCGCCGAGGCCCATCGCGCCGAAGAGGAACTTCGTGCCGCTGCCGCCGCGGGCGCCAGCCTTGTGGATCTCGGCGGCGGCCACGCTCTCGGGGTAGGGCAGCTCGGCGTCCTCCACCATCACGCGGCGGAGGAGGGCCACGAACATGATGCCCAGCACACCGCCGCCGAACATGATCAGCGAGCTGGTGACATAGTGCCCGGCCGTGAAGAACTTGGGCCAGATGCCGCTGATGGCGAAGGCCGGGACGGTGAAGATGGCGCCGGCGGCCACGGACTCGCCGATGCTGCCGACCGTTCGGGCCATGTTCTCTTCCAGGATGGTGCCCTTCATCAGCTTGATGAGGGCCATGCCGATGACCGCCGCGGGGTAGGTGGCGGCGATGGTCATGCCGGCCTTCAGTCCGAGGTAGGCGTTGGCGGAACCCAGCACCACGGCCATGACGAGGCCGATGAGCACCGCCCGCAGGGAGAACTCCCGCAGGTTCTGGTCAGAGGGGACAAAAGGTTGCATCGGTGCTCCTGGAAAGGCGCAGAGGGATGGAAAGAAAGGCCGGATGGAGCGGATAGTCTAATACATCGCTGTTTGATCCATCCCAGATCCCACGGGGAACCTGGGCTCCCGGGCACCCCGGAGGCCCGCCTCCCGACAGACGACCCCGGGAAAACGCGCTTCTCATCCCGCCCGGAGAGGGTCCGACAGACCACCAGGCGGAATCATCGCTCCGCCAGGGGTTCGTCCGGCCGGCGCTCCACGGAGAGGAGGATCACCGCCCCGAGGATCAGGGCCGCGCCCACCCACTGCCAGGGCAGCAGGATCTCGCGGAGAAAGAGGGCCCCGAACAGGCAGGCGGCCAGCGGCTCCAGGGTGCTGACGACCGAGGCCCGGGCGGCACCCACCCGGGCCATGCCCGCCAGCAGGAGGGGGATGGGCAGCAGGGTGCCGACCACGGCCAGCCCCAGCAGGGGCTTCCAGGCGCGGAGGGCCAGCGCCGGCTCCCACTGGTGCGAACCCAGGGCCAGAATCAGGTACATGAGTCCCGCGCTGGACATGATCCAGGCGCTGGCGACCAGCGAGGGCACCCCCTTCTGGAGGCGCGCGCCCAGCAGGATGTAGGCAGTGTAGCCAAAGGCCGTGGCGAGCCCCATGACGAGGCCCAGGACATCCGTGCCCCGGCCCGGGGCGCCCACCGCCAGGGCCGTTCCCAGCAGCGACGCGAGGAGGGCGATCAGGTCGCGGCCCGCCAGGCGGTGCCGCCCGGCCAGGACCTCCCACAGGGCCACCATGGCGGGGTAGAGGTAGAGGAGCAGGGCGGTCAGGGCCACGGGGATCCGTCGGGAGCTGGCGAAATAGAAGCCGCTCTCCACCACATAGAGGGCGCCCATGCCCACGAAGCCGGCGATCTGGGCCGGCGTGAGGGCGAAGCGGATCCCCCGCAGGAGCAGCCACAGCCAGAGGGCGCCTCCAGCCACGAGGAAGCGCACCGCCAGGAAGGTGGGGAGCCTCAGGCCCAGGGCCGCCGCCTGGCGGTTGAAGATGGGAAGGAGGCCGAAGCAGACCCCCGAGACGGCCACCAGCAGGAAGCCCAGCCCCCGGCCCGTGCCTGATCTCCCGGGGGCCGGGTCCCTCGCGTCGTCGTCCATCTCGCCAGGGTATCCCGGCGCGGCCATGGTCTTCTTCAAATGAGGCGGCCCGGCTCCCTGGCATGATGCTCATGTTGGCGCTGCCATCCCCAGGGTGGGGGCGTCCCCGCGATGTCCCCGGACCCGGTCCCCATGCCCACCCTCACCAGCAAAGCCAATCCGCGCTTCAAGGAGCTCCTGGCCCGCCTCCGCCCGGGGGGCGCCCGCCGCGGGGCCACGCTCCTGCTGGGCGCGAAGCTCATCGAGGCCTGGGCCGAAGCCCGGCGGACGCCCGCCGGTAAACGGCTCGCGCCGGCCCTCTGGCTGAGGCTGGAGCAGGCCGTCCCCCACCCGCTGGAATCCGCCCTGGGCCTGGACGCGCAGGTGCTCGGCGAAGCCCTCATGCGGGAGCTGGCCGACGCGGGCAGTCCGCCCGAGCACGCCCTGCTGATGGACCTGGGCCCCGAGCCCGCCGGCCCCCTGGCCGAGCGGGTCATCGGCGCCTGGGGCATCCAGGATCCGGGCAACCTCGGCGCACTCCTCCGCAGCGCCGCCGCCTTCGGCTTCCAGGAGGCCCTCCTGGGCCCGGGCTGCGCCGATCCCTTCCATCCCAGGGCCCTCCGCGGCAGCATGGGCGCCGCCTTCCTGATGCCCCTGCGCCGGGCCGCGAGCCTGGAGCCGGACGGGGGCCACTGGTACGCCCTGGATGGCGGCCCCGGCGCGGTGTCTCTGGCCGAGGCTGACCTCTCGGCCCCCCTGCGCCTCTGGGTGGGTAGCGAAGGCCATGGCTGGCAGGGAGTCGACTTGCCCCCGGCCGTGCGGCGCCTGGCCATCCCCATCCAGGGCGTGGAGAGCCTCAACGCCGCCGTGGCCGCGGGCATCGCGTGCTACGAGGCGGCGCGGAGGCTGGGCCGGGAGCTGGATCGGGAGCCGGGGCGATGACCCGCGGCTGGCTTCTCCGTCCCCTCGAAACCGCCGTGCTGGCGTGCGTCTTCATGCTCGCCTTCCGCTTCCCCGGCGCCCTGGGGGGCTGGCTGGAGCCGGTCCTGGCGCTGCTCTTCCCCGTGCTGTTGCTGGAAGGCCTGTTCAAGGGGCGCCACGCGGTCTGGACCTGGACGGCGCTCCTGGGCGGCCTCCTCTTGCTCTACCAGTGGGTGCCCCAGACCCTGGCCTCCAAGGGCGGGCTGCCCTTCGGCCTGGCCCTCCTGGGGATGGTCCTGCTGAGCCTCTGGGAAGCCACGGGACTCTGGCTGGTGGCCCTGGGGTCGCGCTGGGCCTTCCGCCGCATCGGGCCCCTGGCCGCCGCCTGCGTGGCCGCCTTCCTCCTGATGGGCTGGGAGACCTGGGGCTTCCACGTCTATCCCTGGACCTGGGGCGCCGCCTTCGGCTCCCTGCCTTGGCCCGCGCGCTCGGCGGCGTTCCTGGGCGCCTCGGGCCTGTCGGCCCTGGCCTGGGGCGCCGGGGCCTGGACCGCCGCCCACCTGGCCCAGGGCGCCTCTCCCCGGCGGATCCTGGCGGGGCCGGGCTTCGCCGTGGGCCTGATGCTCCTGCTGGGGGGCGCCTGGCACCTGCTGCCGCGGGAGGGGGAACGGACCCTCGACGTGGCCATGATCCAGCCCAACTTCCCCGCCGGGGTGCGCTGGCCGGGGATGGAAGCGGAGATGTGGCGGCGCAGCGACGCGCTGCTGAAGGCCCGGGGCTGGCCGAGGGCGGGGCGCGCCACCCTGCTGCTCTGGCCCGAGAGCTCGGTGCTGGGCCGGGACGACCGCCACCCGGACCTGCGGCTTTCCGCCGAGGCCGTGTCCCGGGGCGTGGCCTGGCTCTTCGGCACCGAGGGGGGCCCCTACAACCTGGTGCGGGGCGAGGCGGCCGGCCGGCCACCCTTCATCTTCGCGAAGACGGAGCCCATGCCCTTCGGCGAGCGCACGCCCGGCCCCGAGGCCTTCCGACGGTGGCTGGACGGGAAGATGGGCTTCGTGTCCCAGGAGGCCGGGGAACTCAAGGAGGGCTGCGCCTTCGCCGTGCCCACGCCCGCCGGCGACCTGCACGTGCACCCGCTCATCTGCAGCGAAGCCCTCCTGACCCAGCGCACCCGCCAGGGCTTCGAGCTGGGCCACGCGGACTTGCTGAGCAACCACACCAACGACGGCTGGTTCGACCGCAGCATCGCCACGGACCTGCACGCGGCCCAGATCCGCCTCCGCGCCACGGAACTGGGTGTCCCCCTGCTGCGGGCCACGCTCACGGGGAAGTCCGGCGTGTTCCGGGAGGACGGCCACTTCGAGCTTTGGGGAGAGCCTCTCAGCGAAGGAGCCTTCGCCGTGGTGTTGACCTGGCGGCCGGTGCACACCCCCGCCCGTTCCGCCTGGCTGCTGCCGGGGCTGATGGCGGGATTGGCGCTCGGAACGGTACTGCTAGGCTGGAGAGCCCTAGCCCGGAAGGCCTGATGCACCGCGATCTCCTCGTACCCGAGCCGCTTTCGACCCCGCACGGCACCGTGGCCTTCTTCGACGAGACCTGGAGCGTGGACCCCCGCGAGCTCCAGATCTTCTTCCAGGCGGAAGAGGTCTACTGGACCGCGGACCGCACCATTGAGCAGTGGCGGCGGCTGCTGGCATGCTCCCGCCTGCTGACGGCCCGCCTGGTGCCCGAGGGCCACCGGGGCGGCCGCCTGGTGGGCGCCACCCGGCTCTGGTCCGATCACGCCTACGAAGCCAAGCTCTACGACGTGGTGACGGCGCAGGATCTGATGGGCCAGGGCATCGCCACCGAACTGGTGAAGTGGGCCCTGCGGCACCCCTGGGCGGGCGAGGTGCAGCGGTTCGTCCTGGAGACCCGGGACGCGGCCAACTTCTACCCCCGCTTCGGCTTCCGCCTGGGCCAGGAGGTCGACAGCTACCACATGCGGGTGGGCATCGCCGAGCTCGAGCAGCGGGGCCTGCGGTGAGCGAGACCCTCCCCGGCCTTCCCGAGGCCGCCCTGAAGCCCCTGATCCTGGCCAGCAGCAGCCCGCGCCGCCGCCATTGGCTGGAGGCCATGCGCATCCCCTTCGAGATCCAGGCGCCCGAGGTGGACGAGACGCCCCTGCTGGACGAGGAGCCCGGCGACCTGGTGCTGCGCCTGGCGGAGCTGAAGGCTGAGGTGGTGGCCGGCCGCAACCCCGACCGCTGGGTCATGGCCGCGGACACCACCGTGGCCGTGGACCATCACACGCTCAACAAGCCCCTGGACGCGGAGGACGCCGTGCGGATGCTGAGCCTGATCCAGGGCCGCGCCCACCAGGTGCACACCGGCTTCTGCCTCCAGCGGAACGATCAGGTCCACAGCTTCGTGGACACGGCCCAGGTGGTGTTCCGCCCCCTCACGGAGGCTCAGATCCGCTGGTACATCGGCACCCACGAGCCCATGGACAAAGCGGGCTCGTATGCCATCCAGGGCATCGGGGCCCTGTTCATCGAGGGGGTCGAGGGCAGCTTCTCCACGGTCATGGGCCTGCCCGTGGAGCGCATGGGCGCCCTCTTCCTGCAGTTGGGGCTCCTGAAACCCTGGATGGGCTTCCCCAGGTAGGGTGGTCAGACCTCACGAAAAATCCCAAACCCCTGACAAAGAAGAGGTTCCGGGAGGTTATGCCCCGCCCTGGGTGCGGAGGCTGAGCCGGCCTCGTCTCGACGGCCCCTGGCCTGGAGGAAATCGCCACCTTCACGGGCGGCTAAATAGAACACCGGATAATCCCCTTAGTCGCTGGATCTGCCTCAGAAAAAAGGGATAAACAATCCTGTGGCACTGATCTATGATGGTGACTTGCGACACAAATTTGCCGAATGTCGCCCCAGTGTGACCAAGTCCTCTGGACATGAGTGTCGTCTTACCTCTGACGCCGCTCGGCCGACATTCTCTGGACGGAGACGCCGACGCCCGGAAGGAATCCCTTCCGGCTCGCCCGGCACCTGCCAGAATCCCTGGCCATCACCTCTGATCCGTCCCGCGTCCAACCGTCCCTTCAGTCCCCGCTGGCTCCGGCCACTGTGCGGATCCGAACTTTCCAGGGGTTGTGCATGCACCAATTCGACCGAGCGTTCCGCTTCGTCCTGCCGGCCGGGGCCGTGGCGGTCCTTCTCACGGTGCTCACCGTGGGCTGGTTCACCCAGCCGGACCGCTTCGCCAAGGGCTACGCCCCCGAGCAGCCCATCCCCTTCTCCCACGAGCTGCACGCCGGCACCCTTCGCATGCAGTGCCAGTACTGCCATTCCGGTGTGGACAAGTCCCGGGTGGCGGGCATTCCCAGCGTGGACCTGTGCATGGGCTGCCACAAAGTGACCAAGACCGACCGGCCCGCCATCCAGAAGCTGACGCAGATCGCCAACAGCGGCCAGCCCATCCTCTGGCAGCGGGTCCACACGCTGCCGGATCACGTCTTCTTCGACCACCGGCCCCACGTGAACGCCGGCATCACCTGCCAGAGCTGCCACGGCGAGGTGCAGACCATGAAGGTGGTCACCCGCGAGATGGGCATGCGCATGGGCAACTGCCTGGCCTGCCACCGCGACCCTCACGCCGCCCTGCCCGCCGGCTCCAAGATCACCCGGGGCGCCGAGAACTGCGCCGCCTGCCACCGCTAGGAGCTCTGACGATGGCTGACGAGACCCGCAAGCCGCTGCTCGACCGCGCCGCCGCCCTGGTGGCGGGGCCGCTCCTCCTGGGCCGGGAGGCCCTGAGCCTGGTCTTCCGGCCGGACCGCGAGACCCCTCCGGAGACGCCGCCGGAGGCGGTTCCGCTCCGCATCCCCATCACGCCCCCCGAACACGCCATCAAGCGCCGCGGATGACCTCATGAAGACACGACTTCCCGAACACGGCCCCCTCGAGACCCCGCGCTTCTGGCGCACCCTCGAGGAGCGCATCGAGACGCCCGAGGCCCAGCAGGCCGCCCACGACGAGTTCCTCCCCGGCGCCATTCCGGCCGGCCCGGACTACGACGACGTCCATGGCCTGCCGCCCCAGAGCGGCGTCTCCCGCCGCGACTTCCTGGGCCTGGTGAGCGCCGCCGCCGCGCTCGCTGCCACCGTGGCCTGCGACCGCAAAGGCCAGGGCACCGTGGTGCCCTACACCAAGCGCCCGGTGGAAGTGGTGCCCGGCGTGGCCAACTACTACGCCAGCGCCACGCACGAGGGCCGCCGCGTCTACCCCGTGCTGGTGAAGACCCGCGAGGGTCGCCCCATCCACCTCACCGGCAACGACGAGCACCCCGGCGTGAAGGGCAAGACCAGCCCCCGCGTCATGGCCGACGTGCTGCGCCTCTACGACCCCGACCGCCTTCGCGCGCCCAAGGCCCAGGGCCATGTGGCGAGCTGGGCGGACGCGGAAGCCCAGCTCCACGGAGCGCTCCGGGGCGCCAAGGCCGCGGGCAAGCCCGTGCTGCTGGTCTCCGGGGCCGTGGTCTCGCCCAGCCGCAAGGCCCTACTGGCGGACCTCAAGACCGCCCTGCCCACCCTGGAGCACCTGGCCTATGAGCCCGCCGCGGGCGACGCCGCCGAGGTGGCCGCCCTGGCCAGCTTCGGCCAGGCCGTGGACCTCCAGCCCCGCCTGGACAAGGCCAAGGTCATCCTGTCGCTCGGTGCGGACTTCCTGAACGGCGAGGATCCCGAGGCCCAGGCCGCCTGGGGCGCCAAGCGGAGGTTGAAGAACGCGCAGGAGGCCATCAACCGTCTCTGGGTGCTGGAAGGCCCCCTCACGCTGACCGGCACCAACGCCGATCAGCGCGTGCCTGTCTCCCCCTCCCGCCTCGGCGCCGTGGCCTTCGCTCTGGCGAAGGAACTGGCGGCCAAGGGCGTGGCGCTGCCAACCGGCACGGATCTATCCGGGATGTCCGCGGGCGCGCCCGCGGACATCCCGGCAGCCATCTGGTCCAGCCTGGTGAAGGACCTCCGGGCCGCCGGCCGGAACGCCGTGGTGCTCTGCGGTGCCCAGATGCCCGCCGAAGCCCACCAGGCCGCCCACCTGCTCAACGCCATGCTGGGCTCCGAGGCCGTGGCCCTCCGCGCCGCCGAGCCCCTGGCCACGGTGAAGGACCTGGAGGCCGCCGCGCAGAAGATGGCCTCCGGCGCCTATGCCGCCGTCCTCTTCTGGGACGTGAACCCCGCCTACACCTTCCCCAAGGCTGCCGCCTGGAAGGAGGCGGTGACCAAGGTGCCCTTCCGGGCCTGGATCGGCCAGGTGGAGGACGAGACGTCCGCCCAGTGCCAGCTGCTGCTGCCGGAGAACCACTGGCTGGAGAGCTGGGGTGACTACGCCACGCCCGGCGCGGCCGTGCTCCAGCAGCCCGCCATCGGGGCCCTCTACGACACCCGCCAGGGCGAGGACATCCTCCTGGGCGTCCTGAAGGCCCTGGGCGCGACCGTTCCGGACGGCTACCACGCCTACCTGCAGGTCCGCTGGAAGAAGGAGCTGCCCTTCGGCACCTCCTTCGAGCAGGCCCTGCACGACGGCCTGGTGAAGGGCGAGACCAAGACCTCGGCCCCCGTCTTCAAGGGCGCCTCCGTGGCCGCCGCGGCCAAGAAGGCCGTTGCCGCGAAAGCTGACGGACTCGAGCTGGTGCTCTTCCCCGGCTTCGCCACGCACGACGGCCGCCACGCCAACAACAGCTGGCTGCAGGAAACGCCGGATCCCATCACCAAGATGACCTGGGACAACCCCGTGGCTGTCTCTGTGCAGGACGCCAAGGCCCTGGGCCTCGAAGAGGGCGACTGGGTCACCCTCGCCCTCGATGGCGCCACCCTCAAGCTGCCCGCCGTGATCCAGCCCGGCCAGGCGCCGGGCGTGCTGGCCCTGGCGCTGGGCTACGGTCGCACCACCGGCGGCGTGGCCAAGGGCATGGGCGTCAACGCCTTCCCGCTGGTGGGCCTGGACCCCGCCAGCGCCCACGCCCGCGGCGGCGCGAAGCTGGCCAAGGCCGGCGGCCGGAAGGAGCTCTCCCGCACTCAGAGCCACCACCGCATGGAGGGCCGCGACCTCGTCCGCTCCCTCACCATGGACGAGTTCGCCCACAACCCCCAGGGGCACCACCACATGCCCGAACTGGTGACCCTCTACGAGGACCAGAAGTTCCCGGACCACAAGTGGGGCATGGTCATCGACCTGGCGGCCTGCACCGGCTGCTCAGCCTGCATGGTGGCCTGCCAGTCCGAGAACAACGTGGCCACCGTGGGGCCCGAGCAGGTGGCCCGGGGCCGCGAGATGCACTGGATCCGCATCGACCGCTACTACGAGGGCGAGCTGGAGAATCCGAAGGTCGTCCACCAGCCCATGCTGTGCCAGCACTGCGACAACGCCCCCTGCGAGAACGTGTGCCCGGTGAACGCCACCAACCACAGCCCCGAAGGCCTGAACCAGATGGCCTACAACCGCTGCGTGGGCACCCGGTACTGCGCCAACAACTGCCCCTACAAGGTGCGCCGCTTCAACTTCCTCGAGTACACCGCCTACAAGACCGAACCCGAGACCCTGGCCTACAACCCCGAGGTCACGGTCCGCCCCCGCGGCGTCATGGAGAAGTGCTCCTTCTGCGTGCAGCGCATCAACGACGTGAAGATCCGCGCCAAGGGAGATGGCCGCGCCATCCTCGACGGCGAGATCACCACCGCCTGCATGGCCGGCTGCCCCTCGGATGCCATCGTCTTCGGCGACCTGAAGGACCCCAAGAGCAAGGTCTCCCAGCTGGTAGCCGCCAGCCGCGCCTACCGCGTGCTGGAGGAGCTGGGCGTCAAGCCCGCCATCACCTACCTGGCCGATCTGAAGAATCCCGCCATGCCCATGGCGTCGACCGAGGGAGGTCACCATGAAGCTTGATGCCGCCACGTCCGCCGGCGACATCCCGGAGGCCCTGATCGAGCCCGCGCTCACCGTGGGCGTGGTCACTCCCGGCAGCCTGGACGACCAGGTCCTGGCCTTCCCCGAAACGAAGCCCCCGAAGCAGTGGTACCTCGGCCTAGCCGTCACCCTCACGGCTCTCCTCATCGGCGTCGGCTGCATCGGCTACGTCTTCGTCACCGGCATCGGCGCCTGGGGCAACACCAGCCCCGTGTTCTGGGCCTTCGACATCATCAACTTCGTGTTCTGGGTGGGCATCGGCCACGCCGGCACGCTGATCTCGGCCATCCTCTTCCTCTTCCGCAAGCGCTGGCGCAACGCCATCGCGCGGTTCGCCGAGGCCATGACCATCTTCGCGGTCATCTGCGCCGTGATCTTCCCCCTCATCCACGTGGGCCGTCCCTGGCTGGCCTACTGGCTCTTCCCCTACCCGAACCAGCGCGCCCTGTGGACCAACTTCCGGTCGCCGCTGCTGTGGGACGTCTTCGCGGTGAACACCTACTTCTCCGTGTCCCTGATGTTCTGGTACCTGGGCCTCATCCCCGACATCGCCTCCATGCGCGACCGGACGACGAGCAAGATCCGGAAGGTCCTCTACACCGTGCTGGCCATGGGCTGGCGCGGGGCGGCCTCCCACTGGCAGCACTACGAGAAGGCCTACCTGCTGCTGGCGGGCCTGGCCACGGGCCTGGTGCTCTCCGTGCACTCGGTGGTGAGCTTCGACTTCGCCACGTCGGTGGTGCCGGGCTGGCACATGACCATCTTCCCGCCCTACTTCGTGGCGGGCGCCATCTTCGCCGGTTTCGCCATGGTGGTGATGGTGCTGGTGGTCGTGCGCGAGACCATGCAGCTCAAGAACCTGATCACCATGCGCCACCTGGACGTGATGAACAAGGTGATCCTCGCCATGAGCTGCATCATGGGCTACAGCTACATGATGGAGGGCTTCACGGCCTGGTACTCCATGAACGAGTATCTCCACCACGGCTTCATGAACATCATCAGTGGCACCTATGGCTGGGCCGGCTGGGTGACCATCAGCTGCAACATCTTCATCCCGCAGATCCTCTGGTTCAAGAAGGCCCGCACCAGCTACTTCTGGATGATCCTCGTGGCCATCGGCGTGACCATCGGCATGTGGTTCGAGCGCTTCGTGATCATCGTGATCTCGCTGCACCAGGACTACCTGCCCTCCGCCTGGCGCATCTACAAGCCGACCATGATCGACTTTGGCGTCCTCCTGGGCACCTTCGGCATCTTCTTCACCCTGGTGCTGCTCTTCGCCCGGGTCCTGCCGGTCATCGCCACCACCGAGGTGAAGGCGATCCTGCCCGGCGCCCAGCCCTCTCACCATGGAGACGACCACCATGCCTGAGACGTCCTACGCCGTCCTCGGCGTCTTCGAGACGCCCGACACCCTCATGAAGGCCATCCCCCAGGTGCGCGCCGCCAAGCTCGGCGCCGTGGAGGCCTACACGCCCTACGCGATCCACGGCATCGAGGAGGCCCTGGGTCTCCGCAAGTCGCCCCTGGGCGGCATGGTGCTGGTCATGGGCATCCTGGGCGCCATCACTGCCTTCGGCTTCCAGTACTGGATCAGCGCCGTCGACTACCCGATCATCACCGGCGGCAAGGGCGCGGGCTCCTGGGAAGCCTTCATCCCCATCATGTTCGAAGTGACGGTGCTCTTCGCCACCTTCACCGCGGGCCTGGGGATGCTGTTCCTCCTGAACAAGCTGCCCTTCTTCGGCCACCCCGTGCTCTCGTCCAAGTCCATCAAGGGCATCACGCGGGACCGCTACGTCCTGGCCCTGGAGGCCGAGAGCGAAGCCTTCGACAGCACCGCCGCCGCCCGGGCCCTCCAGGCCGCCGGCGCCATCGAGGTCGAGGCCCTGCCCGCCCCGGACCGCAGCCCCTTCCTCACCAGCGACTACGTTCTCCGCACCCTCGGCGGCATCTTCACCGCCTGCGTGGTGGCGGGCCTGGCGATGTACTTCGCCACCAAGTGGTTCCCCGTGCTGGCACCCATGAAATACATGCAGGAGCAGCCCCGCCTCAACGCCCAGAAGGCCTCCAGCTTCTTCAAGGACGGCCACGGGATGCAGCTGCCGGTGGCGGGCACCGTGGCTCGGGGCTACCTGCCCACGGCCACGGGCACCCAGGAGGAAGCCGCTTCCCTGGTGAACCCGCTGCCGCGCACGCCGGAGGTCTTCGCCCTCGGGAAGAAGGTCTACACCAACCGCTGCGAAGTGTGCCACGGCGCCGTCGGCAACGGCGTGGGCAGCCTGACGGCCGCCTACGGGGCCAAGCCCGCCAACCTGCAGGCCCAGCAGTTCCTGGACTACCCTGACGGCAAGATCTACTGGGCCATCGTGAACGGCAAGAACGCCATGCCCTCCCACGCTCCCTACCTCTCCGAGCGAGAGCGTTGGGCCGTGGTGGATTACGTGCGCGCCCTCCAGCGCGCCCAGAACGCCAAGGACGAGGATCTGAAGGTGGCCACGCGATGAGCCAGGACAAGAACGCCTCCAACCTCCCCGCCTCCTGGCTCTGGGGCGCCGTGGCCCTGGGCGCCCTGGGCGTCCTCGGCAGCTACGCCGCCGCAGGCCCCGAGCGCTTCTGGGCCAACTGGGTCTTCTGGTTCGTGCTCCTCTTCACGCTGGGCCTGGGCTCGCTGTTCATCGTGGCGCTGGAGCACCTGGTCAACGCCAAGTGGAGCGTGCCCATCCGGCGCATCCCCGAGCGTCTGGCCACCCTGCTGATCCCCTCGATCCCCGTCGGCCTCATCGCCCTGGGCGCCATCCCGGTGCTCTATCCCGGGGCCCGGCCCGAGGCGGCCCACCATCCCCTCCTGGCCGGCAAGGCCTTCTGGCTGAGCCTGCCATTCTTCTCCGCGCGCACCATCGTGGCCCTGGCCCTCTGCCTCCTGGGCCTCTGGGTGCTGGTGGGCGGCTCGCTCAAGCAGGACGCCACGAAGGACCCGGCTTTCAACTTCCGGGCCCGCAAGTTCGCCCCCGCTTTCATGGCCATCTTCGCGCTGGTGGTGACGCTGGTGGCCTTCGACTGGATCTCCGGCCTCACGCCTGAGTGGTACAGCGACATCTTCGGCGTCTACGTCTTCGCCGGCGCCTTCCTCAGCGGACTCGCGGCCACGGCCCTGGCGGTCCTGCACCTCCAGGACCAGGGACGGCTGGAGGGCGTGCGGGGCGACCACCTCTACAACCTGGGCGGCTTCCTCTTCGCCTTCACGGTGTTCTGGTCCTACATCGGCTTCGCCCAGTACATGCTCATGTGGTACGCGAACCTGCCGGACGAGGTCATCTGGTACAAGGTGCGCCTCCAGGGCGCCTGGCACCTCGTCACGCTGGTACTGGCGGGCCTGCATTTCGTGCTGCCCTTCTTCGCCCTGGTGACCCGGGACTCGAAGAAGGACCCCCGGCGCCTGCGCCGCGTGGCCTACCTGATGCTCGGGGCGCACGTGCTCGACATCTACTGGCTCATCTTCCCCATCCTCGGCGCCAGCCCCAGGTTCTCCTGGCCCGAGCTCAGCTTCGCCCTCTTCTTCCTGGGCGGGATCCTCCTCTGGGCCCGCGGCGCCATGCAGAAGGGCGAGGACATGCCCGTCGGCGATCCCTTCCTCCGCGAGGGCCTGGAGTTCCGGCTATGAAGATCCAAGACTACCTCTCCCCGGACGAGCTGAAGCGCCTGCTGTCCGCCCTGCTGGTGGTGATCTGCTTCATCTTCATCGCCGCCTTCTTCGGCTTCACCGTGCTGCCCGGCCTGCGCTACCAGGCCCACACACAGCCCGATGCCGTGCCCGTCCAGGCGGTGCAGGGCGAGACCGGCTGGCTGGACCCCACGGAATACCCGGCCCAGGCCCGGCAGGTCATCCCGCCCATCGACCCCAAGACGGTCATGACGCCCAATCCCGAGCTCATGGCCCGGGGCAAGGCGATCTTCGCGCAAACCTGCGCCAGCTGCCATGGCCCCGAGGGCAAGGGCGACGGCCCGGCGGGGAAGGGCCTCAACCCGGCGCCCCGCAACTTCACCCAGAGCGCGGGCTGGAAGAACGGCACCCGCGTCGAGGACATCTACAAGACCCTGAACGAAGGCATCAAGGGCAGCTCCATGGTGGCCTACACGGACCTCTCCAAGCGGGACCGCATGGCCCTCGTCCACGTGGTGCAGTCGCTGGGCTCCTTCGACCACGGCGCGAGCGATCCGAAAGCCACCGCCGCGATGGAGAAGCTCTTCGCCAGCGCCGGTGAAGTTATCCCCAACCGCATCCCCGTCTCCCGCGCCGTGGACATCCTCTGCCGGGAGTACGCCGAGGCCCATCCCCAAGGCCGGCCATGACCCTCCGCCCGCTCCACGCCTCCTTCTCCGCACTGACCCTCGCCTCGGCGCTCCTGTGCCTCCCGGCCGGAGCCCAGGCGACCAAGCCGGCCCCGGCTCCCACCCAGGCGCCCGCGCCTGTCGAAGGCCCGGCCGCCCCCGCCTTCACACCCCAGGAAGTGGGCATCGACGAGAAGCTCGGCGCCACCCTGCCCCTGGACCTGGCCTTCAAGGGCGAGGACGGCCAGCCCGTCACCCTGCGCCAGCTCATCGACAAGCCCACCATCCTCACCCTGAACTACTTCCGTTGCGCCGGCATCTGCACGCCCCAGCTCAACGGGGTGGTCGAGGTGTTGAACCGCACCGAGGCCATCCCTGGCAAGGACTTCCAGGTCCTCACGGTCAGCTTCGACGAGCGTGACACGCCCGAGATGGCCTCGCAGAAGCGCACCAACTACCTGGGCGAGCTCACCCGGCCCTTCCCGCCGGCGGCCTGGCGCTTCCTGACGGGTCCCGCCACCGCCAGCCGCGCGCTGGCCGACGCCGTGGGCTTCCGGTACAAGCAGGTGGGCGACGACTTCGTCCATGCCGCGGCCATCATCTTCATCAGCCCCCAGGGCAAGGTCACACGCTACATGTACGGCGTCACCTACCTGCCGGCGGACCTCCAGCTGGCGGCCCAGGAGGCCGCCCGCGGCGAGGCCCAGCCCACCATCAACAAGTTCCTGAAGTTCTGCTTCAGCTATGACCCCGCGGGACGGAAATACGTCCTGAACACCACGGCCATCAGCGCCACCCTCACCATCCTGGCGGCCCTGATCTTCGTGTTCGTCCTCATCCGCCGGGGCCGCAAGACCAAGTCCGAGGAGGCTGAATGACCACCCACGCCACCGCCCAGCCTGGCTACCCTGCGGCGCAGCCGAGCTACCTCGTGGACACGGGCTCCCGCAAGGGCCTCATGGCCTGGCTGACGTCCACCGACCACAAGCGGGTCGGGGTGCTCTACCTCGTCTCGATGATCAGCTTCTTCTTCGTGGGCGTGGGCATCGGCTTCGTCATGCGCCTGGTGCAGCTGACGCCCTTCCAGCACCTCGTCACGGCCCGGACCTACAACGCCCTGTTCACAGTCCACGGCGTGATCATGATCTTCCTGTTCGTGGTGCCGGGCCTGCCCGCCATCTTCGGGAACTTCTTCCTGCCGATCCTGATCGGAGCCAAGGACGTGGCCTTCCCGCGGCTGAACCTGGCCTCCTGGTACTTCTTCATGGCAGGGGCCATCCTGGCCGTGCTCTCGCTCTTCACGGGCGGCGGCGCACCCGACACGGGCTGGACCTTCTACGCCCCCTTCAGCCTGAAGACGGGCACCAACGTGAGCCTGGCGGTATTCGCCGCCTTCATCCTGGGCTTCTCGTCGATGCTCACGGGCATCAACTTCATCACCACCATCCACCGCCTCCGGGCGCCCGGCATGAAGTGGTTCCGCATGCCGCTCATGAGCTGGGCCCTCTACTCCACCTCCTGGATCCAGCTGCTGGCCACACCCGTCCTGGCCATCACCCTGGTGCTGGTGATCCTGGAACGGTTCTTCGGCATCGGCATCTTCGACCCGGCCAAGGGCGGTGATCCCCTGCTCTACCAGCACCTGTTCTGGATCTACTCCCACCCGGCGGTCTACATCATGATCCTGCCGGCCATGGGCGCCATCACCGAGATCATCCCCACCTTCTCCAAGCGCACCATCTTCGGCTACCACGCCATCGCCTTCTCCAGCATGTCCATCGCCGGCGTGGGCAGCCTCGTGTGGGCCCACCACATGTTCACCTCGGGCATGAGCAGCCTGGCCACCCTGGTCTTCTCGCTGCTGACGATGATCGTGGCCGTGCCGAGCGCCATCAAGGTCTTCAACTGGGTGAGCACCCTCTACAAGGGCAGCATCGACTTCCAGCCGCCCCTGCTCTTCGCCCTCACCTTCATCTTCCTGTTCGCCATCGGCGGTCTCACGGGCGTCATGCAGGGGGCCCTGGCCATCAACGTCCACATCCACGACACCTACTTCATCGTGGGCCACTTCCACTACGTGATGTTCGGCGGCACCGGCATGGCCCTCTTCGCGGCCCTGCTCTACTGGTTCCCCAAGATGTTCGGGAAGATGTATTCCAAGAAGGCCATCTACGCCTCCTGGTTCCCCATGTTCATCGGCTTCAACATGCTCTACTTCGGCATGCTGATCCTCGGCATGATGGGCATGCCCCGCCGCTACTACGTCCACCTGCCCCAGTACCACACCATGCACGTCGTGGCGACCGTCGGCAGCTGGTTCTTGGTGCTGGGCCTCCTCGCCTTCTTCGGAACGCTCATCTACGCCCTCTTCAAGGGCGAGAAGGCCGAGGACAACCCCTGGGGCGGCGTGACGCTGGAGTGGACGATCCCCAGCCCGCCCCCCCTGGAGAACTTCGAGACCATCCCCACCATCACCCGCGGCCCCTACCACTTCGAGCAGGAGTCCCAATGAGTGCGCACGTCCACCGCGACGACTTCGGATCCCGCCTCGGCATGTGGCTGTTCCTGGTGACGGAGATCGTCCTCTTCGGCGGCCTCTTCATCGGCTATTCGTACATGCGGTACAAGTACCCCGTCGAGTTCCACCACGGCGGCATGGAGTTGAATGCCACCCTGGGTGTCATCAACACCCTGGTGCTGCTCACCAGCAGCCTCACGGTGGTGCTCGCCATCGTGGCCATTCAGCGGGCCGAGAAGAAGCGGGCCATGGCCTTCCTGGGCACCACCCTGGCTCTGGGCCTCACCTTCCTGGTCATCAAGTCCTTCGAGTGGGCCGCCAAGTTCCATCACGGCCTCTATCCCAACGCTCCGCACTTGGCCACGCTGCCGCCGGGGGAGCAGGTCTTCTTCGGGCTCTATTTCACGATGACCGGCCTCCACGGGCTCCACGTCATCGCCGGCCTCTCGGTGCTGGCCGTCATGCTCTGGTGGGTGGCCACGGATCGCATCCGCCAGGACCGCTACATCCACCTGGAGAACGGCGGCCTCTACTGGCACCTGGTGGACGTGATCTGGATCTTCCTCCTCCCCCTCTTCTACTTGGCTGCGTAAGGGAAGGACATGAGCGAACACGTGCATTCCGCCGATCTCAACACCGTCCCGCAGCCCGAGCACCTGGGCGACCACCCCGGCTACGGCACCTTCATCAAGGTGTGGGTGGCCCTGCTGATCCTCACGGGCGCCCTGGTGGGCGTGAGCCACCTGGGTCAGACCTACGCCGTCTGGGGCCTGCTCACGCTGACGCCCCTCAAGGCGGGCCTGGTCTTCTACTTCTTCATGCACCTGAAGTACGAAGGGCCGCTGCTCAAGATCGTGGTCCTGGTCACCCTGGGCACGCTGCTGATCTTCTTCGCCCTGCTCTTCTCCGACGTCGCTTTCCACTGAGGCACCCATGGACTGGATGAACCAAGCCGCCCTCTCGGCCCAGAAGTCCGACGCGGTCTTCTTCTACGTGTTCGGCCTCTCCGTCGCGTTCCTCATCTTCATCACGGCGCTGATGATCTACTTCGTGGTGCGCTACAGCAAGAAGCGCCACCCGAAGGCCGAGCAGATCGAAGGCCACACGGGCCTCGAGATCCTGTGGACCACCATTCCCCTGGTCCTGTTCCTCTCGATCTTCTACTACGGCTGGACCAACTACGAATACATGCGCCAGGCCCCCCGGGACGCCATGGCCGTGAAGGTCACCGCCCGCCAGTGGAGCTGGTCCTTCGAATACCCCAACGGCAAGAAGAGCAAGGTGCTCTTCGCCCCCATCAACAAGCCCATGAAGATGGAGGTCCACAGCGCCGACGTGGTGCATGGCTTCTTCATCCCCTCGTTCCGCCTCAAGATCGACGCCGTGCCCGCCCGCACCAACACCACCTGGTTCCAGGCCACCAAGCTGGGCTCGTACGATATCGAGTGCACGGTCATCTGCGGCGTGGACCACAGCCTCATGCTGAGCAAGGTCATCGTGGTGCCCGAGGACGAGTTCAAGGCCTGGTACTTCGGCGGCGAGGATGCCCCCGAGCCCGGCAAGGCGATCCGAGCCGCCGAGGCCCATCCTGACCTGAAGGACCTGCCGCCGGGCCTGGCCGTACTGACCTCCAAGGGCTGCCTGGCCTGCCACTCCGTGGACGGCAAGCCCAAGGTGGGCCCCACCCTCAAGGCCCTCTTCGGCAAGCAGCAGGAGGTCCTCGTGGCCGGCGCCATGCGCCAGGTCACCGTGGACGAGGCCTATGTCCGCCGGGCCATCACCAACCCCATGGAGCAGGTGGTCCGCGGCTATCCGCCCGCCATGCCCCAGACGCCGATGACGGAGCAGGAGCTCAGCGAGGTCGTCCGCTACCTCAAGACCCTCTAATGATCCGGGGGACCGGGCTTGCGCCCTACACCCCCGGGACCCCCGCGCCCTCGCCCAGCCAAGCTGGGCTCCGGCTGAACCAGGAGCGATGATTTGAGCGTGGCCGCGATTCCCGTTCCCAAGCCCAGCCCGGTCTCGACCTTCCTCGAACTGACCAAGCTGCGCATCTCCGGGGCCTCCACGTTCACGGCGGCGGCGGGCTACGTGGCCTTCCTGCGCGGCGTGGACGCGGGCCTGATCACCACGCTCATCGGCATCCTGCTCCTCGCCATGGGCTCCAGCGCCCTCAATGAGGTGCAGGAGCGCCGCTACGACGCGATGATGCCCCGCACCGCCTCGCGCCCCATCCCCCACGGGGACATCACCGCCGGCTCCGCCACGGTCCTCGCCGTGACCCTGGCCGTGGCCGGGTTCGGCCTCCTGTGGGCCGCCCACAACCTCACCTCGGCCCTCCTCGGCGCCCTGGCGCTGGGCTGGTACAACGGCTTCTACACGCCCCTGAAGCGCGTGAGCGCCTTCGCTGTGGTGCCGGGCTCCCTCATCGGGGCCCTGCCCCCGGCCATCGGCTGGACCGCCGCCGGCGGCAGCGTGGCGGATCCCTCGGTCCTGGCCCTGGCCTTCGTCTTCTTCATCTGGCAGGTCCCCCACTTCTGGCTGCTGGTGGGCCTCCACGCCGAGGGCTACGAGAGAGCCGGCTTCCCCACGCTGGTCTCGGTCTTCGGCCGACCCCGGCTGTCGAGGCTGACCTTCACCTGGACCTGCGGCACCGCCGCCGCCTGCGGCCTGCTGCCGATGTTCCGGGTGCTGGTCTCCTGGCCCGCCGAAGTCATGCTGGGCCTGGGCGCGGCGTGGCTCATCGCCGGCTCGCTGCCGCTGCTGCGAGAAGGCCAGGATGCCCCCCTCTACCGCCGCGTCTTCATGAACATCAACCTCTTCGCCCTCGTCCTCACCGCCGCCGTCATCCTGGATCCCTTCTTCAGCCGCTGATGGCGACCCGGCCGGGGCCGGATCGAAATGCTTTTTTGCCACCGATTTCGCTGATTGCGCCTCGGGTGCTTTCCGCATGGGCCGGCCGCAGGCCGCTTCCGGCTGGGCCGGAAGTCATGGGTGGCGCCATGCCGCGCTGGGGCCGGGAATCGTTTTTAATCACTGAAATCAGCGAAATCGGTGGCGAAAAGGCTTTTGCTTTTGAAACCACCGGCCAACTCATTCCCCGGATCCCTGCGGTACACTTCCCGCCATGCCCCCCCGCCCCGCTGAACCCGCGCGAAAGCCTCGTCCGTGGATGTGACGCGCTTCCTCGGGACGCACCGCTACGCCTGGCTCATGGACCTGGGACAGGGCGAGGGTTGCGCATTCCAGCTCTTGAAGCGGGAACTCGATGGCGCGCGCTTCCTGGCGCAGATCTGGTCGCCGCTGCCCGCGGAGCGTGACCTGGACCAGCTGCGCGACACCTTCCTGGCCCGCTTCCGCGACGCCGACCCGCTGGATCCGGTCATCGGCCACTTCGGCTTCGACGACGGCCAGGCCTGGCACCTCCAGGCCCTCCAGGGAACACCCCTCTCCCGCCTCTGGCCGGCCTGGGGCGCGGCCCAGCGCGCCGCCCTGACGCAGCACCTCGCACGAGAGCTCGCGCGCGACCTCCACCCGCGGTTCCTGCACCCGGAGGTCATCTCCTTCCGCGCCGGGCTCACCCAGGTCCCGCGCGTCCTCGGCGGGGCTCCCTGGGTCCTGCCGAAGCTCGCCAGTCTCCTGCCCGAGGCCGTTCCCGCCTCGGCCCTCTCCGACGACCTTCCCTGGACCCACACCCGGGACCTGTCGGAGCTCATCGCCCGGCCCCTCCGGGGACGGAGCCAGGAGCTGCCCTACCTCAAGTCCCTCATGCTCGGCCTCAACGCCCCCATCCCCATGGAGCGCATCGTCCTCCTCCAAGGCGAGGAGGGCATCGGCAAGGCCCACCTGGCGGCCTGGGCCTGCGCCGTGGCCGAGGGCGAGGGCATCCGGGTCCACCCCCTCGAAGCTTCCGCGGACGAATCCGCAGGGCGGTTCCTGGGCCGGCTGCTGGAGACCTTGCTCGCCGGCAACGAGGCGGACCTCTACGCCCAGCGTCCCGAGACCGCCCGGGCCCTGTCCCTGCGGATGCCCGCCTTCGCCTTCCTCACCGGCGGCCGCCACCGGAACCGCCAGGATCCCGGCCCCGAGCCCGAGGAGGTGAAGGCGGCCCTCGAGGTCCTGGACTTCGCCCGCCTCCTCCATCCCCGGCTCGTCCACCTCTCGAACCTGGAGCGCGCCGCGCCGGAGGTGCTGTCGCTGGTGCGGGAGCTGGTGCACCGCTCGGACCTTCCCTGGCTGCTCTCCCTCACCACGGGCGCCCAGGGCGCCGGGCTGAAGCCCCTCATCGCCGATCTGCGGCAGGAGGCCTCCGCCGCCCTGGTGGGCGTCAACCGCATGGAGGACGAGGATCTCCGCGCCATCCTGGACGACCTGCTGGGCCGCCACGCCCTGCCCCCGGGCTACGTGGCGGACCTGCTGGCCCAGAGCCTGGGCAACCCGGGCCTGCTGCGGAACGTCCTGGAGCTGGCCCAGCAGGAGGGCGCCCTGACCTGGGATCAGGACCACTGGATCCTGGCGCCCGACCGCCCCGCGACCCTCCAGGCCCAGGCCGACCTCGTGCAGCAGGTCTTCCTGGGTCGCCTCCAGCGGCTCACCCCCGCCGCCGCCACCCTGGTGCGCCTGCTGGCCCTGGCGGACCGGCCCGTGCCCGCCGGCTCCCTCGGCCGCCTGCTGGGCCTCGCGGGCGATGCGCTGGAGGATGCCCAGCAGGGCGCCCTGGGTTCGCGCCTGGTCCAGCTCCAGGGCGGCCAGGCCCTCATGCCCGATCCCCGCTGGCGCGAGCTGGTGCTCGCCCACACGCCCCAGGCCGAGCTCAAGCGGCTGGCCCGCGCCCTCCTGGCGGTCATCCAGGAGCAGGGCGGCCCCGTGGCCCACTCGGTGACGCTCCAGGCCCTCGCCTCCGACGAAGCCACCGCGCTGGCGGCCGTGCTGGAGGCCCTCGACCACCACCCGCCCGCGCCACCCCAGGAGGCCCAGCGCATGGTGACGCAGGCCCTCCAGCTCCAGCCCCGGCCTTGGGACGAGGCGCGCCTGCACGAACACCTGGCGGATGCCTGGGCCGCCGGCTCCCAGGGGCCTCCGGCGGATGGCGAGACCCCGGCGCGACCCGTGGCGGACCTCGCCCTGGAGGCCCTCGACCACGCCCTGGACGCTCTGGGGCGATCCGCCTTCCACGAGGGCGTCCGCCTGGCCGAGGCCCGGGTGCTGCGGAAGCGGGCCATGCTCCTGCTCCACCTCCACCGCCCCGGCGAGGCTCAGGAACCGGTCATGGGGGCCGCCGCCCGCCTGAAGGACCACCCCCTGCATCCCGAGCAGCCCCGCCTGCGCTTGGCCCTGGGCCAGCTCCACCTGCTGCAGGGCCACCTGACCAAGGGCATCCGCGCCCTGGAGGAAGGCCTCCATCCCCAGGGCGGCCGGTCCCAGCCCCAGGACCAGGCGGCCCTGCTCACCGCCCTGGGCCGGGCCCTGGCCGCCCAGGGGCAGTTCCAGCGCGCGGCCGGCCACCTCGAATCCGCCCAGCGCCTGCTGGAGCACGGGCAGGACTTCCGCGGCCTCGTGCCGGCCCAGATCGGCCTGGCCCAGGTCCGCCTCGCCCAGGGCCAGGCCGGCCCCTGCATCGCCCTGCTGCAGGAAGCCCTCCAGACCGCCCGGCTGCAGGGCGACCTCGGCCTCCAGAGCCAGAGCCACCTGGCCCTGGGGGCGGTGCGGAGCCTCCAGCAGTTCCTGGGGCCGGCCCTGACGCACCTGGACCGGGCCCTGGGCCAGGCCCAGCGGCTGGGCGACGCGCCCCAGGTGGCCATGATCCAGATCTGGCGCGCGCGCACCTTCGCCGCCATGGGCGATCCCGTGACCGCGGACCATGCCCTGTTCCAGGCCCAGGGCCCCTCCTCGGGCGCCCAGCGCCTCCTGCTGGCCCCGGAGGAGCAGGGCGACCACACCCTGCTCCAGGGCGACGTGGCCCGGTTCCGCGGCGCCTGGCGGGACGCGGCCCGGCTCTTCAAGGCCGCGGCTGACCAGTTCGAGGCCTCCGGCATGCTCTGGCGCCACCGGCTGGCCCAGCTCCGGCTGGCCCAGGTGCTCTCCCGGGAATCCCAGCGCACCCGGCAGGAAGCCCCGGAGCAGGGCTGGGCCATCCTCGAGAACCTCAAGGCCCCCGTGGAGGGCTCCGGCTCCCGCTGGCTGGAGCTGGAGTGGCACCGGGCCCACGCCCTGCTGCTCTCCACCGTGCCCGCGACGGAGGCCGTGGCGGAGGAGGGGCTGGAGGCCTGGAGCGAGGTCCTGGCCGCGGCCCGGGATCTCCAGTTCCCCGCCCAGGTGGTGGAGGCCTGCGCCGAGGGCGCCCAGCTCCTCCTCCAGCGCGGCGAGAAGCTGGGCGCCAAGGCCCGCCTCCAGGACGCCTTCCCCAGCTTCCAGGAGCTCTGGTCCCACCTGCCCGAGAGCCAGGGCACCGCCTTCCTGGGCCGCGAGGACCTGCACCGCTTCCGCAAGGCCGTCGAAGCCGCCGGCCTCCGCTGGATCCTCCCCGACCGCGCCGACCCCCTCCAGGATTGGACCCCCACCCAGATGAACCTGCCCGTGGTGCCGGAAGGGGAGTGAGGCTTCTTCCGGCGAAAGGCCTTTTTAGCCACCGATTTCACCGATTGCGCTGATTGCGCCTCGGATGGGCCCCCCATGGAGCCCATGCTGGCTGGGGGTTGGATTCGCTTTAAAATCACTGAAATCAGTTAAATCGGTGGCAAAAAATATCTTTTTCTTTGGCGTCGGATTTGCCGAGCCCTGGGCTAAGCTGTCTCTCCTTCCAACATGGAGACAGACAATGCAGGAGCACGATCCCCTGACGGAGCGGATCATTGGCTGCGCCTTCACGGTGGCCAACACCCTCGGCCACGGCTTCCTGGAGAAGGTCTACGAGAACGCTCTGGCCCACGAGCTTCGTAAGGCGGGACTTGAGGTGATCCAGCAGCATGGCCTGGAGGTCCACTACGACGGCGCCCTGGTGGGTGAGTTCCAGGTGGACCTGCTCGTGGAGGGCCGGGTTCTCGTGGAGCTGAAGGCAGTCACGGGGATCCTGGACGCCCACATGGCCCAGAGCCTCAACTACCTCAAGGCCAGTGGAAAACCCGTGTGCCTGCTCCTGAACTTCGGGCCAAGCCTTCAGGTTCGGAGACTGGTTCACGGATCGTGAGAAGGGCTTTTTAGCCACCGATTTCACCGATTGCACTGATGGCGCCTCGGATGGGTCCCGCATGGGCCGGCCGGAGGCCGCTTCCGGCTTCGCCGGAAGTCATGGGAGGCGCCAGGGTCGCGAGCCCCCAAAAGATCGCGGCCCTGGCGCCCCCCATGAAGCCCATGCTGCGTCGGAGCCAGGAATCGCTTTTAAATTACTGAAATCAGCGAAATCGGTGGCGAACAAAGCTTTGCAATGAACGTGCCTCTGCCTCCCCAGGAAACCTGTTCATCCTGTTCCGGCTTTTTTGGTGGTTACATGGAGGCCCACGGCTTCGACCTTCCAGCGGAGACCCCATGAGCCACCTGCCTGCGGACGCGCGCACCCGCGTCACCCTTCCCCAGCTGCACGCCTGGCACCACGCGGGACGGAAGCTCGTGATGGTCACGGCCTATGACGCCGCGACCGCCCGCATCGCGGACGCGGCGGGGGTGGATCTCATCCTCGTGGGCGACAGTGTGGGGAACGTGTGCCTGGGCTTCGAGAACACGCTGCCCGTCAGCATGGCCATGATGAACCACCATCTGGAGGCCGTGGCCCGCACCCAGCCCACGGCCATGCTGGTGGCGGACATGCCCTACCTGAGCTTCCACCTCAGCGTGGAGGACACCCTGCGGAACGCCGGGGGCTTCCTCCAGCGGGGAGCCCAGGCGGTGAAGCTCGAAGGCGGGGCCAAGCGCCTTCCTATGATCCACGCCCTCATCGATGCGGAGATCCCCGTCATGGGCCACCTGGGCCTCACGCCCCAGAGCGTGAACCCCATGGGCGGGTTCAAGGTGCAGGGCAAGCACAAGGGCGATGCCATCCGCCTGCTGGAGGACGCCCAGAAGCTGCAGGACGCGGGCTGCTTCAGCCTGGTGCTGGAGGGCATCCCCGCGGACCTGGCGGCCAGGGTGACGGAAACGCTGGAGATTCCCACCATCGGCATCGGAGCCGGCCCCCGGTGCTCGGGCCAGGTGCTGGTCTTTCACGATGTGCTGGGCCTGCTGCCGGGCACCTCGCCGAAATTCGTGCGCCGCTATGCCGAAGGATTCCAAGACCTGCGGGACGCCCTGGCCCTCTGGGCCGAGGATGTCCGCTCCGGAGGGTTCCCCGACGACCGGGAATCCTATACGCTTCCAGAAGCCGTTCGTCCGGTTCTGACCCAGTGGCACCCCTGATCGCGCCCTTGGTAAACTGACAGGCGCTTTCTGAAGGATCCCGCTTTTGTCCATGCGAGTCGTCCGTTCCATTGCTGATCTCCGCGCCCTCCTGAGACCCCTGCGGGACGAGGGCAAGCGGATTGGCTTCGTCCCCACCATGGGGTTCCTGCACGAGGGCCACGGGGCCCTCATCCGCCAGAGCGCTGCCCGCTGCGACGCCACGGTGGTGTCGATCTTCGTGAACCCGACGCAGTTCGGCCCCGGCGAGGATCTGGCCAGCTACCCCCGGGACCTGGAGCGGGACCAGAACCTCTGCCTGGAAACCGGGGCCACGGTGCTGTTCATGCCCGAGGTCGCCGAGATCTACCCCACGGGCTTCCAGACCCATGTGGAGCCCGGCCACCTGGCCGACACCCTCTGCGGCCGCTACCGGCCCGGCCACTTCCGGGGCGTGGCCACGGTGGTGGCGAAGCTCTTCAACATCGTGCAGCCGGACCTGGCCTTCTTTGGCCAGAAGGACTTCCAGCAGACTGCGGTGATCCGCCGCATGGCCCGGGACCTGAACCTCACCGTGGACGTGGTGGTGGTGCCCACGGTGCGCGAGGCGGACGGCCTGGCCCTGAGCAGCCGCAACACCTACCTGGATGAGGATGGCCGGAAGCGCGCCCTGACCCTCAGCCAGGGCCTGCTGGCCGCGAAGGCCGCCTTCGACGAGGGGGAGCGGGAACCGGCGAAGCTGCTGGAGCTCGCACGGACCCTCATGACCGGGGCGGACTCCATCCAGTACCTGGAGCTGGTGGACGCCCAGACCCTGGAGCCCCTGCAGGGCCCAGTGGACCGCTCCGCCGCCCTCTGCGTGGCCGCCTACGTGGGCAGCACCCGCCTCATCGACAACGTCCTCCTGACCCCCCCGGCGAACGGAACGGGAACCGGCGGGGGCCAGGGCGCCTGAACGGATTTCGGCAAAGGCATTTCAGCCACCGATTTCGCAGATGGGGCTGATTGGGGCTCGGATGTGTCCCACATGGGCCGGCCGCAGGCCGCTCCCGGCGTTGCCGGAAGCGGCCTGCGGCCCATGCTGCGCTGGGAGACGCGAATCGTTTTTTAATCACTGAAACCAGCGCCACCGGTGGCGAGAACATCTTTTCCAAGAAAGCCCCTCACCTTTCGGACTATCCGCGCCTCCTCCCATGGATGGGGGCGTTCCTCATGGCCGGAGGTTAGAATGGCGGCGTCCTCCGGGCGACTGTCCGGAGACGCATTCCGGGAGGTTCCATGCTCGTCCCGATCCTGATTTCCGCGGCTCTCATCGCCATGCCCCAGGGGCGCGGCCATGGGAAGCACGGCCATGATGGCCCTCCGGGGCATGCCCGCGGAGGGGATGGTGTGCCTCCAGGCCTGGCCAAGAAGGGCGGCATGCCCCCGGGCCTGGCCAAGAAGTTCGGCGCCCGGTTGCCCGAGCGTCCCTACATCGCCGTGGACCCCCGCTACACCGACCGCGCCTGGTTCCTCATCGATGGCCGCTGGGAGCTCCGCAAGGGATTCTCCGTGGGCGTCCAGGCCGAGGTGCGCGATGTCCTCCGCATGCCCGCCGCGCCTCCGCCGGTGCCCCTGCCCCGGGTGGGCGTGGACCTCCACGTCGCCCTGTTCAACTAGCGAGGAGGTTGGATGCTTCGCCACATGATGAGCGCCGCCCTCCTGGCGGCCGTTACCTTGACTGCGCCACCCGCCACGGCCCGGCCCGATGACCACCGGGGCTGGCGCGGTGAGCGGGAGGAGCGGCGTGACGACCGGCGGGATGACCGCAGGGATGACCGCCGGGATGACCGCGAAGACCGGAAGTACTGGAAGGAACGCGACAAGGCCGAGCGCAAGTACTGGAAGGAGCGGGACAAGGAGGCGCGCAAGTACGAGCGTCACCGCTACGACGACGATGACCGCGACCACGACCGCGGCCGGCCGCGCCATTACCGGGCACCGGTCTGGATGGACGGATACTGGCGCCCCGGCGACGACCGGCGCTACGTGGCCCTGGTGCCCGGTGATCCCTCCCGCTGCTACGTCTTCATCGAGGGCCGCTGGGTGCTCCGCCAGATCCGCGACCCCCGGGCCCGCCTGGACCTGGAAGGCGCCTTCCGCCTGCCCGTGGCCCCGCCCCCGGTGGCTCCGCCCCGGCTGGGCGTGGATCTCCACGTGGTGCTGTTCAACTAGATCAGGTAAAAATCGAGGATGGACCCAGGGTACACCTGGGTCCATCCTTATGCGTTGGCCGGGACTCCCTTGAGAGCCTGGACCGGAGGATGCATGCTGCGCCACTTCCTGCTCGGTAAGATCCATCGCGCCACCGTGACGAGGGCCGATCTGGACTACGTAGGGTCGATCACGCTCGATCCGTTGCTCATCGAGGCCGCCGGCTTCATGGAGAACGAGAAGATCGACATCTACGACGTGACCAACGGGTCGCGCCTGTCCACCTATGTGATCCCGGGGATCCCGGGCTCCGGTGAGGTGGGCATCAACGGGGCCGCCGCCCACCTGGTCCAGAAGGGCGACCTGGTGATCATCGCCGCCTACGGCTGGATGACCGCCGAGGAAGCCGAGACCGTGGCGCCCAAGGTGGTCTTCGTGGACGAGCGCAACCGCATCACCGAGCGCCGCCGCCAGGAGCGGACCCCGCTCTGCGTCAGCGCCTTCACGGACTGAAAAGATTTTTCGCCACCGATTTCGCCGATTGCGCTGATGGGGGCTCGGATGGGTCCCGCATGGGCCGGCCGCAGGCCGCTTCCGGCTTTGCCGGAAGTCATGGGGGGGGGGGGGGGGGGCCCCCGCCCCGAGATCGCCGCGCCGCCGGCCCCCCCCGGCCCCACGCGGGGCCGG
>NZ_JAKZLE010000001.1:0-4117 GCF_022808885.1 Geothrix alkalitolerans | reverse complement strand
CTGTTCGGGTTTTCGCTTCCTGTGGGGGGGCGCCCGCCCCCCCCCCCCCCCCCCCCCGCCCCCCCCCGCCCCCCCCCCATGGAGCCCATGCTGCGCTGAGGGCGAGTATTGCTTTCAAATCACTGAAATCAGCGGAATCTGTGGCAAATTATTTTCAAACCCTGTCAATCCATCTTTTAATCCTGTAAATCCTGTCCCAGCTTTTCCCTCTTCAAGGAATAAACACCAACTCCGGAACCTTCGACGGTTGGCGCGGCATCCTAGGGTCATGGTAGAAATGACCTACCCTTCGGCCTGGCACGGCCCTGGGGCCCGCGGCGAGGGCATGGCGACCTCCTGCACGGTTCTGAAAGGTTGGTTCCATGGAAGTCCGCAAGTCCCTGGTGGTCAATTCGACCCCCCTGGAGACGCGCATCGCCCTGCTTGAGAACGGCCAGCTCTGCGAGCTGTTCCTCGAGCGGACGATGAACAAGAGCCAGGTGGGGGATGTGTACAAGGGCCGCGTGGCCAAGCTGCTCCCCGGCATGCAGAGCGCCTTCGTGGGCATTGGCGGGGCCAAGGACGGCTTCCTGTACCTGGATGACCCCATGGCCCAGCGCCTGGGCGCTGACCTGTCCGCCGAGGAGGATGGCGAGGAGGCCGCCGAGGACCTGCCCCCACCGCCGCCACCCCTGCCCCCCGTCAAGGAGGGCGAGGAGACGCTCGTCCAGGTGGTGAAGGATCCCATCGGCTCCAAGGGGCCCCGGCTTTCCCGCCACCTGAGCTTCCCCGGCCGCTTCCTGGTGTTCATGCCGGGCATCGATCACATCGGCATCTCCCGCAAGATCACGGATCCCGAGGAGCGCGAGCGGCTCCGCGAGCTGATCCGCAGCCACGCCCAGCCTGGCGAGGGCTTCATCGTACGCACGGCCGCCATCGGCGAGAAGGACGAGGACCTGGTGGGCGACGTGGCGTTCCTGCGCCAGATGTGGGCGGAGATCCAGGCCAAGGCCGAGACCGTGCCCGCCCCGGGCCTGGTCTGGCACGACCTGCGCCTGCTGCAGAAGGTGCTGCGCGACATCTTCCGCGAAGAAGTGGCCAGCTTCTGGGTGGACGACCCCGAGGCCCATCGCGAGGTGCTGACCTTCGTGGAGAAGCTGCACCCCGAGTGGGCCAACCGGGTCAAGCACTTCACCTCGGACCTGCCCATCTTCGAGGCCTTCGGCATCGAGTCGGAGATCGAGGCGGCGCGACAGCCCAAGGTCTTCCTCAAGCATGGCGGCTCCATCGTGCTGAACCAGACGGAGGCCCTGGTCAGCGTGGATGTGAACACGGGCAAGTTCGTGGGGAAGAAGGATCTGGAGGAGACGGTCTACCTCACCAACCTGGAGGCCATCCCCGAGATCGTGCGCCAGCTGCGCCTGCGCAACCTGGGCGGCATCGTGGTCATCGACTTCATTGACATGGTGGACCCGGCCCACCGCGACGAGGTGCTGGCGCGGCTCCAGGAGGAGCTGAAGCGCGACCGCAACCACGCCCGGGCCGGCGGCATCTCCGAATTCGGACTGGTGGAGCTCACACGCAAGCGCACGGGCCCCTCCCTGGAACGCCAGCTCACCCAGCCCTGCCCTGCCTGCAATGGCACCGGCCGCCACCAGAGCCCCGAGACGTCGCTGCTCAAGGCCTACCGCGAGCTGGTGCGTCTGGGCGAGCGCCTGCGCGGCGCGGACGTGCGCCTGATCCTGCATCCGGATCTGTCCGGCGCCCTCCACCAGGAGGCCCGCGAAGGCTTGCTGCAGCTGGCTCGCCTCCTTGGCGCCCGCGTGCAGTGGATCGAGCGCCCGGACACCCCGCGGCACTCCGTGGTGATGGACGTGCAGCTGCCCGGCCAGGACAGCGCCACCGCCTGAGCCCAGCCCGAGCCGTTCCTGGGACCCAATCAAAAAAACTTTTAGCCACCGATTTCGCTGATGGCGCTGATTGGGGCTCGGATGGGTTCCGCATGGGCCGGCCAGAGGCCGCTTCCGGCGTGGCCGGAAGTCATGGGGGGCGCCAGGGCCGCGAGCCCCAAAAAGATCGCGGCCCTGGCGCCCCCCATGGAGCCCATGCTGCGCTGGGGCAGAGAATCTTTTTTCATCACTGAAATCACTGAAATCGGTGGCGAAAAAAATCCTTTGGCTTTCAGAACCCAGGGCTGGCGAGCGCCCCTTCCACATCGCCCCACCTCGATCTTCCATGTCTGATGACCCAGAAATCCCGTATAGACTGGCGGATGCGGAGCCGGAACTCCGCCTGCGGGCGGCCAGGCCTTCGACTTCCCGGGCGCCACCAACCATGGATTCCCGAGTGAGATACGATCGACTGGCGCTGAACCTGTCCTGCCTTCTGGCCGGCCTGCCCGTGGCCGCCCAGATGCCTCCCGGCTGGTTCCGCCAGGAACCCCTGGGCGCCGGCAGGCAGGGCGTCTGGTATGGGGGAGGCGTCTGGGCCGGGGACAAGCACAGCGCACCGGCCACCTTCGTGGACAGCCTCGGCCTCGGAAACGCCCTCACCGGCCAGGGCACACACCTGGAGACCGGCTGGCGCGGCGCCCGCTGGGACCTGGCGGGGCAGATCAACGCCTGGCGGGATGCCGAGGGTCAGTCCCGGATCATCGTCCAGCGCTTCCACATCGCCTACGCCTCCGCAGGCGGATGGCGCACTGCGCTTGAGCAGGAGCCCCTCGTGTGGGGCTACGGGCTCAACGGCGGCTACGTCCTGGGCGAGGCCGCGCGGCCCTTCCCCAGGTTCCGGGTGGAAAGCCCGTTCGCGGACATCCGCGTGTTCGGCGTGCCGCTCGGCACCTGGAAGGGGCAGATCTTCCTGGGCCAGGTGGAAGGCCACAAGGTGATCGGGGAAAACAGCCAGGATCCCTCGTACCGGCGGAGAGCCATCGCCGACGCGGGAGACCCGCAGCGGCCCTTCCTCTCCGGCCTCCGGCTGGAGTCCCAGCTGGGCGAGAGCACCGAGCTGTACATCAACTACATCAACCTGTTCGGCGGCAGCGTCCAGGGGAGGTCCCTCACCGAGGGGTACCAGACCCGCCATTGGATCGCCTCGTTTTTTGGATTGAAGGACTCCTATGCCGAGGGGGGGATCGGCCTCGACGGCTCCTCCTCATTCCTGAGCGCGGGCCGCGTCAAGAGCGCCTCCACCTCCGATGTCGGCGTGCGGGTCCGCCTGAGTATCCTCGAGCGCCTGCTCGGCGCCGAGGACGTCCGCTTCTACGTATCCCGCGGCGCCAAGGCCGTGAACACCCGGACCCAATGGCTGGTCCATCGGCCGGGCACGGCCTTCCGCAAAGATCTCCAGAACGACTGGATCAGCCTGACCCAGGCGCCGCTCAGGCCCTGGAACCAGCGTTCCCGCTATGTCCTCCCCACCCCGGCGGTTCCCAACGATGCGGTGGGGCTCCTGATCAACTGGGGCAAGACTCGGATTGGTATGGAATATCTCGATACCGCCAACACCATGTTGAATCCAGACAATCCAGGCATGAGCAATCACCGCAGCTTCGAGCACGGCACCTATCTCTCCGGCTTCTACCTGGAGGGCGATCCCCTGGGCAATGCCACCGCCGGCGAGGCGCGAACGGTCACCCTGCGCGCCGAGGTCGACTGGACGCCCGAATGGACGACGAGGACCTGGCTGCTTTGGGGCGACCGCCCCTTCCGGGAGTCCTTCTACGGAACGGACCAGCCTTATCAGGACGGCCTGGCCGACTGGCTCCTGGACCACCCCGGCGCCACCCCGGTGCGCAATCGGTTCCTGGGCCTCCAGCAGGTCGTGGCGTGGCGGCCGGACCCGGTGCTGCGCGTCCAGGCCGGGGTCAGCGCCCAGCGCCAGAGCGCCTACCTCAACGTGAAGGGCGACGCACGCACCGGCTTCCGTTGGTTCATCGATCTGGGCTGGACCTGGCCGGGGCGCTGACACACCTCGGCAGCCACCGAACCACGCACGTCGAGGAAGCCTTCAGGAGAGCGTCCGCGCGCGGCCGCATCGTTCGGCAGCTCTCGGCGAAAGGATTTTTAGCCACCGATTTCGCCGATGGCGCTGATTGCACCCCGGATGCTTCCCGCATGGGCCCGCCGCAGGCGGC